>JASCPI010000058.1 GCA_029959555.1 Lysobacteraceae bacterium PS02065 | reverse complement strand
GGGCGCGCGCGGGGGGGGGTTTGTCGGTCGGGGGGGGGGGGGGGCGCGGCGCCCCCCCCCCCACGGCGTGGAGGCGCGGATGCGTCGTCGCGGCCACGTCATGACCATGATCCTCACCCTGCAGCCGAGTCAGGGATCGCCATGAGCCCGCTCCACATCGCCGCGATCCTCGCGTTCCTGCTCGGTCTCGCCCATTCGGTACTCGGCGAGCGTTACATCCTCGTGCGTCTGTTCCGTCGCGCCGACCTGCCGAAGCTGTTCGGCGGCACCGCGTTCACGACGCGCACGCTGCGCTTCGCCTGGCACCTGACCACGCTGCTGTGGTGGGGCATGGCGGTGCTGCTGTGGCAGGCCGCCGAGCCGGACGGCATCACGCGTGCAGGCGTGCTCGCGGTGATCGGCTGGACCTCGCTCGCCGCGGGCGTGTTGCCGCTCGTGATCACGCGCGGACGCCACCTGTCCTGGATCGTGCTGTTCACGATCGCGGCGATCGCACTGGTCCACGCGCGGGGCTAAGCACCTCGGCCGTCGATTTCATCCGCGGTCGGCGTACGATGGCGCCGCAGGACGGGTGGGGTGCCCGTCCATCCAGCGGGCGCCGGTGCGAGGGCCCGACACGGAGGGCGTCGATGAAGAACGCAGTGCTCATGGTGCTCGCCGTGGTGATCGGCCTCGTCGCCGGCAGCGCGGTCAACATGGGGCTCGTCCTGCTCGGTCCGCACGTGGTCACGCCGCCGACGGGTGCGGACGTGACGACGGCCGAAGGGCTCACCGCGTCACTGCACCTGTTCGAACCGCGGCACTTCCTGTTCCCGTTCCTCGCCCACGCGCTCGGCACGCTGGCCGGCGCCTTCGTCGCGAGCCTGCTCGCGCCGAACCGCTCGCCGATTCCCGCGAGCGTGATCGGCGTGCTGTTCCTGTGCGGCGGCATCGCGAGCGTGTTCATGCTGCCCGCGCCGCTGTGGTTCTGCATCGTCGATCTCGTGCTGGCCTACCTGCCGATGGCATGGCTCGGGCATCGGCTCGCGACCGCGGCGCGCCCGCGCGCCATCGCGGTCCGCTGACGGAGCGCCATGGCATGCGCGATGCGGACGGCAAGCACGGGGCGCTCGTCACGGGCACGCCTTCGCCCGTGCCGCTCGACTGCACGCTGCGTCTGCGGTCGTCGAGCATGATCGAGGCGTATCGCTTCCACGAAGACGGTCACGTCGCCGCCACGCTCGGCACCGTCGACGGCCCCGTGTGCGCGGTCGTGCTCGCGTACCGCGCCTCGGGCGACGATGCGGTCGAGATCGAGGGTGCCGGCCTGCACGAGACATGGCGCACCATCCGCGTATCGCGTGACGAGGTGTCGATCGAGCGCGACGGTACGCGCGTCGTCTTCGCGATCGAACGGAGCGTGTCGCCGGCCACCGCAAGAGAGTACGCATGAGCACGCCGACCTTCTTCCGCGACGGCGCCGCGTTCCGCCGCTGGCTCGCCGCACATGCCTCGACAGCGAAGGAGCTGCTCGTCGGTTTCCACAAGGTCGGCTCCGGCACGCCGAGCATGTCGTGGTCGGAATCGGTCGACGAGGCCTTGTGCTACGGCTGGATCGACGGTGTGCGCAAGCGCATCGACGACGCGACCTACACGATCCGCTTCACGCCGCGCAAACCGACCTCGATCTGGAGCGCGGTCAACATCGCCAAGATGGAGGCGCTGCAGCGCGAAGGCCGCATGACGCCGGCTGGCCTCGCCGCGTTCGCACACCGCAGCGAAGCGCGTTCGAAGGTCTATTGCCACGAGCTCGAGGTGACCGAGGAGCTCTCGGCCGACGAGGTGCGCGCGTTCAAACGCGACAAGGCGGCGTGGGCGTACTTCGAGAGCGCTCCGCCGGGCTACCGCAAGCTCGTGCAGCACTGGATCTGCAAGGCGAAAAAGCCCGAGACGCGTGCGGCGCGGCTCGCGAAGCTCGTCGAGGCGTGTGCGGCGGGCAAGCGCCTGTCGTGACCGCGCTCGGCACGCGGCGAGCCCTGCGATATCGTAGGCGCACGGCATCGCGTTCGCGATGCGTCACCTTGCCGGACGCGATGGACCGTCGATATGCCAAGCGCAAGGCTGCCTGTTGGTCGCGTCGTCGTGCCGAAATGCGTGCACCACGGTGCGGAGAACGTTCGAAACAAGGTCTGGAAGGCGTTGCCGCGTCAGGCTTCCGACGACGAAAGCCGGGATGCCGCCCCGTTTGGCGGCGGCATGGCATCGCGCGCGCTCTATCCCTTCTCCCCTCGGGAGAAGGTGGCCCGAAGGGCCGGATGAGGGTCCGCGATCGCGACAGTGATCGGGCGTCGTCACGATCCCGCACCCTCTCCCCAACCCGTCTCCCGGAGGGAGAGGGGCTCGAGCGCAACGCCACTCCGGGAGGGCATGACGGACCTGTGCGATCTCGCGACGCTGCACGCCGGGAAACATGCGACCGCGCCGCTGACGACGCCACGCGTTCCGCGGATTCTCCCCGGACGGCGGCGGATGCGTTCGGATATCCGCACAGCCGCGACTTCATCTCCGGCCACCGGCTCGTGACCGGTCCGGCTGCGCGCACTCCTATCGACGAACGCCGAGCTCGTCCGTGACGAAGCGCCTGATCCTCTACGGCGTCCTGCTCGCCCTCGGCACGCTCGCGCTGCAGTGGCTCGATTACCACCGCGTCGTGCGCAGCGCGCCGGGTTCGGTGTTCGACGTGCTGTTCGCAGGGCTGTTCCTGCTGCTCGGCATCTGGACCGGTGCGCGCCTGCTCGCGCGCCGCGCGCCGGTGCAGGAGGGCGAGGCGGGCAATCCGCAGGCACAGGCCGTGCTCGGCATCAGCGCGCGCGAGCTCGAGGTGCTGGCCGAGATCGCCGCCGGGCACTCGAACAAGGAGATCGCGGCGCGCCTGCACGTGTCGCCGAACACCGTGAAGACGCACATCTCGAACCTGTTCGAGAAGCTCGGCGCGCGGCGGCGGACCGACGCGCTGCGGCGCGCGAGGGAGCTCGGCCTCGTGCCGTGACGCCGTTCCGTACGGGTGAACGCGTCGAAATCACCCTTCCGGACGATGGTGCCGGGCCCGCGACGGCCGCCCAATGGCGGCCCCTTCCACTTCGCAAGGACACCCCATGGGACGCACGCTCCTCACCTACGGCCTGATCGCGGGCGCGATCGCCGGCACCGCGCTGTTCATCGTCAGCCTCGTGTTCGACGGCGAGCCGCCGATGGACTACGGCATGGCGCTCGGCTACGCGTCGATGCTGGTCGCGCTGTCGGTCGTGTTCGTGGCCGTGAAGCGCCACCGTGACAGTGCCGGCGGCGGCGTGATCCGTTTCTGGACCGCGCTCGGCCTCGGTCTCGGCATCAGCCTCGTCGCGAGCCTCGTCTACGTGCTGGCCTGGGAGCTCACGATGCTCGTGATCGGCAAGGACTTCGCGGCGATGTTCGCGCGCCTGTTCGTCGAGCAGGCGACGTCGCAGGGCCTTACCGGCGACGCACTCGCGGCGGCGCAGCGCCAGGCCTCCGAGTTCGAGACGATGTACCGCAACCCGCTGCTGCGCCTGCCGATGACCTTCATCGAGATCTTCCCGGTCGGCGTGCTCGTGTCGCTGTTCTCGGCGGCCGTGCTGCGCAACCCGCGCCTGCTGCCGGCGCGCGCCTGACGACGCACCGGCGGCGCGTCGCGCGCCTCGTCGACGCGACGTGCCGTCGGACTCGTCACGCGGCACGGCTGGTCGCCGCGCCTGTCATGCGGCAGGCTGTCGACCGCGAATCTTCCGGAGCAGGCCATGGCCACCGACCGATCCTTCATCGACTACGTGGCCGAGCAGGCCGGCCTCGAGGGCCGGCTGACCTCGCGCAGGATGTTCGGCGAGTACGCGCTGTACCTGTCGGGCCGGGTGGTCGCGTTCGCGGCCGACAACAGTCTGTACGTGAAGGCCTTCGACGGCACGCAGGCGCTCACGGCCGACCTGCCGGCGCGGCCGTTCTACCCGGGCGGCAAGCCGTACCCGCTCGCCGACGAACTGCTCGACGACCCCGAGCGCCTGCGCGCACTGCTGATCGCGACCGAAGCCTGCGCGCCCAAGCCCGTGGCGAAGCCGCCGCGCAAGCGCAGGGCCGAGCGCTGAGCAAACCGGCGTACATCCTGTTGCCCGACCGCGTCTCGAGACCGCGCGTCTTTCCCTTCTCCCACCGGGAGAAGAGCCTGCCCCGTACCCCGATACGGGGTGGCCCGCAGGCCCGGATGAGGGTCCGGGATCGCGACGATGATCGGACGTGGTCACGGTCCCGCACCCTCTCCCCAACCCCTCCCACGGAGGGAGAGGGGCTCAAGCGCAACGCGACTGCGGAGGACGCGTCGAGCCTGTGACGTCGCGCGACGCCGAGCGGCGGGAGGTACCGCGCAACAGCTCCGCTGCGGTGTGCGCATTTTCCCCGGACAGTCGTGGGGCCGTCACGGCATGGCCGGTGGGCTGTACGTGAGCGTCTGGCCGAAGATCCACAGCAGGAACAGCACCAGCGGGATGTGCACGAGCAGCTGCACGAACGAGTAGCCGATGATGTCGCGCGCCTTGAGGCCGATCACGCCGAGCAGCGGCAGCATCCAGAACGGGTTGATGAGGTTCGGCAGCGCCTCGGCGGCGTTGTAGATCTGCACGGCCCAGCCAAGGTGGTACTGCAGATCGTTGGCGGCCTGCATGACGTACGGCGCCTCGATGATCCACTTGCCGCCGCCCGACGGCACGAAGAAGCCGAGCACGGCCGAGTACGTGCCCATGATCACCGCGAACGTGTCGTGCGAGGCGATGCTCACGAACATCTCGGACAGGTGGTGCGCGACGGTATCGCCACTGCCGTTCTTTGCGGTGGTCAGGATCGCCGCGATCGAGCCGTACAGCGGGAACTGGATCAGCACGCCCGAGGTGCTCGGCACCGCGCGCGCGACCGCATCGAGGAAGCGCCGCGGGCGCCAGTGCAGCAGCGCGCCGAGCATGATGAACAGGAAGTTGTAGGTGTTGAGGTTCGAGATCGCGACGATCGCGTCCTTGGTCGCGAACTCGTGCACGAGCCAGCCCGCGGCGAGCGCGGCGAGCAGCACGGTCAGGATAGGGCTGTACTCGAGCCATTCGCCGGGACGCGAGGGCTTGTTGTCGGGCGCCGGCGGCGGCGTGGTGTCGACGCCGCAGGCCTCGGCATCGCGCGCCGCGGCGGCGCTCGGTGCGGTCACGAACGAGACCACCAGCGAGACGATGATCAGGATCGCGGTGAGGCCGATCGACTGCCACAGGAAGATCGTCTCGGAGAACGGGATCACGCCCGTGATCGGCAGCAGCGAGGCCGGGATGCTCTTCGGGTTGGCCTGCAGCTGCGCCGCCGACGACGACAAGCCCATCGCCCACACTGCACCGAGGCCGAGGTAAGCGGCCGCACCCGCCGCACGGTAGTCCATGCGCAGTTCCGTGCGCGCACCGAGCGCGCGCACGAGCAGGCCGCCGAACACGAGGCTGAAACCCCAGTTGAGCAGCGAGGCGAGCATGCTCACGAGGCCGACCCAGCACACCGCGCCGCGCGACGTCGACGGCACGCGGGCGAGCAGGTCGATGAGGCGGCCCGCCGCGGGCGAACTCGCGACCACGTAGCCGCCGATGACGACGAACGCCATCTGCATCGTGAACGGGATCAGGCTCCAGAAGCCTTCGCCGAACGCGACCGCGATGGTGGTCGGCGTCGCGCCGATGACGAGCGCCGCGACCGCGACGATGACCACTGCCAGCGCCGCGAACACCCACGCATCGGGAAACCAGCGTTCCGCCCACGCCGAACAGCGCAGCGCGAAGCGTGCGGACCAGGTTTCCTGCGAAGTCGACATCGATGGCATCCGGGACGGGAGGATCCGGCAAGGATCGCATCCCGTCCCGCGGTGCCGCCATTCGACCTTCAGGTGCCCGGCGGTTGCGACAGCAGCGTGACCGGCGCGTCGCTGCGCTCGAAGCGCACGTCGCCGCCGCCGTCGATGCGGATGGTCACGCGGTTGGTCGCCGATGCCGGGCTCTCGCGCAGCGCAGCCCCGAGGTTCGGCGTCAGCGTGCCGATCGTGCGCACGCCGGTGGACGGTGGCGACACGCAGGTGCGGCAATAGCCGCTCGTGATCTCGAGCAGCGGCAGGCCTTGGCCCGGCACGTAGGACGGCGTGCTCGCGGTGGCCCAGCGGATGTTGCCGTCGGCGGTCGGGTAGTAGAGGTAGACGATGAGGCCCGGCGGCTGCGACGGATCCGCGTTCGGCGTGGTCACGGCCTCGAAGCCCCAGCCGCCGTCCCCGGGCGAGGACCAGTGCCCGGAAAGGTTGCGTCCCGCGCGGTAGCCCTCGGTCAGCACGAGCGGCTCGATGCACCACGTCGCGGTCTCCGCGCGGATGCGCCACGTGACGCGCGCGAGCGCGGGCGCGCCGGCGCGATCGGGGGTGCGGCACGCGTCGACCTGGGCGAAGTCGAACTCGATCTGGCCCGGCACCGTCGCATCGGGCACGACGCGCTGGCCGGGCGGTCGCGTGGCGTCGTAGCGGATGCGCGTGAGCGTGTTGCCGTTGGCGTCCGCACCCGGCACGAGCTTGCCGTCGCGCCAGTTCGCGAGGGCGACGTACCACTCGGGCACGCCGAGCGCGTCGTAGGTGTAGAACACGGCGTAGTAGACGTCGCCTGCCGTCGCGTCGCGACGCACGAGCTGCAGGTCGAAGCCGTGACCACTGCGGCGGCGGTCGTACCAGTTGCCGGGCGTCGGCGCCGGCGGCAGCGGCGTCACGAAACGACCGAAACCCGCGTCGAGCGCCGTGCGCGACGGTGCGTTGAACAGCACGCCGTAGCGCATCATCGAGTTCCAGCTCGGCCGGTAGGCGCCGCCCTGCACGTAGTCGGCGCCCTCGAACAGGCCGATGCCTTCCTGCGGCACGCGCATCGGCAGGTCGCCCGGCGACAGCAGCGCGCCCCATGGCACCGTGGCGCGGTCGATCGAGAGCGTCACGTTCGCGCTCGGGTAGTGGTCGGCCGGATCGATCGTCGTGAACAGTTCCTCGTACTCGTCACCGAGGTCGCCGATGAAGTGGCCCATCTCGTGGCCCGCGACCGGATCGTCGAGATCGACACCGTGGTAGCCGCCGCGTGTGACCATCGATCCCGGATTCGCGCCGACGGTCTGCGTCGCGCGCCCCGCGACGACCGGCAGGTTGACCAGCACGACGAGCTCGTCGAAGCCCGGCAAGAGTTGCTGCGCCATCTGCATCGCACGCGTGCGGTCGAGCTCGATGATCTGGCGCTCCATGCTCATGCGCGCGTTGAACAGCGTGTTCGCGCGCTTGACGACGGTGCCGTCCTCCGCGGTGACGGTCATGCCCGATTGCGGCGACGCGACGAACGCCGCGTCGGCCTGGAAACGGTGCGCATTGCGGTCCCAGTAGTCGGTGCCGAACAGGCCGCGCAGGTGGTCGCGCGCGTTGCGCAGGAACAGCGCGCGGTCGTCGAAGTTCGGAAAGCCGTCACCGCTGGTGTCGGCGAATGCTTCGTTCGCGGTGGTGTTCGGCACGCTGCCTTCCGCGGGAAGCGCGGCGTTGCCGTAGACGTCGACGAAGTCGTTCGCGGCCTCGTAGCGGCCGTTGCCGTTGGTGTCGTACCAGAGGATGCCGTCCCACATCCCGTTGCCGTTGCCGTCGGTGAACGCTTCGGGTGTGGCCGTATAGCCTTCCGAGAGGTACAGCAGCCGCACGCGGTCACTCGACGCACCGGTGAACAGGCGCACCGGTGATCCCGTGCCTGAAACCGCGATGCCCGGATCGTCGAGCGTGACGACCGGGGGTGCACCGGCGACGGCGCCGAGCACGACACGCTTGCCGATGCCGCGATCGGTCGCCGAGGCGCTGAACTCGACGGTCCAGCCGTCGCCGGCCGGCACCGAGAAACGGCCGTCGGATCCGGAGCTGACCGCTGCGCGATAACGTCCGAGTGCGTCGAACACGAACACCGGTGCATCGGCGTACGGCGTTCCGTCCACCTTCTGCAGGCGACCGTCCCACGCAGGCGGCGACGCGGCCACGTCGACGTCGATGCGCCGGTTCGACGAGGCGAGATCGACCTGTGCCACCGTGCGTGTCGCGACACCGGCCGTGACGATCTCGACGTCGAAGTCGTAGGTGCCGGGGGTGATGCGCAGCGTCCATGTCGCGGTGCATGCGGTGGCCGTGCAGCCGGCGCTGTCCCAGCGCCCGAGGCGCGGCCGCGCGAGTGTTGTGCCATCGCGGCGCACGCGCACCTCGGCGGTCGAGGTGATGCGCACGTCCCAGTTCACGACGAGGGTCAGCGTACGCTCGGCCACCGGCAGCGCGAGGTCGCGCACGACGTTGCCGGCGACGGTGACCGGCGTGTCGAAGCGGGCGCCGACGTAGAGGCGGTTGTCCACGCCGAGTGATTCGCGTGCCCCCGAGTCGATCTCGAGCAGGTAGGTGCCGTCCGCGATCTTCATCTCGTAGCGGCCGTCGGCATCGGTGCGCGTCGACAGTACGTAGGCGCCGCTGTCGGCGCGCGTCGCGCGAACCGTCACGTCGGCGATCGCCTCGCCGCCGGCACTGCGCACGATGCCCGAGAGCTCGCGCAGCGCATTCACCTGCGTCGTCGCCTTGGCGGCCGGTGCCGTGTGTGCGGCGAGCTGCGCGCGGCGGCGATCACCGAAGCGGCGCAGCGCCGCATCGGCGGCATCGCGTGCCTCGGGTGTCGACGTCGTGCCGAGCGCGGCGACCGCGGCGGACAGGCCGCCCGCGTTGCGGAACGCCTCGAGCCGCGGCAGCTCCGGGGAGCTCGCGCGCTTGGCGTCCGCCGGCATCGATGCGGCGAGTTGCGCGCCGATCTCGTCCGCCTTCGCGCGCGCGGCTTCGCGCGTCGCGGCATCGAGCGGGCCCTGCCATGCGACACGGCCCGATGCGTCGACGAGTTCGAGGGTCGCGGCCGCTGCGAGCGCGGGCACGCGTGCCGCGAGCGCGCCTTCGCGCGGCGCGTGCGTCGTGCGGCGCAGAGGATCGCCGACCGGCACGGCGGCCAGTTCGGCGCCCGCGGCGTCGAGCACGCGCAGCGACCAGCCGTCATGCACGGGTGTGCCGCGCGGCGCCTCGTACGCCGGCATCGCCATGAGCGAGGCTTCCCGCACGTGCGCGCCGTCGAGCGTGAAGGTCGCGAAGTAGCCGCCTTCGGCGGCGTGGGCGGATGCGCCTGCGAGCGCGAGCAGTGGTGCCAGCCACCGGATCCTTGTGGGCATGTCGTTGCTCCCTGGATGGAACCCGCGACGATACGCGGGCCGTCCCGTCGTGCGTAGTGCCTCAGCCGATCGCCACGCCGAAGAGGCGGCCGATCAGCGCCGTCGCGCCCATCGCGAGCGCGCTCCAGGCGACGACACGCGTGGCACCCGGCAGCATCGGCGCACCGCCGGCGCGTGCGGCGACCGCGCCGAGCAGGGCGAGGCAGGCGAGTGATCCGCCGACGACGATGCCGAGTCGCGCCGTCTCGGGTGCGAACACCGCGCAGGCGAGCGGCAGCGCCGCGCCGATCGAGAACGCACCGGCCGAGGCCGCCGCGGCCTGCAGCGGACGTGCGCGCTGTTCGGGCGTGATGCCGAGCTCGTCGCGCGCGTGCGCCTGCAGCGCATCGTGTGCGGTGAGCTGCTCGGCGACCTGCGCGGCGAGCGTGGCGTCGAGGCCGCGGCGCTCGTAGATCAGGGCGAGCTCGCGCAGCTCGTGCTGCGGTTCGGTGGCGAGCTCGCGGCGCTCGATCGCGAGATCGGCGTGTTCGAGGTCGGCCTGCGAGCTGACCGACACGTATTCGCCCGCGGCCATCGACAACGCGCCGCCGACCAGTCCGGCGACGCCGGCGAGCGCGAGGCCTTGCGTACCCGTCCCGGCCGCGGCCAGGCCCGCGATCAGGCTGGCGGTCGAGACGATGCCGTCGTTGGCGCCGAGCACGGCCGCACGAAGCCAGCCGATGCGGCCGGAACGATGCATCTCTCGCGTGTGCGGCATGGCGGCGTGTCGGAGCGTGGAGGCCGCGTCACCGTAGCGGTGCCGCGGTGCGGCGTCAAAGCCGCCTGCGCGCGGATCAGTAGGCGATGTTGAAGCGGCGCATGACCTTGCCGGCCAGCCACGCGGGACCGATCAGCAGGTAGGCGAGGTCGGTGAAGAACGAGGGGCGCGCGCCCTCGATGACATGGCCGATGAACTGCCCGATCCACGCGGCGACGAACACGCCGATCGCGCTCCACAGCAACATCTGCGGGCCGAGTTGGCGATACAGGATTTCGGTGATGCCGCCGAGCACGACGAACACGAGCAGCATCGCGAGGCCGATCGGCTTGGACATCTTCCAGTAGAACGCGAACGCCGCGACCATCGCGAGCATGCACCAGAAGCCCGGGCGGCCGATCGACGGCGACACCGGGATCACCCACAGCGCGGCGAGCACCGACCACAGGATCGCCGGCACGCAGACCCAGTGGATCAGCCGGTTGGTGGGATTGCGGTGATCCTGGCTGTAGTGGCCGAACCACTCGTTGACGGTACGCATGGCGACGGCTCCGGTACGCGGATGCGGGAAGTCTAGTGCGCCGGCCCGCGACCCGAAAGGCGCGTCGCAGCACGCCGGCTCAGGGCTTCGGCGCGGCCGCGGGTTCGACAGGGGCGATGCGCGCGATGCGCAGCGGACGCAGCGGCGAGCTGTACCACTCGATCACGCGGCCCTGGTGGAACATCACCCAGGACGGACCGTAGTCCCAGCGCCGCTCGCCGCGCTCGATCGGTTCGCCTTCCTGGCGCACGACGTCCTCGGCGCGCATGCCGATGTACAGGCCCGGCGAGCTGCTGCCGGCGGGCGGTGCATTGCGGCCGTTGGCCGGCGACGGGGCATGCGCCGAGGGCGAGGCGTAGGGAGCGGCATCGGTGCGATCGGCGTCCCGCCACGCGTACCAAGCGCCGAATGCGGCGCCGCAGGCGAGCACGAGCAGCGGTGTGCGCAAGCCCGTGCGGCGGCGTGACGGGGGAGGTGGCGCGTACGCCGACGGGCTGACGGGACGGGCGGCCGGGGCCTCGCCGCCGACCGGTGCGGCGCCGGGCAGGCGGCCATGCTGGCGATGGAAATCGACGCCGGCGTCGTACAGCACGGTCAGGCGCGTGAGCTCCTCGCCGGCGAGCTTGGCCGAGATCGGATCGTGATGCGCATAGCGATCCGGATGCAGCTTGGCGACGCGGCGCCGGTAGGCCAGGCGCAGGTCGTCGATGCCGGCGCCCGGTTCGAGGCCGAACGCCTGGTAGAACTTCAGCACATCGATGCCGCGCGCCATGCTCCGCCCCCCGCAGAGTCCGGGCGACGCCTCGGCGTGCCCATGGCGGCGAGTATAAGCGCGTCAGTCGAGCGTGATGCCGGCCAGGCGCTGCAGGGCTTCTGCGTACTTCGCCGCAGTCGCCTCGATGACGTTCGCGGGAACGCGTGGGCCCGGCGCGGTCTTGTTCCAGTCGAGCGTCTCGAGGTAATCGCGCACGAACTGCTTGTCGTAGCTCGGCGGGCTGGTGCCGACCGCGTACTGCTCGGCCGGCCAGAACCGCGACGAATCCGGTGTGAGCATCTCGTCCATGACGTAGAGGCGGCCTTCCGGATCGGTGCCGAACTCGAACTTGGTGTCCGCGATGATGATGCCGCGTTCGGCCGCATAAGCGGCCGCGTGGCGGTAGATGCGCAGGGTGGCGTCGCGCACGCGCTCGGCGAGGTCGCCGCCGATCTTCGCGACGACCGCGTCGAAACCGATGTTCTCGTCGTGGTCGCCCACCGCGGCCTTCGTCGACGGCGTGAAGATCGGCTCCGGCAGGCGCTCGGCCTGGCGCAGGCCTTGCGGCAGCGCGATGCCGCACAGCGAGCCGGTCGCCTTGTAGTCCTTCCAGCCCGAGCCGATCAGGTAGCCGCGTGCGATCGCCTCGATCGGCACGGGCTTGAGGCGGCGTGCGACCACGCTGCGGCGCAGGTAGGTCGCGGCGTCCACGCCGGCCGGCAGCACGTCGGCGACGGCGCGCCCGGTCAGATGGTTCGGCATGACCTCGGCGGTCAGCGCGAACCAGAAGTTCGACATCTGCGTGAGCATCTCGCCCTTGCCCGGAATCGGGTCCGGCAGCACGACGTCGAACGCGCTCAGGCGGTCGGTCGCGACGAGCAGCAGCGTGTCCGCGTCGAGCGCGTAGACGTCGCGGACCTTGCCGCGGTGGACGAGGTCGAGGCCGGGCAGGTTCGAGGCGGACAGCGTGGTGGGCACGGCGAGGGATCCGGTACGGCGGCGGGGCGCGCATTCTACCGCCCGCGCGCCGCGTCGCGGACGGTAGAATGCACGTCCGATCCCCCCTGGTATCCGTGGATGCCTTCAGCCGCGTCGTCGTCCATCGTCCCTCGTGTCACCCGCGCCGCCGGCGCGCCGGATTGTGCGTGCACGCGCTGCGGGGAGCGCTGCGCATGAGCTGGATCGGCAAGATCGTCGGCGCGATCATCGGTTACCTGATCTTCCGCAACACCGTCGGCTTCGTCATCGGCGGCATCGCCGGCCACTTCTTCGACATGAGCGTGCAGCGCGTGCGCCACGGCACGCAGGAAGGCTCGTTCATCGGGCCGTTGTTCGCGTTCGCGGGTGCGCTGTCGAAATCCGACGGTCGCGTGTCCGAGCAGGAGATCCGCGCGGCCGAGGCGCTGATGTCGCGCCTGCAGCTCGACAGCGAGCAGCGGCGCGTGGCGATCGAGCGCTTCAACGTCGGCAAGCAGCCCGAGTTCGAGGTGCACCTCGCGGTGGCCGAGCTCAAGGCGTGGACGCAGGGTCGGCGCGACCTCGCGTTCCTGCTGCTCGACATGCTGCTCGACCTCGTCTACGCCGAGGGCACGCTCGCCGTCGCCAAGCACGGCATGGTGCGCAAGCTGTGCTGGGCGCTCGGGGTCAGCGATGCCGAGCTCGGTGCGATCGCCGCGATGAAGGGCTACGGCCCGCGTTACGAGACGCCGCGCGGGCGCCCGGGGGGCGGCGGGCAGCGCGCGCCTTCAGGCTCGCCGACGACCGATCCCTATGCGGTGCTCGGCATCGGCCACGACGCCGATCCGCGCGACATCAAGCGTGCCTACCGCAAGCTCATGAGCCAGCATCACCCCGACAAGCTCGGCAACGTGCCGGCCGAACTCAAGAGCCGCGCCGAGTCGCGTGCACGCGAGATCAACGCGGCCTACGAGCGCATCAAGGCCGAGCGCGGCTTCACGTGAACGGTGCCGTGGATGCGGCGCTGCGGCGTCACGCGACGCGCGCCCTTGCTCTCGTGGCGACGCTGGTTGCCGGGTCCGCGAGCGCTGTCGACGACGACCTCGCCTCGGTGCGCACCGCATATGCACTCACCGTGCGCCATGCGATCCAGGCCAGCCTCGTGTTCCCGCCCGGACTCGACGGCACGAGTTGCCGTGTCGCGATCGAGCAGGGCGACGACGGCGTGGTCACGTCGATCGAACGCCTCGCCTGCGACGACACCGTGCTTGCCGCGGCCGTCGAACGCGCGATCCGTCGCGCATCGCCGTTGCCGCGTCCGGACGATCCGCGCGTGTCCGAGCCACGCATCGTGCTCACGCTCACGGTGCCGGGGTCACGCTGACGGCGGCACGATGCCACACGGTGCGCGCTTGCCCGTGCCCCGTGTTTGCCGGAGCATCCGCGGCATCGCCGCCGCCTCCGAGGAGCTCGTCATGGCCAAGCAGTCCTGCGTCATCGCCCCGTCGATCCTGTCGGCGGATTTCGCACGCCTCGGCGCCGAGGTCGACGACGTGATCGCCGCAGGTGCGGACTGGGTCCATTTCGACGTCATGGACAACCACTACGTTCCGAACCTCACGATCGGCCCGCTCGTGTGCGAGGCGCTGCGCAAGCACGGCGTCACCGCGCCGATCGACGTGCACCTCATGGTCAAGCCGGTCGACCGCATCATTCCGGATTTCGCCAAGGCCGGCGCGACCACGATCAGCTTCCATCCCGAGGCGTCCGAGCACATCGACCGCACGATCCAGCTCATCCATGGCGCGGGCTGCAAGGCCGGCCTCGTGTTCAATCCGGCCACGCCGCTGCACTACCTCGACCACGTGCTCGACAAGCTCGACCTCGTGCTCATCATGTCGGTGAACCCGGGCTTCGGCGGGCAGAGCTTCATCCCGTCCGCGCTCGACAAGCTGCGCAGCGTGCGCGAGCGGATCGACCGCAGCGGCCGCGACATCCGCCTCGAGATCGACGGCGGCGTGAAGGCCGACAATATCGCCGAGATCGCACGTGCCGGCGCCGACACGTTCGTCGCCGGCTCGGCGATCTTCGGCCAGAAGGATTACGCGGGCGTGGTCGCTGCGATGAAGGCTGCGGTGGCCGGCGCCTGAGGAGTACGACGATGACCACCGCCAAGCCCATCGACCTCGGTGTCGCCGACCTGCGTCCGTTCCTGCCGTCGAAGGACTTCGAGACCTCGAAGGCGTTCTACGAGAGGCTCGGCTGGGAGGTCGAGTACATCGACCACGAACTCGCGTTGATGGCGAATGCCGAGCGTCGCTTCTACCTGCAGCGCGGCTACCTCAAGGAGTGGGCCGAGAACACGATGCTGTTCATCCCGGTCGCCGACGCGCGTGCGTGCCACGAGGCGATCGCCGCCGCGCTCGCGTCCGGCGAGTACGGCGAGGCCCGCGTCGCGCCGCCGCGCCAGCAGCCGTACGGCGCACTGGTCACGCACGTGTGGGACCCGGCCGGCGTGCTCCTGCACCTGGCGGAGTGGAACGAGGGCTGAGGTCGCGCGCAACGGCGACGACGTCTCCGTGATCGTCCGCGTGGCGGTATCGGACGCGTTTCACCGAACCCGTTTCACCGCGTCACCGCCGCGTCGTCGCTCGGGACGGATGCACATGCCACGACGCCCACCGCGTGTGCGGGGGTTCGCCGCGTGCCGCAGGTTCCGCAATCGCCGCGCCGCGCGTCATGATCGCGGGATGGATCTCGCCCTTTTCGACTTCGACGGCACGCTGACGACCATGGAGACGTATCCGGCGTTCGTGCGCGCCAGCGTCACGCCGGACCGCCTGCGCGGCCGCTGGCGGCTCGCGCCGTACGTCGCCGGCTATCGCATGGGCCTCGTCTCCGGGACGCGCGTGCGCGAGATCGTCACGCGCCATGCCTACGCGGGAGCCGAACCCGCACGTGTCGATGCCGCAGGCGAGGCCTTCGCACGCGACGTGCTGCCCGGCCTGTTGCGCGCCGACATGCTCGCGCGCGTCGAGGCGCATCGTGCGCATGGCGATCGCGTCATCGTCGTGTCCGGTGCGTTCGACGTGTACCTCGCGCCATGGTGCCGCACGCACGGGATCGAGGTGCTGTGCTCGTCGCTCGAGCGCGTCGACGGCGTGCTGACCGGGCGCTATGCCGGCGCGCAATGCGTGCTCGACGAGAAGGTGCGCCGCGTGCGCGAGGCCTGCGATCTCGCGGGCGCGGCGCGCATCACCGCCTACGGCGACACGCCCGAGGATCGCCCCATGCTCGCGCTCGCACACGAGCGCTGGTATCGCGGTGAGCGCATCGCGTGACCTGCGTCGCGCCTGGCGGCATCCTCGCGTAATCCTTCGTCCTGCCCAGGAGTTCACGATGCCGGCCTATGCCATCGCCCATATCCGCGAAACGCGCTTCGGCGACGCGATCGTCGAGTACCTGAAGCGCATCGACGACACGTTGCGTCCGTTCGAGGGCGTTTACCGCGTGCATGGCGGACCGTACGAGCCACTCGAAGGCGACTGGCAGGGCGATATCGTGATCCTCGAGTTCCCGAGCATGACGCAGGCGCGCGCCTGGTATGCCTCGCCGGCCTACCAGGCGATCCGCGCGCTGCGCACGGCCAACACCGAAGGCGAGCTCATCCTCGTCGAGGGTGTGGCCCCGGGACACAAGGGCGTCGACCTGCTCGGCTGAGTCGTGGCGTCATGCTGCCGCGCTATCGCCGCATCGCGCCGTGTGCCTAGAATCCCGAACGGGCGCTTCCGCTGTCGCGGGGCGACGTGAGTCGGGGGAACAGGGATGAGAAGGGAATCCGCATGCCGCGCCGCTGCGGCGTCGCTGCTCGCGTGTGTCACGGGCATCGCCGTCGCACAGCCGTCGCCGCCGTTGCCGTACGCGACCGCGACGCGCACGGGCGTCAATTTCGATTGGAGCACCGGCTTCCAGACCGGTCGGTCCGGTTCGAATCCGGCGGCGTATTACATGCTCAAGCGCACCAGCAGCGGCGCGCTGACGTTGTGGGCCACGACGGGCCTGTCCGGCGGCACGGTCGAGGTCGCCGCGCCCGCGCAGGCCGGCCTCGTCAGCGGGCTTCGCGTGCCCTCGCAGGGCGGTGCGTACTACCTCGCGCCGGATGCCGCGCAGGCGCGCCAGGTGTTCCGCACGCAGGGTACGCCGGCGAGCGTGCAGCAGCTCACGAGCGAGGCGGCCGGGATCACGCAGACCAGGGGATTGCTCGGCGACGCGCCGGTATTCGTGCGCACGGCAGCCGACGGTTCGGAATCCGCGTGGCGCGTGAGTCCGACCGGTGCTTCGCCGACGCACGTGGTGTCGCTCGCGAGCAACTCGAGCATCGAATGGGTCATGCGCGGCGACTGGGGCATCGTCGCGTGGCGCCCGCGCAGCGGCGCGACGCCACCGGGTGATCGCGTGACGCGCTTCGGGCTGGACGGCGTGTCGACGGACCTCCCGGTGCCCGCGCCGACGGCCTACTGGGGCTTCCCGCACGCGCTCGGCATCGGCACGCGCCAGGCCTGCATCAAGGCATCGACCGCGAACGGCCTTCGCCTGCATTGCACCGACGGCACGCCTTCGGGCACGCGGCGACCCTTCGCGCCGCTGATCGGCAACGACGTGTGGCTTCCCGACTTCGTGACGTTCATCCCGCTCGGCGATCGCCTGCTGTTCAACACGCACGCCAATGCCGGTGCGTTCCGCCCGTGGTCGACCGACGGCAGCGACGACGGCACGCTGCCGCTCGTCGACGTCGGCCAGTCTTACAGCCTCTGCACGGACGGCGACGCCGGCGCCCTGTTCTACACGGTCGAGTCGATGGGCACGTACGGGCTGTGGCGCACCGACGGCACACGCGAAGGCACGCGTCACCTCGTCGACGTTCCCGGAGCCTGCCACGCGCGCGGCGTCGCGAAAGCGTTCGACGGCAAGGCCTATCTCACGGCCGGCACGGTGCTCTACGTCACCGACGGCACTGCGGCGGGCACGCTGCCGGTGCATGGCGCGCCGGTCATGGCGAACCTGCAGGGTTCGTCGTCGCCGCAGACGGTGGCCTCGCTGGGGCGCTGGCTCGTTTTCGCCGCAGTGGGTGACGAGGGCCAGACCGTGCTCTGGCGCCTCGACCAGTACTCGATCTTCCGCGGCGGCTTCGACTGAGGCAGGCGCTGCGGCTTCCCCGCGCGCATGCCTTCCGGCCCACGGGGATCGGGGCCGGGGTCGCTAGACTGCGTTCCCCCTGACCGGAACGGAGTTCCCGCATGCGTCGTCCCGTCCTCGTCGCCCTGCTCGTGGCGGCCGCTGCGCCCGCCGCGCAGGCCATGCCCGCCGGCGACTCCCGCCTGCTGCGCTTTCCCGACATCTGCGGCGACGCGATCACGTTCGTGCACGGCGGCGACATCTACCGCGTCGCCTCGAACGGCGGTACCGCGCTGCGGCTGACCTCGCACGCCGGCCAGGAGCTGTACCCGAAGTTCTCGCCGGACTGCCGCTCGATCGCGTTCTCGGCCGAATACGACGGCACGCGCCAGGTCTACGTGATCCCGGCCGCGGGCGGCGTGCCGAAGCAGCTCACCTGGTACAACGACGTCGGCGCGCAGCCGCCGCGCGGCGGCACCGACTACCGCGTGCTCGACTGGACGCCCGACGGGAAGAACATCGTCGTGCGCGCCAACCGCGTGGCGACCGACGACCGTGGCGGTCGCCCCTATCTCGTGCCCGTCGACGGCGGCATGGAGACGCCGCTCGCGATCCCCGAGACCGGCGGCGGCATGCTCTCGCCCGACGGCAGGCAGTTCGTCTATACGCCGATCGACCGTGATTTCCGCAGCTGGAAGCGCTACCGCGGCGGCCGCGCGCAGGACGTCTGGACCTACGACCTCGTCGCCAACACCGCGCGCCGCCTGACCGACAACGTCGCCACCGACCACCAGCCGATGTGGGTCGGCGACACGATCTACTTCGTGTCCGACCGCAACTACACGCTCAACCTGTGGGCGATGGCGCCGGACGGCAGCGGCCAGCGCCAGGTCACGACGTTCACCGATTTCGACGTGCTCTGGCCGAGTGCCGGCAAGGACGCGATCGTGTTCGAGAACGGCGGCAAGCTGTGGCGTTTCGATCCCGCGGCCGGCAAGGCCGTCGAGGTGCCGGTCACGGTGACCGGCGACTTCCCGCAGACCGTGCCGCAGTGGAAGAACGTGGCCGGCCAGGTCGAGTCCTACGACCTCGTCGCCGATGCGTCGACGATCGTGTTCGGCGCGCGCGGCGAGCTGTTCCGTCTGTCCGGCAAGGACAAGGCGATCACCAACCTCTCGCACACGCCCGACGCGCGCGAGCTCGGCGTGACGCTGTCGCCGGACGGCAAGACGGTGGCCTACCTGTCCGACGCGACCGGCGAATACGAGCTCTACACGCGTCCGGTCGCCGGCGGCGCCGAGAAGCGCATCACGCGCGACGGCGGCATCTGGCGCTTCGCGCCGCTGTTCTCGCCCGACGGCAAGCACATCGCCTATGCCGACAAGCAGCAGCGCCTGCGTATCGTCGACGTCGCCACGGGTGCCACGCGCGACGTCGACAGCAGCCGCCGCGACGACATCACCGAATACACGTGGTCGCCCGACGGCCAGTGGCTAGCCTACACGCTCGAGAACGAAGCCGCGCTGACCCAGGTGTGGCTGTACTCGCTGCGCGACGGCCGCAAGGCCGCCGTGACGGAAGCCGTCTCGAGCGCAGGCAGCCCGGCGTTCGATCCGCAGGGCCGCTGGCTCTACTTCGTGTCGAACCGCGACTACAACCTGCAGTTCAGCGCCTACGAGCAGAACTACCTCTACACCAACGCCTCGCGCCTCTACGCGGTCGCGCTGTCGGCCAAGGGTCCGTTCCTGTACCGTGACGACGCGTCGGACGCCGATGCGAAGTCCGGCGAGAAGGGCAAGGACGCGAAGAAGCCCGCGCTGCCCGAGGTGCGTGTCGACCTCGACGGCATCGTCGGCCGCGAGCAGGTGCTCAAGGCTCCGAGCGGCAACTACAGCAACCTGCAGGCGAGCGCGAACGCGCTGTTCTACGCGGCCGGTTCGGGTGGCCGCGTCGGTGGTGGCGGCGAGCTGCGCATGCTCGCGCTCGATGCCGACAAGGAAGCGACGATCGCGCGCGGCCTGTCGAGCTTCCGCGTCGCCGCCGACGGCAAGAGCGTGCTGGCCCAGCAGGGCGACAAGTTCGCGCTGCTCGAGGCCAAGCCCGACCAGGACTTCGCCAAGGCCTCGCTCGACGTGTCGCGCCTGAAGATGCTCGTCGACCCGCCGCGCGAGTGGAAGCAGCAGTTCGTCGACGGCTGGCGCATCCTGCGCGACTGGTTCTACGAGCCCGGCGTGCACGGCGGCATCGACCGCTGGAACGCGATCCGCGCGCGCTACGAGCCGCTGGTCGCCTACGCGGCGACGCGCCAGGACCTCGACTACCTGTTCCAGGAGCTCGTCGGCGAAGCCAACGCGGGCCACGTCTACGTGCAGCAGGGTGACGAGCCGCGCATCGAGCGCACGCCGGGCGGCCTGCTCGGCGCCGAGTTCGCGGCCGATGCTTCGGGCTACTTCCGCATCACCAAGATCTTCGCCGGTGCGAACTGGGACGAGCGCAACCGCTCGCCGCTGACCGAGAACGGCGTCGGCGTGCGCGAGGGCGAGTTCCTGCTCGCGGTCGACGGCGTCGATGCGCGCAGCGTCAGGAACGTCTACCAGCTGCTGCAGGACAAGGGCGACCGCGAGGTCGTGCTGCGTGTCGGCGCGAAGCCCGATGCGGCTGCCGGCCGCGACGTGCGCGTCAAGACGCTGACCTCCGAGCTCGCCCTGCGCTACGCCGACTGGGTCGCCTCGCGCCGCGCGATGGTCGATCGCCTGTCGGGCGGCCGCATCGGCTACATCCACGTGCCGAACACGGCCGTCGAAGGCAACCGCGAACTGTTCAAGGGCATGCTCGCTTACGCGCACAAGGACGCGCTGATCCTCGACGACCGCTACAACGGCGGTGGTTTCATTCCCGACCGCATGATCGAGCTCGTCGCGCGCAAGCCGCTCAACTACTGGAAGCGCCGCGGCCTCGATCCGCAGGCCACGCCGCTGCTCTCGCACGACGGTCCCAAGGCGATGCTCGTCAACGGCCTCTCGAGTTCGGGTGGCGACGCGTTCCCGTACTACTTCAAGAAACTCGGCCTCGGCAAGGTCATCGGCACGCGTACCTGGGGCGGCCTCATCGGCATCTCGGGCAACCCGTCGCTCGCCGACGGCGGCACGCTGCTCGCGGCGACGTTCCGCTTCATGTCGACCGACGGCCAGTGGGCGGTCGAGAACGAAGGCGTGAGTCCGGACATCGAAGTGATCGACAGCCCGGACCGCATCGCCGCGGGCCACGACCCGAGCATCGAGAAGGCCGTCGAGCAGCTGCTTCAGGAACTCGCCGCGAACCCGCCGCGCAAGCCCGTCGCCCCGCCGCCGCCGAGCGATTTCGGCCAGCCGCGCTGAGCCATGCCGAGCTCCTCCCCGTTACGGGGAGGGGCTGGGGAGGGCGAGAGTTCGCTCCTGCCGTCTACTCCCTGGTGAAGTGTCCGTGGCCCACGCCAAGCGCGGGGTGGCGCGATCGCACGGGTCATGCCGTCCACGGACATGATGGGCGCAGAGCCTATTCCACGGTGATCGTGAACCGGTACTCCAGACAGGATGTTCCCTTCGCGACGATCGTTGCGCTCATGAGCAGGTCGCCACGGACCTGCTTCATGGCGAACCAGTGGGTCTGTTCACTACGATGTTCCTCGTGGCTGTAGCGCACGATCGTGTAGTCGCGATTCGCCAAGGCGTGCTTCATTTCGTCGTAGCTGATCGCGTCGCCGCCTCGGATGCAGCCCCGGCCACTCGTCATGGCGCGTACCCCCTCTTCCAGAAGTTTGACGGCGGTTTCGGGCGCGACAGCATCTCTCGTGGCGTGGAGTTTCGACTGGCAGCCGGTCAGCAGGACAAGAAACGAGACGGCGCTCAAGGTGTTCACCATCTTGCGGCGAAGCGGAGCGTCGTTTTCCGCGTGCGGTAAGAACACATCGTGTGCCTTGCTGGAATCGTGCATGGAGGGCGGGTCCTGTGACGCGAGCGATGTGATGCGTTTCGTTCGCGGGTGACGGGCCTCAGCGCGGCTTGCGCGTCCGCGAGCTGCCGAGCTTCCGCGTGATCGTGTTGCGGCCGAGGCCGAGGGCTTTGGCGGCGTTCTGGCGGTGGCCGCGGTGCTCGGCGAGCGCGGCGTCGAGCAGCACGCGTTCGAACTCGGCAAGGGCGCGCGCGTGCAGGTCCGGTTCGCCTTCAGCGAGTTCGCGTGCGGCCCATTCGCCGAGCGACACGCTCCATTCGGGACGGCGCGGCACGTGCGCGGCGCGCATCTCGGCGGGCAGGTCGGCGACGCCGATCTGGCGGCCGCTCGCGAGCACGGCGAGACGGCGGCACACGTTCTCGAGCTGGCGCACGTTGCCGGGCCACGGCTGCTCGCGCAGCGCGGTGAGCACGGCCGGCGAGAAGCGCTTGGACTCGATCCCGGTCTCGGCGACCGCGCGCGCGAGGAAATGCTCGGCGAGGCGCGCGATGTCGTCGCGGCGCTCGCGCAGCGGCGGGACGTGCAGGCGCAGCACGTCGAGGCGGTGCAACAGGTCGGCACGGAACTCGCCGCGCTCGACCTTGCCCTCGAGGTCCTGGTGCGTCGCCGCGATCACGCGCACGTCGGCGCGCAGCAGCTCGCGACCGCCGACGCGGTAGAACTCGCCCGCGGCGAGCACGCGCAGCAGGCGCGTCTGCAGCGCGAGCGGCATGTCGCCGATCTCGTCGAGGAACAGCGTACCGCCTTCGGCCTGTTCGAAGCGGCCGGCCTGGCGCTTGAGCGCACCCGTGAACGCGCCGGCCTCGTGGCCGAACAGTTCCGACTCGAGCAGTTCGGACGGGATCGCCGCGGTGTTGAGCGCGACGAAGATCTCGCCCGCGCGTGCGCTCTCGCGGTGCAGCGCGCGTGCGACGAGTTCCTTGCCGGTGCCGGTCTCGCCGAGCACGAGCGCGTTGAGTCCGCTCGCGGCGGCACGGCCGATCGCGCGGAACAGTTCGCGCATCGCCGCGGTGGTGCCGATGAGCTCAGGCTCGCTGACCGCCGGCGCACGCGGCGGCGCGGTCTCGGGATGCGCCTGCGCGAGTGCGCGCTGCGCCATCTCGACCGCGGTGTCGAGGTCGAACGGCTTGGGCAGGTAGTCGAACGCGCCGGTGCGATACGCCGCGGCCGTCGTGGCGACGTCGGTGAACGCGCTCATGACCACGACCGGGAAACGCGGCACGTGTGCGGCGAGGCGTTCGAGCAGGCCGAGGCCGTCGCGGCCGGGCATGCGCACGTCGGTGAACAGCATGCCGGGCTGCGCCTCGCCGAGTGCACCGAGCACCGATTCCGCATCGGGGAACTCGCGCGGCACGAGGCCGGCATCGCGCAGCGCCGCGCTCAGCACGAGGCGGACGCTGCGGTCGTCGTCGACGATCCAGACATGGGCCGGCGCGCTCATGCGGGCAGCTCCAGCGGCAGCAGCAGGATGAACGTGGTCAGCCCGGGGCGGCTGCTGTGGCGCAGTTCGCCGCCATGCTCGCGTGCGATCTCCTGCGCGAGCGCGAGGCCGAGGCCGGTGCCGTCGCTGCGTCCCGACACGAGCGGCTGGTACAGCGAGCCGGCGAGTTCGGGCGGGATGCCGCGGCCGTCGTCGATGACGTCGACGCGCAGCGCCACACGACGCAGGCGCTCGCCGAGGCGCACGCCGAACTCGATGCGCGTGCGCAGCGTGATCGTCGCCGCGCCGGCCTGCACGGCATTGCGGGCGAGGTTGAGCAGCAGCTGGAACAGGCGGTCGGCGTCGCCGGTCGCGGAAGGCAGGCTCGGATCGTAGTCGCGGCGCATCACCGGCGCGCCGGGTTCGGCAGCGATCAGCGCGGCGACACGCTCGAGCAGTTCGTGAACGTTGAGACGCGCGAGGCGCGGCTTGCCGCCCGCGCGCAGCAGGCGGTCGGCGAGCGCGGTGAGGCGGTCGGTCTCGCCGATGATGAGTTCGGCGAGTTCGGCGAGCTCGGGATCGTTGACGCGGCGGCCGAGCAGTTGCGCCGCGCCGCGCACGCCGGCGAGCGGATTCTTGACCTCGTGGGCGAAGCCGCGCAGCGATTCCGACAGCGCCGGCGAGGTCGCTTCGCTGGTCGTGCTCGCGACATGCAGCTCGAGCAGCACGCGGCGCCCTTCGAGCGGCGTGAACGCGATGTCGCCGAGCAGCTCGCCGTCGCTGCCGCCGCGCAGGCGTGCATGCAGCAGCAGCACCATGTGCTGCGCGTCGAGCGCGCGCCGTGCCGCGTCGACGAGGCCCGATGCACCCGGATCGAGCAGGTCGAGCGAGGCGCCGAGCCAGCGCCGCGTGCCGGCGCCGAGCATCTCGGTCAGCGCCGGATTGAGCCAGGTGAAGCGCAAGCCCTCGTCGAGCTGGGCGAGGCCCGTGCGGCACAGCCCGACGAGTTCGGCCGGCTCGATCGGTTCGGGTTGCGCCGGGGTGGTGCGTGGAGCGCTCATTGCACGATGGTAGTGCAATTCTTGGGGATGGGAACGTCTCCGTGCAGACGTTTCGGGTCCACCGGCGCCCTCGACCCTGCCCGACCTTGAAGCGCTGCTCAGCAAAGCTGTACACGTCGCCCCGTGGCGACCTGCCGCAGCGAGGAGTAGCCTCGGCCGTACCCAGGCCCACACCCAGGTGAAACGATGAAACTCGAGGTCAACGGTCGGCCGCACGAGGTCGACGCCCCCGATGACATGCCGTTGCTGTGGGTCCTGCGCGACCTGCTCGGCATGACCGGCACGAAGTTCGGTTGCGGCATGGCCCAGTGCGGCGCCTGCACCGTGCATGTCGATGGTCAGCCGATGCGCTCCTGCGTGACGCCGGCGTCAGCGGTCGCGGGCAAGCCGATCACGACGATCGAAGGCCTCGCCCCCGAGGGCGGCCTGCACGCGGTACAGCGCGCGTGGATCGAGCTCGACGTCGTGCAGTGCGGCTATTGCCAGTCCGGGCAGGTGCTCGCCGCGGCCGCGCTGATCAAGGCCAAGCCCAAGCCCACCGACGAGGACATCGACGCCGCGATGGCCGGCAACATCTGCCGCTGCGGCACCTACCAGCGCATCCGCGCCGCGGTGCATCGCGCGGCCGAGCTCAACGGGGAGAACGGCCGTGCAGCGTGACGACGACGTGATCGCGCTGCCGTCGCGGCGGCGCTTCCTCGCCACGACGGCGATCGCCTCGACCGGGCTGGTCATCGCGTGCTTCGTGCCGTTCGGCATGCGCAAGGCGTTCGCGCAGGACTCACCCAAGCCGCAGCCGGTCGATCCGAACGCGTTCGTGCGCATCGGCGCCGACGACACCGTGACCGTGCTGCTCAAGCATTCCGAGATGGGGCAGGGCATCTGGACCTCGATGCCGATGGTGGTCGCCGAGGAGCTCGACTGCGACTGGTCGCGCGTGCGCGTCGAGCACGCACCGGCCGCGCCCGCCTACGCGCACACCGCGTTCGGCATCCAGATGACCGGCGGGTCGACGAGCACCTGGGAATCGTTCGAGCAGCTGCGCACGGCCGGCGCGATGGCGCGCGCGATGCTCGTGCAGGCGGCCGCCGCAGCGTGGAAGGTCGACCCGAAGACCTGCCGCACCGAGAACGGCATGATCCTCTCGGGCACGCGCAAGGCGCGTTACGGCGAATTCGCCGAAGCGGCCGCGAAGCTCGCGCCGCCCAAGACCGTGCCGCTCAAGGACGCGGCGAAATGGGGCGTCATCGGCAAGCCGACGCGGCGCGTCGACAGCCAGGCCAAGGTCACCGGCACCGCGCAGTTCGGCATCGACATCCAGCGCCCCGGGATGCTGGTCGGTGTCGTCGCGCGTCCGCCCGTGTTCGGCGGCAAGGTCGTGCGTGTCGACGCGGCGAAGGCCAAGGCCGTGCCCGGCGTCGTCGACGTCGTGCAGATCCCGCAGGGCGTCGCGGTGCTCGCCAAGCACTTCTGGGCCGCGAAACAGGGCCGCGAGGCGCTCGTCGTCGAATGGGACCACGGCGCCGGTGCCGCGATGTCGAGCGCGGCGCTGCGCAGCGAATACCAAGGCCTCGCCGGCACGCGCGGTGCGGTCGCCAAGACCGCCGGCGATGTCGATGCCGCACTCGGTTCGGCCGCGCATCGTGTCGAGGCCGAGTACGAGCTGCCCTACCTCGCGCACGCGCCGATGGAGCCGCTCAACTGCACGGTCGAGATCGGCAAGGACGGTTGCGAGATCTGGACCGGCACGCAGTTCCAGACCGGTGACCAGGGTGCGGCCGCGAAGGCGCTCGGCCTCAAGCCCGAGCAGGTCAAGGTGCACACGCCGTTCCTCGGCGGCGGTTTCGGCCGCCGCGCGAACCCGGCGTCGGACTTCGTACTCGAGGCCGTGCACGCGGCGAAGGCCGCCGGCAAGCCGGTCAAGCTCGTATGGACGCGCGAGGACGACATCCGCGGCGGCTACTACCGCCCGATGTGGCTGTCGCGCATGAGCGCGGGCATCGGCGAGGACGGCAAGCCGAGCGCGTGGGCGCACACGCTGGTCGGCCAGTCGATCATGGCCGGCACGCCGTTCGAGATGATGATCAAGGACGGCGTCGACGGCTCGTCGGTCGAGGGCATCGGCACCTACCTCGCGTCGATCCCGAACCATCGCGTCGACCTGCACAGCCCGAAGAGCCCGGTCACGGTGCTGTGGTGGCGCTCGGTCGGCCACTCGCATACGGGCTTCGTGGTCGAGAGCTTCGTCGACGAGCTCGCCCACGCGGCGAAGCAGGATCCGCTCGCCTACCGCCTCTCGCTGCTGCCGCAGGGTTCGCGCGACCGCCGTGCACTCGAACTCGCCGCGGCGAAGTTCGGCTGGGGCAAGCCGCTGCCGAAGGGCCGTGCGGCCGGCCTCGCCGTGCACGAGTCGTTCGGCAGCCACGTCGCGCAGGTTGCCGAGGTGTCGGTCGAGTCGGGACGCATCCGCGTGCACCGCGTCGTCTGCGCGATCGACTGCGGCCCGGTCGTGAATCCGCTCGGCGTCGAGGCGCAGATCCAGTCCGGCATCGTCTACGGTCTCAGCGCGGCGCTGTACGGCAAGATCACGTTCAAGGACGGCAAGGTCGAGCAGGGCAACTTCCACGACTACCCGGTGCTGCGCCTCGATGCGATGCCGGTGGTCGAGGTGCACATCGTGCCGAGCACCGACAAGATGGGTGGCGTCGGCGAGCCCGGCACGCCGCCGATCGCGCCGGCCGTCGCCAACGCCGTGTTCGCGCTGACCGGCAAGCGCCTGCGCAAGCTGCCGTTCGACCTCGCCTGATCGCATCACGCCTTCCCCGCCGCGAGGCGGGGAGGCGTGCGTGCGAGCGCGTCGCTCCGTCGATCGCGGACGCGACGGCGCGCCGCCCGGGTGCGTCCTTCCGTCGATGCGATCGCCGCATGCTCGCGCTAGGCTTGGCCGATGAAGGTCGCGGCCTACGCATTCGAAGGATTCCGCCTCGTGCCGGCCACGCGCGAGCTGTGGCGGGACGGCGCGCGCGTCGCCGTGCCGCGGCGCTCGTTCGAATGCCTCGAGCACCTCGTCGCGCACCGTGACCGCGCGGTCGGCCGCGACGAGCTCGTCGCCGTGGTGTTCGGACGTGCGGACGTCTCCGATGCACAGCTCGGCCAGGTCGTTTTGCGCGCGCGCCGCGTGCTCGACGACGACGGCAACACGCAGCGCCTGATCCGCACCGTGCCGGGTTTCGGCTACCGCTGGGTCGGCGAGGTCGAGGTGCTGACGGGCGATGCGTCGGCGGCGACCCGGCGTGAGCATCCCGAGCGCGACGCGAGCATCGATCCTGCGGTCGCGCCGCTCGTCCGCGGCGGCGCTGGCGAGGTCGATCGCCTGGTCGGTGTCGCCGACCACATGACGAGCGTGGCCGCGGATGCGATCCCGGCATCGGAACCTCCATCGTCGACGGTACGGTCGAGCTTCGATGGCGCGCCGGATCCGGACATCGTCGTGAACGGCGACGCACGCGCGAAGGGCTCGATCGCAGGCCGGCAACGTCGTGGTCGCGCGCGACTCGCCGCGTGGGGCGCCCTCGCCGTGCTCGTGATCGTCGTCGCAGGCGTGCTCGCGTGGCGTCCGGGTGTGCCGGAGGGCACCACCGATGCAGCCGTCG
Source organism: Lysobacteraceae bacterium PS02065 (assembly GCA_029959555.1). Lineage (GTDB taxonomy): Bacteria > Pseudomonadota > Gammaproteobacteria > Xanthomonadales > Rhodanobacteraceae > Dokdonella. The sequence goes on along the minus strand of JASCPI010000058.1, from coordinate 1,331 downwards.
ATGCGGTCGCCGACACGACGGCCGCGCCGTCCGGCCTCGCCGTGCTGCCGATCCGCGTCGAAGGCCTGCGCGAGGATGCGTGGATCCGCCTCGGTGCGATGGACCTCGTCGCCGACCGCCTGCGGCAGGCCGGCTTCGCGGTGCCGCCGAGCGAGAGCGTGCTCGCCGCGATCGACGTCGAGGCGACCGTCGAGCCTGCATCGCGCGTGCGCGCCGCGACCGGCGCGGCGCGCATCGTCGAGGGGCGCGCACGCCGCGATGCGACGGGCTGGCATGTCGAGCTCGCCGCGATCGCTGCCGACGGCGTGCGCACGCCCGTGCAGTTCGCCGATCGAGACGCGATGTTCGCGATGCGCGGCGCGACCGACCTGTTGCTCGCTGCGCTCGGACGCAGCGCGCCGGTCGACGGCGAGCGTGACGCACCGATCGAGTCGACGTTGCAGCGGGCACGTGCGGCGATGCTCGCGAACGAACTCGACACCGCGCGCGCGATCCTCACCGCGTCGCCGCAGCTCGCCGATGCGTCCGCGCTGCTGCGCTACCAGCTCGCGATGGTCGACCTGCGCGGCGGCCAGCTCGACGCGGCCGAGGCGAGTCTCACGACCCTGCTGGAGGACCCGTCGACGCGTGCGGATCCGGCCTTCCATGCCAGGGTGTTCTCGGCGCGCGGTTCGACGCGCATGCGGCGCGCCGCATTCGCCGACGGCGGTGCCGATTTCGACGCCGCACTCGCGCTGATCGGTGCGGACGGCGATGCGCTCGAGCGCGGCCGCGCACGCATGGGGCGCGCGAACAGCCGCGTGCCGGAGCACCGCTACGAAGAAGCGCTGGCCGATTTCGGTGCCGCGCGCATCGATCTCGAGACGTCCGGCGATGCGCTCGGCGTCGCACGTGTCGATGCCAACCTCGGCATGCTCGAGCTCTACCGCGGGCGACCGGCCGCGGCACTCGACGTGCTGCAGCCGGCCGCCGACCGCTTCCAGTCGTTCGGTGCGTTGCACGAATTCCTCGTCACGCTCACCGGCGTGATCGACGCACAGCTCGCGATGCTGCAGCGCGCCGACGCGGCGGCCACGGTCGAGCGCGCCTGGGCGCTGCGCGAGCGCATCTCCGATCCGGACCAGCAGGCCGACGTGCTGCTCAACCGTGCACAGGTCAGCCTCGGTGAGGGGCGCTACCGCGACGCCGCCGAAGCGCTCGCGCTCGCGCAACGCACGGCGACGTCAGGCAATCGCGTGCTGCTCGCGCGCCAGCGGGCGCTGGCTGCCGACCTCGCGTGGCGGCGCGGCGACGTGCGTGGTGCCGCGAGCGCGTCGGCGGCGGCGTTGGCG
>JASCPI010000057.1 GCA_029959555.1 Lysobacteraceae bacterium PS02065 | reverse complement strand
TATCCCCTTGGTGTGGGCCGGGGTTTGGCGGAGGGGTACGGGGGCGGCGCGGGCGACCCCCGATTCCCGATGCCCTACCCGGCTGTCGTGTGGAGGCGTTGCATGGCCTTTTCGAACTCGCCGCCGACCGCCAAAGGCAGTACGTCGAGCGCATCGGAGACCGCGTTGACGATCGCCTGCTCGTCCTTCGCGCCGGGCCGCCCGAGCACCCACGACAGCACGCGGTCGCGGTGCCCCGGATGGCCGATGCCGACGCGCAGGCGGTGGAACTTGCCGTGGCCGACGTGCGCGAACAGGTCGCGCAAGCCGTTCTGGCCGCCGTGGCCGCCGTCGAACTTGAGGCGCGCGGTGCCGGCAGGCAGGTCGAGATCGTCGTGCGCGACGAGCATCTGCGAAGGGTCGATCTTGTAGTAGCGCAGCGCCGCCGAGACCGACAGGCCGCTCTTGTTCATGTAGGTCGTCGGCTTGAGCAGCCAGACCGGCTCGCCGCCGATGACGACCTTGGCCGTCTCGCCGTGCAGCTTCGTGTCGATGCCGAATCGCGCCGACTCACGCTGCGCGAGCGCGTCGACGAACCAGAACCCGGCGTTGTGCCGGGTTCCGAGATGTTCGGCCCCGGGGTTCCCGAGGCCGACGACGAGGCGCAATCCCGCCATGCGTGGAAGCTCCGCGCTCGAAGGGATCGCGCCCGCCGCTTACTTCTTGTCGTCCTTCTTGGCGTCGGCCGCCGCAGCCTCGCCTTCGGCCGGGGCCGGATCGACCTCTTCCTTGGCGTGCTTGGCGATGACGATCGCGATGTCGTGTTCCTTGCCGAGCTTGAGCTCGGGGATCTCGACGCCTTCCGGCAGCTTGATCTCGGACAGGTGCACGATGTCGCCGACGTTCAGGCCCGACAGGTCGACCTCGATGAACTCCGGGAGGTTCTTCGGCAGGCACGAGACTTCGACCTCGTTGAGCTCGTGCGTGACGATGACGCCCGAGGTCTTGCCGGCGACCGAGGTCTCCTGGTTGAGGAAGTGCAGCGGCACGCGGACGCGGAGGTCCTGGTCGTCGCGGACGCGCTGGAAGTCGAGGTGCGAGATCAGCGGCTTGAACGGATGGCGCTGCATGTCACGCAGCAGGACCTTCTGCACGTCGCCGTTGAGGTCGAGGTCGAGGATCGCCGAGTAGAACCACTCGTTCTGCGAGGCGAGGAAGACGTCGTTGTGCGACAGCTGGATGCTCACGGGATCGAGCTGGCCACCGTAGACGATCGCCGGCACGCTGCCCGCGCGACGCAGGCGGCGGCTCGCACCCTTACCCTCGTCCTTGCGCAGCTGCACCGAAATTTTGTGGGACTTTGCCATGATGGAAACTACCTTCTGGATGGATCCGCCTCGCGGCGGCTGGTGTGCTCCCCCGCGACCAGGGGAGCGTTGTCGCGCCGGTGGCGGCGTCGGCGACGCGTGCCGGGCGGAACCCGGCGGCGCGTGCAGGCGCCGTCAGTCGACGTAGAGCGAACTGACCGATTCGCCGTAGGCGATGCGGCGGATCGTCTCCGCGAGCAGCTCGGCGACCGAGAGCTGGCGGATCTTCCCGCATGCACGCGCGGCGTCGGAGAGCTGGATCGTGTCGGTGACGACGAGTTCGTCGAGCACCGACGCGGCGATGTTCTGGATCGCCGGGCCCGACAACACGGCGTGCGTGCAGTAGGCCACGACCTTGCGCGCGCCGTTGCGCTTGAGTGCGGCGGCCGCGGCGCACAGCGTGCCGGCGGTATCGACGATGTCGTCGACGAGCACGCAGGACTTGCCCTCGACCTCGCCGATGATGTTCATGACCGTCGACTCGTTCGGCCGCGGGCGGCGCTTGTCGATGATCGCGAGGTCGGCGTCGTCGAGGCGCTTGGCGATCGCGCGCGCGCGCACCACGCCGCCGACGTCCGGGCTGACCACGATGAGGTCGTCCTTGGCGTTGTGGCGCCAGATGTCGGCGAGCAGCACCGGCGAGGCGTAGACGTTGTCCAGCGGCATGTCGAAGAAGCCCTGGATCTGGTCGGCGTGCAGGTCGACCGTGAGCACGCGGTCGGTGCCGACCGCGCCGATCATCTTGGCCGCGACCTTTGCGGTGATCGCGACGCGCGACGAACGCTGGCGGCGATCCTGGCGCGCGTAGCCGAAGTACGGCAGCACCGCGGTGACGCTCGCCGCCGACGCGCGCTTGAGCGCGTCGATCAGCACGAGCAGTTCCATGAAGTTGTCGGCCGTCGGCGCCGAGGTCGGCTGCACGACGAACACCTCCTGCTTGCGCACGTTCTCCTCGATCTCGACGTGCACCTCGCCGTCACTGAAGCGGCCGACGAGGGCCTTGCCCAGCGGCACCGCGAGCTCGCTGCAGATCGTCTGCGCGAGCGGACGGTTCGCGTTGCCGCTGAAAACGAGGATGCCTGCGGATTTCGCCGACGCGTTCACTGCCTTCTCCGTCACACTCGGGTGCTGCCGACGAGCCGGATGCGTCGCTCGACATGGCTGGGGCGGCAGGATTCGAACCTGCGAATGCCGGGATCAAAACCCGGTGCCTTACCACTTGGCGACGCCCCAGCGGGAAATCGTGCCCCGTCCCTTCGTTCACGCAGGCGGGGACGGGATCCGCGCTGCGCCATCCGTGTCGTGCCACGCCGCCAGCGCCGCGTGCAGCGGCGAGCGGTTGACGCCGCGCGCCACCCATGCGCGCATGCCTTCGGGAGCCCGGTCCGCGATGGCCTGCGCCGAAGGCGCGTCGACCGCCGCGAACACCGCGCCGCCCGATCCGCTCAGGCGCGCCTCGCCGAATCCCGACAACCAGTCCAGCGCCCTCGCGACCGCGGGGTAACGCGCGCGCGCGACGGGCTCGAACACGTTCCCGGTCGGAGCCCCGGAAACAAAGCCCTGAATTGTCAGGGGTGGCGCGTCGCGTGTCAATTCGGGAGCACGGAAAAGATCGGCGGTCGGCACCGCCACGCCCGGGTCGACGACGACGAACGTCCGCTCGGGCAGATCCAGCGGCTCGAGGCGTTCGCCGACACCCTCGGCGAACGCGCTGCGGCCGCGCACGAACACCGGCACGTCGGCGCCGAGACGCAGGCCCAGAGCGGCGAGCGCGCCCTCGTCGAGGCCGCAGCCCCACACGGCATTCAGCGCGACGAGCACGCTCGCGGCGTCGGAACTGCCGCCGCCGAGGCCGCCGCCGAGCGGGATGCGCTTGTCGATCGCGATGTCCGCTCCGAGCGCACGGCCGGCCGCCTCCTGCAGCAGCCGCGCCGCGCGCACGCCGAGGTCGTCCTCGTCGGCGACACCGGGCGCGCCGGACAGGCGCCGGATCGCGCCGTCGTCGCGTGGCCGCACACGTACCGTGTCGCCACGGTCGAGCAGCTGGAACACCGTCTGCAGCAGGTGGTAGCCGTCGGCGCGACGGCCGACGATGTGCAGGAACAGGTTGAGCTTGGCCGGAGCCGGCCAGGCGCTCCAGCCGTCGGCCTCGCCCCCTTCGGTCACGGCGTCGACCAGCGCTGGACGACGAGGCGCACCTTGTCGTCGCCGCGGCTCGCGAAGATGCGCGTCGGCAGGGCCGGATCGCGGCTGGTGTCGTAATCGAGGTAGCGCACGGTCCAGCCGGCCTGGTCGATCTGCGCGGGCAGGCCATCGGGACGGAACGCCACGGTCGCCGGAGCATCGGGCGCCCTGACCGCACGGGCCCATGCGGCGAGCTGCGCGACCGGCACCTGCCAGCCGAGCTCACGCTCGAGCAGGCGCGTGGCGTCGTCGCCGCGGACCGGGGTCGCGCGCAGGCCCGTCAGCTCGGCATGGCCGTCGTCGCCACTGAGGACCCAGGTCTTGCCGGTCACGGGCGCGTTGACGGCGAAGCGGTAGCGGGCGCCGTCCTGCTCCCAGGTCAGCGAGCCGCTGCCACCGTCGCCGCGACCGGACACCGCGAGACGACCGGTCAGTGTCCACGCGACCTGCGTCGACAGTGCGCGCTCGCGGGCGTCCTGGTCGCCCGTCGCGGCCGGATCCGGACGCACGCGTGAAGGCGTACATCCGGCGAGGATCAGCGACGAGAGGGCGAGTGCGACCGCCGCCGCACGCACGAAGCGCACGCGGGACGTCATGGATCGAGTCGCTTCTTCGTCTCGGCGAGCACCGCATGGCCGGGCTCGCGCACGAGCGCCTCGGCCCAGATGCGGCGCGCCGCTTCGCGGTCGCCCGAAGCCCACAGCACCTCGCCGAGATGCGCGGCGATCTCGCCGTCGGGATGCGCCGCGTAGGCCTTCTCGAGGTGCGTGCGCGCCTCGGCGAGGTTGCCGCGGCGGTATTGCACCCAGCCGTAGCTGTCGATGATCGCGGGCTCGTCGGGCTTGATCTCGAGCGCGCGTGCGACGAGCGCCGCGGCTTCGTCGAGGCGGTCGGTGCGGTCGGCGAGCGTGTAGCCGAGCGCATTGAGCGCATCGGCGCTCTGCGGATCGAGTTCGATCATGCGGCGAAGGTCGCGCTCGGCGGCAGGAAGGTCACCGAGGTCGATCGCGAGCATCGCCCGCGAGTACAGCAGCCTGCCGTCGTCCGGAAGCTGCTCCAGGCCGCGCGAGTAGACCGCCAGCGCCTCGGCCTTGCGCTTCTTGCGCGTGAGCAGTTCGGCCTCGAGCAGGACGAGGTTGCCGCTCTCCTCGGCATCGATGCCGGCGACCACGCGCATGTCGGCGAGGCGTGCCGAAGACGCGGCGCTGTCGCCGGCCTCGTCGGCCAGCACGACATAGCGGCGCCCCGCGTCGAACCAGCGCTCGTCGTCCTCGGGCACCTCGCGGTACCAGTCGAGCGCCTCCGCCGGCTCGCCGATGAGTTCGGCGATCTGGCCGAGCAGGAAAAGCCGGCGACCCGAGCGCTCGGCGGCGTCGGCCTCGATCTCGCGGTAAAGGGTGCCGAGCAGGGCCTTGTCCTCGGCACGCGCGGCGTAGGCGGCACGTGCACCGAAGGTCACGTCGGTCTGCTCGCCGCCGGACAACGCGCGTGCGGCGGCGCGGTTGTCGCCGCTGTCCGACAACAGCGCCGCGTAGCCCGTGCGCAGGCGCAGGCTCGCCGGCTCGCGCCTGAGGGCCTCGGCGTAGCGGTCGCGGGCGAGCGTCTTGTCGCCGCGGTCGAGGGCGAGCTGGGCGCTCCAGGCATAGGCGTCGCCACCACCGAAGCGCCTGAGCGCGTCGGCCGACAGGCGCTCCGCGAGCGGCGTGTCGCCGAGCTTGAGGGCGAGCTGGCTCATCGCGATCCAGACCGCCTCGCGATCACCGAGGCGCTCGGGCGTCGCGAGCCTCGCGAGCAGACCCGCCGCAGCGGCCTTGTCGTCGGCACCGGCGAGCACCTGCCCGACCGGTCGCCAGCCGTTCTCCTGGCTGCGCCGCGCGATGCGCTCGAGATCGGCGAAGGCCTTGTCGACGTCGCCACGCGCGAGCGCGATCCACGCCTGCGCCTGCAGGATGCCGCCGGCTTCGGGCGCGATCGCCTGCCAGCGCGCGACGGCCTGCGCGGCGAGATCCCAGCGCTTGACCGCGAGCGACACACGCGTGGCCTGCTCGGCGATCGACGGGTCCGCCGACAACAGGCAGGCCTCGACATAGAGCCCGGCCGCGGTGGCGAGGTCGCCACGCTGCACGGCGAACTCCGCACCGATGAGCTTGAGCGGCAGATCCTGCGCAGCAGGCACCGCGAACACGGACTGCGTGGCAGCTTGTCGCACGGCAGGACGCGGCGCGCTGGTGGCGCACGCGGCCAGCGATGCCGCAAGAAGTACGCACACGGCCGGACGCAGGCCGCGTACGGCGGCGTCGCGGGCACCTCGGGCGAGGCGGTCTCGCACCATCGAATTCCTCGGAAAACCTCAGTCGTGGCTTGAACTTGCGGCAGCCCGCCCGCACAATCCGGGCCGGCCGCGACCTCCGGCCGCCACGCCCGTACCGCGGCGCGCCGCCCTCGACGGTGTGACCGTCGCCGCCGCGGTTCGTTCAAGGGCAAGCTTAGCCGATTGTCGCACGCATGGCCCTGATCGCCCTCGGACTCAATCACCTCTCCGCGCCCGTGGCCTTGCGGGAAAGGGTCGCCTTCACGCCCGAGATCACGCCGGCCGCGCTGGCCGATCTCACGGCCCAGCCCGGCGTGCGCGAAGCCGCGATCCTGTCGACCTGCAACCGTACCGAGCTCTACTGCACGGTCGAGGCCGGCGCCGAGACGTCGCCGTTCGCGTGGCTGAACCGGCGCCAGAACCTCAACGGCGCCAACGTCGACGAGTTCGTCTACCGGCATTTCGACGCCGACGCCGTGCGCCACCTTTTCCGCGTCGCCACCGGTCTCGAATCGATGGTGCTCGGCGAGCCGCAGATCCTCGGCCAGGTCAAGGACGCCTACGCGTTCGCGCGCGATGCGCAGACCCTCGACACCCCGCTCGAACGGCTGTTCCAGAACACGTTCGCGGTGGCCAAGCGCGTGCGCTCGGACACGCGCATCGGCGCGAACCCGGTGTCGGTCGCGTTCACCGCGGTGCGCCTCGCCGAGCGCGTCTTCGCCGACCTGCGTGAAGCCTGCGTGCTGCTGATCGGCGCGGGCGAGACGATCGAACTCGCCGCGCGGCACCTGACCGAGGCGAACGTGCGCCGGCTCATCGTCGCCAACCGCACGCTCGACAACGCGCAGGCGCTTGCGACGCGTTTCGGCGGCTATGCGATCGGCCTCGGCGACCTCGACCGCCACCTCGCCGAGGCCGACATCGTCATCGCCTCGACCGCCGCGCGCGAACCCGTGCTGACGCGCCGCATGGTCGCCTCCGCGATCACGGCACGCCGCCACAAGCCGATGTTCCTCGTCGACATCGCGGTGCCGCGCGACATCGAAGCCGACGTCGGCACGCTCGACGACGTGTTCCTCTACACGATCGACGACCTGCGCGAGGTCATCGACGAGAACCTGCGCTCGCGCCAGCAGGCCGCGCGCGAAGCCGAGGCGATGATCGAGCTGTCGGTCGAGCACTTCATGGGCTGGTGGCGCGCGCTCGAGCTGCGCAATCCGATCGCGGGCCTGCGCCGCGACGCCGAGGCGAATCGCGACGACGTGCTGGCCAAGGCACGCGCGATGCTCGCGCGCGGCCGCGGCGCCGACGAGGCGCTCGAGTTCCTCGCCCACACGCTGACCAACAAGCTGCTGCATGCGCCGAGCGCGAACCTGCGCGCCGCCGCGTTGCGCGGCGACGCCGAACTGCTGCACGCGGCCGAACGCCTGTTCGACCCGCATGCCGGCGGTCACGCGCCGGACAAGCCGTCCGACTGACCGCGCGGCGCCGCCGGGCGGCACCGCGCGATCCCAGCGTCACTTCGGTTTCGTCGCGAATTCGCCGTAGGGCTCGAGCTGCGGGGCGACGGCCTTGTCGCCGACCACGATGATGCTGAGCTTCTTCGGATCGAACCAGCGCTTCGCGATGGCCTGCACCTGCTCCGCCGTCACCTCGCGCGCCTTCGGCACGAACTCTCCCAGGTATTCCGGGCTGCGACCGAGCAGCCAGTTGTTCGCGAGCGAACCGGCGACGGCGCCCTGCAGCTGGTTGCGGAACAGGTAGCGACCGGCCGTCGCGCGCTTGGCGCGCTCGAGTTCGTCCGCGCCGACGGGTTCCTCGACGAGCTTGCGGAACTGGATCTGGAACTCGCCGACCGCGGCACCGGTGACCTCGTTTCGCACGTCGGCTTCGGCCGTGAACGCGCCCCCCGCGCGCAGGATCGTGAACGCGCTGTAGGCGCCGTAGGTGTAGCCCTTGTCCTCGCGCAGGCTGTCGAACAGGCGGCTCGCGAAGCCGCCGCCGGTGATCGTGTTGGCGATCGCCGCGGCGAACTCGTCCTTGTCACCCGCGGCGAACCCGGGCTGACCGAAACGGATCGCCGACTGCACGCTGCCGGCGCGCTCGACGAACACGCGCTGCACGGGACGATCCGGCAACGTGCGCGGCAGGTCGGGCAGCGCCTCGCCCTGCCCCTTCCACGATCCGAAAGAGGTATCGGCGAGCGCGAATGCGGCCTTCGCGTCGAGGCGCCCGGCGATGACGAGAAGGCTGCGGTCGGGACGGAAGCGCGACGCGTGCGCCGCGACCAGCGCATCGCGATCCATCGAGGCGAGCGAGGCCTCGGTCGCATGCATGCGTGCGTAGGCGTGATCGCCGTAGAGCACGCGGTCGAGCGCGCGCGCGGCCTGGTAGTCGGGCTCGGCTTCGGCCGCCTTGAGTTCCTGCAGCGCATTGGCCTTGGCCAGCGTGACTTCCTTGGCCGCGAACGCAGGCTGGCGCGCGACGTCGGCGAGCAGCGCGACGAGCGCCGGCGCGTGCGAGGCCAGCGCCGAGGCCGACACGGTGATGCCGTCGGCACCCGCGCCGGCACGCAGCGAACCGCCGAGGCCTTGCAGCTCCTCGGCGACCTGCGCGGCCGTGCGTGTCTTCGTGCCCTCGTCGAGCAGTCTGGCCATGAGGTTCTGCAGGCCCGGCAGGCGCGCCTCGTCGGCGCCGTCTCCGCCGCGCACGGCGAGCACGAGGTCGACGCGCGGGTTGCCGCCCTGGCGTGGCAGTACCCACACGACGAGCCCGTTGGCGAGCGTCTTCTTCTCGAACGCGGGCACCGGCAACGGCTTGTCGGCCGCGAACGGCGGCAGGCCTTCGGGATTCACGGGCGTGGCGGCGATCGCCGCGAGCGGCGGGCACGAGGCGACGACGGCCACGGCGATCAAGCGTGAAACGATACGGTTCATGGCGGTCGTCCTCACGGCGTCTGGGCCGGCGCGGGCGCCGGCGTGCGGTCGATGGCGACGCGGTTCGGCGTCGTCAGGTAGCGCGCGGCGACGCGTTTGAGGTCGTCGGCGGTGACGGCTTCGATCCAGCCCGGGATGCGGTTGAGCACGGCGGCGTCGCCCCACATGACCTGGGCCTTGGCGAGTTCGTCGGCACGCGAGATGAAGGGATCGATCGCATCGTAGTAGTCGGCCGTCATCTTGGTCTTGACGCGAGCCAGCGTGGCCGCATCGACGCCGTCGCGCGCGATGCGCGCGAGCTCCTCGTCGATCGCGTTGATCGAGGCCTCCATCGACGAGCCCGGCTTGTAGAGGCCGAACAGCACGAACAGGGTCGGACCGTCGTAGTCCCAGGCATTGCCGAGCGGCCAGTTGAGGCCGCCCTCGAGGTTGAGCAGCAACTCACGTCCCTTGACGAGGCCCTGGTACAGGCGCGAGGCGCTGTCGCCGACGAGCAACTGGCCGAGCACGGCCATCGGCACGTGGTCGGGCGTGCCGCGTGCCGGCATCTTCCAGCCGACCGCGAACGCGGGCACCTGCGCGAGCGCGTCGGTCTGCGCGGCACGGCGCTCCTTCGTGTTGAGCGGTTCGTCGACGTCGGGGCGCTTCGGCACCGCGCGGGCCGGGATCGATCCGAAGTACTTCTCGACGAGCGCGAAACCCTGCTCGGCCGAGAGGTCGCCGACGAGGCCGATCACGGCGTTGTTCGGACCGTAGAAATCGCGATGGAACGCGCGTACGTCGTCGAGCTTCGCGTTGTCGAGGTCGGTGAAGCTGCCGTAGCCGTCGTGCGCGTTCTCCCACTTCGCCATCGCGAGCGCGTAGAGGTCGGTCCAGAAGAACAGGCCGTAGGGGCGGTTCTGCACGTTGACGCGGATCTCCTCCTTCACCACGTCCTGCTGGTTGCGCAGGTTCGCGGCCGAGAAGTCGAGCGTCTTCATGCGGTCGGCCTCGAGCCACAGGATCGGCTCGAGCGCGGAGACCGGTGCGGTCTCGATGTAGTTGGTGTAGTCGGATCGGGTCGACCCGTTGAGGATGCCGCCGCCGCCCGAGATGACACGGTCGAACGTGCCCTTCGGCGCCGCCGGCGTGCCCTGGAACATGAGGTGCTCGAACAGGTGCGCGAAACCCGTGCGCCCCTTCGGCTCGAGGCGCATGCCGACGTGGTAGACGACGCTGATGCCGACCGTCGGCGAGCTGCGGTCCTCGGACACGACCACGGTGAGGCCGTTGTCGAGCTTCTTGACCGCGATGGGCAGTTGCCAGGTGTCGCCCTTGGCATGTGCCGCGAGCGGTATCGCGAGCGCGGCGAGCGCTCCGAGCAGGCATCGAACGAGCATGGTCCTTGTCCTCGTGCAGGGGAGCGCCAGTGTAGACGCCCCCCACGGCACACGGCTCGCCCGGAGGTCATGTCCGCGGGGCCTCGCGTATCATGCGCGCGCCGCGGCCGTCGCCCGGCCCGCCGGACCCTCCATGACGCCTTCGATCCGCCGCAAGCTCGAGCAGCTCGCCGAACGCCACCAGGAACTCGAGCACCTGCTCGCGAGCGCCGATGTCGCCGCGGACGCGAAGCGCCTGCGCGAGCTTTCGCGCGAGCACGCGCAGCTCGCGCCGCTGACGGCGACGCTCGCCTCCCATGACGAGGCCGTGCGCGCGCTCGAGGCCGCACGCGCGATGCTGGCCGACCCCGAAATGGCCGAGCTCGCGGTCGAGGAAATCGCCGAACTCGAGGCGCGCCTCGCCACGCTCGACCAGGAACTGGGCCTGCTCCTGATTCCGGACGACCCGCGCGACGAGGCCAACCTGTTCCTCGAGGTGCGCGCCGGCACCGGCGGCGACGAGGCCGCGATCTTCGCGGGCGACCTGCTGCGCATGTACCTCAAGTACGCCGAACGCAGGCGCTGGGCCGTCGAGATCCTCTCGGAGAGTCCCGGCGCGCACGGCGGGTACAAGGAGGTCGTCGCACGCATCGAGGGCAAGGGCGCGTTCTCGCGCCTCAAGTTCGAATCGGGCACGCATCGCGTGCAGCGCGTGCCCGAGACCGAATCGCAGGGGCGCATCCACACCTCGGCCGCGACCGTCGCCATCCTTCCCGAGCTCGACGAGATCGGCGACATCGAGTTCAAGGATGCCGACCTCAAGATCGACACGTTCCGCGCCTCGGGCGCGGGCGGCCAGCACGTCAACAAGACCGACTCGGCGATCCGCATCACCCACCTGCCGACCGGCGTCGTCGTCGAGTGCCAGGACGAGCGCAGCCAGCACAAGAACCGCGCCCGCGCACTGTCGCTGCTCAAGGCGCGCCTGCTCGACGACCAGCGCAGCAAGCAGGCCGCCGCACAGGCCGAGTCGCGCCGCCTGCAGGTCGGCTCGGGCGACCGCAGCCAGCGCATCCGCACCTACAACTTCCCGCAGGGCCGCGTGACCGACCACCGCGTCAACCTCACCCTGTATCGCCTGCCCGAGATCGTGCAGGGCGACCTCGACGAACTCGTCGACACGCTCGTGCGCGAGGATCAGGCGGATCAGCTCGCGGGATTGGCCGAAGCCAACTGAGGATCCGGCTCCCGCGGGTCCGTCATGACCGGAGGGCGTGGGTCACAGCGTCTTTCCGGCGACGTCGGTTTCGAGTTCGACCGCCGAACCCAGCGCCATCGGCTGAAGGTCGTCGGACAGCTCGGCATCGCCCGGACTCAGGCGGCAGGCCTTCTTGTCGCGCCCCGTCGGCTGCGAGTTCAACATGAAGCAGATCGGTTGCAGCAGGACGCCCGCCACGCCTCGATCCCCGATGCGCTCCGGCTCGTAGATCGCGCGTCTCGCCCCATCGAGCGCAGCCCCCACCAGATTGCCGGTCTTGAGGGGCGAGGTATCGGCCAGTTCCGCCTTGACGACCTTGCCGTCGGCATCGTGCTCGACCCTCACCATCACCATGCCGACCCTTCCCGCGTTCATGGCCGAAGCGGGATAGACAGGATCCAACTTGTGCAGACGCGGCCCGGTCGACGCGCCGAGCAGGCGGACGATCCAGCCGTCGCCCTCCTCGGGCTCGGCACGAACATGCAGGCTCAAGGTGCTTTGCGTCGGCATCGCGACGCCTTCGATGCGGCCGCTGCGGAAGCGCCAGCTGCGGATCGCGGCCTCGAGCTTCTCGCGCATGTCCGGCGGCATGCGGGTGACGGGATCGAGCGTCTCGATCGTACCGTCCGCGGCCAGCGCGAGCTTCCAGAGGAACCGCTTCTCGACCGGTTCGCGTTTGGGTCCGGCGTGTGCCGCCGCGCAAGCGACGAGTCCTGCCAGCAGGACGGCGATGACTCGGGTGACCATGTCCACTCCCTGGTTCGTTCGAGCGATGCAGGATGTCCGCGACACGCGTCGTGACGCCTCCCTGCGTTCGGGCACGATCCTACCCGACCGGATGACAGCATGGCAGGCCTCGGTTAGCGTGGCCGGCCCATCCCGGCCTCCGTCTCATGCACGCCGAGCTCTCCCGCATCGCCGACCTGTTCGAACGCGGCCGCCTCGACGAGGCCGCGGGCGAGGCGTCGCGCCTGCGCGCGCAGCAGCCGCAGGCCTGCGAGCCGGCCCGCCTGCACGGCGTCGCGCTGCTCGCGCTCGGCCGCATCGACGACGCGATCGCCGCGCTGAGCGAGGCACGCCGGCTCGACCCGCGCTCGATCGAGACCTTGTGCAACCTCGGCAGCGCCTGGCTGGCCGCGGACGATGCGAAAGCGGCATGCGAGGCGCTCGACGCGGCGATCGCGATCGCACCGGGCCATCCCGCCGCGCTGAACGGACTCGGCAACGCACGTCATGCGCTCGGCGATGCGGAAGGCGCGCATGCGGCCTACGCCGCTGCCGTGCGCGCGGCACCGTCGTACCTCGGTGCATGGATCAACCTGGCCGGTGTCGAGCTCGCTCTGGGACGCCTCCCCGAAGCCGAGCGGATCGCGCGCTCGGTGGCGACGCAGACCGGCCATCCCGAAGCGCGACTGCTGCTCGGACGATCGCTCGCCGCGCTCGGGCGACGCGACGAAGCGCGCAGCGTGTTCGCCGAGGCCGAGCACGCCGTACCGGGCGATGCGCGCTTCCCGTACCAGCTCGGCGTGCTCGCCGACGAGGACAAGGACCACGCCGGTGCAGCGGCGGCACATGCCCGCGCGCACGCGCTCGCGCCGGACATGGGCGAAGCGCTCGCGCAGCTCGTGTTCGTCAAGCGCCAGCTCTGCGACTGGCGCGGCCTCGAGACGCTGTCCACGCGCCTGCGCCGCGCCGTGGCCGCCGAAGTCACGGGCGTATCGCCGTTCGGCTTCCTCGCCGAACCCGCGGACGGCACCGAGCAACTCCGCTGCGCGCGCACCGCGGCCACAGCGATCCGCGTCACCCGTCCGGCCTTCACGCACACGCCGCGCGGAGTGGACGAGCCGGTCCGGCTCGGCTTCGTCTCCAACGGCTTCTCGAATCATCCTACCGGCCTGCTCACGGTGGCCTTGTTCGAGCAGCTGCGCGCTCTCGGTACCGACGTCCAGCTCTTCGCGACCGCGGCGGGCGACGGCAAGGCGATCGAGCGACGCCTGCGCGCGGCCGCCACGGGATGGCACGTCCTGCACGGCCTGTCGCCACGCACGATGGCCGAACGCATCCACGCCGCGGCCGTCGACGTGCTCTTCGACCTGCGCGGCTGGGGCGGCGGCCACGTCGCCGAGGTGTTCGCACAGCGGCCGGCGCCCGTGCAGGTCAACTGGCTGGCCTACCCGGGCACGTCGGGCGCGCCGTGGATCGACTACGTCGTCGCCGACCGCATCGTGCTGCCGCCGGAGGCACGCGACACGTTCTCCGAAGCGGTCGCCTGCCTGCCGCGCTGCTTCCAGCCTTCCGACCCGACGCGCGGCATCGCCGATCCACCACCGCGCGAAGCCTGCGGCCTGCCGGCCGAGGGCACCGTGTTCAGCTGCTTCAACAACAGCTACAAGCTCGATCCGCGCAGCGTCGAGCGCATGCTGCGCGTGCTGCTGCTCGTGCCCGGCTCGGTGCTGTGGCTGCTGCAAGGGCCTTCGGGGTCGGAGGCCAACCTGCGCGAAGCCGCACGCACGCGCGGCATCGATCCGGCCCGCCTCGTGTTCATGCCCAAGCTCGCGCACGACGACTACCTCGCGCGCTTCCGCCACGCCGACCTGTTCCTCGACACGGCGACCTACAACGCACACACGACCGCCTCCGACGCACTGTGGGCGGGCTGCCCGGTGCTGACCACGCCGGGCGCGACGTTCGCCTCGCGCGTGGCCGCGAGCCTGCTGCACCACCTCGGCCTGCCCGAACTCGTCGTCGCCGACGACGAGGCTTACGTCACGCTCGCCGCCCATCTGGGCCGCGATCGCGACGCGCGCATCGCCCTGCGCGAGCGTCTCGCCGGACGACGTGCGGCGAGCGGCCTGTTCGACATGCAGGCCTTCGCGCGCGACCTGTTCGCGCTCACGACGACGGTGGCACGCCGCCACCGCGAAGGCCTCGCACCGGCACCTATCGATGCCGCCTGAACCCGCGTAGGCTGCGCGCATGACCGCCCAAGCCGATTTCGTCCCGCTCAACCTCTGCGTGCTGACCGTGTCGGACACGCGCACCGCCGACAACGACACCTCCGGCGACTACCTCGTGCTCGCGCTCGGCCAGGCCGGCCATCGCCTGCACGACCGCGTGATCGTGCGCGACGACAAGTACCGCATGCGCGCGGTCGTCTCGCAGTGGATCGCCGACGACACCGTGCACGGCATCCTGATCACGGGCGGCACCGGCTTCACGGGCCGCGACTCGACGCCCGAGGCGATCGAGCCGCTGCTCGACAAGCTCATGCCGGGTTTCGGCGAGCTGTTCCGCGCGATCAGCTTCGACGAGATCGGCACCTCGACGCTGCAGTCGCGCGCGTTCGCGGGTCTCGCCAACGAGACGTTCCTGTTCTGCGTGCCGGGCTCGACCTCGGCCTGCCGCACGGCCTGGGAGAAGATCATCCAGAGCCAGCTCGACGCGCGCACGCGGCCGTGCAACCTCGCCGGCCTGCGCTCGCGCCTCGGCGAACGCTGATGCCTTTCCCCCGACGGAGCCGCGCATGAAACCGCTCAAGCGCAAGAAGTACGACGACGCCCTCGAGCCGCTGCACGCCGGGCTGATCGACCTGCAGCGCTGGATCATCAACGAGGGCAAGCGCGTCGTCGTGATCCTCGAAGGCCGCGACGCGGCCGGCAAGGGCGGCGTGATCAAGACCATCGAGGCGCCGCTCAACAACCGCCACGTGCGCACGGTCGCGCTGTCCAAGCCGAACGAGCAGGAACGCGGGCAGTGGTACTTCCAGCGCTACGCCGCGCAGCTGCCCGCCGCAGGCGAACTCGTGCTGTTCGACCGCAGCTGGTACAACCGCGCCGGCGTCGAGAAGGTCATGGGCTTCTGCACCGACGAGCAGTACCGGCAGTTCCTCGTCGACTGCCCCGCGTTCGAGCGCCTGCTGACCGCGGACGGGACGATCCTCGTCAAGTACTGGCTCGCGGTCGACCAGGCCGAGCAGGAGAAGCGCTTCGCCGAGCGCGCCGAGGATCCGGCCAAGCGCTGGAAGCTCTCGCCGGTCGACATCAAGGCACGCGAGCAGTACGCCGCCTATGGCAAGGCGCGCGACGCGATGCTCAAGGCCACCCACGCCGAGCACGCACCGTGGTTCGTGGTCGATTTCAACGACCAGCGCCGCGGCCGCCTCGACCTGATCCGCCACCTGCTCGGATACCTGCCGCAGCGCGCCGCCGCAGCGCCGCCGCTGGAGCTGCCGCCACTCGCCGGCGAACCCGCGCGCGAGCGCATCCCGCGCCGTTTCCTGGTCGCTTCCGGCGACTGACGGCAACCCGCCGCACCCGGCCCGCGGAGCGCGCGCGCCCACGCCGGGCGCGGTATCATGCGTGCCGCTACACGCGGTGGGAGAAGCGGCGAAAGCCGCTGCCGAAGGCGCAACACGCCCGCAATCGCTCAGGCCCCGTACCGCCGCGTGCATACACTCTGGAGAGACCGGTTCGATCCGGCGCCGAAGGGGCACGAAGCGTCCGCGCTTCCAAACTCTCAGGCAAAAGGACAGAGGGGCGCGAGGAAGGCCTGGCCTTCCGCCGTTTCCGCGCGAGCGGTGCGGCGGCGGCACGGCGTTCCATCCCTTCGCGTGCCCTGCCCCGGATGCCTGCCATGTCCCAGCGTTCCTCCCTGCGCGACCTCGAACACGCCTCGGCCTTCGTCGAGCGCCACATCGGCCCCAACGACGCCGAGATCGCGCACATGCTCGGCGTGATCGGCCACGCCTCGCTCGACGCGATGACCGACGCGATCGTGCCGGCCGGCATCAAGTCGCAGGCGCCGCTCGCGCTGCCCGACTCGCTGACCGAGGTGCAGGCGCTCGCGAAGATCCGCGCGATCGCCGACCGCAACCAGGTGTTCCGCAGCTTCATCGGGCAGGGTTATTACGGCACCCACACGCCGAACGTCATCCTGCGCAACATCCTCGAGAACCCCGCGTGGTACACGGCCTACACGCCGTACCAGGCCGAGATCTCGCAGGGCCGCATGGAGGCGCTGATCAACTTCCAGACGCTGGTCGCCGACCTCAGCGGCATGGAGATCGCGAACGCGTCGCTGCTCGACGAAGCCACCGCCGCGGCCGAGGCGATGACACTGGCCAAGCGCTCGGCGAAGTCGAAGTCCGAGACGTTCTACGTCGCCGACCACGTGCATCCGCAGACCCTCGAGGTGCTCCGCACGCGCGCCGAGGCGATGGGCATCGCGCTGCAGGTCGGCCCGGCCGCCGACGCCGCCGGCGCCGACAGCTTCGGCGTGCTGCTGCAGTATCCCGACACGTTCGGCCACGTCGGCGACCATCGCGCCGTCGCCGATGCCGTGCACGCACGCGGCGGCCTCGTCGCGGTCGCCGCCGACCTGCTCGCGCTGACGCTGGTCGCCGCGCCGGGCACGTGGGGCGCCGACATCGTCGTCGGCAACTCGCAGCGCTTCGGCGTGCCGTACGGCTTCGGCGGTCCGCACGCCGCGTTCATGGCCTGCCGCGACGCCTACAAGCGCTCGATGCCGGGCCGCCTGATCGGCGTGTCGGTCGACGCCGAAGGCAAGCCGGCCTACCGCCTCACGCTGCAGACGCGCGAGCAGCACATCCGCCGCGAGAAGGCGACCTCGAACATCTGCACGGCGCAGGTGCTGCTCGCGGTCATGGCGAGCATGTACGCGGTCTACCACGGCCCCGACGGCCTCGTGCGCATAGCACGCCGCACGCACCGCTTCGCGGCGATTCTCGCCGCCGCGCTGCGCGACGCCGGTGCGACGGTCGGCGGCGACTTCTTCGACACGTTGCATGTGACCGGCGTCGACGCCGCCGCGATCCACGCGAAGGCGCGCGACGCACGCATCAACCTGCGTGAGATCGACGCGAGCAGCCTCGCGATCAGCCTCGACGAGACGACCACGCGCGCCGACGTCGAAGCGCTCGCTGCACTGTTCGGCACGGGCCTCGGCGACCTCGACGCCCGCGACGCGGCGACGCCCGATGCGCTGCCGGCCGCGCTGCCGCGCGCGACGCCGTTCCTGCAGCATCCGGTGTTCAACACCTACCACAGCGAGCACGAGCTGCTGCGCTACATGCGCGCACTCGCCGACAAGGATCTCGCGATGGACCGCACGATGATCCCGCTGGGCTCGTGCACGATGAAGCTCAACGCCACCGCCGAGATGATCCCGGTGACGTGGCCCGAGTTCGGCAACCTCCATCCGCTCGCGCCGGCCGACCAGACCACGGGCTACACGCAGCTCATCGACGAGCTCGAGGCGATGCTCGTCGAGTGCACGGGCTACGACGCGGTCAGCCTGCAGCCGAACTCCGGCGCGCAGGGCGAATACGCGGGCCTGCTCGCGATCCGCGCCTGGCACCGGTCGCGCGGCGAGGGCCATCGCGACATCTGCCTGATCCCCGAATCCGCGCACGGCACCAACCCGGCCTCGGCGCAGATGTGCGGCATGACCGTCGTCGTCACGCGTTGCGACGCGAACGGCAACGTCGACGTCGAGGACATCCGCGCCAAGGCGGCCAAGTACGCCGACCGCCTCGCCGCGCTCATGATCACCTACCCGTCCACGCACGGCGTGTTCGAGGAGGACGTCGTCGCGATCTGCGAGGCGATCCACGCGCACGGCGGCCAGGTCTACACCGACGGCGCCAACATGAACGCGCTGGTCGGCGTGGCCAAGCCCGGCAAGTGGGGCTCGGACGTCTCGCACCTCAATCTGCACAAGACCTTCTGCATCCCGCACGGCGGCGGCGGACCCGGCGTCGGCCCGTGTGCGGTCAAGGCACACCTCGCGCCGTTCCTGCCGCGCACGGCGCCGGCTGCGGGCGACGACGTCGGCCATGGCGTCGGCATGGTCTCGGCCGCCGCGTACGGTTCGGCCTCGATCCTGCCGATCAGCTGGATGTACGTGACGCTCATGGGCGCGGCCGGCCTGCGCAAGGCGACCCAGGTCGCGCTGCTCAACGCGAACTACATCGCCACGCGCCTCGCGCCGCATTTCGAGACGCTGTACACGGGCCGCAACGGCCTCGTCGCGCACGAGTGCATCCTCGACCTGCGCCCGATCAAGGACGCCACCGGGATCAGCGCCGAGGACGTCGCCAAGCGCCTCATCGATTTCGGCTTCCATGCGCCGACGCTGAGCTTCCCGGTGGCCGGCACGCTCATGGTCGAGCCGACCGAGAGCGAATCGCAGCACGAGCTCGACCGCTTCATCGACGCGATGATCCAGATCCGCCACGAGATCCGCGCGGTCGAGGACGGTTCGCTCGATGCGCTCGACAACCCGCTCAAGCACGCACCGCACACGGCGACGCAGGTCGCCGGCAGCACGTGGACGCACGCCTATCCGCGCGAGCTCGCGGCGTTCCCGCTGGCCAGCCTGCGCCAGCAGAAGTACTGGCCGCCGGTCGCGCGCGTCGACAACGTGCACGGCGACAAGAACGTGTTCTGCAGCTGCATCCCGATCGGTGCGGCCGATGCCGAGCCCGAGGCATTCAGCGAACCCGCGGTAGCGTGACGCGCGGCGCGTCGGGGCCGGCGCAAGGCGGCCCCCCCGCGGCGCCTCGCCACATCCCGCGCCCGTTCCTGTCACGCGGGAGGCACATTCGGGCGCCGGGAGTAATACCTCCCCATCGCTCGACGGTCGCAGCTCGCGATGACGCGCACATACCGCATGCGGCCTCCAATCGATTGTTCCTGCGACGTTTTTCGGTCCACGAGACCGTATTCAGATATGTGACAATCCCTGACCATCGGTCGATATCAGGTTGGCGTGTTGCTTGCTAGGCTCGCGCACCCCCTGAAAGGCGCCTTCGTGCGCATCCCATGACCGGAACCTACAACCTCACGCTCGTCCTCGCGTCGTACCTCGTCGCGGTGGTCGCGTCGTTCGTTGCGCTCGACCTCGCCGGGCGCATCACGGCCGCGAGCGGCAACGCGGCACGCTGGTGGCTCGGCCTCGGCGGCACCGCGATGGGCGTCGGCATCTGGTCGATGCACTTCATCGGCATGATCGCGTTCAGCCTGCCGATCCCGCAGGGCTACGACCTCTTCATCACGCTGTACTCGCTGGTCATCGCGATCGCCGCGTCGACCTACGCGCTCTACCTCGTTTCGCAGCCCGAGCTCTCGCGCACCCGCATCCTCGGCGGTGCGGTGATCATGGGTGCGGGCATCGCGCTCATGCACTACGTCGGCATGGCCGCGATGCGCATGGAGCCCGGCATCGCCTACGAGCCGATCTGGTTCGCACTGTCGATCCTCATCGCGATGGCAGCCGCGGGCGCGGCGTTGTGGATCGCGCACCACCTGCGCGGCGAAGGCCGCGGCCGCACGCGCCTGCGCGCGATCGCCGCGCTGGTCATGGCGTTCGCGATCGTCGGCATGCACTACACGGGCATGGCGGCGGCGACGTTCGCACCCGGCAGCATCTGCACGGCGACGCTCGGCGACGGCGTGTCGCCGGACCTGCTCGCGAGCCTCGTCGGCATCGCGAGCTTCGCGATCCTCTCGCTCGCGATCGTCGTGTCGGTGCTCGACCGCCGCCTCGACGAGCGCACCTCGGTGCTCGCCGATTCGCTCCACGAGGCCAACGAGAAGCTCAGCTACATGGCGCTGCACGACCCGCTCACGGGCTTGCCGAACCGCCTGCTGCTCGAGGACCGCCTCGCCCAGGCCGTCGGCAAGGCCAACCGCACGCGCGTGCGCTTCGCGCTCATGTTCATCGACCTCGACGGCTTCAAGGCGATCAACGACGCCTATGGCCACCCGGTCGGCGATCGCCTGCTCGTCGCGGTCGCCGAGGCGATCCGCGAGACCGTGCGCGCGCAGGACACCATCGCGCGCATGGGCGGCGACGAGTTCGTGCTGCTGCTCGAGGTCAACGAGCCCGAGGACGCCGCCACGGTCGCCGACAAGCTGCTCACGCGCATCGCGCAGCCGCTCGCGATCGAAGGCGGCGAGATCGCCGTGACCGCGAGCATCGGCATCGCGATGCATCCCGAGGACGGCGGCAACGCCCGCGACCTGCTCGTCAACGCCGACGCCGCGATGTACCACGTCAAGGAGCAGGGCCGTAACGGCTACGGCTTCTTCGAGCCGTCGATGAACCTCGGCGCCCACGACCAGCTCGCGCTGATCCAGGACCTGCGCCACGCCGCCGCGCGCGACCAGCTGTTCCTGCAGTTCCAGCCGAAGCTGCGCGCGCCGGCGGGCCCGCTGATCGGCGTCGAGGCCCTGCTGCGCTGGCGCCATCCCGAGCGCGGCGTGATCATGCCCGAACGCTTCATCCCGCTCGCCGAGAAAAACGGCCTGATCATCGAGATGGGGCGCTGGGTCATCGACGAGGCCTGCCGCCAGATGGCGCAATGGGCCGCCGAAGGCCGCCCCGTGCCGAGCGTCGCCGTGAACCTGTCGCCGACGCAGTTCCGCTCGCCGGGCCTGCCCGGCAAGATCCGCGCCGCGCTCGAACGCAACGGCATCGCGGCGAGCGCGCTCACGCTCGAGGTGACCGAGTCGACCGCGATGCACGATCCCGAAGGGAGTCTCGCGATCCTGCGCGAACTCGTCGCGATCGGCGTGCACATCTCGATCGACGACTTCGGCACGGGCTACTCGAGCCTCATGTACCTCAAGAAGCTGCCGGCGCGCGAACTCAAGATCGACCGCGGCTTCATCAAGGACCTCGTCGAAGGCGGCGAGGATGCCGCGATCGTCGCGGCGATCGTCGCGCTGGGTCGCACGCTCAATCTCGACATCATCGCCGAAGGCGTCGAGACCGAGGACCAGCAACGTCTGCTGACCAAGCTCGGTTGCACCTCGCTGCAGGGCTTCTACCTCGGCCGCCCGGTCGATCCCGACGAGTTGCAGGCCGCCTGAGCGGCACGCGCGCGGCGTGCCCGCGCGCCTCGACGCCTGCAGGCGTCACCACGCGCGCGATGCGAGAATGCGCGCGATGGACATGCCGGAATCCGCCATCCCTTCGCTCACCGAGCGCCTCGCCACACTCGCCGACTGCGCACGTGCCGGCCCGTTCGCGTGCATCACCGCGCGCCGCGAGCACGGCGCCAGGGCCGTCGCGATCGATACGCCGATGCTCGCGGTCGTGCTGCAGGGCACGAAGCTTCTGCACGGTGCGCGCACGCACCTCGAGATCGCGCGCGGCGGCCTGTTCGTCGTCACGCGCGCCTGCCGCCTCGATGTCGTCAACCGGCCGGACCCGGCCAGCGGGCTGTACCTCACCGTCACCGTGCCGCTGTGCGCCGAGGTCGTCGACGCCGCGCGCCTGCTGTGGGCTCGGCCCGCACGCCAGGGCGACGACGATGTCGTCATGCTGCCCGCCACGACGTTCGAAGCCGAGCTCGATGCCTGGTGCGACGCGTTGCGCGGCGCGCGCTACGCCGAGGCGCGTCTCGCTCTCGCGACGATTCTCGTGCGCCTGTGCGAACGAGGCCACGACGGCGTCCTCGCACCGGCGCCACCGAGCCTCGCCGCCGAGGTGCGTACGCTGGTCGCCGCACAGCCGCTGCGTGCGTGGCGGTCGCACGACGTCGAAGCGGTGCTCGGCATGAGCGGCGCGACGCTGCGGCGACGTCTCGCCGCGGAACGCACGACGCTGCTCGCGACGATCGCCGAGGCACGCCTCGCGTGCGCGATGGAGCTGCTCTACACGACGCGGCTGCCGCTCAAGACCATCGCCGCGCGCGTCGGCTACCGTTCGACCGCGGCGTTCGTGCGCCGCTTCGTCGCGCGCTACGGCCTCGAGCCCTCGGCGATCGGCAACGCCTGAGCGATTCGCACACGAAGTCGAGCGGATCGCGCGCGTCGGCAGGCGCATGATCGGCGTCACCGCGGCCCCGCCGCAGCGCTCGAGGATGTCCCCATGCCCCTTTCCTTCCGCGGCCTGCCGCTCGCGCTCGCCGCGATCGCGGCCCTGGCCGCACCCGCCGTCGCCAGCGCGGCCGAGCCGGCCACGCAAGTGCCCGGCTACTACCGTGCCGCGATCGGCAGCCTGCGCGTCACCGCGCTGTTCGACGGCACCGTGCCGCTCGCGCGCAGCGAGCTCGTCGGCGTCACGCCGGCACGCCTCGCCGCGCTGCTCGAGAACCGCTACGTGCCCGAGACGCCGAAGGGCCTGCAGACCGCGGTCAACGCCTACCTCGTCGAGCGTGACGGCACGCGCATGCTCGTCGATGCCGGCACCGCGCAATGCTTCGGACCCGGGCTGGGCCAGGTGCCGGCGAACCTGCGCGCGGCGGGCTTTTCGCCGGGCGATGTCGACGTCGTGCTGCTGACCCACGCGCATCCCGACCACGCCTGCGGCCTGCTCGACGCCGACGGCGGCATGGCCTACCCGAACGCGCAGGTCTGGCTGGCCGGCGAGGAAGTCGACCACTGGAACGATCGCGAGGCCGAGGCGCGCACGGCCGAAGGCATGCGCTTCCTGTTCGATCTCGCGCGGCGTGCGCTCGCGCCGTATGAGAAGGACGGCCGCGTGCATCGCCTCGGCAACGACGACGCGCTGCCGAAAGGCGTCGGCATCGTCGCGACGCCGGGCCACACGCCGGGGCACCGCTCGTTCCTGCTCGACGGCGGCAGCGCGAAACTGCTCGTGTGGGGCGACGTGCTGCACTACCACGCGGTGCAGTTCGCGATGCCCGAAGCCTCGTACGAAGCCGACGTGGATCGTGCGCGTGCGATCACGTCACGCCGCGAGGTGCTCGCAGGCGCTGCACGCGAAGGCTGGTGGGTCGCCGGTGCACACCTGCCGTTCCCGGGGCTCGGCCACGTGCGTGGCGAGGGCAAGGCGTTCGCATGGGTGCCGGCGGAGTTCTCGCCCTACACGCCGACACCGTGACGCGATGACCGCAAGCGCCTGCGCGGCGGTCGCCGTGCAGGCAGGCTCACGTGCCCTTGCGGCGATCCTCGATCTCGACGTTGTGCGCGCGCAGCCAGTCGCGCACGCGCTCGCGGTCGGCGCGCGTGCTGGCGTTGAGCGCCTTCTCGGGCGTCATGAACAGGTAGCGCTGGAACGTCACGTTCTGCTTGTTGCGCGCGTTCGGGTTCGCACCGGCCTCGAGCAGCTGCAGTACGCGGCCGCTCTCGTTGATCGATGCGGCGAGGTGCAGCGCCGTGTCGCCCTGGCGATCGGTGGCGTTCGGGTTCGCGCCAGCCTTCATGAGCAGGTCGGCGTTCTCCTTGCGCTCGGCGAGCAGCGCGGCCATGAGCGGCGTGGCCTGGGTGACCGTGTTCGGCGTGTCGGGGCCGTGCTTGCGCGCGAGCAGCTTCTCGAGCCACCACGTCGTGTCCGCCATCGCGGCGAGGTGCACGGCGGTGAGGCCGTCGTCGTTGCCCTGCTCGGGATTGGCGCCCGCGGCGAGAAGGGCCTCGAAGCCGGCGCGGCTCTGGTTGAGCATCGCCCACTGCAGCACCGGCATGCCCTTGTCGCCTTGCGCGTTGGGATTCGCGCCCTGCGCGACGAGTGTCTTGATCGTCGCGGCGTCACCGGACTTCGCGGCATCGGCGAGCGCGGCCGCAGAGCTGCCGTTGAACGGGGAATTCGTCATGGACCCGGAACCTTGCCGGGCGCACGCCGTCCCGGCCATCAGCATCGACAAGATGACCAGCAGCACCGCCACCCTCGAGGGGCGCGGTGCACAGGTGCGCAGCGTGCGGCTCATCTACCTTCCGCGTGGCCCGTGGGCCGATCCGAACGGACGGCATTCATACCACGGATCACCAGAACTTGAGCTTGTCGCCGACCCAGCTCGCGGCATCGCCGACCGCATTGCCCACGGCCTTGGCGCCATCGACGACGGCATTGCCGGCCGCCGTCGCACCGTCGACCACTGCGTTGCCGACCACCTTCGCGCCGTCGACGATCGCGTTGCCCGCGATCACGGCACCGTCGACCACGGCACGGCCTGCGGCGACCGCGCCATCGACGACACCCTGGCCGACCTTGCCGGCCACGTCGGCGACCACTTCCAGACCGTCTCCGACCTTGTCGACGGCCCACTCGACGCCGCCGCCGATCGCGTCGACGCCCTTGTTGACGAGCTCGCCGCCGCCTTCGATCACGCGCGCCACGGCGTCGGCCGGGCCTTGCAGGCCGGTCGCCTTGCCGGCGTCACGCACGAGGCCGCCGGCGAAATCGGTGGCGTCCTGCACGATGTCGCCCGCGCCGTCGATCGCGTTGCCCGCGATCACGCCGGCCGAGTCGACGACACCGTCGATGACGTCACCGGCGATCTGCGTGCCCTTCTCGATCACGCTCGCGTCGCTGTTCCACACGTCGCGGATCTCGGAAGCGGTGTCCTGCACGACGTTGGAGACGTCCTTGACGGTCTCGACGCCGGCCTCGATCGCCGAACCGATCGTGTTGAACGTGAAGTCGCCGTAGCGGCCGAGCGCATCGATCGCGAAACCGTTGTCGGCCGCGCCGGCGTACGGCGTGTTCTGGCGCAGCGCCTCGACGTACGAGGTGCCGTCGCCGCTGCCGCCGTGCGAGTCGATGACCGGGCGCATGCCGTCGGGCAGCGCGATGCGCAGCTCATGGCCGACCGCGTCGGGCGGCGAGAACGCGCCGATATACGGCGCCGGGATCGCCGGAATGTCGCTCTGGGCGAGGTTCAGCGGATCGCCGTCGACGATGTAGTGGCGGATCTGGCCGCTGTCGGCGAGGTCGCTGCGCGCTTCGTTCGGATTGAAGCCCAGCCCGCGCAGCGTGTCGTTGCTCGGACCGGCCGAGTTGAACGTGACCGCCGTGCTGCCGACCGACAGCGCCGCCGTCGAGGCCAGACCGCCGCCGAGCGAATGGCCCGTGTAGACGACATTGCCTTCGCCGAACGCGACCTCGGCCTTCTTGGCGAGGTTGATCGCCATGTTGTACTGCGTGTTCTCGAGGCCGAACGCCTGCGCGCCGTCGGCGACCAGGTCGCCCATCTCGGACGGATTGGTGCCCGCGAACGCGACGACGTACTGGCCTTCGGCGTTCTGGTAGATCGACGCGCGGAAGCCC
The DNA here is from genome assembly GCA_029959555.1 of Lysobacteraceae bacterium PS02065. GTDB lineage: Bacteria > Pseudomonadota > Gammaproteobacteria > Xanthomonadales > Rhodanobacteraceae > Dokdonella. The sequence continues at coordinate 3,559 of JASCPI010000057.1, read as the reverse complement.
GAGGTGGCGTCCTCGAGCATCTTCGGGTCGATCGCGATCTGGTTGCCGTTGGCGTCGACGAGGTGGTCGCCGGCCGGCTCGAGCCGCGTCCAGCCGGCCGCAGCGAGTTCGGCCTCGGACTGCGTGCCGGTCACGCCTTCGGCGTTCTGCAGCGAATACGAATCGTTGGCCATCTGCGCGAGCTGCAGGTCGCGCTCGGCCTGCGGCTGGGTGCCGGCGGCATCCGCGCTGAAGCTTCCGTCGCCGACCGGGAGGTCCTGCGGACCGGCCGTGGTCGCCGCGAGGGCCTGCGTAGTGGCGACATCGCCCTGCCAGTAGGCGCCCGAAACCGCACTGTCGTTGCCGATGCGCGCCGCGTCGAAGGTCATGACGGTCTCGTCCTTAGCTGGCCAGTGGACGAAAACTACGCCTCGCATGCGCCTCGGGCATCCCGGGAATCCCCTAGGTCGCCCCCGGGTTCGTGACGCGTTTGGCAGTCGCGTTTGCTTTTGCGGCCCACGCGGCTAGGATCGACGCATGCGCCCCCGCGGCGCCCTTCCGTCCCCTCCGTACCGCCGCATGCCCGACGACATCACCGCCCTGCTGCAGGCCTGGCGAAGCGGCGACCCCGGCGCGCTCGAGCCCGCGATGCCGGCGCTCTACGATGCCTTGCACGAGATCGCCTCGCAGCGGCTGCGGCGCGAATCCGGCAACCTCACGCTCGATCCGACCGACCTCGTCCATGAAGCCGTCGTGCGCCTGCTCGGTGCCGACAAGGCCTACGCGAACCGCCTGCATTTCCTCGCCGTCGGCGCGCTCTACATGCGCTCGATCCTGACCGACCGCGCGCGCGCGATCCGCGCCGGCCGGCGCGGCGGCAGCGGCCTGACAGTGACGATCGGGCGTGCCCACGGCGTGGCCGACCACGACACCCTCGACCTGCTCGCGCTCGACGACGCGCTGCGCCGACTCGATGCCGAGGACGCGCGCGCCGCGCGCGTCCTCGAGCTCGCGAGCTTCTCGGGACTGCAGCGCGACGAGATCGCCGAGATCGTCGGCGTGTCGGTGCCGACGATCGATCGCGACCTGCGCTTCGCACGCGCCTGGGTCAGCCGCGCGCTCGCATGAGCGGGCCGGCCGCTCATCCGGAAGGGATCCGGAACCGGATACTCCGGTGAGCCGCCTGCGCGACCTGTTCGACGCCGTCTGCGACCTGCCCGCCGAAGCGCGCGCCGACGCCTTGCGCGCGCGCGGCGCCGACGAGCCGACCATCGCGGCCGTGCTCGACCTCGTCGCTGCCGATGCGGCCGGTGCGCCGGAACGCGACCCGATCGCGCGCATCGTCGCGCCGCTGGTCGAAGCCGTCGCGGGCGAGGCGACACTTGCCGCAGGCGCCATGCTCGGCGCGTGGCGCATCGTGCGCGAACTCGGGCGCGGCGGCATGGGCGCGGTGTTCCTCGCCGAGCGTGCCGACGGCCATTTCACGCAGCGCGCCGCGATCAAGCTCATGCGCGGCTTCCGCGATAACGACGATGCTCGCCGCTTCGAGCGCGAGCGCCAGCTGCTCGCCGACCTCGACCACCCGCGCATCGCGCGCCTCATCGACGGCGGTGCCACGAAGGACGGCGATCCCTACCTCGTCATGGAGTATGTCGACGGCGAGCCGCTCGATGCCTGGGCTGCGCGGCAGGCCGCCGGCGATCCGGCCCGCCTCGCGTTGTTCACCTCGATCTGCGAGACCGTGCACCACGCGCACCAGCGCCGCGTCGTGCATTGCGACCTCAAGCCCTCCAACGTGCTCGTGCGAGGCGACGGCGTCGCCGTACTGCTCGATTTCGGCATCGCCCAGGCCACCGACGCCGCTGTGTACGCCGAAGCGGACGCCGTTCCCGCATCGCCGCGCCTGACGCCGCGCTACGCGAGCCCCGAGCAGTTGCGCGGCGAGACGCCGACGGTGGCCTCCGACCTGTTCTCGCTCGGCGTGCTGCTCGCCGAGCTCGTGTCCGGCACGCGCATCACGCGCGAACGCGGTGCCGACGTGCCGGCGCCGAGCACGCTCGTGGCGACACGCGCCGAGCGCCGCCGCCTGCGCGGCGACCTCGATGCGATCGTCGCCAGGGCCTGCCATGCCGATCCTTCGCGGCGCTATGCCTCGGCACTCGCGCTCGCCGAGGACGTGCAGCGCATCGCGCGCCACCAACCCGTGCAGGCGCGTCCGCCGCGCTGGCATTACGTGCTGCGTCGGCTCGCGCGGCGACGCTGGCCCGCGTTCGCGGCGGGCCTGCTCGTCGTCGCGACCGCCGCCGGCTTCGGCTGGCGCACCGTGCTCGCCGAACGCGCCGCGCGCGCCGAGGCGCTGACCGCGCAGCGTGCGACCGACTTCCTCGTGTCGGTGTTCTCGGCCTCGGACTCCAACGTCAACAGCGGCGTGCGCCACGATCTGCGCGCGCGCGACGTGCTCGACAACGGCCTGAAGCGCCTGCGCAGCGAACTCGACGACGAACCGGCCACGCGCGCACGCCTGCTCGAGACGCTCGGCCACGCCTACCGCCACATGAGCCTCGCGACGACGGCGGTGCCGCTGCTGCGCGAAGCGGTCGACATCAACCTGTCGCCCGAGGTCGACGATCCGACCGCCGCCGCACGCTGCGCCGAAGCGCTGACCAACGCGATGGCCAACGGCGCCTACCCTGCGCGCGACGTCGTGCGCGTCGCGCGGGAGGCGCTCGCGCTTTCGAAGCGCGTGCACGACGACGGCACCCAGCCGATCGCCAACGCGCTCATGGTGTTGTCGCTCGCGCTCAACCGCGCCGGTCGCTACGGTGAGGCGCTCGCCGCCGCGCGTGCGACCTTCGAAATCAACCGTCTCGAACGGCCCGGCAATCGCCTCGCCTCGGCCTACAACAACCTCGCGCTCATCCACGTGCGGCGCGGCGAATACGCCGAGGCTGGACCGCTCTACGACGAGGCATTGCGCCGCTCGCCGCCCGACAGCGTCGTCAAGGGCATGCGACTGGCCGCGCGTGCGCGCCTGCGCGAACGCCTCGGCGATGCGCACGCGGCCGAATCCGATGCACGCGAAGCGGTGCGACTCGTCTCCGCGGCGCAAGGCGATGCCGGCGCGTTCGCGATCTACTTCCGCACCGCACTCGCGCGCTACCTCGCGACGCAGGCACGCTTCGACGAAGCATTCGGCCTGCTCGAGCGCGTACGCGCGGATCAGGAAGTCCTCACCGGCAAGGATGACGGCGACTACGTCGACGTGCTCGCCGCGATCGCATCCGTGCAGGCCTCGGCCGGGCATCTCGATGCCTCGCGCGAAGGTCTGCGCAATGTCCACACGCGTTACCTCGCGCTGTTCGGCGAAGACGATCCCGTCACGCTCGGCGCCGCGACCGAACTCGCCGACGCGCTCATCGCAGGCGGTGAAGCCGCCGACGCTCGCGCGCTGCTGGTCCCCGTGCTCGCGCAGTGGCGCGAACTCGGCGAGGCCGATGCCGCCCTGTCGCTGCGCGCGCGCATCGTCGACGCCGCGGCGTCCGCTCGACTCGGCGACGTCGGGGCGGGCCCCGCCGCGCGC
>JASCPI010000056.1 GCA_029959555.1 Lysobacteraceae bacterium PS02065 | reverse complement strand
CCCCTCCCACCACCCCCCCCCCGGCCGGGCGGCGGCGGGCGACCGCGCCCCCCCCCGCGGCGCCCGCGGCGATCTGCTCGACGGCGCCGACATGGAAGCCGAGGCGCGCTTCGATCCGTTCGGCCGCCTCGACGCGTTCGAACTCGCCGTGCGCGTGACCGGCATCGACCTCACCCATGCCAACGACCTCATGCGCGCTTACAGCGGCTTCGACGTCGAATCGGGCCGCGGCGAATTCGTCATGGAACTCGAGGCCAGCGAGGGCAAACTCTCGGGCTACGCCAAGCCGCTGTTCCACGACCTGCGCGTGTTCGGCAAGCGCGACCTCGCCAAGAACCCGCTGCGCATCGCCTGGGAGGCCCTCGCCCAGGGCGTCGTCACGATCTTCAAGAATCACGCCGAGGATCAGTTCGCGACGCGCGTATCGATCAGCGGGACACTCGACGACAAGCGCATCAGCACGCTCGACGCGATCGCAGGCATCCTGCGCAACGCGTTCGTCGAGGCGTTCAAGCCGTACTTCGAGGACCTGCCGACGCGGCGCGCGGAGGACGGGAAGGACTGATCCTTCCTCTGCGAGGTTTCACGGCGCCACCCGCGTGAACACGCGGCAACGCACGCACGCGCCGCGCGCACGGCGGCGTCGCCGTTCACCTCGCACTGGGCAGCGCGGCCGTCCAATCACGCGCGCCGGATACCGGCGAGGCGGGGGAGACGCGCGTGGGACACCATTCGTTCAAGGGCCATCATTCGGTCTTCGACCGCTTCGCCTCGGCGACCACGCGCATCGCCGGCTCGCCGTGGGCGTTCTCGTTCGCGCTGCTCGTCGTGCTCGCCTGGGCCGCGATCGGGCCGCTCGCGGGCTTTTCCGAGGTCTGGCAGCTCGTGATCAACACGGGCACGACCATCGTCACCTTCCTCATGGTGTTCTTGATCCAGCGCTCGCAGAACAAGGACAGCCTCGCCGTGCACATGAAGCTCGACGAGCTCATCGCCTCGTCGCGCCTCGCGAGCAACCGCATGCTCGCGATCGAGAAGCTCGACGAGGAGGACCTCGAGAACCTGCGCCGCTTCTACGAGCGTCTCGCGCGGCTCGCGGAGAAGGAAGCCGACCTCGACGAGACGCACTCGCTCGACGAAGCCACGCGCGTGCACGCACGCAAGTCACGCCTGCGCGCGCGGCGCCACGCACCTCCGCCCGACACCACGCACTGAATCGGCACGATCACGCGCGTCGCGCGAAGCGCGCGTTGCCGAGCCCGGTGCCTATCGTCAGCACGCCCCACTGGTCCTCGTCGCGCAGCCAGTGCAACTGGCTGAGGCCTTGCACGACCGCATCGTTGTGCAGCATGACCACGCTGTCGCGGCCCGCGATCGTCGGCAGGCCCGTGCGCAGCTTGTCGGGCAGATGGAAGCGAAGGTGGAACCAGTCGCCGGGCAGGTTCTGCGTGCCGCGGTCGATGCCGCCGTCGGGCCGGATGCGTCCCGGGCAGCCCACACCGACGAAAGGTGCGAGGCCGAGCGCCCGCGCCTTCTTCCCTGTCGCGAGCGCGCCCAGCATGTCGACGATCTCGGCGACGAGGTCCTCGCGGTGCGGGTGGTCATCATCGTGGCGCCAGCGCTTCGCCTGCACAACCTCGGGTCGACCGAGGCGTCCCGACTTGGCCGCCCGCACGCGCACGATCCCGCAGCGTACGTTGGTGCCGCCGATGTCGATCGCGAGGAACGCGCCGCAGGACGCCATGACCCATTCGGGCAACAGATAGGCCGAGCCGAGCAGGCCGGCCTCGTCGGGATCATCGCGGATCGGCACGAGATCCACCTCGACACCGGCCTCGGCGAGCCGCAACCGCGCCTGCGCGATCACGCGCTCGCCGAGCGCGCCGCGACGGAAGCCGCCGCCGACGACGATCGTGCGCACGCCCTTCCACGCCTTGCGCAGGTAGCGCTGCACGACCTCGGCGAGATCGGCCGCGAACGCGTCGACGGCGAGCTCGATCGTCGTCGCGGCCTCGGGCGATCCCTGCTGCCACTGTTCGACCAGCACCTTGCGCCCGATCGCGTCGCTCGCCGTGTCGCCGAACGGGTCGCCACCGTGCTCGCGCGCGATGCCACGCCAGTGATCGAGATGCGCGAAGAACGCACGCTTGCTGGCACGGTCGCCGACGTAGCGGCGCCCGTCACGCAGCTCGAGGTTGTAGTTGACGACATCGACCCACGGCAGGCGCGACGCGCCGTGCGGCGGAAACGGCAACAGCGAGGCGGCATCGACCTCGATGCGGCTGCGTGGCGCACGTGGCATGGGCGTCTCCCGGGAAGGTCCAGCTCGCAGCCTCGCGCGCGACGACGCAAGCGCAGGTGAATGCCTAGCCTTCGAGGCAACGACCTGTGGCGAAAACGCCGGAATCGACCCAGAGCCTTGCGACGCGAGCCCTTTCCCTTCTCCCTACGGGAGAAGGTGGCCCGAAGGGCCGGATGAGGGTGCGGGATCGTGCAGACCTTCAACCCTGCCGCTGTGGCCCTCCACTCAGATCATCACGACGTTGTCAGGTTTCCCCACAGCTCCCCGTACGTGCCACACGACGGCGCACCACGCGTGCGCGAACGACCGGGGACCCATCGTGATGCCGACCACCCTGACCCTCGCGGCGCTCGCCGTGCTCGCCACCGTCGTCATCCTGCGCCAGCGCCTGCGCGCCCAGGCGACGCGCCCGCCGCACGCCACGGACCTCCCGCCAGGCATCGCGCGCCTCGTACTGCCTCGCGTGACGACGACGCCGCGCGGCGAAGCCGCCGACGCCGCCGCGCTCGCCGCGCTGCGCCGCGATCCGCGCGCCTCGGCGCTCATGATCGCGAACGCGCTGCGCCACCTCGGCCACGACCAGCCCGCGCTGCAACGTGGCCTCGTCGAAGCCGCGATCGTGCTCGCCGATCCGGCCGCCCTGCCCGCGCTCGCCGACATCGCGCGTCGCGCGCCGACGCAGCGGGACGGCCTCGACAGCATCGCGCTGCGCATGACCGCGATGCGCGGCGTCGAAGCGTTCGCGCGCCTCGGCGAACCCGGCGCCCTCGAGGTGCTGCTGACCCTCGTCGACGCCGCCGATCCCGCCGTCGCACGCGCCACGACGCTCGCGCTCACCCAGGGCGACTTCGGCACCGACCGCCTCGGCCGCCCGCTATCGCGCCGCCGCAACTGACCCGCCTCGCGGCATCGCGCCGCAGGCTTCCTTCCGGACGACAGGCATGAAAAAACCCGCTCGCGCGGGTTCCGTCGTCATCGTCGTTTTGGAGGCCTGGGTCGGAATGTAAAAAGCATTGCAAGCTATTGAATCATATAATCTATATGAAAGAATCAACGTTGACATTCCCCCCAATATTCCCCCGCGAGCTGTCAAAACTAGCGCTGATCCAAGTCATCATCCGGCAACAGCCTAGGCTCCGATACGTGCATACGGTAGGACAAGTAGTGAAGACCAAGAAATGTAGTAACAAATAGATTAGAAACCATAAACGAATAAACAAGAACAAAGACAATCTTCGTTAGAAGAAAATAAGATCCGGCCAGAATTGACGCACTTTTTGCAAACAATACAGTCATCATGCCAAATAGATAAATTACCAAACCCAGATAAGCAAGATAACCGAACATCAAAGACAGATACTTTCTACGCGTCAGAACGACGTCAACAGCGTCATTACCAAAACCCTCCCTAAGAGTAGGTGGCCGACCAGGCATGATGCTGTCCAACATCGGGCTCTTAAAGGTAGCCACAGCAGCAAGGGAAGCTATGTAGAATCCAACAAGTATTTCTAAAAGGTCGTTTATTTGGGCAATCATTCCAGCGTCGCCCGTTACAGCAATGCTGGCCGGAGCTAAATAAGCCACGCTAGTAAAGCAAATCGCTGCCAAGGCCGGAAACAATATATTGTACAAAATTAATGCACGATGACGGATCCGCAAGTATCTAAGCGGCCCGAAAAGCCTTGCCAGTGAGTAACTAGCACTCAACTCAAATTACCTTGTCAACTTGCCAATCATAAGCCCTACGAGCTCATTATTGACGTGATCTGTGCACTGATCCATCGGATTTTTCAGAACTATATGCTCAATCCTCTTTGTCATTAAGTCTTGAGCATCTTCACGAGGCGTATTGTAAGTGACAATTCTATTCTTATCGTCCATTCGGGTATAGGCAATTCGAAACCGATCATAGTTTCGCTCTCGTCCTATTGCTATCAAGCTCTTAAGCGCATTCTTAATAATATCACCGGAAATTCTCCCCTTGAATCCAGCTCGCACGAGAGCTCCATCCTCCACCTGCTCCGTCAACCGCACTCGCTTAATATCAAGATCTTCGACAATCTCTCCATCCTCGTCGAAGAAATCCCCGCGTACCGATGTCTTAATCAACTCGAAATACTGAAATCGACCAGCAGCCGCTTCGTCGACAACATCCTGAATTTCCTCAGCCTCTATAATCCACGATGCCGCACTCTCCTTCACGACACCATGCTTGTCAGCGTACTTGAAAGCACCACTAGATTTTAGGAACCAGTTAACGGCAGGCAGGATCGAAGACCTACCGACTGTCGGCACGTCCTCGAGAATAGCACGATACCAAATTGTACCGGCAGTAATCTCGACCTGTTTCGCGTGGATGACAAGGTGAGCCGACATTCCTACTCCCTCCTGCCCTCTTTTCCTCTCGATTCTAGACTTCTTAGTAGAAAGGTCTTTGAAGCCTGGGTCAGCACCTTCCTTGTCGCCACAAGAGAAGAGAAGAATGTAGACAGACGTCCCATCCTCCAGCTTCTTAGACGTAACTTGATCGAGCGTCACACCCCGCACTCCGTGCTGGCGCCAGTGCAAAGCGCCGCCCTTCCTCACAAGCGCCTGCAAGCGCTTGATGGTAGGTTCGATGGGTATGCCAGGCGTCCCCTTGCCATTCAGTCGACAGCCGATTTCTAGGAACACGGCCCAGCGCTCCAGACTCCTCAATCCAGCCACACATACTCCTTGTGCGTCGCAGCACTTGAGATACGACGTATCGCCGCGAACGCTATCGTACATTGACGACGCCCTAGGGTAAAAGGTGGGCGCCATCCTCCCCGCACCGTGAGCTCGCATCCACGTTGTTCCGCAGCTCCCACTAGCGGCGGCATGCTTGTGAGGATCGATCAAGAAAATTCGATGCGGCCTAGGAATCTGAAGAAATCAAACGAGCTCACTACCCCATGCTCCGGAATGCCCAATTGTTACTACTATCCCCTTCAAATCGCCATGGCGAATGAGATCTTTTGGCCTCCGCTACAAGACCATAATGTGATTCACTTGTAACTCGACCAAGACGATTGGGACCCGAATAAATCTTGACGAGCACAGCTTCATCAGGAAGTTGGACCTTCACATACGGTATAAGAAGACTTCCATCCGCACTCGGTCGCAAGTGGATCGTATCCATACCGCCGGCAACAAGGATGCGGACCTCGCCTTCGTGAGCGAACTCCTCGGCCTTGTACTTCGCGCACTCAAAACATCGTTCGTCGATCTCATCCTGATCGAAAATCTTCCCCAAGAGTTCGTCGTCTGATATTACCCCGTCATCGTGAGCCTGCGCACGGCCTAATACTGTCAGCGCATGCTGGCGAACCCATTTCTCGCGCTTCTCCGTTCCGTAGGATACTTCCACAAGCCTCCCTGCCTTCTCCAAATAAGAGCGAGGAAATCCTATACAGTAGCCTCCATTTGGAGGTCCGTACATCCTATACTGAGTTAATGATTTCGGATGCTTAGACAAAGACGAAACATAAAGTCCCCTGCTTGCATTGAGAGTTTGCCGATACACTCTCGCTTGCCGTTCGTTGAATTTCGCACCAAAGAAAAGATGATGCTGTTCAGCAGAAACGACAAGTCGATTGTGCACGAAAACTCCTTCCTGCTGATCATTCAAAAATCTAAGCCCCGTAGCCCATAGCTCCCTATTCTTTACTATTCCAATTAGCCCAGCTGCGCTGGTGTAGTGATACAAGTACTCCTCTTTTTCCTCCGAAGCCTCTGCATTCTCCAATGAAATTTTTATCCCAATGCGGGTAGCGATCACTTTGCTCTTTTTATCCTCCACGGAACGCTCCTTCGTGCGATAACCAAATAATGCAATCGAAGAACTTCACCAACCAAGCATCAAGACTCATCACGACCTCGCGAACGCTCAGGCCCGCTCTTGCCGCCTAGCACCCCGGTCCTCACTTTAGCGCACTGAAGGGTTCGGCAACGATTTGCCAATCTGTTGTCGGTGCCAAGGCAGCGATACAGAAGCTTTTCTAGCTGGGAAAGGTGCAGTCGAATAAGCCACCGGCTTGCTAACGATAGGCGAGCCAGTGGACGCAACTCCTAAGATGACGCCCGGTTATCGGCGTCACGCATCCAGCCGATGCGCCTGCCAGGAACCCCGGGCTGCGTCATTCTGCACGCACGCGGCGAACAATGACGCGAAGCGCGCCACGCGTGACGGTAGGAGAATTCCTACGCACCGGCGCAGCTTGCCCGCACTCGGTGACGGTGCTCTTATCTACGACTCGTGAACGTTCTAGTCGCCGATCAGGACCCTCGGGAATGCCGAAGCTCGTTACGCTCGAAGTCTGGGCGCACGCCATCTACGGAGACGACGCGCCCGGGATTGCCACTCTTCGACGCTGGGCACGGGACGCGAAGATTGTTCCGCTCGCAGAGAAGCATGGGCGGACGTACTTCGTTCATCCTGACGCACGCTACAGCTCACAAGGCCTATCTTTCACACGGCGCCGGCTCGTAGATCGCTTGGGAATTGCGAGCAAACCAAAGCAGCGCGGGTGATGAGCCACGAGTACTGCTCAACCTCGCAACTCTCACACAGCTAGGTTTCGCCGCGTAGCTCACGCCGACGGCGCAAAAAGCCTTGCGCGATTCGAAAGTCCAGATCGCGCACCGCGAGGACAATTCCTCGGCTGGCCTCCAGGCTCTCCCGATGAGCCGCGCGGACGATCTCCGCGGCGTCGAAGTGGTCACCTGCGAGCAGCGCGTCAGCGGTCACGCCCAGCTTCACGTGTGCTCGCTCCATTTTGTTGATCGCATCCGCGAAGCGCTCACCCACTTGAGCGAACTCCTCAGGGGGCACGCCCCAGATTGGATCCGGCTCCCCATCTCCTGCGGTCGTCATCTCGAACACCCTCCGAAAATTGTCAGTCGCTAGAATCTGGCGCCGATGCTGGACATTGCCCCGGATGTCCTCAGGGACTCACGCAGCGCGCGATTGACCGCGTCTGCGATGCTCCTTTGGACGGCTGGATTGTTGAGGTCGACGCCTCCAGTGGCCACCCCGTTCACGCTGATGCGAACGTCGTGAGTAAGCGTTCCCCTCGCCGATGATGCCCCACCTGCGCCCTGCTGCGATCCCGAAGGACCCGAACTGCCGGTACTCGCACCCGCCTCCGAGCGAGCATCGCTCGCATCGCGCGCCGCGGCGATCTCGGCGCGGCGACGCTCCTGGATCTCACGCATCTTCCGCCGGTGCTCCTCCTCAGCGAGCCTGCGAATCTCTCCTGCGTTCTGGCGCTCGCCCACGCCGGCGGCCTCCTCGAGCGCCCTGAGGTTCTCAAGCTCCTTCTTGTATCGCCGCTCCTCGATCGCTTCCTGATTTCCCGCCGCCTGGTCGCCCTGGTCGCGCATGCGCTCGAGCAGGCGGCCGAGCTCCTCGGACGCCTTGGAAGCAGCGTCAGCGGCCTCCTGCTGAGCTCGCGTGAAATCGTCCAGCTCCTGCTTGGTCGCGAAGATCTGATCCTTGTACTGCGCCATGACGATGCGCACTTCGTCGAATCCGCGTGCGGCCGAGATCGCCTCGCCAGCACGCTGCGTCATGAAGCCCAGCGTCGTCCCGGCGCCCTCGATCGCGGTCGATGCGTGCGCTGCCCCCTCCGCGACTTTGTCGAGCCCATCGGCGGCCGAGTCCGCCGACCTGCCCATGCGCTCAGCGCTGTCGGCTGCGCGGTTGATCCTGGTCTCGGCTTCCGTGAAGCCGTCTGCAACGTCCTGACCGGCCTTCTTGCCCTGCTCGCCGGTCGCCGCGAGCACGTTCGCGAGACGCATCGCTGACGCCTCGACCTGGAGCTGCTGCTCGACCTGCTGCCGCATCGCGTCGGTCCCGTCGGCGGCCGCGGCGCGAGCGCTCTCGGAGTACGCCTCGAAGGCGCGGACCACGTCCTGCAGTCCTGCACTACCGGCGAGATAGGCTTGGTGAACGACCTCGAGCGCCGCCTTGTGCTTGCGCACGGTTTCATCCAGCTGCGCCTGCGACGTGATGCCGAGATCTTCGAACGCGAGCTTGAGCTCGCCCGACGCTTCTTTCGCGGTCTTGGAAGCAGTCGTGAGTCGAGCGAGGTTCGCCTCGGCATTCTTCAACTCGCGATTCGCGGCCGTGAAGGCTTCGGCGTTGGAGTTGCCTGACTGCGCAAGCTCCATGAGCGCGACCCGCGCGTCGCGCACGCGCTGCGACGCGTTGGCGATTTCCTCCTGTTGCTCCTTGAACGCCGCGGCCGAGTTCGCTGTGGCGTCCGTCAGCCCGGTGAGGATGCCCTTGGCCTCAAGCGCGGGCCCCACGATCCGCTGCAGGTGCGGCGGCAGCGCGGCAAACTGCCGTCGTGCCTCATCCGCGGCCTCGCCGCTCAGCGCTAGCGCGTTGGCGGTATCGTTCAACGCGGGGTCGGCGACGGCGACGTCCGCCCCCACTTGCGAAGCGGCGTCGGCCAGGTCGTTGAAGCTCTTCACGAGCGCGTCAGCGGCCGCGCCAGCCTGCTCGTAGTTGGTGGTGGCCGACGCGAACAGCGAGTCCGCCACGGCGTTGAGCTGCTCCGCGCTCGATTGAACGCCGGCGATCTGCGACTTGATCTTGTCTTGGAAGTCGAGCTCGGCGACCTGCGCGAAGCCCTTCACGATCCAGCCGAGTGCCGAGCTGATCGCCGCCGCGGCCGAATGGATGCCCGTGCGCATCGTGTTGAACGCGAGCATGATGCCGCTGAAAGCAGCCGAGGTCGTCTGCGCCACGCCCGTGAGCGCACGCCCTGTTGCCTCTGCCCAGCGCTGCAACGTGCCGTCAGCCGCGAGGCCCGCGATCGTGTCGGCGAGCTGCTGCAGGCGCCCCTTGAAGTAGTCGACCGGCCCCGCCTTGCCGACGCGCTCGAGGAAGTCGCCTATGGCGTCCTTGAGGCCCTTCCAGAGGCCTGCGATGGTGCCCACGCGCGCAGCGGCCGCAGCGCCGCCGTAGCTCTCCGTGAGCATGTCCATGATGATCGCTTGCGCCTCGGCGGTCTTGCCGGTCGCCTCGAGTCGGCGCAGCAGCTCGGCTTGCCCCTCCTCGAGTTTGAACCCCTGCCGGCCTAGGGATTCCATCGCCTTGCTCGGCGTCTGTAGCGCCTTGCCGACCATCTCCGCCGACTGCTCGACCGAGATGCCCAGGCGAGCCGCTTGGTCGATGACGATCTGCATCGCGGCGGGGAATTGTTCGCCCACAACGTCCGTGTAAGAGAGCAGGCGCGTCTGCGCGCCGACGATCTCCTCGCGCGAGAACATCGAGCTTGACTCGAAGGCGTCGGCCATCTCGAGCAGCTTCTCCGCGGTATAGCCTGCCGCGTTGCCTGTCGACGCGAGCGCGGCGTTGAGCTGCACGACGGACTGCTCGACCTGGTCGGCTTCGCCAATCACCGCCTTGAACAGTCCAGCCACCGCGGTGAGCCCGGCCGCGACCGCACCCGCCGCAGCCTTGCCGATCGACAGCAGCGTCGTGCCGAACTTGGACGACGCCTTGTCGGATCGATCGGCTTCGGCAGCGTAGGTGCGCAAGCGATCGGACGTCTGATCGATGCGATCGCGCAACGTCGCCTGCGCCTTGCCGACGTCCGCCGCGCTGACACCAGCCGCGTCCAGCGCGTTGCGTACGCGCGTGAGCTCTGCGGTCTGCCGATTCTCGGATGCTGCGAGATTCTCGACAGCACGGTTCGCGCGCTCGAGCTCGCGCGTCAGCCGTGAACTTGGCTCGGCCGTCGCGCTGAGCTCCCGCTGCAATTCCGCTGCGCGGATCTTCGCCAGGGCGAGCTTGTCGCCAGTCTCCTGCAACGTTGCCTTGAGCTGCACGAGGGCATTGGCTTGGGCCGAGAGCTGCGAGAGCTTCCGAAGCTCGCGCAGCATCTCTGCCGCCTCCTCGCTGAGCTCGCCGGACTCGTCGCCGAGCTGATCGAGAACCGGGACGAGCTTCTCGAGATCCTTGGTGCCCTTGAGCTCGTAGATGTAGCGGACGACTTCGTCGCGAGATGCCATGCTGGCGGCCTTGCTTGTGGGCATGCGTTGCCGCAAGCCAGTGGTGGAACTCAACGGTCGCCGCCTTGCGGTCGCCGCAATGAGAGAAGCCCGGCCCGCGCTACCAACGCTGCGACCGGGCCTCAATACAGAGTCACCTCACGAGGACGTCCCTAGCGTGGGAAACGCGCGAAGCCCCTGCTGCCGGTGTTGATCAACCCCCGCCACCGCCGGCTGGACGGGTCCACGCTAGAGCTCGGTGATCACGTCCCGGCACGTGACGAACGCCTCCTTACGGCGGAGGCCGATGCCGACATGCAGGAACACGGAAAGCTGTGCCTTGCCACTCAAGGCGTTTTCGCCGTACGGATTGAAAAGCACTTCGAATGCAGGCGCGCCCCAGATTGCGACCGTGGCACGCGAAAAGTCGCCGAGCACGATGCTCGAGAGGTTCTGGATCGGCGAGCCGGGCGAGCCGGGATTCGGCTTCTCGCCATCCCCCGGGATGTGCTCCGTCACTGCCGCGGTGTAGCCGAGCAGCTCGTTGCGCCCGCGCCAGAGCGGGTCGATACCCGGATCGACGGGCGTGCGCCTGATCTTGCGGCGAGTCGCCGCGTTGACGAACCAGGTCAGGTCGTTGCCGACATACACCGAGCCGATGGCGTCCTCGAGGTCGGTAAGAAGGACATGGTCAGGATCACCACCAAGGCCACCGGCAGAGGTCCGATAGACATCGGGATCGTTCAAGATGCCCAGCGGCTGGCCCACGCCCGTACCCGCAATAGCGACGCGATCGACCTCGGCGAGCATTTCACGCTGCACCTCGCCCGAAAGCGCCGCGGCAATGGAGTCGGCCACCGAAGCCCCCTTGATCAGGAGGCGCGAAATATTGATGTTCGCGCAGAGCGTGTAGGGCTTGATCACGCACTGGTCGAAATCGGGATCTCCGGTCGGCACTCCAGGGCCCACGTCGTCGATCCAGGTAAGCATGGGCGCGTTGTCGATACGCGGGACGACGTAGTTCCCGTGGCGCTTCAACCCAGTAATGACCTGGGCACCGGCAGCGATGACTCCGGAGTGCGGGCGAAGCGCTTCGATGATGCCGCCATCGAAACGGCTGGCCACCAAGCTCTCCGCGGTGATCGTCGTGAGGTCGCGCCGCCCCAAGACGAACGGAAAGTAGTACGCCCCACTCCTACGCGGCTCACCGAAGTTTGTCCGAAACATCTGATTCAGCGCGGTCGCGTAGTCGCTTGCTTCGCGGTTGAGCCCGAGCTCAGTCGTCTTCATTCCGCAGTCTCGGACGATAAGCTCGCCGAGGCCCGTGGCTGAGGGACTGATCGACGAACTCGCGTGCGCGCGCTGTCGGAGGAGACTGAGAACGCTATCTTCGAATGCCGTCTGAGAGAGCATGGCGATCATCGTGCAGTGAGGGTGAGCTCATGCTGATCTCGCCGCACCCAAGTTTCTCGATGACTTCGCTTGGCTCGATGTGCGCGGCCACCGCGCCAATCGCATCCCGCACGCCCTGCACACTGCCCGGCATATCCGCGCAGACCTTGAACGCGAGGAACAGGGCGCGATCGATGGGCGCCAGGCTCTCCGGTGGCGCTGCGAGATGACGCAGCCGCGGCCACCGGTAGTTGAATCTGGCAATCGCGCGCTGCAGCGCGGTCGCTCTCGACCACGCCGATCCATCGAGATGCAGCGCCGCTTCGCACAGCCACGAGTTGCGCAGGGCCTTTCTCACACTCAGGGGCTTCGGGTTCAGTCCGAGAGCCGCTGGCACGGATATCGAGCCGCCTTGTAGAAGCCATCTCTGCATGCCATCCCGCACCCACGCGACTGCATCGGCGTCGACTGCATCGCCCGCAATGATCGAGCGGAGCATCGCGATGGCGTCGACAGAGGCCATCAGCGTGGCTGCTCAGCACTCGCGAGTGAGGCAGCGTGTGCGCGGCGATCGATCACGCCGCGCCCTCGGCGAGATCGCCGTCAGCGGCGAGAGCGGGCCGCTCGTCACCCTCGGCTTCGTCGTCGACCATCAGGTCGTCGACGTTGATCGCGGCGGCCAGGTTGCGCGCCTTTGCGACGATGGCGCGAACGTGCAGGATGTCCGCCGAGCTCAGTCCTGGCACACGACGCCGCAGCTCGCCCGGAATCGTGTCGAGGATCGCCGCGCAGCGCGCACCGGTCTTCGCAAGCACCTGCTCGATCAGTGCGACCGGGGCGAGCTCTCCGCGTGTCTGGGCGTTCTGCAGCGCGATGCGCGCGCGCTGCTCACGCGCGAGCAGCGCGCGCTCGTTGACGAGGTTGATGTCGGAGTCGCCGGTCGATCGACCCGCCGCCACCTCGCGCAGGTTGTCGCAGTACGCGAGCAGCCAGTCGTGAGCGATCTTGCCGTCCTCGAGCACACCGCGCTGCACGAGCGTGCTCACGGCTTGCTGGGATATCCCGACCAGCGTTCCGAATTCCTGCTGCGTGCATGCCTGCATCAACACCACCACAACCCCCTTGGAAGGGTGCTCTGACTAGCGCGATTTCGCGGTCCCTGTCCCCGCATGGCGAGACGCTCCGGGAGGACCCGCGAGGGGCCTCGGCCGAGGTCGGCCGGCGACAGGTCAGTCACGGCACAGCGCCCTGGTTCAGGCCGGTCGACATGCCGAGCAGCTCACCGAGCTCGTTGAGAGATCGACGCGCGGTGGCTTCGCTTGCTGGCTTGTGCACGGGCTGGGCTGCCTCGAGCACTGCCACGGGTGGCTCGGGCAGTGCGCCTCCACGGATCACATGCTTGGCCGCGAGCGCGTAGGCGTCATGCACCATCAGGTCGGCGACGCGCTGCTCTACGCGTGCGTAGCGGTAGCTGTCGATGAAGGACCAGACAAGGCAGACGAATGGCGTGCGCTCCATCGTCGTGTCCTTCCGAAGCGCGAGGCGAACGAACGACAGCGGCGGGATACCGAGGCATCGGGCGCGAAACAGGCGGGGCGAAGGCACGAACTCGTCGATGCTCGAGATGCAAGCGGCAAGTCCATTCGCGATGCCCTTCTCCGTGATGCCGGTCAACGCACGCGACCACACGGCCGCAGCTGCAGTGAGTTGCCCGTCCGACTTGAAGGGAAGCTCACACGCTGCACTGGCCCAACGCGTGCCGCCGTACAGAGTCGCCATGCTCAGCCAGAGCTGACCGATCACGTCGTCACTCGGACGCGCGCCCGATGACTCCGAGGTGTGGAGATCCGTTCTCTGCCTGCCGCCTTGCCCGCTCCTCGAGCTGGGCTTCGATCGCGGAGCACACGCTTGGCTGGCGACGTCTGCTGCTGAACGCATGGCTGTTTCCCTGGTTGGTTGCTGCATCGCGGAGTCGCCCGCGCACGGTGCCGAGCACGTAACCGAGGTTCGGCGGCGAGCCTCGTGCCCGGGCGAGCTCAAGCGCTGTGGCGACGATCAGCTCGGGATCGATGCCTTCATCGAGTGCAGCGAGAAGCTCTGGACGATGAGGCGTTGCATCGTGCAGCCCTGCATCGCGCCGCAAACGCAGGCACACCTCGCCTGCGCGCGCGTGCGATGTAGACCTACACGCGCTAGTAGTGGTGTGTTCTTGAGAAGCTTTACTCTGTGGTAGGCCCGTCCTCGGGCCGCTCGTCTGGCCCCTCGCGCCGAGCTGCGAACGACGATCGCCAGAGAACTCAACGACATGAGAGTCGTTGCCTTGGCCCTTCGTTTGGCCCTTCGTTTGGCCCATCCTCGTGAGGGCGGATTCATCCCTTCGCGCGTAAGGAAGCCGAAAAACGAAGCGCCCCAGCGCGACGGGCATGCGCACCACGAGGCCAGAACCGACCAGAGCGTCGAGGAGGTGACGGACGGCTTTGCGCGTGGGCGTCACTACATCACCCGTGTGCCGACCGGAGATACTGGGCACGGTCAGGAGCTCGATGAACATCCGCTCCGAGAGCTTGCGCGGCGGTCGACCACACGTGCCGTCACGCTGCACGAATCGCCGCATGCCGCGCAGATACAGTACCTGCGCAGCATGCGGCAGCTCGTGCAGGCGGCGGTCCTCCTCGTCGGACCAATGGCCATCCAAGCCCGTCACGTGCGCACCCTTGCCGTCAGCATGCGCATGCACAGCCTCTGCGAGCGCACGCGACGATCGCCGGGGGCAGGATGGGGGCTGCGCGAAATCAAGCAGCCTGCCTCCCTGGGAAGCCACCATCCGCTGACGAGCTCGAACCGTCACATTCGACGAGCAGAAGTTCGCGGGAAGCCGAGCGTTCGCGCCGAGCGTCTGCAGCTCGTCTTCCGGCCATGCCGGCCAACACTTCAACGGAGTGCGGGTTCACATCTGCCGATGCCGATGCGAACGCACTCTGGAGCAGGTCCAGGATGGCGAGAACTTCGCGCTCCGCGAGCGATGCATCATCCGCGTGGCGAAGCTCCTGCGAGCGGCGCGCACGAGCCGTCATGGGGCACCGTCCGCATCACCGAGAGCAGCGCGCGTGAGGCGATCCGCGAAGCACGAGAGGAAGTCCATTCCGTGCACTGCGTTGGCGAGAAGCCGCTCGTCCTCGGCCTCGTAGTCGAAGCGTTGACCCGCCATCGCGAGGGACACCATTCGGCTCACCCCGTGACTCGCTGCGCCGACAGCAGCAGCCCAGGCGCGCAGCAACCCGGGATCCTCCTGCTCGTCGAAGGAAAGCGACACGGTGTGCGCGCCTACCGTGCAGAAAGCCCGCTTGCCAGCGAAGTAGCCGCTGGCACATTGAAGGACTCGCTCCGCCGGAAAGCCGCTCCTCTCGAGCCGCTCGAGCGTTTCGGCTAGACCTCTGCGTTCGGCCGAGACCTCCTTCATCTGCTCGCGGGACGCAGAGAGCTCGCGCTCCAGTTCATCAATCCGCGACCGCGCCTGACGCAGTTCTTCCGCACACTCCGAGGCAAGAGGTGCCGAAGCAATACGCTCGCTGCGGGAGTGGATCGGTGCACGCTTGAGAGCGCTGCGCTTAGCCATTGGCCACCTCCAGCGCTTCGCACTGCTCGAGGATGGCCGTTGCGAACGCGCGCGCGACGTCGGGCGCCACCTGGATCGTGGTGGCGTAGGTGTGCACCATCGATGCGTGATGCTGGAAGCGCAGCAGGATGTCGCCGAGCGCTTCGGAACGCTCAGCCCTCAGTTGCAAGGCAGCGTCGGATTGGACTGCTTTGCTGGGCGGAACGGGGCGGCGAATCGCAGCCGCGGCAGGTGGCATTGCGTTCATGCGTGAACTCCTCTGGTGATGGAGTCCTTCACCCCATCAGGTAGAGGGGTGGCGGACGATGCGGGTTGGCGTACCGGCCAGTGGACCGGCGGGACCGAAGTCCCCCGCGCATCGCCCGCCGCAGAAACGACGAGCACGTGCCCAGCAGGATGCCGGGCAACAAAAAAGCGCCGAGCATCGGATGATGGGCGCTGGTGCGCCACTGGATTCGGGACGCCAATCCCGGCTGCCGATTGTGCGGCAGCAATCTCAGGCTGCCACGAGTTCCGGCGCCGGGTCAAGCGCACACTCCCGAGCTGACCGTTCGCGCGATTCACGACGCGCGACGCGACTCGGCAACTCGCGCTGCCATCCAAGCGCGCACCTCCGTCTCGAGCCAACAAGCGGCGCGACCGATCCGGATACTCTTGGGAGCGCGACCTTTGCGGACGTAGTCGGTCCATGACGTCTCCCCCAAGGAAACGATACGGAGGACCTCAGGTAGCCGTATGAATCGCTCGTCAGGAAGAAGCGGCGGGGGAATGCTCAGGGAGCTCTGCATCTCTTTCTCCATCTCCGCACCAATTGGGCGAAGGCGATCGAAGGTCGCTCGTGGGAGGCCGGGGCTCAGCGAGCCCTAGCGGTGTCACCACGCTACCGATCGATCGCGAAATGGATAAGGCAAACCGTTTCGCCAATCCCATGCTATGGTCGGGAGTTACTTGAGCTCGTCCAAGTAGTCCGCCCACGCCTGCATCATCCGCCGACGCTCGTCGAGGTACTTCGCGAGGTTGTAGGTGCCGCGAATCTCGTTGCGGTCCTTGTGCGAGAGCTGCCGCTCGATCGCATCCGGGTTCCAGCCGAGCTCGTTGAGGCGCGTGGACGCCATGTGACGGAAGCCGTGGCCCGTCATCTGCTCGGTGCTGTAGCCAATGCGCCGGAGCGCGGCATTGACGGTGTTCTCCGAGATGGATCGTTTGCGGTCGCGAATGCCGGGGAACACCAGCCGCGCGGTGCCCGTAAGCGCGTGCAGCTCGCGGAGGATCTCCACAGCCTGGCGTGAGAGCGGCACGATGTGTGGCGGCGTGCGCGGGTTTTCCTTCGCACGACGCAGCAGCTTGCGCCGCATCGGCTGGATGCGCCATTCGGCGGCGTCCAGGTCGAACTCGGCCCACTCCGCGCCGCGCAGCTCACCCGGCCGGCAGAACACGAGCGGCGAGAGCCGGAGCGCAGCCGCGACGACGTTGCTGCCTCGATAGCCAGCGATCGCGCGCATGAGCTGCCCGACGTCCGCCGGCTCCGTCAGCGCGGCGAAGTTGCGCGACTCTGCGCGGGGCAGCGCTCCGCGCAGGTCCGCGGCGGGATCGCGCTTCGCACGGCCGGTTGCGATCGCATAGCGGAACACCACGCTGAGCGTCTGGCGCACACGCTCCGCCGTGTTCAACGTGCCGCGCGCCACCAGACGCTGCAGCGTCGCGAGAATCTCCGGCGCCTCGATCTCACCGACCACCGCAGGCCCCAACGAAGGGAACACGTGCTGCTCGAGCCAGTTGCGCACCTTGTCGACATGGATCGCGACCCACTCGCCTTCCTTCGTCGCGAGCCACTCACGCGCGACCGCCTCGAGGCTGTTCGATGAGGCGGCGTGAGCGACCAGCTTGCGCGTGCGCCGTTGTGCCGCAGGGTCGACACCATCACGCCTCAGCGCACGCTGCTCGTCGCGCTTGTCGCGCGCCTCGGCGAGTGTGACCTCGGGGAACACGCCGAGCGCAAGACGCTTCTCCTTGCCACCATGGCGGTACTTCCAGCGCCAGTACTTCGCGCCGGTCGGCATCACCTCGAGGTAAAGACCACCCCCCGCGGCGAGCTTGTACGGCTTCTCGCGCGGCTTCGCGTTGCGCGCCGCCAGCACGGTCAGGGGCTCGGATCTTGTGGGCATCGCCAGCGCCTCAGATGCCCCCACGGCTCGTGGGGCATGCCCCCGACTATGCCCCCACGTTCCCCCG
This sequence comes from Lysobacteraceae bacterium PS02065, assembly GCA_029959555.1. Lineage (GTDB taxonomy): Bacteria > Pseudomonadota > Gammaproteobacteria > Xanthomonadales > Rhodanobacteraceae > Dokdonella. Next base: position 12,659 of record JASCPI010000056.1, on the reverse strand, counting down.
GATTCAAGCGAGGCTAGGCGAGGCTTGGCGGTGACCAAGCGCCAAACTTTCCAAGACGGAAATGGCAAGAATCGGCCTAAAACAAGCCTTTCGCCGACACTTGGCGGGGCTAGGCGATGCTCTGCGGGGAGGTAGCTCGGGAGCGAGCTGGAGGCCTGGGTCGGAATCGAACCGGCGTACACGGCTTTGCAGGCCGCTGCATGACCACTCTGCCACCAGGCCGGTGGGGTGGCCTGCACGAAGCCGCCACCTGAAAAAACAAAACCTCGGCGGACCGAGGTTTCGATGCGGCCCCTGCAGCGTGCTGCGGTGAACCGTGGAGCGGAGAAGAACGGCGATCCGTCGTCTTCACCATCGAATTGGAGCGGGAAAAGGGGCTCGAACCCTCGACCTCAACCTTGGCAAGGTTGCGCTCTACCAACTGAGCTATTCCCGCGTGGGAGGCGCATCTTACGGAATGGTGCGCAGGAGTCAACCCTTCTGCGTCGATGCACGCGATCTTTTTTTCTCGACGCCACGTCCGAAGCGCGTGACCCTCACACCTTGCCGCTGTCGGCGTCGCGCATCGCGGGCCACGCGGCGCGCACGTAGACGAGTGCGGACCAGATCGTCAGCACCGCGGCGACGATGAGCAGGCCTTCGCCGATGCGGTACAGGCGCAGCTCGGGTACGTCGCGCTGGTGCAGGCAGACGACGATCGCGACGACCTGCATCGCGGTCTTGAGCTTGCCGACCCAGGCCACGCCGACCTTCGCGCGCTGGCCGATCTCGGCCATCCACTCGCGCAGCGCCGAGATGCTGATCTCGCGGCCGACGATGATCGCGCTCGTCACGGCCATGACCGGCGTCGGGTTCTGCTGCACGAGCAGCATCAGCGCGACCGCGACCATGAGCTTGTCGGCGACCGGGTCGAGGAACGCACCGAACGCCGAGGTCATGTTGAAGCGGCGCGCGATCCAGCCGTCGAGCCAGTCGGTCGCGGCGGCGAGCATGAACACGCCGGCAGCGGCGATGTTCGACCAGCGCGCGCTCGCCGGGTGGAGCTCGGGGAGGTAGAACACCACCACGATGACCGGCAGCAGGAAAATGCGGAACAGGGTGAGGATCGTCGGCAAAGTCAGTCGCATGACCGCAGTCTACCCGTGCAAGGCCGCGTAGATGCGTTCGGCGAGCTCGCGGTTGATGCCGTCGACCTGCATGAGCTCCTCGACGCCGGCGCGCGTGACGCCGCCGAGGCCGCCGAACTGGCGCAGCAGCGCGGCACGCCGCTTGGCACCGACGCCGGGCACATCCTCGAGGCTGCTGGCCTCGCGCGCCTTCTCACGACGGCCGCGATGGCCGGTGATCGCGAAGCGATGGGCCTCGTCGCGCACGGCCTGGATCAGGTGCGAGGCCGGTGATTCGGGGCCGGGCCACACGGCCTGGCCGTTGTCGCCGAGGATCAGGCTCTCGTGGCCGGAGCGGCGCGATTCGCCCTTGGCGACGCCGACCACGCGCAGCCCCTCGATGCCGAGCTCGGCGAGCACCTCGATCGCCTGGCGCACCTGGCCGGTGCCGCCGTCGATGAGCAGCAGGTCCGGCTTCGGCGCCTCGCCCGACTGCACGCGCCGGTAGCGCCGCTCGAGCGCCTGGCGCATCGCGGCGTAGTCGTCGCCGGGCGTGATGCCGCTGATGTTGAAGCGCCGGTACTGCGACTTCTCGGGGCCTTCCGGGCCGAACACGACGCACGAGGCGACCGTCGCCTCGCCCATCGTGTGGCTGATGTCGAAGCATTCGATGCGCGCCGGCACGGCGTCGAGGCCGAGCAGCTCGCGCAGCGCCTCGAAGCGCGCGTGCAGGGTCTGCCGGCTGGCGAGGCGCGCGGCGAGCGCGGCGGCCGCGTTCTTGAGCGCGAGTTCGAGGAAGCGCGCGCGGTCGGCGCGCACCGACACCTTGAGCTCGACGCGATGGCCCGCGTGCGCCGCGAGCGCCTCGCCGAGCAGCGCGTGCTCCTCGGGCGCGTGGCTCAGGATGACCTCCTCGGGCACCGGGCGCTCGAGGTAGTACTGGCCCAGGAACGAGCCGATCACGTCCGCCTCTTCGGCATCGAGGCCGAGGCGCGGGAAGAAGTCGCGCGAGCCGAGCGAGATGCCGTCGCGGAAGAACATCACGCTGACGCAGGCGATGCCGTTGGCGATCGAGCACGCGACGATGTCCATGTCGCGCCCCGCGCCCTGCACGTAGTGGCGGGCCTGCACCTTGCGCACGAGCGCGATGCGATCTCGCACGAGCGCGGCGCGTTCGAAGTCGAGCTGCGCACTGGCCTTCTCCATCTGCGCGACGAGCTCCTCGAGCAGGGCGTTGCTCTTGCCCTCGAGGAACATCGTGGCGTGGCGCACGCTCTCGCGATAGTCGTCCGGCGCGATCAGCCCCACGCACGGGGCGCTGCAGCGGCCGATCTGGTGCTGCAGGCACGGCCGCGAGCGGTTGCGGAAGTAGCTGTCCTCGCAGTTGCGGATGCGGAAGAGCTTCTGCAACAGGCCGAGCGTCTCGCGCACCGCGAGCGCGCTCGGGTACGGACCGAAGAAGCGCCCGCCGCCCGTGCGCGCGCCGCGGTGGAACGCGAGGCGCGGCGAATCGCCGGGCGTGAGATGGATGTAGGGGTAGCTCTTGTCGTCGCGCAGCAGGATGTTGTAGCGCGGGCGCAGCGTCTTGATCAGCTGCGCCTCGAGCAGCAGCGCCTCGGCCTCGGTGCGCGTGATCGTGGTCTCGACGCGCGCGATCTGCGCGACCATCGCGGCGATGCGCGGCTGCATGCTCGGCTTGAGGAAGTAGCTGCCGACGCGCTTCTTGAGGTTGCCGGCCTTGCCGACGTAGAGCAGCTCGTCGGACGCACCGAACATGCGGTACACGCCCGGGGCGCTGGTCAGGTTGCCGACGAACGCCTTGCCGTCGAACGCGGGATCATGCTGCATGCCGCATTGTCGCGCGCCGCCCGTGAACCGGGAACCCGCGCTACTCGCCGATGCCGATGCGGCGGCCGACGCCGCTGGCGAGGTCCACGCGCACGACCTCGTGGGCGTTCGTGTTGGCCACCCACAGCGCGCCCGCACCGACCGAGAGGCCGCCCGGCTCCATGAAGCGGTAATTGATCGTGAGCGGACGCACGGCGCCGCTCTTGAGGCTCATCGCCTTGATGCGGTGGTTGTAGGTGTCGGCGATGAAGACGATGCCACGCGGGTCGATCGCGACCGCGAGCGGGTTCTGCAGGCGCGCCTCGGCACGCCCGCCCGAGGCGTCGCCGAAGGTGTAGAGGTCGGTACCCACCAGCGTGGTCACGCGACCGTCGAGCAGGCGCACGAGGCGCACCGCCGAGGCCGCCGCATCGGCCACGATGAGCTGCTGGCCCGACATCACGAAGCCGCTCGGCTGGGCGAAGCTTGCCTCGAGCGCGATGCCGTCCTCGAGCGCGAGGCGGCCCGATCCCGCGAACACGTCGACCTTGCCGCGGGTCAGGTCGAGCAGCCAGATCTGGTTCTGGCCGCTCACGAGCACGTAGAGCTTGTCGTTGATGATTGCGAGGTCGCCCGGCGTGCCGACACGCGTCGCGAGCGCGTCGGCATCCTGCGGGCGCTGGCGTCCGACCTCGCCGGTGCCGAGCACGGTCTCGACCTCGCCGCCGTACAGGCGGATGCGCCGCACGGCGTGGTTGCCGCGGTCGGCGACGTAGAGCATGTCGTCGCGGATCGCCATGCCCTGCGGATCGCGCAGGCCGCATTCGGAGAGGCGGCCGTCCCAGAAGCCCGGATCACCCGAGCCGAACTGGCGCAGGATGCGGCCTTCGTGCGTGCACTCGAGCACGCGGTGGTGGCCGCTGTCGGCCACGTACAGCAGCGTGTCGGTCGCGAGCACCTTGCCCGGGAAGGCGAGCGTCATGCGCGGCTCGGGGCGCTGCGCGGTCGTCGTCGGGCCATACTCGCGCAGGTCGCGCTCGGCCGCCTCGTCGAGCAGCTGGGCGACACGGTCGTCGAGGTCGCGACGACGGCCTTCGCCCGGCACCACGCCCGCGACGAGGCCTTCGGCATCGATCACGACGACGGTCGGCCACGCGTCGACACCGTAGTGCTGCCACAGCGTGAAATCGGGGTCGCTCGCGGTGGCGTGGCGGATCTGCAGGCGGTTGACGGCCTTGAGCACCGCGCCGCTGTCGTGCTGGTGCGGGTATTTCGGCGTGTGGATGCCGATCACGGTCACGCCGTCGTGATACCGGCTCTCGAGGAAGGCGAGGTCCGGCAGCAGGTTCCAGGCGTTGACGTTGTCGTAGCTCCAGAACCACAGCAGCACGACGCGCCCGCGCAGCGCGGACAGCGTCGGCGGTTCGCTGACGTTGACCCAGTCCAGTCCCGCCGGGAATTCCGGCGCCGGGCGCCTCGCGTCGATCATGGCGGTGGCCATCCTCCTGTCGATCACCGCCGGCCCCGGGCCGGTGGCGTGCCGCCGATTATGCCCCGCCGAACCGCCGTGCGAGCGCCGACACGCCGTCGCGGGCCAGATCGAGCGCCCGCCGGAACTCGGCAGGACCGCCGTAGTAGGGATCGGGCAGCTCGCGCTCGGCCAGCCCCGCGAACGGCAGGAACAGCGCGACGCGCTCGCGTGCCGCCGTCGGCGTACGCCGCAGCAGCGCGCGCAGGTTGACCTCGTCCATGACGAGCAGGTGGTCGAAGGCCTCGAAGTCGGCATCGGCGACCTGGCGCGCGCGATGCGCCGCCATCGGATAGCCGTGCGCCTCGGCCAGCGCGATCGAGCGCGGGTCGGCGCCGTCGCCGACGTGGTAGGCCTCGGTGCCGGCCGAAGCGACCTCGATGGCGAGCCCGGCCTTCGCGAATTCGACGCGCGCGACCGCCTCGACCGTCGGCGATCGGCAGATGTTGCCCATGCACACGAACAGCAGTCGCGTCACCGGCCGGCCTCGGCGAACAGGCGCTCGACGCGGACCAGGTCCTCGAGCGTGTCGACGCCGGCCGGGAACGGCTCCGGTGCGAGCGCGACCGCGATCGCATGACCGTGCTCGAGCGCGCGCAGCTGCTCGAGCGACTCGGCCTGCTCGAGCGGCGTGCGCGGCAGCGCGGCCAGCGTGCGCAGGAAGCCGGCGCGGTAGGCGTAGATGCCGATGTGGCGCAGGAACGGCACGCCCTCGGGCAGGTGATGGCGATCGCGCGCGAACGCATCGCGCGCCCACGGCAGCGGCGCGCGGCTGAAGTACAGCGCGAGGCCGTCGCTGCGGCGCACGACCTTGACGCCGTTCGGATCGAACAGCTCGTGGGCGTCGCCAACCGGCGTCGCGAGCGTCGCCATCGGCGCGGGCGTCGCGGCGAGACAGCGCGCGACCTCGAGGATGCCGCTGGCCGGCGCGAGCGGCTCGTCGCCCTGCAGATTGACCACGATCGCGTCGTCGCTCCAGCCGCGCAGCGCGGCGACCTCGGCGAGCCGATCGGTGCCCGAGGCGTGATCGGCGCGCGTCATCACGACCTCGACGGCACTGCCGTCGAGCGCCGAGGCGATGCGCGCGTCGTCGGTCGCGACGACCACCTCGCGCGCGCCGGCCTCGAGCGCGCGGCGCACCACGTGCACGATCATCGGCGTGCCCGCGATCGGCATGAGCGGCTTGCCGGGCAGGCGCTGCGAACCGTAGCGGGCCGGGATCGCGACGACGAAATCGGGGGCGGCGGACATGGCCGGGACTCCTGGGACGAGGCGGCCAGCCTAAACGAGCCCCGCGGGACGCGACAGGGGCGGGTGTATGATGCGCGCCCCCGATGTCCGCGACGCCCTGCCCTTGAACGCCCCCACGGCTCCCGTGCCGGCCCTGCCCGCGCGGGCCGCGCTGATGATGGTCGTGAGCGCGTCGTTCTTCGCGCTCATGGTGATCGCGATCCGCTACGCCTCGCGCGACCTGCACGCGTTCGAGATCGCGTTCTTCCGCTGCCTGTTCGGCGCACTGTTCGCGCTGCCGCTGCTGCACGTGCACGGCCTGCGCATCCTGCACACGCAGCGCTTCGGCTTCTACGTCGTGCGCTGCGGCGTCGGCATGGTGTCGATGCTGTGCGGCTTCTGGGCGCTCGTTCACCTGCCGCTCGCGCAGGCGGTCGCGCTGTCCTATTCCACGCCGCTGTTCGTGACGATCGGCGCCGTGCTCGTGCTCGGCGAGGTGGTGCGCGCGCGCCGCTGGAGCGCCGTCATCGCGGGCTTCATCGGCATCCTCGTGATCGTGCGCCCGGGCAGCGCGGAGTTCAGCAACGCGAGCATGGTCGCGCTGCTCGCCGCCGGCCTCAGCGGCATGGTCACGATCAGCATCAAGTTCCTGTCGCGCACCGAGCCGCCCGACCGCATCGTGCTGCTGACCACGCTGCTGTGGGTGCCGCTGACGCTGCCCGGTGCCCTGCTCGTGTGGCAGTGGCCGCCGCTGCAGGCCTGGCCATGGCTCGTGATGGCCGGCGCCTGCGGCACCGGCGGTCACTACTTCTGGACGCGCGCGCTCAAGCTCGCCGAGGCCTCGGCGCTCGCACCGCTGAGCTACCTGCAGCTCGTCATCGTCGCGGTGCTCGCGTGGCTGCTGTTCGACGAGGCGGTCGACCGCTACACGGCGATCGGCGCGACGATCGTGATCGGCGCCAGCGTCTACATCGCGCGACGCGAGGCACGCGTCGCCCGCGAGCAGCGCAAGGAAGCGGTCGTCGCCAAGGGCGAGCCGCAGGCCTGAGGCGTCAGGTGCGTGGTCGCGCGTGGCGCTCGAGCGTCCACAGCAGTGCGGCCGCGGCGAGCCAGGCCAGGAAGAACGGCCCACGCGGTGCCGGATGGCGCGATGCAACGATCGAAGCCGTGTCGACATGCGCCGCGAGGCGCTGCGTGCGCTCGACGGCTTCGGTGCTTGCGAGTCCCGGTGCCTCGTCCGCGGCACGCACGTAGACGAAGCGTTCCGACGTCGCGTCGCGCACGAACTGCCATCCTGCCTCGCGCGGCCACCACGCCGCGCAGCCTTGCGCATCGGCGTCGGCCACGAGCGCCGTCGCGGCGGTGTCCGGATCATCGGCAGGCGTCACGCGCGACGCCTCGCCGAGCCCGCACAGCACGCGACGCTCGCCGACACGTGCAGGCGCGAGCGGCGCCAGCGAGGCCTCGCCGCGTGCACGCGCGAGCGTAGCGACGATACGACTCCAGGCCGCGCCGAAACCCTGCGCGTCGCCGCGCAGCGCGAGGCGATGGCTGTCGAGCAGCCAGATCGCGCCGACACGGCCGTGGCCGCGTGCCGTCCATGCCGCGAGCGGTGTCGCGTCGGCGGCGAGGACCAGTGGCACCGCGGTCTCGCCACGCAGGCCCAGCGGCCGGCGTGTCGCCACGACGGGTTCGCCGCCGACGCTCGCATCGAGCGTGACGGCCGGTTCGATCGCGGCCGCCTCGAGATCGATCCCGAGCGTCGCCCACTCGCGCGCGACGGGTGCCGGCAGCGGACCGGTCGCGCGCAGCAGCAGGCCGAGCCCTTCGTCGACCGCTTCGCCGACGGCAGCCTTGGCCGGCGCGCCGAGTCCGGCCCAGCTGCGCTCGTCGAGCACGAGCAGGTCGAGCGCACGCAGGCCTTCGGCGTCGAGGCGCACGTCGCCGTCGCGCATCGCGATGCCGCGGCTCAGCGCGAGCCGGCTCGACCACGCGAGTCCCGCATCGCGCGCCCATCGCGCGAGCATCCTGAGTTCCGCATCGGGCGCGCCGGCGACGACGCCGACACGCACGGCTTCGCCGCTGCCGACGACGAGCGGCACCGGCACGCGCTCGAGCGTCGCGTCGGCCTCGTCCTTGACCAGCAGCGCGAGCACGTCGCGGCCCTCGCCCTTGGCGCGTGCGCGCACGACGAAGCGTCCCTCGGCATCGACGATGGCCGAGCCGACGACGTCGTCGCCGCGGTCACGCAGTTCGATGCGCGCGCCCTCGAGGCCGGCGATGCGGCCGGACAGTCGCCATGCCGCGCCGGCCTCGACGCGTGCCGGCGCATCGAGCTCGACGAGGCCGCGCGGCAGCAGGCCGGGTTCGAGCGTGACCGCGAGGCCTCGCGCGGCGTCGGCATCACGTGCGGCGAGACCGTCGCCGAGCACGCGCAGCGTCGTCGTGCCCGGATGTGCGCGCAGCGCGCTGCCGAGATCGGGGAAGCGCTTGAACGTCGTTTCGCCGCCCGCCTCGGGCATCGCGGCCACGACGGCGTCCGTCGGCAATGCCGCGAGGACAGCGGGATCGGCCGCGGCCGTCACGACCACGAGTGGTGGTGCCTCGTGCGCGAGGTACGGCGGCACGAGCGCGAGGACGAGCAGCACCGCGACGACGGGCTGCAGCAGCAGACGCGGCACGCGCCACGTACGGCCATCACGCCATGTGCGCCACGACGCCACGAGCGTCGCGATCGCGATCAGCGCGCCGATGGCGATGGCCGGCGTCATCGCGGCTCTCCCGTGCCGAGCGCGTCGAGGTAGGCGCGCCCCGCCGCATCGGGTGTCTCGCGCAGGCGCACCGCGGGTGCGGGCGCGCGCAGCAGCGGCCACAGGCGATCGAGCACGCGTGCGCGGCAGTCGACACAGGCCGTGTCGCGACGCAAGGCGTCGAACGCGGCGACGATGCCGAGCACGTCGTCGACGCGCTCGGGATGGCTGCGCATCCAGGCTTCGAGCGCCGCGGTATCGGGCAGGCCACCGCGCTCCACTTCGCCGTACACCTCGGCGACGACGGCGTCGGACGGCGTCGCGGCCGCGAGGCTCGCGCGGCGGTCGCGCACGCCGGCGCGCTCGCCCGTGAGGCGGCGCGTCTCGTCGACCGGCGGCAGCTCCAGACCGACGCGGGCGAGGTAGATGCGCGTGGCCTGCTGCACCTGCTTGATCGCCGTGAGCGCGCGGTTCTCGTGCGGCAAGGCTTCGCGCGGCTGGCCGCTGCGCAGCTGCAGCTCGGCCTGCCACATCGCGTCGAGCGCGGTCTTGAGGATGCGCTTGGTCTCGGGATCGAGCAGCGTCGCGGCCTCGGCGTGGTCGTGGGTGTGGCCGTATTCGGCGATCACGCCGGCCGCGTCGCCGAAGCGCGGCGCCTCGGCACCCGGCGCTGCGCCGTGGTCGTGTCCGGCATGCGAAGCCGCGGAGATCTCGCTCTCGTCGTGCGCGTGCGGCTTGCCGTCATGCTCGTCGTGGTCGTGGCCGTCGTTTGACGTCTCGTCGTCGGGCTTCGCGGCAGCCGGCGGCGATGTCGCGCCCGACTCGAATTCCTCGCCGAGGAACTGGCCGTAGCGCAGCCGCAGGATCTTCTGGTCCACGCCGATCGCGTCGCTGCGCGCGAGGTAGCGCGCCTCGTCGAGCGTGCCGCGTTCGGCGAGCAGCGCTTCGGTGTCGATGATGATCTGGCGCTGGCTGCGGAAATACGCCGGCAATGTCTTCTGCACGATGCCGTCGATGCCCGAGGCCTCGGCGCCGAGGTCGGGCGGCCAGCGCAGGATGAAACTCGCGCTGCGTGTGACGTTCGGCTCGGGCACGCGATTGTCGGCGACCGCGACGCGCACGATGAGGTCGTCGCCCTGCGCGAAGCCGAGCGCGGCGAGATCGAGCGCGTGCGTGTAGCGACGCTTGCGCGCATCGCCCTCGCCACGCAGCACGACGCTGCTTTCCTTGACCGTGACCTGCTCGCCGCTGCCCTGCGCGAGCGTGATCGACAGGCGCGCCGACGCGAGGCCGTAATCGTCGCCGGCCTCGAACACGAGGCGCCAGGTCGGCTGCGCACGGTCGAGCACGCTGAGCGTGCGCTCGGGCTCTATCACGCGCACCTGCGGCGGTTCGTCGGGCACGGCGTCGAGACGGTTGAGCGCCGCATCGGCCAGCGGCGCAATGCCGCCGACCTCGACGCGGTACAGCGTCGATGCGTCGAGCGTCGTCTCGCCGCGCCAGCCGTCACCATCGCGCGCGAGTTCGAGACGCCGGCCGTCGTGGAACGCGAGCGCAGCGGTTTCCGGCATCGGCGCGATGCGCAGGCTCCAGCGCAACCGCGAACCCTGCGGCGCACGCGCCTCCAGCGAGGCCTCGCTGCGCGCGGGCAGCGCCGTGTACGCAGGCGGTTCGATCGCGAGCGTGTTCGCGACGAGACGGGTCGGTCCGGTCTCGGCCACCGCCGCCGGCGACGGCGTCGAGTTCGGCGCGACAGCCCCTTTCGGCGACACGGGCCATGTCACGGCGAGCACGGCCGCGACCAGCGCGACGCCCCACGTCGCGGCGAGCGTCTTCGCAGGCCACGGCCTGCGAACATCCACGCGCGCGGCCGCGAGCCTCGCGGCGACGCGCTCGCGCTGCAGGTGCGCGAGCCCAGTGAGGCCGGCCGGCTCGGCGAGCAGCAGGTCGCTGCTGTCCTCGAGCCCGGGCACCGCGGCGTCGAGTGCGCGCACGATGTCGGCGAGGCCGATGCGTAGCGACACCGCGATCGCGTAGGCGACCACGGCGACGAATCCGAGCAGCGTGACGACGACGGTGGGCGTCGCACCGCCCAGGCGTGCGGCGAGTACGGCGACGGCGAGCACAGGCGCGAGCCCGAGCGCGACCACGATCGCCGCGCGACGCCGGCGCGACGCGGCGAGCCTGCCGTGCAGCGCGGCGCTCATGCGGCCTCCCTGCGGCGACGCGTCGCGAGCACGCGCTCGACGAGGAACAGCGCCGCGATCGCGACGCCGATCCATGGATCGAGCGGCAGGCGCCACGGCGTCCCCGCCGCGGCACCTGCCGTCGGCGCGACGGCGGTCGCATCGCCGCGTCTCGGCGTCGCATCGGCCGTGGTGAACAGCCAGTCGTGCAGATCGCGCGCGAAAGACGCATCGAGCAGTCGCGGGATCGCCTGCGGCTCGAACGCGCGCACGAGCGCGAGACGCGTGCCGCGTCCCTCGGCGAGCTCGCGCACGAGCACACCGCTGTCGTCGCGGGCGAGCGCGCGGCCTTGCGTCGCGCCGGGTTCGACGACGAGCGCGCGTCCGCCGGCCTCGATCCAGGCCTTCGCGGTCGCGTCGGGTGCACCGTCGAGCCAGACCAGCGCATCGGTCGTGGCGGGAATCGGCGCGCCCGGCGCCTGCTCGTCGAGCACGACGGCGTCGGGCACGGTGCTGTTCCACGCCGCGACCGCGGCGCGCACGACGCGTGCGCCGTGGCTGTCGCCCGCCGTGCGGCGCAACGCGAGGTGGTGCTTCGTGCTCGCCGCTTCGGCAGCCACGGTCGTCTGCGAGGCCGCCGCGTCGACGACACGCCATTCGACCGTACGCGACAGCGTGAGTGCAGCGCCGTCGAGTCCATCCAGCTGCGCGGGTACGACCACCGTCATCGCGGTGCCGGCCGGCAGTCCGGCATCGGCCTCGCGCAGCAGGCTCGCGACGTCGGATCCGGCCGAGGGAGCCTCGCCTTCGAATGCAGGGAAACCGTCGGCCAGCCACGACCATGTCGCATTCCCGGGCGCGGCCATGGCACGCGCGGCGGTGACCTCCACACCCGGTGCGACGAACACCTGTGGACGCGCGAGACGCGGATCGCCGTCGAGCACGGGACGCGCGAGCAGCAGCGCGACGAGCGCGAGCAGCAGCAGGCGCGTGGCGAGCAGCGGCAGGTCCTGCCAGCGCAGGCGTCGGCGCGGACGCGTGCGTCCGTGGATCCAGCGCAGGGCCGCGAACGGTGTCGGCGTGTCCTCGGGACGTCGTACGAGGTGCACGACGAGCGGAACGATCCACGCCGCGAGCGCGGCGAGGGCCAGCGGTGCGAGCAACGCGAGGCTCATGCGCGCCGCGCCGCGGGGCCGCTGCCGAACAGGCGGCGCAGCACCGCATCGACGGGCTCGCCGAGCACATGCGTGTCGACGCGCACGCCGGCCGCGGCGAGACGTGCGGCCAGTGCGGCGCGCGCGGCGGCGAAGCGCGCGACGTAGTCGGCGCGCGCGGCAGGAGCATCGACGCGCAGCTCGGCGCCGTCCTCGGGATCGACGAAACGGTGACCGCCGCGGAACGGGAAGTCGCGCTCGTCGGCACCGATCACCTGGATCACGACGACTTCGCGGCGCGCCGCGGACAGGCGCTCGAGATGCGCGACCAGCGCGTCGTCGAACATGTCGGACAGCACGACGACGAGCGCACCGGGCTCGATGCGTTCCCACAGCGGGCGCAGTGCGGCCTCGGCGGGCATCGCCCCCGCGCTCGTCGCACGCTCGAGATCGAGCAGGCAGCGGTCGCGCTGACGCGTGCCGCCGGCCGGCGTGACCCACGTCGGGGCCGGCGAGGCGAGCAGCGCGAGGCCGAAGCGTTCGCCCTGGCGCACGGCGAGCTCGAGCACGCAGGCGGCGAGCAGGCGCGCGTCGTCGAGCTTGGTGGTCGACGGATCCACGCCGTCGGCGAGGCCCATCGACGCCGACGCGTCGACGACGATCCACGCGGTCAGCGGGCTGTCGCGTTCGGACTCGCGCACGAAGTAGCGGTCCGAGCGTGCGAACAGTTTCCAGTCGATGCGACGCGGCTCGTCGCCGGGCTCGTAGCCTCGGTACTGCGCGAACTCGAGGCCGGCACCGCGGCTGCGGCTCGCGTGCAGGCCGAGGCCGCCGGCGCCCGAGGCACCGCGCACGGCCAGGCGCAGGTCACGCAGGCG
>JASCPI010000055.1 GCA_029959555.1 Lysobacteraceae bacterium PS02065 | reverse complement strand
CGTAGAGCCCGACTGCGAAGATGTCCGCCAGTTCGAGCAGGCGTTGCTCGACCCAGCCACGTCGATGCTCAAATGACCGCCCACTCAGTGCGTCGATGCCGCACAGCCACGCACGGCGAACGCAGCGCGAGATGCAGTGGTAGAAGCCGGATTCGTCCGGGGCGACGAGTCGATGGCGAGCCGTGGTCATGACCCGCATGGTCGGATGCCTCGACGGCTACGTCTGTAGGAGATCTTCGACTTTGCGGGTCAGGGAAGATCGGAAAAGTGGGTGTCCCGGATGCTGGTCCCGGGTCAGGCAAGAGCGGAAAAGTGGGTGTCCCGGATGCTTCAGCGCCTTGTTAGCCATGCGCTCACCCCGCATTTTCGTCAAAGATGCGAGTGTAATTTTCAAATTCGGTGCCAGCTAAATCTTTTTCGATAGTTTGCTTTGCAACGGCGAAGTCCACTACGAAATTACAGACCTCCATTGTGCCGCTACCGATGCTGCCGCCGTCACATGCCCCTAGGCCCGTCCAACCTAGAGTTTCATTCATGCGAGCTTCCAGACGATGCCTTTTGTCTAGATCGGCTTTTGTGCCCATGCCCTCTATCGCGTATTCGATTAGTAGCGTGAAGTGACTTTCTGGTGGGACTACACTAAAGCCTTCCCTGGAAGTAAGCCGCGTGACTTCTTTTTGGATGGCACTCTCAGCCTTTTGCAAAAGTGTTGCCTTGACAGTCTTTGACTGGCCACGAGTGCCTAGCTGGCCCCAATGAACGATGTGTGACCCATCGTCATTTCCCCACGTTTCCCAATACTCTTTACTTTGCTCAGAGAGTTTGTAGAGCTTCAGCAAGGCATCGCTCCTGTATGGCTAACGCCCGAATTAAGCCGACCCGCGAAGCGGGTTCGGCTTGAATGAATTGTTAGGCGCGCGGCTCATATGGTTTGTAGTTATCGAATTCCCAGTCAAAGAATTGGCTCAGTTTTTGCGCAGCTTGATCCCAATCTGGTTCATTGATCTGGAGAAGTATGTCTTCAACGGTATGCACAACTGCGCCCCAAGAGTAGTCTTTCACGACAATCTTCTTCCGCGATGCAAGCTCTTGTACGCCCAGGCGGTTTGCGGCACCCTCTGAAAGAACATTGACGTAGAACAAGTCTGCGCCTTTCTGGTCGGCAGGTCCGATGTGTAGGCAAAGCTGGTAGTCGACATACCTAGGATCGACGGGCTCCCATGTCTCAATGGGGTCATGGTCGGTGCAATCCTGTGCTTTGAGAAGCGGGTTCATAAGCGCCTAACGCCTTATGTCTTCCAGTTCCCCTACTGTAGGTGCCGAGAGCCCGGCGTGTGCGCCCGATAACGCCTCGGTGTAGCAGCACCGCAATTCAGCAGGGGCCACATGCCGGATCTCGCGCCCCGCGCCCGGACAGTTGCACGAGGCAACTCTCGTACCGATAAGCGTGGGCCCGGACGCGATGCTCTCGACAGGCCAACTCTATCGGAGAATCGGGATGACGGCAGTAGGGATCGACGTGGGCAAGGCGGCGTTGGACGTCGCCATCGATGGCGTGACGGGCGTAGCCCGCTTCGCGAATACGGATGCCGGAATCCGCAAGCTCGTGCGGTGTCTTGGTGGCGTGCCCGATGCACGCATCGTGGTGGAGGCGACCGGCGGCTACGAAGACGCGCTGCTCGAGGCGTGTTGCGATGCGGACGTGTGGGTGTCGCGCATCAATCCACGCCAGGCGCGCGACTTCGCTCGAGCAACCGGCGAGCTGGCGAAGACGGATGCAATCGACGCACGCCTGCTCTGCCTGCTGTCTCGGCTGTTCTCGGATCGCTTGCGCCGGTATGACGCGCCTGCGCCGTGGCAACGGGAACTGCGCGATTGGCTGCGGCGTCGCGGCCAGGTTGTCACCACGCTGCAGGCCCAGAAGCAGCAAATCGCGATGACGTCGCCTGCGGTGCGCAAGCTGACCACACGGACCATCGCTGCGCTCAAGCACGAACTGGCCGCGATCGATCGCGAGATGCAGGCGCTGCTCAAGGCGCACACCACGCCTGCGTTGCGCTCCTCGAAAGGCCTGGGCCCGATTTTCCAGTCCACGAGCCTGGCGCTGCTGCCAGAGCTCGGAGCCCTGACCCGACAACAGATCGCCAAGTTGGTGGGCGTCGCGCCGATGAATCGCGACAGCGGCCAGATGCATGGCAAGCGCCGAATCCGTGGTGGGCGCGCGCCGGTGCGTGTCGCGCTCTACATGGCGACGCTCTCGGCCGTGCGCTGGGATCCCACGATGCGCGCGCACTACCAGCAGCTCAGAGCGCGCGGCAAACTCGGAAAGGTCGCGCTGGTCGCCTGCATGCGCAAGCTGCTGACGATCGTCAATGCGCGGCGGAGGGACGAGCTGCGGATCGAAGACGGTGGTGCGATCGCCACCTGAAATCGATCGTGGTCAAGACAGTTGCTGAATTAAGCCGCGCCGCGAAGCGGCGTCGGCTTGAATGAATTGTTAGGCGTCACCGCGCGACCCCGAAGGGTTATAGGACGCCAGGAACCCGTAGAACAACCTATTTAGATTGCTGTTGCACTGTGCAAATTCATCAGCAGCATTCTCAAGGTCAGGGATTTCAAGAACAGCTCTGCTACTCAGTCGTGATTCGCCGTTCGGCCCAGTGCAAGGCTTGCCGTGCAGAATTTTGTTTCTCAGCTGCACGAGAGAAGAAAACTCAACGGCCAATGCTTGAAGCTCTTCTCTCTCCAGCGACCGCTGCATGTTTCTTGTTAGATCTATGAAGTGCTTGGCGATTTTTCCAGCGGTCATCTCGTCACCTACGACCTTTCGGAGCGACCCCGGATTGATCTTTTCGCAGCACCAAACGACTTGCCATTCGAGAGAAGCAAAGCTCCAAGCTGCCATACCGAGTGCTGAAACGTAGTCAGCTTTTACTGCCTGACGCAGTCTTCGGTCTTTGGCTGGATTGACAGATGGCTGGGACATTGCTTGTGACGCCTAACTACAAGTAGACCCCGAACCCGGGGAATAGCACCGATGGTTCAGCAGGGCGCGGCGTCCGTCAAGCCGTTTTCCTACACGCAATCAAGCTCTTGTCCTCTCGACGTGCCGCGCTCTCTACCTGAACGTCATCGCGCTATCCGACGAAGGCGGGGTGATATGCGTTATCACGACGAATCCGCGGTGATATCCGCAACCGCTGGCGCAACGCGCGAACCCCGTCTTTTCGACGAGGTTCGGCGTCGCATGCGGCTCAAACACTACAGCTTGCGGACCGAACGGGTGTACTTGGGATGGATGCGTCGGTTCATTATCGCGAACGGCCGCCGGCATCCTCGGGAGATGGGTGGTGTCGAGGTCGAGGCGTTCCTGAGCGCACTCGCGGTCGAAGGGAATGTCGCGGCGAGTACGCAGAACCAGGCGTTGTCGGCGATCCTGTTCCTCTACCGCGAGGTTCTGCGCGTGGAGCTTCCGTGGCTCGACGGCGTGGTGCGCGCGAAGCGACCGCGTCGGATTCCGGTGGTGTTGTCGTCGCAGGAGGTGCGCGGGTTGCTCGCCGCGATGGAGGGTCGCTCCTGGCTGATCACGAGCCTGCTCTACGGAACCGGCATGCGCCTCATGGAAGCCTTGCGCCTGCGCGTGAAGGATGTCGACTTCGGTCGGCACGAGATCCTGATTCGCGACGGAAAGGGTGGCAAGGATCGACGCACGATGCTGCCGCGGATCCTGGTGGAACCCCTGATGCGCGAGATCGATCGTGCCCGCGCATTGCACGAACGCGACCTCGCCGAGGGTTGCGGCGAAGCGCGCCTGCCGCATGCGTTGGCGCGGAAGTATCCGTCGGCGGCGCGCGGCGTCGGCTGGCAGTACGTGTTTCCCTCCGTGAGTCGATCCAGGGATCCGCTCGACGGGGTCGAGCGACGGCATCACTTCGACGAGGCCATCCTGGCGCGCGCGCTCAAACGGGCTCGGGCGCGCGTGGGACTGGTGAAACCCGTCAGCGCCCACACGCTGCGCCACAGTTTCGCCACCCACCTGCTCGAAGCCGGTTACGACCTGCGCACGATCCAGGAGCTGCTCGGCCACAAGGATGTCAGCACCACGCAGATCTACACGCATGTGCTCAACCGCGGCGGCCGCGGCGTGGTCAGCCCGCTCGAGGAGTCACGCTGACGGGAGTCGACCTCAACTCCCCCGCTTCCACACCACACAAAGATTATTCGCCGGCATCGCATGCGTCGCGGCATGCGTGAAACCCGCCCGCGCAGCAAGCGCATCGACGGTCTCGAGATCGCGCAGGCTCATGTGCGCGCCGCGCTGCTTCAGCGAGGCATCGAACGCAGCATTGCTGTCGCTCGTGAACGTGCCGCCGACGTTGAACGGGCCGTAGATGGCGAGCACGGCGTCGTCGGTGGTGACGGCGGGCAGGTGCGTGAACAGGGCTTCGACTTCGGGCCAGGCCATGATGTGCAGCGTGTTGGCGCTGAACACGGCGTCGTGGCGCGTGGTCGGCCAGGCCTCGGTGCCGACATCGAGCACGAGCGGTGCGGGCGTGTTCGGCAGCGCGGCTTCGTCGAGCCACTGGCGCAGGCCGGGCAGGTTCTCGTCGCGTTCGCTGGTCTGCCAGGTGAGCCACGGCAGCGCGGCGGCGAAGTGCACGGCGTGCTGGCCGGTGCCGCTGCCGATCTCGAGCACGTGGCGGCGATCGGCGAAGGCTTCGCGCAGCACGCCGAGGATCGGTTCGCGGTTGCGCTCGCTCGCGGGGGCGAAGGGTTTGTCGGATCGCGTCATCGTGCGGCCTCGCGCGGCGTGGGATCACCCGACGGTGCGGGCGCGACATCGGACAGCGGCGGTTCGCTCGGCGCGGGCGTGGCCGCGAGCGGGCGCAGGCCGATCGTCGCGTGCCAGCCGAGGGCGAGGCCGGTGCCGACGAGCAGCGCCGACAGCAGGAACGCCGCGCCGGGCAGTTGCACGCCCGTGTGCGGGCCGATGAAGTACGCGAACACCTGCGTGAACACGAACGGACCGAACACGGTGGCGAGGCTGGCGAGGCTCGACATCGCGCCCTGCAGGCGACCCTGCTCGCGCGGATCGACCTGCTGGGTGACGATGGCCTGCGCGGTCGGGCCGCCGAGGCCCGACAGCGCGAGCAGCGGGATGCCGATCAGGAACACCGGCCACACGCTCGCGAAGGCGAGCGTCGAGAAGCCCGCGATGCCGAAGCACAGGCCGGCCAGCATCACCTTGCGCTCGCCGAAGATCGGCACGATGCGGCGCACGAGGCCGGCCTGCACGATCGCGCTGCAGATGCCGACGAGGCCGAGCGTGAAGCCAACCTCCTTCGCGCCCCAGCCGTAGCGGTAGTCGGCGTACAACACGAACGTGGAGTTGAGCGAGAACTGCGCGAGGCTGACCAGGAAGAACACCACCGCGAGGCCGAACACCTGTGGGTGTTTGCGCAGCATGCGGAGCGCGCCGAGCGGGTTGGCGTTGCGCGTTTCGAAGCGCTCGCTGCGGCGATCGCGCGGCAGCGACTCGGGCAGGATGAACCAGCCGTAGGCGAAGTTGGCAAGCGCGAGGCCCGCCGCGACCCAGAACGGCAGGCGCACCGAGACGTCGCCGAGGAAGCCACCGAGCGCGGGGCCGATCACGAAACCGATGCCGAACGCGCCGCCCATCATGCCGAACGCGGCGGCGCGCTTTTCCTTCGGCGTGACGTCGGCGATGTAGGCGTTGGCGGTGGAGAAGCTCGCGCTCGCGATGCCCGAGACGATGCGGCCGATGAACAGGATCGGCAGGGTCTGCGCGAGCGCCATGACGACGAAGTCGACGCCGAGCGCGAAGTTCGAGGCGAGGATGACCGGGCGTCGCCCGAAGCGGTCCGACAGCGCGCCCTGCACGGGCGAGAACACGAACTGCATGAGCCCGAACAGCGCGCCCATGATGCCGGTCCACTTGGCGGCGGTGGCGATGTCGCCGCCGGTCATCGCCTGCACGAGGTGCGGGAACACCGGGATGATGATCCCGAACGCCAGCATGTCGAGCGCGACCGTGATGAAGATGAAGACGACCGCGGCGCGGCGCACCGGGACGGTGGGGGCATCGGTCATGAAGAGCGCATCACGGGCAACGGAAGCGCCGCGGACGATACACGATTGCGTCCGCCGCCGCGGCGGACGCGCTGACGCGGACGGTCAGGCGCGCGGGCGAGGGACCGGGTGCATCGCGTCGATCGGCATCACGACCGGGCCGGCGACGCGGTTACGGCCGGCGCTCTTGGCGCGGTACAGCGCGGAATCGGCGGCCTCGATCCAGTCGCGCAGGCCGGCATGGCCGTCGACGGCCTCGGCGACGCCGACGCTGATCGTCACGCGCAGCTCGGCCGCGCCGGGCAGCACGGCATCCTCGACGTCGGCGCGCAGGCGCTCGGCGAGCTGCACGGCTTGGCGGTAGCGCACGCCGGGCAGCACGATGCCGAACTCGTCGCCCCCATAGCGGCCCGCGTCGGCGGCGTTGCCGATGCGGTCGCGGATCACCGTGGCGACGGCGCGGATCACCTCGTCGCCGAGCGCGTGGCCGCGCGAGTCGTTGATGGTCTTGAAGCCGTCGATGTCCAGCATGAGCAGCGAGGCCGCGGCACCCCCGGCGTGGCGCTGCTGCAGCACCTGGGCGGCGTGGTCCTGCCAGGCGCGCCGCGCGGCGAGGCCGGTCAGGCCGTCGGTGCGGCTGAGCTCGTCGAGCATGCGGTTCTGGCGGCGCACCTTGCGCACGAGGCGGTAGCTCACGAGGCTCACCGCGATCGTGTGCACGACGAGCATCGGCATGCACGCGACGATGACCGGCATGCTCGTGAAGGGCTGCCACGCGAAACCGGTCAGCACGCCGGCGACCACGCACGCGATGAACATGCCGAGGCTCGACCACAGCCACAGGCGCGGGATGCCGACGGCGATCTTGTCGACCGTGGACAGCGTCGCGAGCAACAGGCTCGGCAGCAGGTTGAAGTGCATGAGCGGGATCCACAGCCCCGCGAGCGCCGAATCGACCAGCAGGTTGCGGCATTCCGCGGTGTAGGGATCGCGTGACCGCGCGGCGACGAGGTAGGCGATCTGCGGCCACGCTATGGCGGTGCCGAACAGCAGCACCCATTGCCACACCGGGGCCGACAGCTCGTGCAGTACGGAGGCGATCGCGACACCGGCGAGGCCCATGCCGAGCATGCGCAGGTGGTACACGCGGCGCGGCAGGCGCGCGAGCTCGGCGTGGTCGCGCTCGCTGGGCACGCGGGTGGGATCCGCGCGCGGATACACCGCCTCGGTGGCTGTCTCGTCGGGTACGCCGGATGGCCGCATGCCTGGAACCTCCGCCGGGCAGTCTAGACCGGCCGTGGCGCGTCCGCACGCCATGTGTCGCCGATCGGTGGCCGCTGGTCTGGGGTTGTGGTGCCTGAAGTCGACCCCGATGCTGCGGCGTCCATCTGTGCACAATGCATTGTCGCGACGATGCGGTCGCCGGTGGTGGATGGACGGGCCGCCATCGACCTTCGACGGGGTGGCCAGCCGTCAAATCAGGCGATTCATTGCCCAGTGCGACCGCGTCGTAAGTGACCCTATCGCTCCGGCGAACAGAAACCTCGTCGCCCCGGCGCAGGCCGGGGCCTAGTGCCTTTCGATGTAACGATGACTTGAGTGCGGAGGCCGGGAAGCAGGTTCGTGCGCAGGCGCTTGCGCATCGGGGCATACGCCAGTCGTCAGGCAGGCGCTGGGCCCCGGCCTGCGCCGGGGCGACAAATCCGAGCGGATCGATGTCGGTGCGGATGGCGCATGCGTGACTCGACGCGTCGTCCGCCGTGGCGTCGCGCTTAAGCGCGTCGCCCTCCGAAAGAGGGGTTGGGGAGAGGGTGCGGGATCGAGACCACGTCCGATCATCGTCGCGATCCCGGACCCTCATCCGGCCCTGCGGGCCACCTTCTCCCGGAGGGAGAAGGGAAAGAACGCGCGCAGTGCCGTGTTGCCGTGAGGACGAGTCGGCATACCAGCATTCGTCGTCGAAGGCTGATGCGGCAACGCTTCCCCTGCCTGCAATGTTGCCCGTCACGGCGGAATCGCCTGCGGCGGTTCCGCCCTACTTCTGAAACGGGTCAGGCCGATCGGGCGCGGTGGTAGGCCACGAGCGCGTTTGCGTGGCCGTGCCCGAGGCCGTGGTCGGACTTGAGCCGTGCGACCTGCTCCATGTGCTTCAGATCCTTCATGCCGTCGATCACGCCGAACCAGTGGGCGACCGGCTTGCCGTACTTCGCCTCGATGGAGGGAAAGTAGGAGGCGGGGCCTTTGACCGTATCTTTTGCTGCCGGCTTGGTGGCCATGGGTGCTCCAATCGTGGGGACGGCCCAGCTTCGCACGGGGCGATCCGCGGGCCGAGATGCGCGTCGTGGATTACGTGGGCCATGGCCGTGATGGAGGCGAGGCGGCGGCATCAGGCGCGGCGGAATCGCCTGCGGCGGTTCTGCCTCATCCGGCCCGCTTCTCACTTTCATGCGAAGCACTCATGCGTGTGCGACAACTTCGCGGTGCCGTACTTCCTGCTCGTCATCCCGGCGAAAGCCGGGATCCCCTTGAGCGACGAGCAGTGTGCAGGCCATCCGGGTTCGAGCACGAGCCCAAAGCCGCAAAGACACGTCATGTCAGAAGTCGTGCCGTCGCACCAGACGCCACGAATGCACGAGTCCGCTAGACGACACCGGGTCGTTCAGCACGTTCAACGCTCAAGGGGATCCCGGCTTTCGCCGGGATGACGTTGTAGGGCGTGTCGTGATGCGATCGTGGGGGACGGCTCTGCTTTGCAGGGATCCCGCAAGGTCGTCACGCGACGGACGTCACGCAACGTCCACGTCGCGCCAACCACCCCTCAGCGGCGCAGCGAGTCGATGTCGATGAAGCGCAGGAACTCGGCGCGGGTGCGGGCGTCTTCGCGGAAGTCGCCGAGCATCTGGCTGGTGATCATCGAGACGCCGCGCTTGTGCACGCCGCGGGTGGTCATGCATTGGTGCACGGCGTCGATGACGACGCCGACGCCGCGGGGCTTGAGCACGTCCTCGATGCAGTGGGCGATCTGTGCGGTGAGCTTCTCCTGCACCTGGAAGCGGCGCGCGAAGCCGTCGACGACGCGTGCGAGCTTGCTGATGCCGACGACCTTGTCGGTGGGCAGGTAACCGATGTGCGCGCGGCCGATGATCGGCGCCATGTGGTGCTCGCAGTACGACTCGAACTCGATGTCGCGCAGGACGATCATCTCGTCGTAGCCGGCCACTTCCTCGAAGGTGCGGCGCAGGTAGTCGGACGGGTCGTTCGCGTAGCCCGAGAACCAGTCGCCGTAAGCCTCGACGACGCGCTTGGGCGTGTCGAGCAGGCCTTCGCGCGAGGGATCCTCGCCGGCCCAGCGCAGCAGCGTGCGCACGGCCTCCTCGGCCTGCGCGCGATCGACCGGGACGAGGGCGGGGGACTTCTTGGCGCGCTTGGCCATGGTGATCGCGGACGCTCGTGAGGGTCGCGCAGTTTAGCAGGCGCGCGGGGCCGGCCTCAGCGCGCGCGCGGCGAGCGCTTCACCGACGGTGCACGTCGCGCGGGCTTCTCCGCTGCCGCACGACGCGCCGGCTGGCCTTCGAGCGGCGCGAGCACCCACGCGAGCGCGACGAAGCGGCCATCGTCTTCATCGTGTTCGCCGCGCGGCTGCTGCAGCAGGTCCATGAGGCGTGCGAGCAGCGTGTTGATCTCGGCAAGGTCGTCGCGGTTCACCCAACCCTTGCCACGCGCGGCCCACAGCTCGCGATGCGGTCCTTCGACGACGGTCGCGGGATCGGCCAGCGCGCGGCGGAAATCGCGCTCGGCCACGCGCAGTGCGCTCGCGGCGACACGCGCGACGGCCTCGGCGTTCGCGGTCGCGCCTGGTTTGTAGCGCAGCGACAGGCGCTCGCCCGCACGCACGCGGCTGCGGTAGCGGCGGCCATCGGGGGTGTCGTGTTCCTCGACGAGGCCGGCATCGGCGAGCTGGCGCAGGTGGTAATAGAGACCGTCGGCGGCGCGACCGAGGCGTTGCGCGAGCTCGGCGACGCTGAGAGCTACACCGCCGGTCGCCTCGAGCGTGTCGACGATCTCGATGCGCGTCGGCGAGGCGAGCAGGCCGATCTCGGCAGGGTCCTCGAGGTGCATGCGCGTACGGCGTGCCATCGGTCACGTTGCCTTGTTTGAAATTTTCAATGATTATTCAATTAACGCGGCCGTGCCGCAACCCTCGAATGGAGGCCGTGGATGGCCCATCCCTCCCTGATCCGCATCGCGACATGGTGCGTCATGGCCCTCGCGGCGCTGGTCTCGACCGCTTCGCTCGCGAGCGACGCCGCCGACGTGTTCGCGCGCTTCAAGGCCGCGAGCGGCGGCGAGCGCTGGGACACGGTCACGACGCTACGCAGCATCGGCACGCTGCACGCGGGCGGCCTCGACGGCGAGGTCACCTCGCTGCAGGACCTGCGCACGGGACGCTCGGCCGACCGCTATACGCTGGGTCCGATCACCGGCGCGAACGGCTTCGACGGTGCGAACGCGTGGTCGCAGGATCCGGGCGGCGAGGTCGAGAAGCTCGATGCCGTCGACGCGAAGCAGCGCGCGCGCAGCCAGGCCTGGCTCGGTGCGCGCGGCTACTGGTATCCGCAACGCATCGCCGAGGCGACGCTGACCGGGCCCGTGCAGCGTGAGCGCGACGGCCGTGCACACGACGTCGTCGTGGCGACCCCGCAAGGCGGCGATCCGCTCACGCTGTGGTTCGATGCGGAGACGCACCTGCTCGTGCGCGTCGACGAGCGTCAGGGCGCCGGTACCTCGGTGACGATGCTGGGCGACTACCGCGAGGCGTCCGGCGTGCGCGTGCCGTTCCATGTCGCCGTCGACACGCTCGACGCGCAAGACCGCGCGGAACCGCGTGCACGCACCGAGGTGCGTTACGCGACCGTGGAGGTCGATGCGGCGCTCGACGAGGCCGCGTTCGCGATGCCCGAGATGGCGCCGACCGCGCGCATCGTGGCCGACGGCGGCATCACGCGCGTGCGCTTCGACCTCGTCAACCACCACATCTACGCGGACGGCGCGATCGACGGCAAGCCGGCGCGCTTCCTCGTCGACACGGGCGGTGCGAACCTGCTGACGCCCGAGGCGGCGAAGCGCTTCGGCCTCGAGGGCGAGGGCCGCATCGCGGGACGCGGCGTCGGCGAGGAGGTCGTGGACGTCGCATTCGCGAGCGCGAAGGAGCTGCGCTTCGGCGAGGCCGTGCTCGACGCACCGAGCTTCGTGATCATGTCGCTCGGCAACCTCGAGGAAGTCGAAGGCGTGACGTTCGACGGCCTCGTCGGCTACGAGTTGTTCCGGCGCTTCGGCGTGACGATCGACTATGCCGAGCGCACGCTCGTGCTCGCCGAACCGGACCGTTTCGTGGCGCCCGCGAACGCACACGCGCTGCCGTTCGTGTTCAGCGAGCGCATCCCGATCGTGCAGGGCACGCTCGATGGCGTGCCGGGCCGCTTCAGCCTCGACACGGGCTCGCGCGTGTCGCTGAGCCTGCACTCGCCGTTCGTGCGCGAGCACGGGCTCGTCAAGCGCTACGCCGCGCGTGACGAAGGCATCATGGGCTGGGGCGTCGGCGGGCCGTCGCGAGGATTGCCGGTGCGCTTCGGCACGCTGGCGCTCGGCGATCTCGCGATCGACGGCATCGCGGGCGACCTCTACACGGGCGACAAGGGCGCGTTCGCGACGCCCGACATCTCGGGCAATCTCGGCGGCGGCGTGTTCAAGCGCTTCACGCTCGCGTTCGACTACTCGAAGCGCACCGTGTACTTCGCGCCGAACACGCTGTTCGGCCAGGCCGATGCCTACGACCGCAGCGGCCTGTTCGTACTCGGCGAAGGCAATGCACTGCGCATCGCCGACGTGACTCCTCGCAGTGCCGGCGCCAGGGCCGGCCTGCGCGCCGACGACCGCATCCTGTCGATCGACGGCGAGACGATCGCCACGCGCACGCTCGACGCCTGGCGCGCGTTCCTTCGCGAGATCCCGGCCGGTACGCGGCTGAAGATCGAGGTTGCGCGCGCAGGCGCCGTCACCACGCGCGAACTCGTGCTGGCCGATCGCATCCCGGCCAAGGCCGCGAAGAAGCCCGCGCGCTGATCGCGCGGGTCGACGACCGAAACCTCAATCGACGCGGCAGAACACCGCCTTGAGGTAACGCGACTCCGGCACATGGGCCTGCCACGGATGATCCGCGCCGGCGCCGCTGACCTTGAGCACCTGCACGGTGCGGCCCGCGTAGAACGCCGCGCGGCGCAGCATGTCGAGGAACTGCTCCTCGCTGACCAGGCCCGTGCACGAGCAGGTCAGCAGGATGCCGCCCGGCTTCACGGCCGACATCGCGAGCTTGTTCATGTCGAGGTACTTCTTGAGCGCGGGGATGACCTGCTCGCGGTCACGCGTCATCTTGGCCGGATCGAGGATGACCACGTCGAACTTCTCGGCGCGGTTGTTCGCGTAGTCGCGCAGCCAGTGGAAGATGTCGGCCTGGACGAACTTCACCTTGACCTTGTTGAGCCAGGCGTTCTTGGCCGCGACCTCGAGGATCTCCTCGTCGAGATCCACGCCGACGACTTCTTCCGCGTTGCCGACGGTCTTGGCGTAGATCGCGAAGCCGCCCGAGTTGCAGCACAGGTCGAGCACGCGCTTGCCGTCGCAGAACGCGGCGAGCGCCTTGCGGTTGTCGCGCTGGTCGGCGAAGAAGCCGGTCTTGTGCTTGGTGCCCGGCGCGGCGTGGAACTGCACGCCGTGCTCGTGGATGACGCTGGGCTTGGGCATCGGCGGTACCGCGCAGTCGAAGCTCTCCTGCTTCTGCACGTGGTCCTCGGCGTAGGCGTAGATCGCGCTGCCCGGGAAATGCTCGAGCAGGCAGCGCTTGATCACGTCGCGCTGACGGAACATGCCGGCCGAGAAGTACTCGATCACGAGCGTCTCGGCGAAGCGGTCGACGACGAGGCCGGACAGGCCGTCGCCCTCGGAATGCACGACGCGGTAGGCGTCGGTGACCTCGTCCAGGCGCAGCAGGTCGCGGCGCAGCGCGACCGCGTCGGCGATGCGGCGGGCGAAGAAGGCCTCGTCGACGGCTTCGTCCGGATCGGCGCTGAGCACGCGCAGGGCGATGCGCGAGTGGCCGTTGTAGAAGCCGCGACCGGCGAAGGTGCCGTCGCGGTCGACGATCTCGACGATGCTGCCGGGCTTGGGCCGCGGCTCGGGTTTCTCGACCATCTTCTGGAAGATCCAGGGGTGGTTCGAGCGGCGTTCGATCTTGAGCCGCACGAGCGGCAGGGAGTCATGGGCATTCATCGGCGGCATGATACGCGATGCCCCGGCGGCCCCGGCCTTGCACGCGCGAGCCCTGCCGCGGCGTGAACGGATCGACGCAGGGACCATGACATTGGTCACGCCATGGGCTAGAGTCGCCGCCAGTTTCGAAGGGGAGTAGCCCTCCCGCTGCCGCGATCGTCATCACGGACCGCCCCGCCGGTCCCGGTCCGGCAGGTGGAACACGGTCCGTCCGGACCGCGTTCTGCGGGCAAGACCTTCGCCGCATGACGGCGAAGCTGTGCCCGGAATCCGACCCCGAGCCCCGCGCGCCCCATCGGCTTCGCGGGGTTTTTCGTTTTCCGGAGCAGCCAATGCAAACGATCGGTTCAAGTGGTCTCTGGGTGGCGTTCGGCCTCGTGGTCGTGGTCGCCCTGATCGTGGATTTCGTGGTCCTGCGCGCAGGCGGCGCGCACAAGGTGTCGTTCAAGGAAGCCGCGCTGTGGAGCATCGCGTGGGTGATCCTCGCGCTGCTGTTCAACCTCGGCCTGTGGTGGTGGCTCGACGGCCACCAGGGCCGCGAGGTCGCCAACGACGTCGCACTCGAGTTCCTGACCGGCTACGTAGTCGAGAAGGCGCTCGCGATCGACAACATCTTCGTGTTCCTGCTGATCTTCACGCGGTTCAAGGTCGACGCGGAACTGCAGCAGCGCGCGCTGATGGTCGGCATCCTCGGTGCGATCGCGCTGCGCGCCCTGCTGATCCTGGTCGGTGCCGCGCTGATCGCACGCTTCCACTGGATCCTCTACATCTTCGGCGCGTTCCTCGTGTACACGGGCATCAAGATGGTCAAGTCGCCCAACGACGAGGCCGACTTCGAGGGCAACCCCCTCATGCGCTGGATGCGCGGCCACCTGCGCCTGACCAACGAATACCACGGCACGCGCCTGAGCATCATCAAGGACGGCGTACGCCACTTCACGCCGCTGTTCGTGGTGATGGGCCTGATCGCGGTGACCGACGTGATCTTCGCGGTCGACTCGATCCCGGCGATCTTCGCGATCACGACCGACCCGTTCATCGTGCTGACCTCGAACGTGTTCGCGGTGCTCGGCCTGCGCGCGCTGTTCTTCCTGCTCGCCGGCATGGCCGAACGCTTCCACCTGCTCAACTACGGCCTGGCCGCGGTGCTCGTGTTCATCGGCATCAAGATGCTCATCATCGACGTCTACAAGATCCCGATCGGCATCTCGCTGGGCATGGTCGCGCTCATGATCGGCGCCTCGCTCGTGGCGAGCCGCCTCATCAAGCCGCGCGACGAGGCGCATTGAGGTTCGCGCAGGCACGCTTGCTTGGGCCGGCGTGCCTGCGGTGGGATCCGGTGCGGTTCGGTGTGGTTCGAGCGGGACAGGACACGACCTGGCGCGACCGGGTGACGTGACGCGACGACCATTGATGCTGTCGCCCCGGCGCAGGCCGGGGCTCAGCGCCTTGGTTCGCTCGGTTCGGCGGTCGATCCCCCATCCGGATCGTGAGCGCCCGTCGTGGTGCGGACATCGTGTGGTGCGTGTCGTACACGTAGGTACAACCTACTCGTCATCCCGGCGGAAGCCGGAGGAGCTTCACAACAGCGCGCAGCGCTGGTCATCCCCTCAAGCGCCAGGTTCGTCGTGGGGATCGAGTTCGTGGCGCATTCGAAACGTGTCGAAACCCCTCCCGTGCCACCGTCACCAAGCATCGTGCGACACCCAAGGGGATCCCGGCTTCCGCCGGGATGACGGTGTCCGGGTTCGGCGGGATATCGCGTGAAGCAAACCTGCTTCTTCAGCAGCTCGTCCTAACGCCAGCTACGCCCGACACGAAGTCGCTGGGCCCCGGCCTGCGCCGGGGCGACGAAGCTCTTTTCACGGGACAGCACGGCCAAGCCCGGAGTCGGCCGGGCCTGGCGTCAGGTTCATTCGCCTGACGAATGCCTCGTGAATTTGCTGCGCGTCGGGGCAAATGAACCTGACCCCAGCTTGCGGCGGACCTCGAGCGAGCGGCGGATCCACCGCCGTGTCCCGATCACCCCTCACGACATCGCCGCGAGCGCGGCAGGCATCTCGCAGGCGTGGGCATCGAGTTGCGAGGCGGCGACGACGCGGTTGCGGCCGGCGCGCTTGGCGGTGTGCAGGGCGACGTCGGTGGCGCGCAGCAGGTCGCCGACGCCCGGGGCGCTGGCGTCGAGCGTGCCGACACCGATCGAGGCGCGCAGCGGTACGGGCCAGCCGCTGACCTCGAAGCCCGAATCGGCGATGCGCTGGCGAAGCGTCTCGGCCAGGGTGCGTGCGGCGGCTTCGTCGGTGTCGGGCAGCAGGGCGATGAACTCCTCGCCACCCATGCGCGCGAGGATGTCGCTGCCGCGCAGGTTCTCGGAGAGGATGCCCGCGAAACGGCACAGCGCCGCGTCGCCGGCCTCGTGGCCGAACTCGTCGTTGATGCGCTTGAAATGGTCGATGTCGAAGCTGACGATCGACAATGGGCGGCCCAGGCGGATCGCGTCGACGTACGCACGATTGGCCAGTTCCGCCAACGTGTGGCGATTGTAGACACCGGTCAGCGGGTCGCGCGTGGCCAGCCTGTTCACGTCGCGGGCGAGGCGGTCGCCGACCATGAGCATGAACGCAGAGGTCGCCACGACCGGCATCAGCGCGGCGTAGGTGAACACGATGCCCTGCAGCGTCGCGGCCGGCGCACCGTCGAAACCGACGGCGGCCGGCTGCACCACGACACGTGCGGCGAGCAGTCCCGCGCCGACCACGAAGATGCCGCCGAGCAGCTGTTCGGCACGCGTGCGGACGCCGTGGCGGCGGCGCAGCGCGGAAAGACCGAAGCCGACCAGCAGGATGATCACCAGCGAGACGAGCACGATGCGCAGCGGCAGGCTCGGCCAGAACCACGTCAGCAGCGCCTCGCCGACCAGCGTGGTCGCGACGAAGCCGGCGAACAGCGGCACGCGTGCGGGTCGGGCATTGAACAGGCGCAACGCGTGCATCTGCAACGCGAACGCGGCGACGAGCAGGCCGTTCGCGAACACGATCGAGAACAGGTCGTGGATGTCCCCGCGCAGCGCGAACAGCACATACGGTACCGGCTGCAGCAGCAGGCCGTAGACCCACACGCGCACGGGACCGGCGACCTCGGCCGGGTAGCCGCGTGCGGCGTAGGCGACGCCGAGACCGACCAGCAAGGCCAGCGTCGCGGCGAGATTCATGGCGGTGGGGATGTCGAGGTGCATGGCGATCCTCGAATCATCCAAGCAAGTCCCGCGCCATGAACCCGGACCGGCCTCGATGGATGCGATGCGGATCACGACCGGGCGTCGCGGAAATGTGCTTGCGAGGCCGAAGTCCCGGGTTCCTCGCCGGGGGCAGGTCCGCCTGTCCCTGTCCCGGAACGGGCGTCACGCCTGCGTTCGGGCGCAGGACCATTCTCCCGGCCCGAGCTTGCGATGCCGCCCCGGCCGCGCCTGTTGACGATCTCCGAAACCGGCCGCGGCGCCGCGCGCAGGAAAGGGTTCGCGACGAAGCGTCGCCATGCAGGATGGCGGCTCGCAAAGGCCGGCGTAGCGGTTCGCATCGATCGCCCGGTGGATCGCGGCCACCCGTCGAAACCCCAGGCTGCGCGCCCGCTTCAAGCCGCTGCCCCCTCGCGGGAGGGTTCGGAGCGGAAGCGCCCGCTGCCTCAGTCCGCGGGCGGCGGCGGCTCGCGGCGCGGGAACGTGATGACGACGGCGCCGGGGGGCTGCTGCGGGCGGTTCCACAGCACCGGCACGTCGTGCGGACGCGGCATCTCGAACTGCTCGTCGGGCACCGGTTCGAGATCCTCGTCTTCCCAGTCGTAGCGCTTGCGGGCCGGCTTGGGATCGAGGCGGAACAGCGCGATCGCGGCGACCATGCCGGCGATCGCGCCGGCGAGGTGGTACTCGAACGACACGTGCTGCTCGCGCGGCAGCACGGTCAGGAGCATGCCGCCGTAGAAGAAGAACACGAGCATCGAGATCACGATGCCGAGGCGGTCGCGCCGGAACAGGCCCATCAGGAACAGGAAGAACATGAGCCCATGCGTGATGCCGCTGATGCCGACGTGCACGGAACTGCGCGCGAGCAGCCACACGCCGAGGCCGGCGGCGAGCCAGATCCACGGGATCGCGGCGCGCGAGGCGAGCGGGTAGGCGTACAGCGTGAGCGTGGCGAGCACGGCGAGCGGGAACGTGTTGGACACCAGGTGCTCGAACGAGGCGTGCGCGAGCGGCGCGAAGACGACGCCGACGAGGCCGCCGAGCGTGCGCGGCACGACGCCGAGGTCGTCCATGCGCCAGCCGAGCAGATGGCCGCCGAGCCAGACCAGCCAGATGCCGGCGACGAGGGCGGCCGCGCCGAAGAACGCGTAGCGGATGCGGTAGCGGTCGAGCTTGACCGCAGCCTGGGTCGGGTCGGGAGTGGGCGGTGCGATGTCCATCGCCGGGACTTGGGGGCAGGCGTGGCGCGCGCAAGCCCGCGCTCAGCGCGCGGCGTGGGCGAGCGGCAGCGCGCGTGTCTGCTTGACCGTGCGCAGCACGAAGCTCGAGTTGACGTCGGCGACACCGGCCGCGTCGAGCAAATGGTCGAGCAGGAAGCGCGAGAAATGACCGAGGTCGACCACGACCACGTGCAGCAGGTAGTCCATGTCGCCGGTCAGTGCATGGCAGGCGACCACCTCGTCCCATTCGGCCACGCGCGCGACGAAGCGTTCGATGCCCGGCGTGCCGTGGTTGTCGAGCTGCACGCGCACGAACGCCTGCAGGCCGAGACCGACCGCAGCCGGATCGACGATCGCCGCGTAGCCGGCGATGACACCGGCGGCTTCGAGCCGCTGCACGCGGCGCAGGCAGGCCGACGGCGACAGGTTCACGGCCGCGGCGAGCTCGGCATGGGTGGCGCGACCCTGACCTTGCAGATGGGCGAGGATGCGCAGGTCGGTGCGGTCGAGCGGCGTCGCGACGGTCATTTTGTGCATGAATCAAGGAATGGACGCACGAATCATGCGCCCGTCCGCGCCAGCACGCCAAGCTTGCACGCTTGTTGCGCGGCGTCGGCGCTAGCATGGTCGCTTCCCATCGGAACCTCCGCCATGGCCAGCGAACCGCGCCGCGTCGAACACCAGCAGACCGACAAGGGCTACGTGCCGGTCTACACGACCGCCGTCGTCGACCAGCCCTGGGACACGTACACGGCCGAGGACCACGCGACCTGGGCGACGCTGTTCAAGCGCCAGCGCGAGATCCTCAAGGGTCGCGCGAGCCGCGAGTTCCTCGACAACCAGGAGCGCTTCGGCCTCGCGCCGGACCTGATCCCGCGCTTCGAGGACCTCAACGCCGTGCTCGGCAAGGCGACCGGCTGGCAGCTCGTCGGCGTCGAGGGCCTGCTGCCGGAGCTCACGTTCTTCGATCATCTCGCCAACCGGCGCTTCCCGGTGACGTGGTGGATCCGCCGTCCGGACCAGATCGACTACATCGCCGAGCCGGACATGTTCCACGACCTGTTCGGCCACGTGCCGCTGCTGCTCAATCCGGTGTTCGCCGACTACATGGCCGCGTACGGTCGCGGCGGCGTCAAGGCGCACGGCATCAGCCCCGAGGCGCTCGTCAACCTCACGCGCCTGTACTGGTACACGGTCGAGTTCGGCCTGATCCGCGAGGACGACGGCCTTCGCATCTACGGTTCGGGTATCGTGTCGTCGAAGGGCGAGTCGATCCACTGCCTCGAATCGCCCGCGCCGAACCGCATCGGCTTCGACCTCGAGCGCATCATGCGCACGCGCTACCGCATCGACACCTACCAGAAGACGTATTTCGTCATCGACAGCTTCGAGCAGCTCATGGACGCGACGCGCCCGGATTTCGCGCCGCTCTACGCACGCCTCGCCGAGCAGGCGTCGATTCCGGCGGGCGAGGTGCTCGACACCGATCGCGTCTTCCATCGCGGCACGGGCGAAGGCTGGTCGCGCGACGGCGACGTCTGATCGCGCTGACGACATTTTCACGCGCGGCGCGTGATGCTGCGCTACGGTGCGCGGCCCCGACGATGTCCGGACGGTCCATGGACGCCACCGACAACCCGCTGCTCGCCTACTTCAACGCCAACCCCGGTCGACTCATCGACAAGTGGGAGCACTACTTCGACGCCTATCACCGCCACCTCGCGCGCTTCCGCGGCAGGCCGGTGACGCTGGTCGAGATCGGCGTGTTCCACGGCGGTTCGCTGCAGATGTGGAAGCACTACTTCGGCGACCAGGCGCGCATCGTCGGCGTCGACATCAACCCGCGCGCGCTGCAGCTGGCCGAGCCCGGCATCGAGATCCTGATCGGCGATCAGGCCGACCCGGCGTTCCTGCAGCAGCTCGCCGCGAAGCTCGGCCGCATCGACATCCTCATCGACGACGGCGGCCACACGATGGCGCAGCAGATCCGCACGCTGCAGGGTCTGTATCCGGCTGTCGCGGACGACGGCGTCGTGCTCGTCGAGGACGTGCACACGAGCTACTGGCAGGACTACGGCGGCGGGTTCCGCAACCCGTACAGCTTCATCGAGTTCTCCAAGCAGCTCGTCGACCAGCTCAACGGCTGGCATTCGCGTGACACGCACAGCTTCGTGCCGAACGAGTTCACGCAGCGCACGCGCTCGATCCACTACTACGACAGCATCGTGGTCTTCGAAAAGGGCGCGCATCCACGGCCGCGTCCGTGCCAGAGCGGTACGCCGTCGTTCGAGGGCGACACGTTCACGAGCCTCGGCCCGACGACGCGATGACGCTCGGCCTGCTCGCCAACATCGACGTGCCCGACCTCGCCCGCGCCGAGGCGTTCTACACGCGCGCGCTCGACCTGCGCGTCGGTCGCCGTTTCGGCGACGGCGGCGTCGAGCTGCTCGGCGCGACCTCGGCGATCTACCTGCTGTGCAAGCGCGCCGCGTCGACGCCCGGCGACGGCGTGCCGGGCCGGCGCGACTACCAGCGTCACTGGACGCCCGTGCACCTGGATTTCGTCGTCGACGACCTGCCCGCCGCGATGGCGCGTGCGGCGGCTGCCGGGGCGCGCCTCGAAGGCCGCATGCGCACGGCCGAGTGGGGCCGCATCGCGACCTACGCCGACCCGTTCGGGCACGGCTTCTGCCTCATCGAGTTCCTCGGCCGCGGCTACGACGCGATCGCGACCTGCGCGCTGCTCGATCCGCCGGCCTGACGCGCCGGCGTCCCCGCCTCAGCGGACCTTGTTCTCGGCGATGAACTCGCGCACCTGCGTCTCGAGCACGGGCAGCGGCACCGAACCCTGCGCGAGCACGGCATCGTGGAACGCGCGGATGTCGAACTTCGCACCGAGTTCACGCTCGGCTTCCGCACGCAGCTCGACGATGCGGATCTCGCCGAGCTTGTAGCTGAGCGCCTGGCCCGGCCACGAGATGTAGCGGTCGACCTCGGTGGTGACCTCGTGCTCGCTGAGCGCGGTGTGGTCGCGCAGGTAGGCCAGCGCCTTGTCGCGCGTCCAGCCCTTGCTGTGCACGCCCGTGTCGATGACGAGGCGGCAGGCGCGCCACATCTCGTAGGTCAGGCGGCCGAACTCCTCGTACGGCGTCTGGTAGATGCCCATCTCCTGGCCGAGCTTCTCGACGTAGAGGCCCCAGCCTTCGCCGTAGGCCGAGATGTAGCTCTGGCGACGGAACGCGGGCTGGCCGGTCTGTTCGTCGGCGAGCGAGAGCTGGAACGAGTGGCCGGGCGCCGACTCGTGCAGGGTCAGCGCGGGCAGGTTGTAGAGCGGGCGCGAGGGCAGGTCGTAGGTGTTGAGCCAGTACGTGGTCGGGCCGCCGCGGCCGGCGGTCCAGTACGGCGCGATGTCGGCCGGCACCGGCTCGATCGCGAAGCGCGCGCGCGGCATGAGGCCGAAGTAGCGCGCGAGCTTGGCGTCGACGCGCTTGGCGATCCACGCCGCGCGCATGAGCAGCTCCTCGGGCGTCTTGGCGTAGAACTGCGGGTCACGGCGCAGGAACGCGAGGAACTCGGGGAACGTACCCTCGAAGCCCGCGCGCTTCATCGTCTCGAGCATCTGCGCGTGGATGCGCGCGACCTCGGCGAGGCCGATCTTGTGGATCGCGTCGGCGGTGAGGTCGAGCGTCGTGAACTCGCGGATCTGCTGGCGGTAGAACGCCTTGCCGTTCGGCATCGACTCGGCGGCGAGCGTCTTGCGCGCCTTCTTCATGTACTCGTCACGGAAGAACGCGAGCAGGTTCGCGTAGGCCGGGATCACCTCGTCGCGCAGCACCTCGGCGGCGCGCTCGCGCAGGCGTTCCTGATCCTCGGCGTCGATCGACGCGGGGAGGTTCTTCAGCGGCTTGTAGAACTCGCTCGCGGTCGGATCCTCGAGCGTGGCGACCGCGGCGATCGAGGCGTCACGACCCGGCAGCACGGCCTGCGGCACGCTGAAGCCGCGCTTGAGGCCGGCGCGCATGTTGGCGATCTGGTCGTCGAAGTAGCGCGGGATGTCGGCGAGGCGTGCAATGTAGCTCTCGGCGTCGTCGACGGTGCGCAGCGGGCGACGCGTCATGAAGCCGAGGTTCGACCAGAACGACGAGTCGCTGTTGAACGGCATCTCGTAGCCGCCGAAGCGGATGTCGGCGGCGAGGTCGGCGAGCTGCGGACGGTAGATCGCGAAGTTGATGCGTTCGGCGGCCGAGAGTTCGGCCTGCGGAAGGGCATCGAGGTCGCGCAGCGTCGCGTCCCAGACCTTGAGGCGCTCGAGCTGGGTCTCGCGATCGATGCGCGGCAGCGAGGTCGCGCCGGCGGAGTTGTCGCGATCCTCGTCGACCGACGGGAACTGCGTCTTGCGCCAGGCCCATTCCTTCTCGTAGATCGCCTTGAAACGCTCGTCGGCGGTGCCGCCGCCGTCCTGGGCATGCGCGAAACCGGCACACAGGCCCGAGGCCGCGAGCAGGAATGCGGCGATCCGGATGTTCATGGGTGATCCCGTCGACGTGGACGCGCGATCATCGCATCGAACACCCCCGTTCGCCGAGACTCCGCGCGCGACGTGGTGCCGGAAGTCACGACTTCGCCGCGGGCTCTTGAGCAGACCGGCGTGGCGACGCAAGCTGCGGCCATGCCCACCTCCGCCTCCGATCCCTGCGTGCGCAGGCCGACACGATGACCGCGCCGCTGCGCCTCGCCCTCGCCGACGACCAGGCCCTCGTGCGACGCGGCCTCGCCGCCCTGCTCGGTGCCGACAAGGGTCTCGCGATCGTGCTCGAAGCGGCCGACGGCACCGAACTGCTCGACGCGCTCGCGGCGACGCCGGTCGACGTGATCCTGTCCGACATCCGCATGCCCGGCATGGACGGCCTCGCCCTCGTGCGCGCGCTGCGCGAACGTGGCGACGCCACGCCCGTGGTGCTGCTCACGACGTTCGACGAGGACGCGCTGCCGCTGCAGGCCGCCGAGGCCGGCGCGCAGGGTTTCCTGCTCAAGGACGCCTCGCCCGAGGATCTGCACGAGGCCGTGCGCCGCGTCGCCGCCGGCGAGACCCTGCTCGCGCCGGTGGCCACCGACGCCGTGCGTGCGCGCTATGCGTATCGCGATGCGAGCGCACCGAGCGACACCTTCGGCGCGCGCGAGGTCGCGATCCTGCGCCTGCTCGCGGGCGGGCTTTCGAACAAGGAGATCGCGCGCTCGCTGTTCCTCGCCGAGGGCACGGTCAAGAACTACGTGTCCGACATCCTCGACAAGCTCGGCACGCGCGACCGCACGCGCGCCGTGCTCAAGGCGATCACGCTGCGCGTGATCTGATCGAGCCCTTCGTCCCGCGTGGACGAACCGTTACCGTCGCGGCATTGCGACGGGCGACGGCGTGCGGCCAGCATCGTGGCGTCCCTTCGACGGGACGATCCCTCCCCTGATCCACCGAGGTCCACGATGAAAACCACCCCGCTCGCCGTCGCGCTCGCCTGCGCGCTCGCCCCGTTCGCCGCCCATGCCGGCCAGGCCGACATCTGCTACAGCGATCCGCAGGACGCGTTCTCGAGCCCGCCGCCGCCGACCAACGCGACCGTGTTCCGCTGCCCCACCGCCGGCGACAAGACGATCCCGCAGCTCGCCGCCGAGGGCTGGCAGATCGGCCAGCTCGTGCCGATCATGGTCAACGCGAGCCAGTCCGCGGGTCAGCTGGTCATCCAGAAGTAGGCCGCGCCATGGCCAGGCTCACTCCCATCGGCCTCGTGCTCGCCACGGCGCTCGCCGCGCCAGGCGTGGCGCACGCGGGCCGTGCCGCGATCTGCTACACCCCGTGGAGCAGCTCGAGCACGCCGCCGACCAACGCGACCGTGTTCACCTGTCCCGACATCGGCAACCTCACGGTGCCGCAGCTCGCCGCACAGCGCTGGCGCATCGGCGGCATCACGCCGCTGTCGCGGCAGAGCGGCCCGACCACGTTCGAGTACACGATCCAGCTCGTCATCCAGGAGGAATGGATCTTCCGCAGCAGCTTCGACGGCTGAGGCGGGTGTTCGAGCCCCTCTCCCTCCGGGAGAGGGGTTGGGGAGAGGGTGCGGTGGTGTCACAAGGTCCGAAGCTCGTCGCGATCCCGGACCCTCATCCGGCCCTTCGGGCCACCCTGTATCGGGGTACGGGGCAGGCTCTTCTCCCGGAGGGAGAAGGGAGAAAGAACATGCGACGTGATGCTATCCGGAAGCGGATCGTCATCTCGACGCTTGCGGCGCGATGACGCAGCGCCGGTGCGCTTGACCAGGATCAACCGCGGGTTCGAAGGCCGCGCCGACGATGGCGCCCTGCCTTTCCTCCCGATGGTGACCGCACATGAATGCCTCCACGCTCCGCCATACCCCTCTCCTCGCCGCGCTGCTCGCACTCGCCGCGCCGCTCGCGCAGGCCGCCGATGCCGGCGACTGGCAGCTCAAGCTCGGCGCGCACGTCGTCGATCCGACGTCCGACAACGGCTCGCTCGCGGGCGGCGCGCTGAAGAGCGACGTCGACAGCAGCTGGCGTCCGACGATCGCGCTGGAATACTTCTTCACGCCCCACCTCGGTCTCGAGGTGCTCGGTGCGCTGCCGTTCGCGCACGAGGTGCGCCTCAACGGCGCCAAGGCCGTGTCGGTCAAGCAGCTGCCACCGACCGTGTCGCTGCAGTGGCACTTCAACCCGTCCGGCAAGATCGATCCGTTCGTCGGCGCGGGCCTCAACTACACGCGTTTCTTCTCGGTCGACGAGAAGGGTCCGCTCGCCGGCACGAACGTCGATCTCTCCGACTCGTGGGGCCTTGCCGCGCACGCCGGCCTCGAGTTCCGCACCTCCGCGCGCGCCTCGATCATCGTCGACGCACGCTGGGCCGACATCGACACGAAGGTGAAGGTCGACGGTGCGCGCGTCGGCACGGTCGCGATCGATCCGCTGGTCTACGGCGTCGCGTTCGCGTATCGCTTCTGAGGCGTCAGTCGATCGCGTCGGCTTCGACGCCGGCCGCGCGCAAGTAGTCCTCGAGGCCGCGCCCCGGCACGGCCTCGAACGCCTCGCCGGTGGTCGCGAACGCGCGCACGCGGTCGGGCCGGAAGCTGCGGAAGCCGCCACGCAGGCGGCACCACGTGCCGAGCGTCCAGCAGCCGCCCCAGAACGCGAGGCACAACGGCTCGACCTCGCGCGCGCTCGTGCGGCCTTCCGCATCGGCGTAGTCCAAGCGCAGCACGAGGCGACGCTCGATCGCCTCGTGCAGCTCGTCGATGACGCCGTTCCAGGTCTCCCAGCCACCCGGTGCGTAGATGCGCGAGCGCTGCGCACGCTCGCGGCGCTCGGCCGGCAGCACGGCCTCGATCTTGAGCATCGCCGCCTGTGCACCGGCGGCGAGCCGCTTGCCCGCGAACGCGCGCACGAAGCGCGTGCCGACGACGAGAGCCTCGAGTTCCTCGGCGTTGAACATCAGCGGGGGGACGTCGGCGCCCTTGCGCAGCACGTAGCCGACGCCGGCCTCGCCCTCGATCGGGACACCGGAACGCTGCAGGTCGACGACGTCGCGGTAGACCGTCCGCAGGGACACCTCGAGGGTGTCGGCGAGGCGACGGGCCGGCAGCGCGGTACGGCGGCCGCGCAAGGCGTGGACGAGCAGGAACAGGCGGTCGGCGCGGCGCATCGGTGCATGATCACCGCGAGCCGCGACGCGCGCCAGCCACCGCGACGCGGCGCCTCAGCGTGCGGACCACAGGCCGACACGGTTGCCTTCGCTGTCGAGGAACTGTGCGTAGACGCCACGCCCGCCCGGCAGCTCGGTGCGCGGCACGAACACGTCGGCACCGTGCGCGAGGGCACGCGCCAGAACGGCGTCGAGGTCGTCGACGTTGAGGTAGACGACGCAGCCCTGCACGGACGGCTCGCTGTCCTCCTGGCGGATCAGCGCACCGCCGGTACCGGGACGGCCGCCGAACGGAAACATCGCGAGCTCGGTCGCGCCGACGCGGTTGCGCGCGAGCGTCGTGCCGAGCACGGCTTCGTAGAAGCGCTGCGCGCGATCGAGGTCGCTGGTCGAGATCTCGAACCAGCTCGCGGGAACGTTGGGATCCAGCATCGGGAACACTCCGGGCACGTGCGCGATCCGCACCGGGGCATCCTGCGCCGGGGCTGCTGCCAGCATGGTGGCAGCAGGGTCGCCCACGTCGACCTGAAGTTACTCGTCGCCCGGCACGAACCAGATCAGCCGCCACGCCTCGCCGCTCGACTCGGCGAGAAGGGCAAGAACGAGCGCGCGTTCCATCGCGTAGCGGTCGTGCAGTCCCGCAGCCTCCAACCGACGGATGACCGACGGAGAGTTCATGACGTCGCGCCGATAGACGAGGTTGGGAACGACCTCGAGGGCGATGTCCCCGCAGCCGTCGAGCGCAGGATGCAACCGCGCGGCAAAAGCATCCGCCACACGTGCACGAAGCACGAGCAACCTGGCCCGCCTGCCATCTGCACTCTCGTCACGCGGTTTCAGGCCATCACCGGCCGCGGATGCCGCCTCCGCAAAGGCACGCTGCATCACGGCCGGGAGCGCATCGAACACCGCAGATACGAGTTTTTCGATGCTCGCGGATTCGTTATGAGCCAGCGGTTTCCTGCGGAGATCGGCTTCGAGGGCTTCGATGCAGGCATCCCTCGATTTCAGAAAGGACGTGAGTGCATCCCAGTCGCGATGC
The DNA here is from genome assembly GCA_029959555.1 of Lysobacteraceae bacterium PS02065. Taxonomy (GTDB): domain Bacteria; phylum Pseudomonadota; class Gammaproteobacteria; order Xanthomonadales; family Rhodanobacteraceae; genus Dokdonella. The sequence continues at coordinate 5,266 of JASCPI010000055.1, read as the reverse complement.
GCTTCGGGCTCGGCTGACAGCATCAGCACGCCCGCGATGACGATGCCCGTGACGCTCATGCCTGCGGCTCCCGATCACACTGTCGCGCACCATCATGCCGCAAGCCGACGCCCCCGAGGTCGACGCACGACTGAGATCTGGCGCCCGCGTTCCCTTCGTCATCATCTCGCGAACCACCTAATCGAACACGCCGAGAAACACGCGATCGGCGACGTAGCGCAGGAGGTGGATCGCGTGGAAGCGTTGGGTGTCGGGGCCCGACGATGCGACCACCGTCATGCCGCCATCGGGTTCGGCGTGGATGCCGTGCACGATCAAGGCGGCGACGCCGTTCGGGCCGGACTGCAAAGGCAGGTCGTTGTCCCACTCGGGCAGCGACAGGAAGTCGCCACTTGTCGTCACCAGCTGGATCCGTCCGGTCGTGCCGCCCCCTGCCGTCGGCACCTTGGTCGGCGCGACGGCGAGGGTGCCGTCGACGAGCCGCGCGAGGCTGCGCGAGAGCAGGCGGCCGTCGCCGACCAGCGCACTCGTGAAACCGGTGAGCGAGGCGTCGCCGCTGCCGTCCGGCAGCAGGCGCATGAAGGCCCAGCCGGAGTACGGTCCGCTCGAGGTGTAGAGGATCCCTTCGACGAGCAGCACGATGCGACCGTCCGGCTGTTCGACGAGGCCGCGCACGTCGCAGACCCAGTTGCCGGGCGTGGTCGTCGGACTGTCGAGGTAGATCGCGCCGTTCCTGCCGAAGCTGCCGTCGCGGTCGCCGTTGCCGAGGAGGCGCGCGACGACGCAGGCACCGTTACCGGTCGCCGACGTCGAGTAGGTCACGCCACCGCCGACGAGGATGCGCGCCGACCGGTCGATCGCGAGGCTGCGCACGCGCGAGCGGCGTGGCGGTGCGCCGACGAGGAAGGGGTTGAAGTCGAGCACGAGCTTGCCCTGCGTGCCGAACGTCGCGTCGAGCACGCAGTCGAAGCGCAGGCGCAGGATCGCCGCGCGTGTTTCGTCGCCGCCCGAGAAGGCCTGGCCACCGAGCAGCTCGGTGCCGCCCACGCCGGCGATGTGCGCGTAGGCGTAGTCGTCCGGACGCGTCGTGTTGAGATCGAAGCCGTAGCTGCGCTGGAAGCCGCCCGTGCATCCCGCGTAGCCGAACGAACCGTCGGCATTCCCTCGACGCAGGAGGAAGTCGATGTCGTCCGCGTTGCCGTTGAACGGGAAGCTGCCGCCGTAGCTCAGGCCACCGTCGCTCGCACGCACGAGGCCGGCGAACGTCACGTTCGGGAACGGCAGGCCCATCGGCGTATACGCGCCGGCGCCGGGCTGCGCGGGTGTGGGTCGTCCGTTCGGCTCGAACCAGGCCACGTTCACGACGTTCGTCGCGCCATCGGCCTGGAACAGCGCGGTGGCCCAGCGGCCGTCGAGCTGGCGCGTCGCGTAGGCCTCGACCCGCGACCACGGCTGCGCGCCCGACAGCGGCCAGGTCATCGTCGCGATGCCGCCTTCGCCGAAACGCGGATCGAGCACGAGCTTGCGTGGCGGTCCCGCCGTCGTAGGCCATGCGGCCCACGACACCGCCAGCGCGAGGGCGATGCATGCGCCACGCTTCACGGTGCCCCCTGCACGTCGAAGCCCGTGCGCAGCAGGGTGTCGGGCAGGCCGAGTTCGAGCGCGAGCAGGTCGAGGTTGTCGACCGGCGAGAACGCATCGCCGACCAGCCACAGCCGCGCGCCGGCGAGATCGGTCACGATCGCGTAGGCGGTCGCGTCGCCGTTGCTGCCGAACGTGATCATGCGGCGGCCGTCGAGGCCGAAGAAGCGGTCGAGACGGCCGTCCGGCTCGTAGGCGGCGACCGCAAGATCGCTGCCGGCCGTGGTCGTGCTGCGCCGCGCGGAACCGGCGACGACGATGCGGCCCCACGGCATGAGCGCGACCGCGCGCGCGACGTCCTCGCCCGGGCCGATCGGTGTCGTCACGAGGCCGCTGCCGTTGAACGAGGCGTCGAGGCGGCCATCGGCGAGGTAGCGCGCGACGAGCAGGTCGCGGTACGACACGCCGACCGGATACGCCGAGCCCGCGACGACGATGCGCCCGTCGGCCATCAGCGCGACCGCGTTCGCGGTGTCCTCGATGCCGATGTGGGTGAGCACGCGGCCGGTCGCGTTGAACGACGTGTCCGCGCTGCCGTTGGCGAGGAAACGCATGACGAGAAGGTCCGGATTGCCGCCCGGTCCGGAGGCGCGCCCAGCGATCACGATGCGGCCGTCCGGCTGCAGCACGATCGCGCGTGCCTCGTTGTCGGCGCTGCCGCTCGCGTTGGCGTCGACGACGACGCGCCCGCCGCTGCCGAATGTCGTATCGAGCGCGCCGTCGGCCAGGTAGCGCACGAGGGCGACGTTGTTCGGCCCGTTCTGCGCGCTGGCGCCTGCTGCGATGATGCGGCCGTCGGGCTGCACGGCGATCGCGAGGCAGCGGTCGGTGAGCGTCGCGCCGATCGTGCCCGCGAACGCCGTGGAGACGATGCCGTCGCCATCGAACGTCGGATCGAGCGAGCCGTCGGCGAGCAGGCGCACGACGAGAAAATCGCTGCCGCTGCCCGGTACTGCGATGGCACCGCAGCCGACGAAGCGGCCATCCGGCTGGCGCACGAGCGCCTCGAGCGCGGCCACGCCGCTGGTGCCGAGCGTGTAGGTGATCACGCCCTGGGTGCCGAAGGCCGGATCGGACGCCTGGCCCGCCACGCGTGCGAGCGCGGCGCGCGACTGCGACGCCGCATACCCCGCGAGCGTGAGCCGGCCTTGCGGATCCAGCGCGGCGGCATGCGCCGAGTCGGCCGTCGTCGTGACCGGGAACAGCACGCGCGCGCCGTCCTCGCCGGGATCGAGCGCGTGTGCCGCCGTGCCGGCGAGCAGTGTGGCGACGAGGATCGTGCGTGCCGCACCGCGGAAGCGGCGGATCGAGTGCAACGGTGTCATGGCGTGCTCCTGCAGGTGGCCGGCATCCGTGCGCCCTGTCCGCGCGATGCCGTTTCCCAACCACGCAAACGCGCGCGGCGAGCCATCACGCCGCCTTGCGATGGCCGCGCCGGCGCGGTTTCGCTACGCTGGCACGCGACGCGATCGAGCCCCGTGATGACCGCACCTTCCGCCAGCAGCGTCACCGAACTGCTCGCGGCGTGGCGTGCCGGTGACGCCTCCGCGCCCGACGCGCTCGCGCAGCTCGTCTACGCCGAACTGCGGGCGATGGCCGCGCGGCGCCTGGCAGGTTCCGCACGACGTCCGCTGCAGACCACCGAACTCGTGCACGAGGCCTTCGAGCGCCTGCTCGGCGAGCCGCTGTCGGCCGTCGACCGCAGCCATTTCTTCCGCACCGCTGCGCTCGCGCTGCGCCAGGCGCTCGTCGACGCGCTGCGCCGCGAAGGCGCCGGCAAGCGCGGCGGCGATGCCGTGCACGTCACGCTCGATGCGGCGGCCGACGTCGCGATGCCCGACGGCGTCACCTGGCTCGCGGTCGAGGAGGCGCTGCAGGCGCTCGAGCGCGAGGACGCACGCAAGTGCCGCGTCGTCGAGCTCGCGCTGCTGATCGGTCTGCCGCAGGCCGAGATCGCCGAGGTGCTCGCGATCTCGGTGCCGACCGTCGAGCGCGACCTGCGCTTCGCGCGCGCCTGGCTGCGCGATCGCCTAGAGCGCTGACATGGCACGCCTCGACGCCGTGCAGGCCCTGTTCGATGCCGTCGTCGCACTGCCGGCCGCAGCGCGCGAGCGTGCGCTGTCCGAGGCCCACGTCGATGCCGACGTGCGTGCCGAGGTGCGCCGCCTGCTCACCCACGACAGCCGCCGCGACGACGTGATCGAACGCGCGCTCGGCCGCGCGCTCGATGCCGCGGGCAGCACCGCGCGGCCCGGCCAGGTCGGGCCTTACCGCCTGCTCGGCGAGCTCGGCAGCGGCGGCATGGGCAGCGTGCACCTGGCCGAGCGCAGCCTCGGCGGCACGCGCCAGCGTGTCGCGCTCAAGCTCATCCGCGGCCTGCAGACCGCGCAGGCACGCCATCGCCTCGCCCGCGAACGCGAGCTGCTCGCCCAGCTCAACCATCCCAACATCGCGCGCCTGCTCGACGCCGGCGACGACGGCGACCAGCCCTATCTCGCGATCGAGCATGTCGAAGGCGAACCGCTGCTCGACTGGTGCGCGCGCCACGCCTTGCCGCTCGTGTCGCGGCTGGTCCTGTTCGAGCGCCTCTGCGCGGCCGTGCAGCACGCCCACCAGCGCCTCGTCGTGCATCGCGACATCAAACCCTCGAACGTGGTCGTGCGCGGCGACGGCGATCCCGTGCTGCTCGATTTCGGCATCGGCGCGCTGCTCGATGACCCCGCCGACGCCGGCATCACGGCCGCGTTCACGCCCGCGTACGCGGCGCCCGAGCAGCGCCGCGGCGGCCGTGCGACGACGGCGAGCGACCTGCACGCGCTCGGCGGCGTGCTGCGCGACCTCGGCGTGGACGCGAGCGCGCCGACACGCATGCGCCGCGACCTCGGCCTCGTCGTCGCCAAGGCCATGCACGCGAACCCGGCGCGCCGCTACGCCTCGGCCGATGCGCTCGCCGCCGACGTCGCGCGCCTGCGCACCGGACGCCCCGTGCACGCCGCGCCCGATCGCGCCGGCTACCGCCTGCGCCGCTTCGTCGCGCGGCATCCGCTCGGCAGCCTCGCCGCATTCGCCGCCGTGGTCGTCGCGGCCGTGTTCGTGTGGCGGCTCGCGATCGAACGCGACCGCGCGATCGAGCAGGCACGACGTGCCGAGGCGACGCGCGACATGCTGTTGTCGGTGTTCGACGCCGCCGCACCGGACCGCACGGCCGGCCGCACGTTCAGCGCGCGCGATCTCATCGCACTCGGCCGTGTACGCCTCGCCGACGCCGGCCGTGGCGACCTGCACGCGCCGCTCGCCGCGACACTGGCGCGCGTGCACGTCGCGCTCGGCGATCCGCAGACCGCGCTCGAACTGCTCGAGCCCGCACGCGAGGCCATCGTCGGCGACGACCGCGAGAACGTGCTGCTGCGCGCCCAGGTCGACGAGCTGCTCGGCCGTGCCTACCGCGACCTCGATCGTGTCGACGACAGCCTCGCCGCGTACCGGCGTTCGCTGGCCGCGCGCGAGGCGTTCGCGGCGAGCGATCCCGCCCCGCTCGCCACGGCGCTGCAGCAGGCCGGCCAGGCCGAGCTCGAGGCGGGGCGCGCCGGCGCGGCCGAGCCGCTGCTCGTGCGCGCGCTCGGCC
>JASCPI010000054.1 GCA_029959555.1 Lysobacteraceae bacterium PS02065 | reverse complement strand
TTTGTGTATAAGCGACAGATCAAGCAGTAACCCGTCCCACCGGCGCCGCCGTCCCGCGAGGACGGCGGCGCTTTCGCACACCCGTCCGCTCCTTCCGCTTCTCCTTCACCCAGGCCTGCCCCGGCCGCGGATGCCATGACGACGACAGCCGCTCCCGCCCTACCGATCCATGCCCGCGCCAAGCGCGACGAATCCCAGGACCGCGGCTTCCGCTGGATCCTCGCCATCACCGCCTTCCTCGTCCTGATCGCGCTGGCCGGAGCCGCGCTGTCGATGCTGTGGGGAGGCCGTGAAGTGCTCGCTGCCGAAGGCTGGCGCTTCTTCTTCTCGACCGAATGGAACCCGGTCGAAAACCGCTACGGCGCGCTCGTGCCGATCTACGGCACGCTGGTGACCGCGCTCGTGGCGATGATCATCGCGGTGCCGATCAGCTTCGGCATCGCGCTCTACCTCACCGAGGTCGCCCCGACCTGGCTGCGCGGGCCGGTCGGCTCGGCCATCGAGCTTCTCGCCGGCATCCCGTCGATCATCTACGGCATGTGGGGCCTGTTCGTGCTCGTGCCGGTCATGACCGAATACGTGACGCCCTGGCTCAACGACCACGTCGGCACGCTGCCGGTGATCGGCGCCCTGTTCCAGGGTCCGCCGCTCGGCATCGGCATGCTCACCGCGGGCTTCGTGCTCGCGATCATGGTCATCCCGTTCATCTCGTCGGTCATGCGCGAAGTGTTCCTGACCGTGCCGACGCGCCTCAAGGAATCGGCCTACGCACTCGGCGCGACCAAGTGGGAAGTGGTCTGGGACGTCGTCCTGCCGTACACGCGCTCGGCGGTCATCGGCGGCGTGTTCCTCGGCCTCGGCCGCGCGCTCGGCGAGACCATGGCCGTCGCGTTCGTGATCGGCAACACGGTACGCTTCTCGCCGTCGCTGCTCGAGCCCGGCACGACGATCGCGGCACTCATCGCGAACGACTTCGCCGAAGCCACCGATACCTACCGCTCGGCGCTGCTGCTGCTCGGCTTCGTCCTGTTCATCGTGACGTTCATCGTGCTCGCCGCGGCCCGCCTCATGCTGCTCCAGATGTCCCGCAGGGAGGGTGCGCGATGAGCGCCGTACCGTCGATCGTCGATTCCCCCGTCGCGCGCCGCCTCTACCGCCGCCGCGCGATCGTCAACCGCGTCGCGCTCGTGCTGTCGTGCACGGCGGCCCTGTTCGGCCTGTTCTTCCTGACCTGGATCCTCTGGACCACGATCAGCAAGGGCATGGGCGGCATCAGCCTCGCGCTGTTCACGCAGACGACGCCGCCGCCGATGGAAGAAGGCGGCCTCGCCAATGCGTTCTTCGGCAGTGCGGTCATGTGCCTGCTCGCGATCCTGATCGGCACGCCGCTCGGCATCGCTGCGGGCACCTGGCTCGCCGAATACGCCGGCGCGCGCAAGATCGGCACGGTGATCCGCTTCGTCAACGACATCCTGCTGTCGGCTCCGTCGATCGTGCTCGGCCTGTTCGTCTACACGATCGTGGTCGCGCAGATGGGCGGAAGCTTCTCGGCGCTGGCGGGCTCGATCGCGCTGGCCTTCATCGTGCTGCCGGTGGTCGTGCGCACGACCGACGAGATGCTGCGCCTGGTGCCCTCGCAGATGCGCGAGGCCGCGCTGTCGCTCGGCATCCCGCAGTGGAAGGTGATCGTGCAGGTGCTCTACCGCGGCGCCTCGGCCGGCATCGTCACCGGCATCCTGCTCGCGCTGGCCCGCATCAGCGGCGAGACCGCGCCGCTGCTCTTCACCGCCTTCGGCAACCAGTACTGGAGCATGGACCTGACGCGGCCGATGGCCAGCGTTCCGGTGGTCATGAACCAGTTCGCCGGCAGCCCCTACGAATCGTGGCAGACGCTCGCGTGGGCCGGTGCGCTCGTGCTCACCGTGTTCGTCCTGCTGCTGAGCCTCCTCGCGCGCGCCATCCTCCTCAGGAACAAGATCAGCCATGACTAGCCAACTCGCCCTCTCGACCCCGGTCGTCGGCTCGGCGTCGCGCCCCGCCGATGCGGCTGCGGCGCCCAAGATGTCGGCGCGCAACCTCAACTTCTACTACGACGGTTTCCATGCGCTCAAGGACGTCAGCCTCGACATCGCGGAGAAGCGCGTCACCGCGCTGATCGGCCCGTCGGGTTGCGGCAAGTCGACGCTGCTGCGCATCTTCAACCGCATCTACGCGATCTACCCTAAGCTCGAGGCGCGCGGCGAGGTCATGCTCGACGGCGAGAACATCCTCGACGCGAAGTACCCGCTCAACCGCCTGCGCAGCAAGGTCGGCATGGTGTTCCAGAAGCCGGTGCCGTTCCCGATGTCGATCTACGAGAACATCGCCTACGCGATCCGCCACTACGAGAAGCTCTCGAAGGCCGAGATGGACGTGCGCGTCGAGCAGGCGCTGCAGCAGGGCGCCTTGTGGAACGAGGTCAAGGACAAGCTCAAGCAGAGCGCGCTAGGCCTCTCCGGCGGCCAGCAGCAGCGTCTGTGCATCGCACGCGCCGTCGCCCTCAAGCCCGACGTGCTGCTGCTCGACGAGCCGACCTCGGCGCTCGATCCGATCGCCACGGGCAAGATCGAGCAGCTCGTCGCCGAGCTCAAGGACCACTACACGATCGCGATCGTGACCCACAACATGCAGCAGGCAGCACGCTGCTCGGACTACACCGCCTTCATGTACCTCGGCGAGCTCGTCGAATTCGGCGAGACCGAAAAGCTCTTCACCAAGCCCGTGAAGCAGCAGACCGAGGACTACATCACCGGCCGCTTCGGCTGAGGACGACACCACCATGACCACCGCAACCGGCGACCACATCGTGAAGAGCTACGACGAGGAACTGCAGCGCCTGACCGGCGAGATCCAGCGCATGGGCGACCTCGCGCTGACCGAACTCGAAGCCGCGATCGCGGCCGTGATCGAGCGCGACACCGAAGCGGCCGAGCGCATCGTCAAGAGCGATGCCGAGGTCGACGCGCTCGAGCTCGAGGTCAGCCACGACGTCATCCGCCTGCTCGCGCTGCGCCAGCCGATGGCACGCGACCTGCGCGAGGTCATGGCGGCGCTGCGCATCGCCTCGGACATCGAGCGCATCGGCGACTACGCGGCCAACGTGGCCAAGCGCGCGATCGCGCTCAACCAGGTCGCGCCCGTGCGCCCGGTGTACGCACTGCCACGGCTCGCCGAGATCGCCGCCGACCTCATCCGCGAGGTGCTCGCGGCGTACCACGACCGCGACGCCGATCGCGCGCTGCTCGCCTGGGCCCGCGACGAGGAACTCGACGTGCTCTACACGAGCATGTTCCGCGAGCTGCTCACGTACATGATGGAAGACCCGCGCAACATCACGCCGTGCACGCACCTGCTGTTCATGGCCAAGAACATCGAGCGCATCGGCGACCACGCGACCAATATCGCCGAGAACATCTACTTCCTCGTGCACGGCACGCAGATCGGCCTGTCGCGCCGCAAGGGCGACCAGTCCTCCAGCGTGACGATGACCGCCCCCTGAGCCAGCAGGCCCCGCCTGCGGGCGGGGCCGGGCGGACTCGCGTATCATCGTCGTCGTTTGGACGGCTGTCCGTGGAGTTCGCCATCACTACCCTGCCCTACGACAGCGCACGCCTCGCCGTGTGCGCCCGCACGATCGCCGAAGCCGGTCGCGAGCTCGCCGAGCGCGGCTGGACGCCCGCGACCAGCAGCAATTTCTCGATGCGCCTCGACGATCGCCATGCCGCGGTCACCGTGTCCGGGCGCGACAAGGGCCGACTCGGCGAGACCGACGTCATGGTCGTCGACTTCGACAACGCGCCCGTCGCCACCACGGCGCGCCCGTCCGCCGAGACCGCGTTGCACACGCAGATCTATCGCCGCTTCCCGGCCATCGGTGCCGTGCTGCACACCCATTCGCGCGCACAGAGCGTCGCCTCGCGCCTGTACGCACGCGAAGGTGTCGTGCGCTTCGAGGGCTGGGAGCTGCAGAAGGCCATCTCGGGCTACACGACCCACGAGAGCGTGCTTGACCTGCCCGTGTTCCCGAACACGCAGGACATGGACGTGCTCGTCGCGCAGGTCGACGCCTGGCTCGACGCGGGCAAGCCGCTGCACGGCTATCTCATCGACGGCCACGGCATCTATGCCTGGGGCGTTGATATGGCGGAAACCAAACGCCATATCGAGGCGTTCGAGTTTCTGCTGAACTGCGAGCTTGACCTGAGGAGGTTGTCCCCATGAGCCGGCTGAGCATCTTCGAACACGACAAGGGCCATGCGCCCGTCGCCACCTACACCGAGCTTGCCGACATCGCGCGCGAACTCGGCCAGGTCGGCGTGCGTTTCGAGCAATGGGAGGCCTCGCAGCCGGTCGCCCCCGGCGCGAGCCAGGACGAGGTCATCGCGGCCTACCGCACCGACATCGACCGCCTCATGCAGGAAGAAGGCTACAAGACCGTCGACGTCGTCAGCCTCACGCCCGATCATCCGGACCGCGCCGCGTTCCGCCAGAAGTTCCTCAGCGAGCATACGCACGCGGAGGACGAGGTGCGCTTCTTCGTCGCGGGCGCGGGCCAGTTCACGCTGCACATCGGCGAGCGGGTCTACGACATCCTCTGCGAGAAGGGCGACCTGATCGGCGTCCCGGACGGCACGCGCCACTGGTTCGACATGAGCGAATCGCCGTACTTCGTCGCGATCCGGTTGTTCAACAATCCGGCAGGCTGGGTCGCCGAGTTCACGGGCGACGACATCGCGCAGCGCTTCCCGCGCATGACGCCCCACGCTTCGGCGGCATCCGCCAGGACCAAAGCGGCCGCCTAGTCGGCGGCTGCAGCGACATCGGGAAAAAGCCGGAACACGCCACGCGCCCTTTCGCAAGTCCGGGCGCATGACGTGTTCCCTTCTCGGCCGTGCTTGGGGTCACGACCAGAGTCCTGCGGGAAGCATCCGTATCCCGTCTTCCATCGACTTCACCTAAGACGCGCGGCGATGCCGGGAGCGGACACCTTCCGTTTCGTGCCTGCCTGCTAACCTTGCCATCCATTCGTTACAGGTTCGCCGACATGCCCGCCATCCGCGCCATCGTCACCGACATCGAAGGCACCACGAGCTCCCTGAGCTTCGTCAAGGACGTGCTGTTCCCGTTCGCGCGCGAGCGCCTGCCCGCCTTCGTCGTCACGCACGCCGATACGCCCGAGGTACAGCACTGGTTGCACGAGGCCGCACGCGAAGCCGGACTCGTGGCTGCGAGCGAGCAGGAGATCATCGACCTGCTGATCGGATGGATCGACGCCGACCGGAAGTCGACCGCGCTCAAGGCCTTGCAGGGGCTGATCTGGGAAGAGGGCTACTCGAACGGTGCGTTCCGCGGGCACGTCTACGAAGACGCGGCGCGCCGGCTGCGCGAATGGCACGGCCTGGGGCTGTCGCTGTACGTTTACTCGTCCGGCTCGGTGCCGGCGCAGAAGCTGCTGTTCGCACATACCGAGCAAGGCGACCTGACGCCGCTGTTCTCGGGCTACTTCGACACCACGACCGGCGCCAAGCGCGACGCCGCGTCGTACGCGCGCATCGCCGAGGCGATCGCCGTGGAGCCTGCCGGGATCCTGTTCCTGTCCGACATCGTCGAGGAGCTCGATGCCGCCCGCGCGAGCGGGCTGCGCACGACCCTGCTCGCGCGCACGCCGTCGACGTGCCCGGCCGTGGCCGCCCATCCGTGCGTGCCCGATTTCGACGCCGTGTCGCTGACCCACTGAACGTGCGCAACACCCTCGCCGGCATCCGCGACGGCCTGCTCGCGACGCTGCTGCTGCGCCCGCGCGGCGTCGCGTCGACGCAGCGGGCGACGCTGTTCCTCGGCGCGATCCTCGCCTACCTCGCCCTCTCGATCGCGACGGCGTGGATCGATACGGACGCGCCACGCGTGTTCCTTCCGTACGGCGTGGTCACGACGCTCGCCGACGCCCTGGTGACGTTCGCGGCAGCTTGGGTACTGGTGCGCGTCGCACGCAGGGAGTCGCTGCTCGTCGGCGTCGCCGGCATCGCGCTCGTCGCGACGATCGGCACCTCGCTGCTCGTGCACTGGCCCCTCGGCCATCTCTCGACGTGGCTCTACACCCGCGACCACATCGCGCTGGCGATCGGCGCGCAGCTGCTGTCGAGCGCGTGGTGGCTGTTCGTGCTGTTCACGATCGCGCGCTGGCTCGTCGGCAGCGGCGTGTGGCGTGCGATCGTGGCGGCCCTGCTCGCGTATGCCGTGTCGGCTGCGGTGTGGTGGTGGCTGCCGGGCGCACCGATGTTCACGGAGCGTCCCGCGGCTTCGGTCGGCCTCGAGGCGGCCGACGAGGGCGACACCGTCGCCCGCACGGGTTTCGAAGACGACCTCGATGATGCTCCGGCGTTCGATCCCGAGTACGTCATGTACGACCAGCCGCGCCTGCTCGAGGAGGCGATCGCCGCCCTCGCGCCGCGTACGGTCGGGCGCAGCAACCTCTACGTCGTGGCCTTCGCGGGCGACGGCAGCGAGAACGTGTTCCGCAACGAGAGCGAGTATGTCGAGCGGCTGTTCGGCACGCGTTTCGGTGCCGCCGGCCACACGATCGTGCTGCAGAACAGCGCGGCCACGGTCGATACGCGTCCGCTCGCCACGCTGACCAACCTGCGCTGGACGCTCGAATCGCTGGCCGGCGCGATGGATCCTGCCGAAGACATCCTGTTCGTCTACCTGACGAGCCACGGTTCGGCCGACCACGAGCTGCACGTCGAACTCGGTCCTCTCGCGCTGAACCCCGTCTCGCCGGACGATCTCGCCGATGCGCTGCGCACGGTGCCGGCGATCCGCTGGAAGGTCGTGGTCGTGAACGCGTGCTACTCGGGCGGTTTCATCGATGCGCTGCGCGACGACTCCACGCTCGTCATCGCCGCGGCGCGCCCGGACCGCACCTCGTTCGGATGCGGCTCGGCGTCGGACATCACGTTCTTCGGCAAGGCCTTCCTCGCCGAGGCGCTCAACACGACGACCTCGTTCACCGAGGCTTTCGCCCGCGCGCGCGAGTCGGTCGCGACGTGGGAGGCCGAGGCGAAGCTCGAACCGCCTTCCGAGCCGCAGATCGCGACCACCACGAGCATCGAGGGCAAGCTCGAGCGCTGGCGCAAGACCCTACCCGACGCGCCCGCCGTGCCGTTCACCCCGGCCACAACCACTCCAGACGACGCCGGTCCATCGCCGGCCGACAGCGACGACTCCGAACCATGATCACGTTCCGCTCGGTCTCCAAGGCCTACGGCGAAGGCGCGGCCCGCACCACCGCGCTGCACCCGCTCGACCTCGACATCTCCGCCGGCGAAGTGTTCGGCATCATCGGTCATTCCGGCGCCGGCAAGTCGACGCTGATCCGCCTGATCAACGGCATCGAGCGCGCGAGCGGCGGCTCGCTCGTCGTCGACGGCGAGGACGTGACCACGCTCGACGACGACCGCCTGCGTGCACTGCGCCGCCGCATCGGCATGATCTTCCAGCACTTCAACCTGCTGTCGTCGAAGACGGTCGCGGCGAACGTCGCGTTCCCGCTCAGGCTCGCCGGCGGCCTCGACCGCGCCGCGATCGACGCACGCGTCGCCGCGCTGCTTGAGCGCGTCGGCCTTTCCGCGCACGCCGGCAAGTACCCGTCGCAGCTGTCGGGTGGCCAGAAGCAGCGCGTCGGCATCGCGCGCGCACTGGCCTGCGATCCGAAGGTGCTGCTCTGCGACGAGGCCACCAGCGCGCTCGATCCGCAGACCACGGCCTCGGTGCTGCACCTGCTGGCCGAGCTCAACCGCGAACTCGGCCTCACCATCGTGCTGATCACGCACGAAATGGACGTGGTGCGCCGCGTCTGCGACCGCGTCGCCGTGCTCGATGCAGGAAGGCTGGTCGAGAGCGGTGCCGTCGCCGACGTGTTCCTGCATCCGCGGCACGCGACGACGCGGCGCTTCGTGCTCGAGTCCGAGCACGTCGACGAAGGCGAGCGCGGCGAGGATCTCGCCCGTGCCGACGGACGCATCGTGCGCCTGACCTTCCGTGGCGAAGCCACCTACGCTCCGCTGCTCGGCCGCGTCGCGCGCGCGAGCGGCGTCGATTTCAACATCCTGTCCGGACGCATCGACCGCATCAAGGACACGCCGTACGGCCAGCTCACGCTCGCCTTCAGCGGCGGCGACGTCGATGCCGCGCTGCGCGAGCTCGGCGCCGCCGACGTCACCGTGGAGGTCGTGCGCTGATGGACGACGCCTTGTTCGCCAACGTCGACTGGCAGGAGATCGCGCAGGCGACGCTCGACACCCTGCTCATGCTCGGCGGCTCGCTCGCCGCGAGCGTGCTGCTCGGCCTGCCGCTCGGCGTGCTGCTGTTCCTGACCGGCCGGCGCCAGCTGCTCGAACAGCGCGCCGTGCATCTCGCGCTGTCGTTCCTCGTCAACGTGCTGCGCTCGGTGCCGTTCATCATCCTGCTCATCGTGATGATCCCGTTCACGGTGACGCTGGTCGGCACGTCGCTCGGCGTGGCCGGCGCGATCCCGCCGCTCGTCATCGGCACCGCGCCGTTCTTCGCGCGCCTCGTCGAGACGGCGCTGCGCGAAGTCGACCGCGGCATCCTCGAGGCCTGCCAGGCGATGGGCGCGACGACTCGCCAGGTGGTCACCGGCGCCCTGCTGCCGGAAGCGTTGCCCGGCATCGTCGCCGGCATCACGGTGACCGCGATCGCGCTGGTCTCGTACACGGCGATGGCCGGCGTGATCGGCGCGGGCGGCCTTGGCGACCTTGCCGTGCGCTTCGGCTACCAGCGCTTCCAGACCGACGTCATGGTGGTCACGGTCGCGCTGCTGCTCGTGCTCGTGCAGGTGCTGCAGATGGTCGGCGACCGCATCGTGGCCAAGGTCAGCCGCCGCTGAGCATGTGAGCGGCGGTCATATGCTGCTGGCGACACGGAATAGCCGCCCCCTCCGATCGGTGCGACCATCCGCGCCCTCCGAACCGCTGGAACCCCCATGAAGCTGTCGACCGCCCTGCTCGCCCTGGCCTTGCCGTTCTCGGCGCACGCCGCCGAAACCCTCAATGTCGCCGCGACGGCCGTGCCGCATGCGGAGATCCTCGCGTTCGTGAAGCCTGCGCTCGCCGCGGAGGGCGTCGACCTGCGCGTCAAGGTGTTCACCGACTACGTGCAGCCGAACATCCAGGTCGCCGAGAAGCGCCTCGACGCGAACTACTTCCAGACCAAGCCCTACCTCGACGAATTCAACAAGGGCAAGGGCACCAACCTCGTCACCGTCACCGGCGTGCACATCGAGCCGTTCGGCGCCTACTCGTCGAAGCACAAGGCGCTGGCCGACCTGCCCGAGGGCGCGACCGTCGCGATCCCGAACGAGGCCAGCAACGGCGGCCGCGCGCTGCTGCTGCTCGACAAGGCCGGCGTCATCACGCTCAAGGACAAGACCAACCCGCTGTCGACGCTGCGCGACATCGCCGCGAACCCGAAGAAGCTCAAGTTCCGCGAGCTCGAGGCCGCGACGCTGCCGCGCATCCTCGGCCAGGTCGACCTCGCCCTCATCAACACGAACTACGCGCTCGACGCCAAGCTCGATCCGACGCGTGACGCGCTCGCGATCGAGAGCGCCGACTCGCCGTACGTGAACTACCTCGTCGCGCGTTCCGACAACGCGGCCTCGCCTGCCGTGGCCAAGCTCGCCAGGGCGCTGACGAGTCCCGAGGTGAAGGCCTTCATCGAGCGCACCTACAAGGGTGCGGTCCTGCCGGCGTTCTGATCCCCCGTCACGCCGCGCTCAACCGAGCGCGGTGGCGATGTCGTCGGCGAGCGCCTCGGGCTTGTCGGTCGGCGCGTAGCGGCGCAGCACCTTGCCGTCGCGGCCGACCAGGAACTTGGTGAAGTTCCACTTGATCGCACCGATCCCCAGCAGGCCCGACTTCTCCTTCTTGAGCCACTGGTACAGCGGGTGCGCACCGGCACCGTTGACGTCGACCTTCGAGAACATCGGGAAGCTCACGTCGTAGGTCAGCGAGCAGAAGTTGCGGATCTCGGCCTCGTCGCCGGGCTCCTGGTGGCCGAACTGGTCGCACGGGAAGCCGAGCACGTTGAAGCCCTGCGCGTGGAAGCGCTTCTGCAGCGCCTCGAGCCCCGTGTATTGCGGCGTGAACCCGCATTTGGAGGCGACGTTGACGACGAGCAGCGCGTCGCCCTTGAAATCGGCGAGCGGCTTGTCGTTGCCGTCGATGTCGCGCGCGGTGAAATCGTAAGCCGTCGTCATCGTCCACCCTCCTCGTCAAAGCGCGTAGCGTACCCGATCGGCGCGTTCGGTCCCGGTTAATCGCGGCGGCCGAGAATCGTGGCGTTTCCCGCCCACGGAGCCCCCGATGAAACCGACCCACGGCATCCTCGCCGCCGCCCTCGCGCTCGCCTGCACGGCCACGTACGCGCAGTCGTCGCCGCCGCGCGAGGCGCGCTATCCGCAGCAGAACGGCGCGGATCTGATCGTCCGCTACGGCGATACCGGCTACAAGCCGTCGGGCCCTGCACCGGCGTTCGAACAGCTCGACACCGACGGCAACGGCTCGATCAGCGAATCCGAGGCGGCCGGTTACGCCCTTCTCGCCAACGACTTCATCAAGGCCGATGCGAACCGCGACGGGCGCGTGTCGAAGCGCGAGTACGAGCGCTGGACGGCCAATCCCTGATGAGCGCTATTCGCCGGTCTCGAGGCCCGCGTCGAAGATGCGGTCCATCGGGCCGGCCTCGCCGGCCACCGTCGCGACGTTCATGCGCATAATCGCGCCGCCGATCGACTGCGCATGCACACCGAGATTGGCCGGCGTGTCGGTCGTTCGGTGGTAATGCACGTAGCTCTGCCAGTTGCCATGGATACTCAGCACGGCCGGGATGCCGGCCTGCGCATAGGGGATGTGGTCCGAACAGCACGCGATCGTGCTGACCACGGGTGTCAGCCCCGGCACGTATGTGAGCGCGGCATCGGCGAATCGGTTGCGCGTCGCGACGAACGGCGACAGCGTGTCGAGATCCGCCGACAGGTTGGTCGAAGACGACCAGCCGATCATGTCGAGGGTCGCCACCAGCTTGACCTTGCCGAGATCGCCCGCCGCCGTGAGCGCCTGTACATGGGCCTTGCTGCCGAACAGGTTCTGCTCCTCGCCCGCGTAGCACATGAAGATCATCGTCGCCGCGGGCCGCGCACGCGTGAAGAGGCGCGCGAGTTCGAGCACGGCCGAGCAGCCCGAGGCGTTGTCGTCCGCACCGGGCGCATTCGCCGGATTCATGATGTCCTGCTGGCGCGAGTCGTAGTGGCCGCCGACGATGACCCAGTCGTCCGGCCGCTGCAGGCCGCGCACGACGCCCATGACGTTGTTCGCCGTACGCGTCCCCTGATACGTGAACGTGAAGGCCGGCTCGCTGACCTCGAGTCCCAGCGACGCGAAGCGCGCAGCGATCCATTGCCGTGCGGAAACGAGTTCGGTCGAGAACGTCGAGCGGCTCCAGCCGGCGAGCGTCTCGACGTCGGAAAACCAGCGCGCGGGATCGACGCGCGCGACCAGCGGCGTGATGCGCTCGTCGGCCGGCAGCGCGACCGGCCGATCGAAGCGATACTGACGCGCGACGACCATGCCGGGCGTGACGTCGATCCATTCGTCCAGGCCTTCGGCCTCGGCGTGCGTGAGCGTGGCGAGGCGCGCGGCATCCGGGCGCACGAGCAGGTCGTAGCGCCCGCCCGTGTGCACGAGCAGATCGTCGGGCGTCACGTCGACCGCGCAGCCGCGCAGGTGCAGGACGAGGTCGTCGATCCTGTAGGCGCCTATGTCGCGCATGGCCAGGCCGAGACCGGTCGCCTGCGCGATGCGCGCGGTGTCGCCGACGAGCAGCATTTCGCGGCCGAGCTCGACCCAGCTCTCGACGCCCGGCGCGTGACGCCAGGCCTCGACCTGCTGTGCGCTGGCGTTCTCGATGTCGACGATCACCGCCCGCGATGGCGCAGCCACGCACGGTGCCGCGACGACGATCGCGAGTGCGGCGGCCGCCCAGTGTGCCCGAGCCAGGTTTTTCACTCCGGCGTGGTCCAGCCCGCGACACGACCGTCGCGATCGAACTCGACGCTGCCGCCGTCGAGGTCGGGGTAGTACCAGACCTCCGACATCGTGCCGACGCGGCGCTTGCCGGGCTTGCCGAGCGTCTTCGTCACCTGCGCCTTGCCGATGCCGATGCGCAGCTGATCCCAGGCTGCGGCGGACGGCATGACCGGAGCCGGCGGCGCAACGGCGGCCGGAGCAACGGGCGCGGCGACCGCTGCGGGCGCGACCGGTGCCTGGGGTGCCGCCGGTACGGCGGGCGCGACGGCCGGGGTCGCCGCGACGGGCGCTGAGACCTTGTCCTCCAGCCGCTTCTCGAGCTCGAGCACGCGCGCCTCGAGCGCCTTCAAACGCTTCTCGACCGCAGGATCCATGCCTTGCGCACCCGCCATCGTGCCGTGCACGACCAGGCACGCGACGACCACCCACCCGAAGACCTGACGCATACGCCCTCCCGAACGGTTGCCCTGTCGCGCAGCGTAGCAGGATCGCGAAGGCGCCTTGATGCGCCGCCGCACGTCAGGGTTCGAGTTCCTGCCAGCGCGCGTAGGCCGCGTCGAGTTCGGACTGCGTGGTCGCCAGTGCCGTGTTCGCGGCCACGATCGCGGCGCCGTCCTGGCGGAAGAAGGCCGGGTCGCCCATCGCCGCGGTCAGCTCGGCGACGCGCGTCTCGAGCGCCTCGATGCGTGCGGGCAGCTGGTCGAGCTCGCGCTGTTCCTTGAAACCGAGCTTGCGTCGCGCGGGTGCGGCAGCGTCCGCCACCGGAGCTGCCTTCGCAGGCGTCGGCGCTGCGGCGGACTCGGGTGCACGCGCCTTCACGGCCAACGGACGCTGGCGCAGGCTGTCGGTGTAGCCGCCGACGTACTCGCCGATGCGGCCCTCGCCTTCGAGCACGAGCGTGCTCGTGACCACGTTGTCGATGAACTCGCGGTCGTGCGAGACCAGCAGCAGCGTGCCCGCGTAGTCGCCGACGAGTTCCTCGAGCAGCTCGAGCGTCTCGACGTCGAGGTCGTTGGTCGGCTCGTCCATGACGAGCAGGTTCGACGGCATCGCGAACAGCTTGGCGAGCAGCAGCCGGTTGCGCTCGCCGCCTGAAAGCGCCGAGATCGGCGCACGTGCACGCTCCGGCGTGAACAGGAAATCCTGCAGGTAGCCGAGCGCGTGCTTGCGTGAACCGCCGATCTCGATGAACTCGCGGCCGTCGGCCACGTTGTCGAGCGCACTGAGGTCCTCGCGCAGCTGCGTGCGGTGCTGGTCGAAATAGGCCACCTGCAGCTGCGTGCCGACCTGCACCTCGCCGTGCTGCGGCGCAAGTTCGCCGAGCAGGATGCGCAGCAGCGTGGTCTTGCCGGCACCGTTCGGGCCGATGATACCGATGCGGTCGCCACGCATGATCGTGGTCGTGAAATCCTCGATCAGCGTGCGTCCGCCATAGGCCTGGCCGACGCCACGCGTCTCGATGACCTTGCGGCCGGAGGCCTGTGCCGAGGCGACCTGCATGCGCACGTTGCCGGACAGTTCGCGACGATCACGGCGTTCGACGCGCATCGCCTCGAGTCGACGCACGCGACCTTCGTCGCGCACGCGGCGTGCCTTGATGCCCTGGCGGATCCACACCTCTTCCTGGGCGAGTTTCTTGTCGAACAAGGCGTTCGCCTGGGCCTCGGCATGCAGGCGCTCCTCGCGGCGGCGAAGGTAGTTCGCGTAGTCGCCGGGCCAGCTGGTCAGCTGGCCGCGGTCGATCTCGACGATGCGCGTGGCGAGCGCGCGCAGGAAGCTGCGGTCATGCGTGATGAACACGACGCTGCCCGCGAAACCGCGCAGGAACTCCTCGAGCCAGGCGATCGCCTCGATGTCGAGGTGGTTGGTCGGCTCGTCGAGCAGCAGCACGTCGGGCGACAGCACGAGTGCACGCGCGAGCAGCACGCGGCGCTTCATGCCGCCCGACAACGACGCGAAGGCGACGTCGCCGGGCAGCTCGAGGCGCGTGAGCACGAGCTCGACACGACGGTCGAGGTCCCAGCCGTGAGCGGCCTCGATGCGCGCCTGAACGTCGGCGAGCGCACGCGTGTCGCCATCGGCGCCGAGGCCGTGGCTCAGGCGGTGGAATTCGGCCAGCAGCGCGCCGGTCTCGCCGAGCGCGCCGGCGACGACGTCGAACACGCTGCCGTCGGTGTCGCGCGGCACTTCCTGGGCCAGGCGCGCGACGACCACGCCGGGCGCGACGCGGAGCTCGCCGTCGTCGGGACGCAGGTCGCCCGACAGCAGCTTGAGCAGCGTGGACTTGCCGGCGCCGTTGCGGCCGACGACGCAGACGCGTTCGCGCGGCTCGAGGGAGAAGTCGACCGCGTCGAGCAGCAGGGGGCCGCCGACGCTGTAGTCGAGCTTGCGGAGGTCGATGAGGGCCATGGGTCTCGCGGAATCGGGGGAAACGGGACGGCACGCGGGGTGCCGGAGGTGGGGAGGACGGATGGCACTGTGGCGACGCGCGGGCGCGACGGATGCTGCGCCGACGCGACCGGAGCCGTGCCTCCGGCGCGAACGGGAGGGAGCCACCATGCCGATCAGTCGACGTGATCTTATCAAGCTCGGCGCACTCGCCGGCGCCACGGGCCTCGCCCTGTCGTCGGGCGCCACCTTCGCCGCACCGGCCGCCCAGCGCCCGCTGCGCATCCTGATCCTCGGTGGCACCGGCTTCATCGGGCCGTATCAGGTGCGCTACGCGGTGTCACGCGGGCACCAGGTCACCGTGTTCAACCGCGGCCAGCGTCAGGCCGACCTGCCCGACGGCGTCGAGCACCTGACCGGCGACCGCGACAAGGGCGACCTCGCCTCGCTCAAGGGCCGCGAGTGGGACGTGTGCATCGACAACCCGACCAGCCTGCCCTCATGGGTGCGCGACGCGGGCAAGGTGCTCAAGGGCAAGGTCGGCCAGTACGTGTTCGTCTCGACGATCTCGGTGTACGAGAAGAACGACACCGCGGGCGCCAACGAGGACGCCGCGACGCTGCGCTACGCCGGCAAGGACATGATGAAGGAGACGCGCGACACGCTGCGCGCCGACATGGGCCTGTACGGCCCGCTCAAGGCCGAGAGCGAGCGCGAGGCGCTCAAGCGCTTCCCGGGTATCGCGACGATCGTGCGTCCCGGTCTCATCGTCGGCCCGAACGATCCGACCGATCGCTTCACCTATTGGCCGGTGCGCCTCGATCGCGGCGGCGACGTCGTCGCGCCGGGTGACGGCCAGGATCCCGTGCAGGTCATCGACGCACGCGACCTCGGCGAGTGGATCGTACGCCTCGTCGAATCGCGCACCTTCGGCACGTTCAACGCGACCGGCCCGGACTACACGCTGTCGATGGCCGCGATGCTGCACGGCATCCGCGCCACCACGACCGCCGGCGCGCGCCTGCACTGGATCCCGACCGACGCCCTCGCCGCGCAGGAAGTCGCTCCATGGCGCGACATGCCGGCGTGGATCCCGTCACAGGGCGACACCGCCGGCTTCGGCCAGCGCGACGTCTCGCGCGCGGTCACGGCCGGCCTCACGTTCCGCCCGCTCGCGACCACCGCGTCCGACACGCTGACGTGGTTCCGCACGCTGCCGGCCGACCGCCAGGCCAAGCTCGGCGCGGGACTCGACGCCGAGCGCGAGGCGAAGGTGCTCGCGGCGTGGCGGGCCAAGGGAACCGAGGCGAAGGCGCAGACGTAGCCGCCAATCTTCGCCTTCCCGGAAGAATCCCGCGGCCACACCTTGTATGCGGTGGGCAAGCTGCGAGTCCGTGCCGTACTCGCTGCCGCGCAACCCAACGGAAGCGTGCAGGCCTTTTCCCTTCTCCCTCCGGGAGAAGGTGGCCCGCAGGGCCGGATGAGGTTCCGGGATCGCAATTGATGACCGGGCTTCGTCACGATCCCGCACCCTCTCCCCAACCGCTCTCCCGGAAGGAGAGGGGCTCGAAAGCGCGTGCTCCGTTCCTGCCTGCTCATCGGTGAGATCGCTCTTGCCTCCCCTCTCCCCTTGCGGGAGAGGGGCCGGGGGAGAGGGGGCGGATGCGTGACGACCTCACACGCATGCCGCGCCGCGGCACGACCGCGGCGCGGCCGCGTGGGATCATCACGTCCTTCCCGATGCCGAGGACGCGCGATGACGAGCACCCCGTTCGACCTGCACGGCAAGGTCGCCCTGGTCAGCGGCGCGAGCCGCGGCATCGGCGCATCGGTCGCGACCCTGCTCGCCGCGCATGGCGCGCACGTGATCGCGTCGAGCCGCAAGGCGGAATCCTGCCAGGCCACGGTCGACGCCATCCGCGCTGCCGGTGGCTCGGCGCAGGCGCTGGCCTGCCACATCGGCGAGATGGCGCAGATCGAGGCGACGTTCGCCGCGATCGCGGCCGAGCACGGGCGTCTCGACATCCTCGTCAACAACGCCGCGGCCAATCCCTACTTCGGCCCGATCGTCGACACCGATCCCGCTGCGTTCCAGAAGACCGTCGACGTCAACGTGCGCGGCTACTTCTTCATGTCGTCACACGCTGCGCGTCTCATGGCGCGCCACGGCGGCGGCGCGATCGTCAACGTCGCCTCGGTCAATGCCGTCGTGCCCGGCGAGGGCCAGGGCATCTACTCGATCACCAAGGCCGCGATCGTCGGCATGACGAAGGCGTTCGCGCGGGAGTGCGCGCCGCAGAACGTGCGCGTCAACGCGATCCTGCCCGGCCTCACCGACACCAGGTTCGCCGCACCGCTCGTGCACGATCCGACGATCCTGTCGCGTGCGCTCGCCCACATCCCGATGGGGCGCGTCGCCGCGCCCGACGAGATCGCCGCGGCGGTGCTCTACCTCGCCTCGCCCGGTGCGAGCTACACGACGGGCACCTGCCTCGGCGTCGACGGCGGCTACCTCGTCGCCTGAGCGGCCGCATCGTCGCACCCGACTTCCGGCATACGGGCCGCGGCTGAACTTTCACGCATACTCGCCAGTCCGACGATCTTCGCGCCGGACGTCTCCCGCCGTTCGCCAGAGACACGCCCCCGGGGACCTCGAGGGGCCCCGCCGCGATGCACGCGCCCGCGCCATGGCGACGTGCGACCCAAACGACGATACACACCACCGAATGCCCGGCGCGAGCCGGAACGGGAGCTTCGATGACACCTGCCTCGCCCGCGCGCCGCCTGCGCCCCTTCATCGCCCTCGTGGTCGCCGTGGCGCTCGTCGCCGGCGCGATCGTCGCGTGGCAGAAGCTGCGTCCCGCGCCCGAAGCCGAAGCGCAGCGCCCGTGGCGCGGCGGCGGCTCGGCCCCGGTGCCGGTGCGCGTAGCCACCGCCGTGCGCGAGAAGCTCGACGTGCGCGTCAAGGCGCTCGGCACGGTCACGCCGCTCAACACGGTGACGATCCGCAGCCGCGTCGACGGCGAACTCGTGCGCGTCGCGTTCGAGGAAGGCCAGCACGTCAAGGCCGGCGACCTGCTCGCCGAGATCGATCCGCGCTCCTACGAGGTCGCGCTTTCGCGTGCGCAGGGCACGCAGAAGCAGAACCTCGCCGAGCTCGCCAACGCGCAGGCCGACCTGCAGCGCTACCGCGACCTGCAGGGCAAGGGCTACGTCTCGGCGCAACAGCTCTCGAACCAGGAAGCGCTCGCACGCCAGTACGACGCACGCCGCCAGACCGACCAGGCCGCCGTCGACGAGGCGCGCCTGCAGCTCACCTACACGCGCATCGTCGCGCCGATCGACGGCCGCATGGGCCTGCGCGCGGTCGACGTCGGCAACCTCGTGCGCTCGGGGGACACCGAAGGCCTCGCCACGATCACGCAGATGGCGCCGATCAGCGTCATGTTCACGATCCCCGAGACCGAGCTCGCCAACGTGCGCGCCGCCACGCGCGCGAACGCCGCGCTGACGGTCGAGGCCTGGGACCGCGACGACCGCAAGCCGCTCGCGACCGGCACGCTGGCCAGCCTCGACAACCGCATCGACACCGCGACCGGCACGCTGCGCCTGCGCGCAGGCTTCACCAACGAGAGCGAGGAGCTGTTTCCGAACCAGTTCGTCAACGTACGCCTGCTGGTCAGCAGCGAGGAGGCCGTGGTCATCCCGAACGCGGCGATCCAGTTCGGCGCCAAGGGCAACTTCGTCTACGTGGTCGGCGCCGAAGAGAAGGTCACGATCCGCACGATCACGCTCGGCCCGGCCGACGGCGAGCGCATCGCCGTGACCGACGGTCTCGCCGCGGGCGAGCGCGTCGTGCTCGAAGGCCTCGACCGCCTGCGTGAAGGCTCGACCGCCGAGATCATCCCGGACGCCGCCGCGACGCCCGCGAGCGAAACGTGAACCTCTCGCGCCCGTTCATCCTGCGCCCCGTCGCGACCACGCTGCTGATGGTCGCGCTGCTGCTGTCGGGCGTGCTCGCCTACCGCCTGCTGCCCGTCGCCGCGCTGCCGCAGGTCGACTACCCGACCATCCAGGTGCTCACGCTGTACCCGGGCGCGAGCCCCGGCGTGACCACGAGCGCGGTGACCGCGCCGCTCGAACGCCGCCTCGGCCAGATCCCGGGCCTCAAGCAGATGTCGTCGACCAGTTCGGGCGGCGCGTCGGTGATCACGCTGCAGTTCTCGCTCGAGGTCTCGCTCGCGGTCGCCGAGCAGGAAGTCCAGGCCGCGATCAACGCGGCGTCGAGCTTCCTGCCGAATGACCTGCCCGTGCCGCCGGTGTACCGCAAGGTCAATCCGGCCGACACGCCGATCCTCACGCTCGCCGTGAGCGCGCGCGCGATGGCCTTGCCGGCCGTCTACGACCTCGTCGACACGCGCATGTCGCAGCGCCTCTCGCAGCTGCCCGGCGTCGGCCTCGTCAGCCTCGCCGGCGGCCAGCGTCCGGCCGTGCGCGTGCAGGTCAATCCGGTCGCGCTCGCCGCCAACGGACTCAGCGTCGCCGACATCCGCGAGGCGATCGGCGCGGCCAACGTCAACACGCCCAAGGGCAGCTTCGACGGCCCGGTACGCGCGATCATGCTCGACGCCAACGACCAGATGCGCTCGGTCGAGGAGTATCGCGGCCTCGTGCTGGCCTACCGCAACGGCGCACCGCTGCGCCTCGGCGACGTCGCCACGGTCGAGGACGGCGCCGAGAACCGCCACCTCGCCGCGTGGTCGGGCACGGTGCCGGCGATCCTCGTCAACATCCAGCGCCAGCCCGGTGCCAACGTGATCGACGTGGTCGACCGCGTGCGCGCACTGCTGCCGCAGCTCTCGGCATCGATGCCGGCCGGCGTCGACGTGGCCGTGCTCAGCGACCGCACCGAATCGATCCGCGCCTCGATCAAGGGCGTGCAGCACGAGCTGCTGCTCGCGATCGGCCTCGTCGTGATGGTCACGTTCGTGTTCCTGCGCAACATTCCGGCCACGATCATCCCGAGCATCGCGGTGCCGCTGTCGCTGGTCGGCACGTTCGGCGTCATGCTGCTCGCGGGCTTCTCGCTCAACAACCTCACCCTGATGGCGCTGACCATCGCGACCGGCTTCGTCGTCGACGACGCGATCGTCATGCTCGAGAACATCGCGCGCCACCTCGAGCGCGGCGAGAAGCCGCTCGACGCGGCGCTCAAGGGTGCGCGGCAGATCGGCTTCACGCTGATCTCGCTGACCCTGTCGCTGATCGCGGTGCTGATCCCGCTGCTGTTCATGGCCGACGTGGTCGGGCGCCTGTTCCACGAGTTCGCGATCACGCTCGCGGTCGCGATCGCGATCTCGCTGGTGGTCTCGTTGACGCTGACGCCGATGATGTGCGCGCTGTTCCTCAAGGGCGGCCACGCGACGCGTCGCGACGACGCCGTCGCCGCGGCCGACCACGACACCAGCCACCAGCACGGCGACGTGTTCGACCGCGTCATCCAGGGCTACGACCGCTGGCTCGGCTGGGTGCTGCGCCACCAGCCGCTCATGCTCGTCGCGACCGTGGCGACGCTGGTGCTGACCGCCCTGCTCTACCTCGCCGTGCCGAAGGGCTTCTTCCCGATCCAGGACGCCGGCCTCATCCAGGGCATCAGCGAAGCGCCGCAGTCGGTGTCGTTCTCGGCGATGTCGCAGCGCCAGCAGGCGCTCGCCGAGCGCATCCTCGAGGATCCCGCGGTCGCAAGCCTGTCGTCGTTCATCGGCGTCGACGGCAGCAACGCCACCCTCAACACGGGCCGCTTCCTGATCGAACTCGTGCCGCATGCCGAGCGCGACGCCGGCGCGCTGGAGATCATCCAGCGCCTGCGCGAACGCGTCGCCGACGTGCCCGGCATCGGCCTGTACCTGCAGCCCGTGCAGGAACTCGGCATCGAGGACCGCATCAGCCGCACGCAGTACCAGTTCAGCCTGACCACACCGGACGTGCGCGAGCTGCAGACCTGGGTGCCGCGCCTGCTCGAACGCCTGCAGCAGGCCGCGCCGCTCGCCGACGTCGCCAGCGACCTGCAGGACCAGGGCCTGCAGGCCTACGTCGCGATCGACCGCAACGCCGCCGCGCGTCTCGGCATCTCGGTCGCGGCGATCTCCGATGCGCTCTACGACGCATTCGGCCAGCGCCAGATCTCGACGATCTTCACCCAGGCCAACCAGTACCGCGTCGTGCTCGAGGCACGCCAGGATTTCCAGTTCGGCCCCGAGGCGATCGAGCGCATCCGCGTCGCCACCGCCGACGGTGCGCAGGTGCCGTTGTCGGGCATCGCGAAACTCGAGGAGCGCCCCGCCTCGCTGCTGGTCAACCACATCGGCCAGTTCCCGGCCGCGACGGTGTCGTTCAACCTCGCCCCTGGCGCCTCGCTCGGCGAGGCGGTCGCGGCGATCGAGGCCGCGCAGCGCGACCTCGCGATGCCGGCCAGCATCGACCTGCGCTTCCAGGGCGCGGCCGACGCGTTCCGCAGTTCGCTGTCGAGCACGCTGTGGCTCGTGCTCGCCGCGGTGCTGGTCATGTACATCGTGCTCGGCGTGCTCTATGAGAGCTACATCCACCCGATCACGATCCTGTCGACGTTGCCTTCGGCGACGGTCGGCGCGCTGCTCGCGCTGCTGATCAGCGGCGACAGCCTCGACCTGATCGCGGTGATCGGCATCATCCTGCTGATCGGCCTGGTCAAGAAGAACGCGATCATGATGATCGACTTCGCACTCGAGGCCGAACGCGAGCAAGGCATGTCGCCGCGCGAGGCGATCCACCAGGCCGCGCTGCTGCGCTTCCGCCCGATCCTCATGACCACGCTGGCCGCGCTGTTCGGCGCGATCCCGCTGATGCTCGCGACCGGTTCGGGCGCCGAGCTGCGCGCGCCGCTCGGCCTGGTCATGGTCGGCGGCCTCATCGTGAGCCAGGTGCTGACACTCTTCACGACGCCGGTGATCTACCTGTTCTTCGACCGCTTCACGCGCCGCAAGCCGCGTGCGGGCGACGCGCTCGCGCAGCCGGCGTGACGCCCGGATGAACCTCTCGCGCGTCTTCATCGAGCGTCCCGTCGCGACCGTGCTGCTCGCGGTCGCGGTCGTGCTCGCCGGCCTGCTCGCGTTCCGCCTGCTGCCGGTCGCGCCGCTGCCGCAGGTCGACTACCCGACCATCAACGTCACCGCGACGCTGCCGGGCGCGAGCCCGGAGTCGATGGCCGCGACCGTGGCGACGCCGCTCGAGCGCGCGCTCGGCACGATCCCGGGCGTGATCGAACTCGAGTCGAGCAGCTCGCAGGGTTCGACCACGGTCGAGATGCGCTTCGACCTCTCGCGCGACATCGACGACGCCGCGCGCGACGTGCAGGCCGCGATCAACGCCTCGCGTGCTCAGCTGCCGAGCGGCATGCCCGGCATGCCGCAGTACCGCAAGGTCAATCCGTCGCAGGCGCCGGTCATGGCGCTCGCGCTGACCTCGTCGCAGCTGTCGCCGGGCCAGGTCTACGACGTCGCCTCGACGATCATCGCGCAGAAGCTCGCGCAGATCCCCGGCGTCGGCGAGGTGCAGGTCGGCGGAAGCTCGCTGCCGGCCGTGCGCGTGTCGCTCGATCCGAACGCGCTCAACCAGTACCGCATCGCGCTCGACGAAGTCGCCAACGCGATCCGCTCGGCCAACGCGCTCAAGCCGCTCGGCAACGTCGCCACCGAGGCGCGCAACTGGCAGATCGAGGCCAGCCTGCAGCTGCGCACGGCCGAGCAGTACCGGCCGCTCGTGGTCGCCTACCGCGACCAGCGCCCGGTCCGTCTCGGCGACGTCGCCACGGTCACCGAAGGCGTCGAGGACCGCTACGCGAGCGGCTTCCACAACGACCGCGACGCCGTGCTGCTCGTGATCAGCCGCCAGCCCAACGCGAACATCATCGAGACCGTCGACGCGATCCACGCGCAGATGGAGACCTTGCGCGCGCTGCTGCCCGAGAGCGTGGACATGGTCGTCGCGATGGACCGCTCGCCGGTCATCCGCGCCTCGCTCGCCGAGGCCCAGCTCACCCTGCTGCTCGCGATCGCGCTGGTCGTGCTCGTGGTGCTCGCGTTCCTCGGCAACTGGCGCGCGGCGATGCTGCCGACGCTGGCGATCCCGGTGTCGCTGTTCGGCGCCCTCGCGATCATCTGGCTGTGCGGGTTCTCGCTCAACAACCTGTCGCTGATGGCGCTGATCGTGGCCGCGGTGCTGGTCGTCGACGACGCGATCGTCGTGCTCGAGAACATCTCGCGCCACATCGAGGAAGGCGCCTCGCCGTTCGAGGCGGCGATGCGCGGCGCCGGCGAGATCGGCGCGACGCTGCTGTCGATGAACATCGCGCTGGCCGTCGTGTTCGTGTCGATCCTGTTCCTCGACGACTTCGTCGAGCGCCTGTTCCGCGAGTTCTCGCTGACCCTGGTCGCCGCGATGGCGGTGTCGCTCGTGGTCTCGCTGAGCCTCACGCCGACGCTGTGCGCGCGCGTGCTGGGCCGCCGCGGCGATGCCGCGCCGGGCCGCCTCGCACGCACCGGCAGCGCGCTGCTCGAGCGCACGCGCAACGGCTACGCGCGCAGCCTCGACAGTGCGCTCGGCCACGTGCCGGTGGTCATCACGCTGTTCCTCGTGGTGGTCGGCTTCAATGTCTGGCTGTTCACGATGGTGCCCAAGGGCATCGTGCCCAAGCAGGACACCGGCCAGATGCGCGGCTTCGCGCGCGGCGACGACGGCCTCTCGTTCCAGGCCATGCAGCCCAAGATCGAGGCCTACCGCCGCGTGCTGCTCGAGGATCCGGCGATCGAGGACATCATCGGCTACCTCGGCGGCCGCACCGGCGTGAACAACGGCTTCATCATGATCAAGGTCAAGCCGCTGTCGGAGCGCAAGGCCTCGAGCGACGAGGTCATCGCACGCCTGCGTACCAAGCTGCCGAAGATCCCGGGCGGCGTCATGTGGCTGTGGGTCGACCAGGACATCCGCATCGAAGGCGGCTCCAGCGACGGCAACTACGAGTACCAGCTGCTCTCGGGCGACCTCGAGCCGCTGCGCGAATGGACGCCGCGCGTCAACGACGCGCTCGCCGCGCTGCCCGAACTCGTCGACGTCGAGTCCAATGGCGCCGAAGGCATGCGCCAGGTCGTGCTGAACGTCGATCGCGAAGCCGGCGCCCGCCTCGGCATCGACATGCGCACGATCGCCTCGGTGCTCAACAACTCCTTCAGCCAGCGCCAGGTCGCGACGCTCTACGACAGCCTCAACCAGTATCGGGTGGTCATGGAACTCGATCCGCGCTACACGCAGAGCCCCGACACGCTCGACCGCATCTACGCGATCGGTGGCGACGGCCAGCGCGTGCCGCTGTCGGCGTTCGCGAGCTACAGCTACGGCATGGCCCCCGACCGCGTGCAGCACAAGAGCCAGTTCGCCTCGGCGCGCGTGAGCTTCGCGCTCGCGCCGGGCGTGACGCTGAGCCAGGGTGTCGCCGCGATCGAGAAGGCCGTCGCCGGCATCATGCTGCCGACCGAGGTGCACGGCTCGCTCGGCGGCGAGGCCGGCGCGTTCGAGCAGATCCGCGAGCGCCAGCTGTGGCTGATCCTCGGCGCGATGATCGCGGTCTACCTCGTTCTCGGCGTGCTCTACGAGAGCACGATCCAGCCGCTCGCGATCCTCTCGACGCTGCCGGCAGCCGGCGTCGGCGCGCTGCTCGCGCTGTTCGTGCTCGGCAACGAGCTCAACCTGATCTCGCTGCTCGGCTTGTTCCTGCTCGTCGGCATCGTCATGAAGAACACCATCCTCATGATCGACTTCGCGATCGCCGCCGAACGCGACCAGGGTCTGTCGCCGCGCGACGCGATCGCGGCCGCCGCGCGACTGCGCTTCCGACCGATCCTCATGACCTCGGTCGCGGCGATCCTCGGCACGTTGCCGCTGATCCTCGGCGGCGGCGAAGGCTGGGAAATGCGCCAGCCGCTCGGCATCGCGATCGTCGGCGGCCTGCTCGTCAGCCAGGTGCTCACGCTGTACACGACGCCGGTGTTCTACCTCGCGCTGTCGCGTTTCGCACGCACGCGGCGCCGGCCCGCACCCGAGGCGGCCCACGCGGAAGGTTGAGTCCGCGCCCGCCGAGGCGGATCATCGGCGCGGGGCACGCCGACGCGTGCCGGAGGACGTCGCGATGGCACGCTCGTCGTTTCCGATCCATGCGGTACTCGCCGCCGCGCTGGCGGCCGTCCTGTGCGCCGCGCCGGCCGCACGCGCCATAGGCGAAGCGCAGCAGCCCGTGAGCGGCATGTGGGAGGCGTTGCGCGGCCAGTGGTACGCCGACACGCGCATCGACATCGCCGGCGATGCGTTCATGCGCCTCGAGGTGCCCTCGAACACGCCCGATCCCGCGGCCACGCCGCTCGGCATCCGCTTCGGCCCCGACGCGATCGGCCGCGTGCGCCAGCTGCGCATCGTCGTCGACAACAATCCCGCCCCGCTCGTTGCGACCGTCGCGCTGCGCGAGGGCACGCCAGTCGAGACGCTGGACCTGCGCGTGCGCGTGGACCGCTACACCTCGGTACGCGCGATCGCCGAAACCGACGACGGCCGCGTGGTCATGCGCAGCACCTGGGTCAAGGCCAGCGGCGGCTGCTCCGCACCGCCGAGTCCGGCTGCCGGCGGCACACCCGGCGAGATCCGCCTGCGCGGCGCCGACGATGCCCGCGCCCTGCTCGTCAGCGTGCGCCACCCCAACCACTCCGGCTTCCAGATCGACCCGCGCAGCGGCGAGGCGATCCCGCCCTACTACGTCTCGTCGATCGTGCTCGACGAAGGCGGCACGCCGCTCGTCGACGCGCAGACCACGATCTCGATGAGCGAGAACCCCAGCCTGCGCATCGGCTTCGCGAAGGCGCTGCCGAAACCGATCGAGGTGCGCGTCGCCGACTCGGCCGACGGGCATTTCAAGGCCGCGTGGACCGGTGGCGGTGATGCAACGGCGCCATGACCGCGACAAGAGGGCTGCCATCGGTGAGGATGCCGCGATATCGCCGGGCACTCGCGGCACCTCGCGCGCGATACTCCTGCCCTCGTGGCGCAGCCCGAAGCCCGACTGGAGAAGTTCGACATGCTTCGCGTGACGCTGTTGTCCACGGCTCTGCTGGCGGGCTGCTCGTACGTGGATTGTCAGAATGACGCGAAGCTGGACTCGCTGGACTTCATGGCAGCGGTCGCCAAGGAGTTCAGATCGGGAGAGACGCTCGCGAAGCGTGAAAAGCTCTCGGAAACTCTCGACAGATGCTGGGACGTCTTCCCCCGCTTCACTGTCGACATGATGGGCACCTTCGATCGATCCCTGATATCGATCCACGTCGGGCGCAACGATATGCTTCGAAAAGCATTGGAGCTGGACGGAAGCAGTGCCCTTGCACTGAGTGATCCCGTGACATCCGTCATCGACGCCTCGATGTTCGGCGATGTCGAAACCCTCAGCATGCTTCATGAGCACGGCGTCGACCTCAAGACATCGAACCGACTCGGCCAGACGGCACTTTTCGCGGCGATCATATCGCCATGCAATGTGACCGACTTTCTTGTCCGACATGGTGTCGATGTGAATCACCGCAGCAACTCGGGGATTACCGCTCTCACGGCGGCGATCGTACGCGGCAACGGCGAAGCTGCGGAGTGCCTTCTGGATGCCGGTGCCAAGGTCTACGATTTCGAAGGTCGTCCTCTGAGCGAGCTCGCCCGGGAGAACGGCTTGTTCGATCTCGCACAACGGCTCGAAGACGGGCATCGCTCCGGATCTGCACGTGGCGAAAGCAAGGTGAGAATGCGCGACGAGAGTCCACGCTGAGGAATGGACGCGTGACAGACATCTCAGCACGACCACGGCTCCGCACGTCCGAACAGCGTACATTCCCCATGCTGCCGGGAACACGGTTTAGGATTGCCCTGGCTGCGATCGCGTTCTTCATGTCCGCCAACAGCTTCGCGTCATCGCATGCACCGCTCGAGGTCGACGAACTCGCGCCGGGGGTGTTCGTGCACGTCGGCGCGCACAAGGCGCTCGATGCCCAAGGCCACGACGACATCGCGAACCTCGGCTTCGTGGTCGGTACGCGCTGCGTCGCGGTCATCGACACGGGCGGCTCGGTGCGCACGGGGCGTGCGCTGCTCGCCGCGGTGCGCGTGCGAACGGCGCTGCCGGTATGCCACGTGATCAGCACGCACGGGCATGTCGACCACGTGCTCGGCAACGCGGCGTTCCGCGGCGACGGCACGGCGTTCACGGGGCATGCGAACCTCGCCGCGTCGCTCGAACGCAGCCGCGAGCTGTTCGCGCGCGACTACGCCGACGATCTCGAACCGGCCGGCGACGCCTCGGCGATCGTCGCACCGACGAACGCCGTCACGGGCACGCAACAACTCGATCTCGGCGGCCGCACGCTCACGCTGCGCGCGTGGCCGCTGTCGCACACCGACGCCGATCTCAGCGTGTTCGACGACGCGAGCGGCACGCTGTGGACGGGCGACCTGCTGTTCCGCGAACGCCTGCCCGCGATCGAAGGCAGCGCGACCGGCTGGCTCGCCGTCGACTCCGAACTGGCGCGTCTTCCCGGCGTTCGCCACGTCGTGCCGGGCCACGGCGCGATCACCGCCGACCTCGCCGGCGCGCTCACGCGGCAGGACGCCTACCTGCGCACGCTCGTCGACGACATCCGAGCGGCGCTTAAACGCGGCGACGCGATGCAGGATGTCATCGTGAAGGCCGGCCATGCGCAGCGTCGCGACTGGCAGCTCTGGGACGAGACCCATCCACGCAACGTCGCACGCGTCTACCAGGCGCTCGAATGGGAGTGAGCCTGCGAACCCTCGCGCTGGCCGGGCTCGCCCTCGCGTCGGGAAGCGTTCCCGCCCCGGCCGCACCGCCCGATGCGCGCGAGCTCGCCGTGCACTGCCATACCTGCCACGGCGTGGCCGGCGACGAGGCGATGATTCCGGCGCTCGAAGGGCGTGACGAAGGCGACCTGCTCGAACGCCTGCGCGCATTCCGCGAAGGCCGCACCGACGCGACGGTCATGACGCGCATCGCGCGCGGCTATTCCGACGACGAGCTCGTGCGCATCGCCGCGTGGTTCGCCGCGGCCCCCAAGATGAAGCCACCGCGATGACACTGTCGCGACGACACATGCTCGGCCTGCTCGCCGGCGCCGCGCTGCTGCCGGTCGCACGCGCGCGCGATGCGTCTGCGAGGGCACGCGTCGTGGTCGTCGGCGGCGGCTTCGCGGGCGCGAGCTGCGCGCGCCATCTCATGGCCTTCGCGCCCACGCTCGATGTCGTGCTCGTCGATCCGTCGACACGGCACGTGAGCTGTCCTATGAGCAACGCCGTGATCGCCGGCCTGCGTCCGATGCGTTCGCTGCGCATCGGCCACGACGGCTTGCGCGCGGCCGGCGTGCGCGTCGTCGTCGACGAGGTCGTCGGCCTCGACGCCGACACGCGCCGCGCGAGACTGCGCGGCGGCGGATCGCTGCCGTGGGATCGCCTCGTGTTCGCGGCCGGCATGCGCGTGCGCGACGACGCGATCGAAGGCTGGGGCGACGAGGCTCGGCGGCGCATGCCGCATGCCTGGCAGGCCGGCGAGCAGACGCTGCGGCTCGCGCGCCAGCTGCGCGCGATGCGCGACGGCGGTCGCGTTGCGATCTGCGTGCCGCCCGCCCCGTTCCGCTGCCCGCCCGGGCCTTACGAACGCGCGAGCCTCATCGCGCACTGGCTCGCACGGCACAAGCCGCGCTCCAAGCTCATCGTGTTCGATGCCAACAACCGTTTCTCGAAGCAGGCCTTGTTCACCGAGGCATGGACGGAACGCTACGGCGACCGCATCACGTGGGTCCCGTCGACGCAAGGCGGCACACTCCAGCGCGTCGACGCGCGCAGCATGACCTTGTATCTCGCCGGCGGTGCCGAGCGCGTCGACGTCGCCAACGTGATTCCCGCGCAGGCCGCACCGACGCTCGCCGTCACGAGCGGCCTCGCCGCGGCGAAAGGCTGGTGTCCCGTCGACGCGGCGACGTTCGTCTCGGAGCATCTGCCCGGCGTGCACGTGATCGGCGATGCCTGCATCGCCGGCGCAATGCCGAAGTCGGCCTCGGCCGCGAACAGCCAGGCCAAGCAGTGCGCGTTCGCGATCCTCGCCTCGCTGCGCGGCGAGCCGACACCCGACGGCGTGCTGCACAACACCTGCTACAGCCTCGTCGCACCGGACCACGGCATCTCGATCAGCGGCATCTACCGCGTCAGCGATGGCCAGTGGCACGACGTGCCCGGCGCAGGCGGCATGAGTCCCGAGCACGCGCCGGCCGCATTCCGTGCACGCGAGGCCGAACTCGCCGAAGGCTGGTACCGCAGCATCGTCGCCGATGCGTTCGGCGAGCGCGTGCGCGGCTGAGGCTTGTGCGCCCACCGCGCGCCCCCCATCTCGCGGCGATCCCTCCGAAGCGAGTCCACGCCATGAGCACCGCCGCCGTTCCGCTGCGCATCGACATCGTCTCCGACGTCGCCTGTCCGTGGTGCGCGGTCGGGCTGGCCTCGCTCGAGCGCGCGATCGCGAAGCTCGGCGGCGACGTGACGATCGACCTGCATTTCCAGCCGTTCGAGCTCAATCCGCAGATGGCGCGCGAAGGCGAGGCGATCGGCGAACACCTCGCGCGCAAGTACGGCATGACGGCGGAGCAGCTCGAGCAGAGCCAGGCCGCGTTGCGCGCGCGTGGCGCCGAGGTCGGCGTGGTGTTCGGCGAGCGCGAGCGCATCCGCAACACGTTCGATGCGCACCGCCTGCTGCATTGGGCCGGCACGCTCGGCGGCGATCGCCAGCTCGTGCTCAAGCGCGCACTGCTGCAGGCCTACTTCACCGACGGCGCCGATGTATCGGATCCCGAGGTGCTGGTGCGCGTGGCCGCGGCGAGCGGACTCGACGCCGACGAAGCGCGTGCGATCCTCGCCGGCGACCGCCACGCCGACGACGTGCGTCGCGAGGAACGCCGCTGGCTCGACCTCGGCATCCGTTCGGTCCCTGCGGTCGTGATCGAGCAGCGCCACCTCGTCTCGGGCGGCCAGCCCGTCGAGGTGTTCGAGCAGGCCTTGCGCCAGATCGCCGGCGCGAAGCGCGCCGCGCAGTCCTGAGCACGGCGATCCGCGTGCCGCCGCGCGGCGCGTGACCACTGCAGGCGCGACATGACGGACGTGTCGCGCTCCCGTCCCGATGCGGCGCTACACTCCGCGCCCGCATGGACACCCCACCCTCCTCCGCACGCACCGCGACGATCGCGTTCATCCTCGTCGTCGCGGCGCTCGACATCGTCGCGATGGGCATCGTCATTCCGGTGCTGCCGCCGCTGATCGAATCGTTCACGGGATCGAACGCGCGTGCCGGCTTCATCAACGGCGTGTTCGTGGCGCTATGGGCGCTCATGCAGTTCGTCGCCTCGCCGATCATCGGCACCTTGTCGGACCAGGTCGGGCGCCGGCCCGTGATCCTGATCTCGGCCGCGGGGCTCGCCGCCGACTACGTGCTCATGGCGCTCGCTCCGGACCTGTGGTGGCTCGCACTCGGACGCATCGTCGCCGGCGTGACCTCGGCGAGCTTCTCGACCGTGTACGCCTACATGGCCGACATCACCGCACCGGAACACCGTGCGCGCGCCTACGGCCTCGTCGGCGCGGCGTTCAGCGCAGGCTTCGTGGCCGGACCGCTGCTCGGCGGTGCGCTCGGCGCGATCTCGCCGCGCGCGCCGTTCTGGTTCGCGGCCGCGCTGAGCACGCTCACGTTCGCCTACGGCCTGTTCGTGCTGCCCGAGTCGCTGCCGCGCGAACGACGCATGCGTTTTTCCTGGGCACGCGCGAACCCCCTCGGCGCGCTCGTGCTGCTGCGCTCGCACGCCGAGCTCGCCGGCCTCGCCGTCGTCACCTTCCTGCTGCATTTCGCCCACCACGTGTTCTCCGCCGTGTTCGTGCTCTATGCGGGCTACCGTTACGGCTGGCACGCGTGGGAGGTCGGCCTCGTGCTGGCCTTCGTCGGCGCGCTCGACATGCTCGTGCAGGGCGTGCTGGTCGGCCGCGTCGTGAAACGCCTCGGCGACCGCACGACGATGATCGTCGGCCTCTTCGGTGGCGCCTTCGGCATCGCCTGCATGGGCCTCGCACCGGACGGCCTCACGTTCACGCTCGCGATGCTGCCGAACGCGCTGTGGGGCCTCGCGATGCCGACGCTGCAGTCGCTCATGACGCAGCGCGTGTCGGAGTCCGAGCAAGGCCAGCTGCAGGGCGCGAACATGAGCGTCGCGAGCATCGCCGGCGTGCTGTCGCCGCTTTTCTTCGGCGCGGTCTATGCGGCCTCGGTTGGCGACAAGCCGCTGTTCCCGACGCCGGGCGCCGCGCTGCTGATCGCCTCCGTCGTGCTGCTCGGAGCCGCCGCGATCGGCTGGCGTACGGCACGACGCGCAGGGCGTGACGACGTCGCTGCGCCGGGAACGCCGCCCGACACCTGAACGCACACCCTCGCTCTCGGGCACATCCGACGGAGCGGCACGCATCGCACGCTAGGATGCCTCCGACACCACTGCGAGGAGTCCGGATGCGCCGCTCGAGGCAACACATCGTCGAACGCCTGCGCCTGCGCCTGTCACGCGACGGCTGGCCACGCCTGCAGATGAGCTTCATGGTCGCGATCACGGCCGGCGCGGGCTTCCTCGCGTCGTGGATCTTCCTTCATGCAGGGCTGCGGTCGATGCCTGCGCGCTACGCGCTCGCGACCGCGGTCGCCTACGGCGTGTTCCTCATGTTGCTCTGGTTCTGGCTGCGCACGCGCGGAAGCGACTGGCTCGATGCCCACGACCCGGGCATCCCGACCGGAGGTCGCAGCAAGAACGATCCGCAGGACGCGGGCGACACGAGCTCCAGCTACGACGTCCACGACGTCTCGCTGCCCGATGTCGGGCGCGGCGGCAGCGGTGGCGGCGGAAGCGGCGGCGGCACGTTCGATTCGCTCGACTTCGGCGATGCCGACGCGTTCACGATTCCGATCGTCGTGATCGTGATCGTCGCGGCGATCGTGGTGTCGTCGTTCATGGTGGTCTGGAGCGCGCCGGTGCTGTTCGCCGAACTGCTCGTCGACGGCATCCTCGCTGCAGGACTGTACCGCCGCCTCAAGCACATCGAGACGAGCCACTGGCTCACGACGGCGATCAAGCGCACGTTCTGGCCTTTCGCGGCGACCGCGGCGATCGCCGCGACAGTGGGCTGGGCCGTGCAGTCGGCACAGCCGCGCGCCGTGACGGTCGGCGAGATCGTGACCGAGACGCGCTGAGACAGGATTTCGCATGCCGGTCCCGACTGTCCCGGGACAATCCGACCATCACTCGCGCCGTGTCCGGAGCTATCGTGCGCCGCTTTACGCTGCTCGTCGTCACCTCACCGGCACCGGTGAATCGCGTCGGTCCGGAATGGCGTTGCTTTCGAGCCCCTCTCCCTCCGGGAGAGCAACTGTGTTGCTCGTCAAGCTCAGCCCATGGCGGGAGGGCTCCAACGTGCTGAGTCGCGCAGCATGGCATTGAGCATGGTGAGCAGCTTTCGCATGCAGGCGACGATGGCGACTTTGG
>JASCPI010000053.1 GCA_029959555.1 Lysobacteraceae bacterium PS02065 | reverse complement strand
GCAGTGAGCGCCGGGCGCGCCGTCGCCGCCGCCCGCCGCGCGCCGTTGCGCGACGGCTGGACGTTCGCGCTCGCACCGGCCGGCACGCCGCGCGAGGCGATCGACGCCCTCGACTGGCTACCCGCGCAGGTACCCGGCACCGCCGCGGGCGCGCTGCGTGAAGCGGGGCGCTGGTCGTGGGAGACGCCGCTCGCGTTCGATGCGCATGACGCGTGGTGGCGCGTGCGCCTGCCGGTCTCGCATGGACGCTTCGTGCTCGGTTTCGACGGCCTCGCGACGCTGGCCGAGGCATGGCTCGACGGCGAGCCGCTGCTGTCGAGCGCCAACATGTTCCTCGCCCACGAGATCGAGCTCGATCTCGACGGTGCGCACGAGCTGCTCGTGCGTTGCCGCGCACTCGCGCCGGAACTGGCACAGCGCCGCCCGCGCCCGCGCTGGCGCGTGCCGATGCTGGTCGAGCAGAACCTGCGCGCGTTCCGCACGAGCCTGCTCGGGCGCACACCGGGATGGTCGCCACCGTGTCCCGCGGTCGGACCGTGGCGCGAGGTCTGGCTCGAACCGGTAGAGGGTCGCGCCGGTGGCGTGCACGTCGAGGCGCGCCTCGAGGATGTCGACGGCATCGTCGATGTCGCGCTCGCCCTCGCCGCGGGTACCACGCGGGCCACGCTCGTCGTGACGCGTGGCGATCGCCGCAGCGCGGTCGAGCTCCAGTCGGACGGCACGACCTGGCGCGGCGAGGCCCGCATCGCCGGCGTCGAACGCTGGTGGCCGCACACGCACGGCGAGCCCGCGCTGTACGACCTGCATGTCGAGGCCGTGCGCGACGGCGTCGACGAGCGCCTCGAGCTCGGTGCGACGGGTTTCCGCGCGATCACGGTCGACCGCAGCGACGGCGGCTTCGCGCTGCGCGTCAACGACGTGCCGGTGTTCTGCCGCGGCGCGTGCTGGACGCCGCTCGACGTGGTCACGCTCGATGCCTCGGACGAGGCCATCGACGCGGCCGTGCGCCGTGTGCGCGACGCCGACTTCAACATGCTGCGCGTGTCGGGCGCGACCGTGTACGAGAACGATGCGTTCCACGACGCGCTCGACCGTCACGGCATCCTGCTCTGGCAGGACCTCATGTTCGCGAACATCGACTACCCCGACGACGAGGCCTTCGTCGAGGAGGCGCGCCGCGAGACGCGCCAGCTGCTCGACCGCCTGCAGGCACGCCCGAGCGTCGCGATCGTCTGCGGCAACAGCGAGGTGGCCCAGCAGGCGGCGATGTCCGGCGCACCGCGCGAGGCGTGGACGCCGGCGCTGTTCCACGAGTATCTCGCGCTTCCCGTGATCGCGCGCGGTCACGTCTACGTGCCGTCGAGCACGCACGGCGGCGCGTTCCCGCAGGCTTCCGACGGTGTCACCTCGTACTACGGCGTCGGTGCCTACCGACGCGATCTGGATGATGCGCGCCGAGGCGCGCCCGCGTTCGCGAGCGAGTGCCTCGCGTTCGCGAACGTGCCGGCCGATGATGCGCTTCCCGCGGGCGGTGCGGTGCGCGCGCCCGATCCGCGCTGGACCGCGCGCGTGCCGCGCGACCTCGGTGCGGGCTGGGATTTCGACGACGTGCGCGACCACTATGTCGAGGCGCTGTACGGTGTCGATGCAGCGGCGTTGCGCGCGCGCGACCACGAGCGCTACCTCGCGCTCGGTCGCGCCGCGACGGGCGAGGTCATGGCACGCACGTTCGCCGAGTGGCGTCGTGCGCGCTCACGCACGCAAGGCGCGCTCGTCTGGTTCCTGCACGATCTCTGGCCCGGCGCCGGCTGGGGTCTCGTCGACGCGCTGGGTCGTCCCAAGGCCTGCCTGCATGCGCTGCGGCGCGTGCTCGCGCCGGTCGCCTCGACCGTCACCGACGAAGGACTCGACGGTCTCGCGATCCACGTACACAACGATCGCCCGGAACCGCTGCGTGCACGCGTGGCCATCACGTTGTATCGCGACGGCGGCATCGTTGCGGGACGTGCCGGCACCGACGTCGAGGTGCCGCCGCATGCGTCGATCGAGCTCGCCGCGGCAGCCCTGTTCGATACCTTCGTCGACCTCGCGTACGTGTACCGCTTCGGTCCTCCTGTCGCCGACGTCGTGCACGTCGCGCTCGTGCGTGACGATGCGCTGCTCTCCGACACGTTCGCATTCCCGGACGGCATGGGGTTCGCGGCGCGCGACGACGTCGGCCTCGAGGTCGAGGCGCGTCGCCGCGACGACGAGATCGTGCTCGTCGTGTCCGCGCGTACGTTCGCGCAGTCCGTGATGCTCGAGGTGCCCGGCCACGTGCCGTCCGACGACGGCTTCCATCTCGCGCCGGGACAGTCGCGCGAGATCGTGTTGCGTGCCGTCGCAGGCGCGGTTGCGACACCGTTGCGCGGCGTGGCCTCGGCGCTCAACGCGCGCACGCGCACCCGGTTCACGC
The DNA here is from genome assembly GCA_029959555.1 of Lysobacteraceae bacterium PS02065. Lineage (GTDB taxonomy): Bacteria > Pseudomonadota > Gammaproteobacteria > Xanthomonadales > Rhodanobacteraceae > Dokdonella. The sequence continues at coordinate 29,980 of JASCPI010000053.1, read as the reverse complement.
TCGCGTGAGCACCGCCACGGTTCCCGATGCGCAGCCGGTGTGGCTCGGTGCGGATTCGCGCGCGACGTTCGCGTGGCTGCACAGGCCCGCCGTCGCGGGCGACACCGCGATCGTGATCGTGCCACCGTTCGGCTACGAGGCGATCTGCGCGCACCGCACGTTGCGCCGGCTCGCCGAGGTGGCTGCCGAGTCGGGTGTGCTCGCGTTGCGGGTCGATCCCGACGGCACGGGCGACAGCGGCGGTGACGATCTCGACGATGCGCGCGTCGACGCCTGGGTCGCGAGTGTCGGCAAGGCCTGCGATCGCGCGCGCGAGGAAGGCGCGACACGTCTCGTGGTCGCAGGGCTGCGGCTCGGCACGGCCTGGGCCGTGCTCGCGGCACGCTCGCGCGACGACGTCGTCGGCCTCGTCGCGATCGCGCCGGTCGTGCAGGGCAGGCGCTTCCTGCGCGAGGCACGCATGCTGCAGCGCGCACTCGGCCTGCCGCTCGCCGCGCCGCGTGACGGCGAGCCGCTCGACGAACTCCTCGGTTTCGCGATCACGCCCGACACGCACGCGTCGCTCGAGCGCCTCGATCTCGTCGCGCTGCCGGCCCCCGCGCCGGCGCCCGAGGTGCTCGTGCTCGAACGCGCGGACCTGCCGGCATCGACCGCCTGGCCGGTGCAACTCGGCGTACTCGGTGCGCACGTCGAGCAGCGCGTGTTCGACGGTTACACCGAGATGATGCTCGATCCGCATCGCTCGACGGTGCCGCAGGTGCTCGTCGAGACGGTCGTCGCGTTCGCGCGCTCGACGATGTCCTCGCGTGACGCCGACACGCCGTGCATGACACCAGACATCGACGATCCGGCGGCTGTCGGCGACGGCGTACGCGAGCAGCCGTTGACGCTTGCTTCCGGGGCACTCGGCATCGTGACGCTGCCGGCCGGCATACCTCGTGCTGCGCTCGTGCTGCTGAATGCCGGTGCGACGCCGCGCATCGGACCGAACCGCCTGCACGTGCGCCTCGCCCGCGCGCTCGCCGCACGCGGCGTGCTCGTGCTGCGTCTCGATCTGCGTGGCCTCGGCGACAGTCCACCCGCGCCCGGCATCCCGTTCGGCACCGTCTATCCGGCCGCTGCGGCGATCGAGGATGTCGCCGCTGCGGTCGCGTTCGCGCGTGCACACGGCGCACCGCGTGTCACCGTCGCGGGCGTCTGCGCCGGTGCGTACCACGCGTTGCAGGCGTCGATCGACGGGGTGGCCACGGATGCCGTGATCGCGATCAACCCGCTCACGTTCCGTCCCGTCGCGGGCATGCCGCCACCGTTGCCGACGGCTCGCGTGATCGGCGAGGCCGCGCGCTACCGTGCCTCGCTGCGCTCGTGGACCGGCTGGCGCAAGCTGCTGCGCGGGCGTGTCGATGTCGCGGCCGCGTTGCGCGTGGTCGCGCGGCGCGCCGCGATGGTGGCGCGTGCGCGCGGCGTCGGCGTGTTGCGCGTGCTGCACGTGCCGATGCGCCACGATCTCGCGCGAGGGCTGCGCATGCTCGTGCGACGCAACACGCGCGTGGACTTCCTGTTCGCCGAGGGCGATCCGGGCCATGAGCTGCTGTTCGAGCAGGGAGGGCGCGCCGTGAAGGTGCTCGTCGCTCGCGATGCGATCGGCGTGCACGTGTTCGATGGCGCCGACCATACGTTCACGCCGCGCGCCGCGCAGGATGCGCTCGTCGCATCGATCATCGATCGACTTCTCGGTGCGGATGCCACTTCGGTCGCGGCGCAACGGGCCGCCTGATCGCGTCAAGAATTGCAACGATGCACGGTTGAGCGACCGTGCACGCGCCACGCGCGCACGTTATTCGTGCATGGTCGCATCCGCTCGGGAGATGAGGACGACACGGAGGCCGAGGCCTCCGCGGGGCGTGTCGTCGCCCGCGCGACCTCGACACGACCCAGGGAGTGGCACCACCGATGATCGACTCCAGCGAAGCCCCGGCTTCGACCTTCCCCGCGCCTGCGCGCAGCTCGCGTCTCGCACGTCGCGCTGCAGCCCTCGCGCTCGCCGCGGCATGCGCCGCACCGCTCGCCCACGCACAGCCGTTCGCCTGCGACGGCGAGTTCTACCAGTTCCGCCGCATCAACAACGCGGCGTCGACGCTGTTCCGTATCGACCGCAGTGCCTCGCCGTACACGTCGGTCCCGATCTTCGATCTCGGCACGTTCGTCGCGAACGAGCCGATCAACGGCGTCGGCTACAACCCGGTCGACGACCACATCTACGGCCTGCGCAACCCGACCAATGCGACGGTCGCGCTGTACCGCTTCGACACGGCGGGCCCGGTCGATCTCAACGGCGCAGCGGCCGGCTACGGCATCCTCGTATCGGGCCTGCCGGCATCGGCCGCGTTCGACGGCGCCGACATCGACGCGGCCGGCAACTACTTCGCCTCGCGCGGCGGCACCGGTCCGCTGTACCGCATCACCGGCATCACGGGCGCTGCGCCCACGCCGGTCGCGACGGCGGTGACGTCCGCGGCAGATGCGAGTCCGCCTCCCGGTTACGCCGGTGTCACGGCGTTCCAGATCGGCGACATTGCGGTCAATCCCGCCGAGAGCACGCCGTCGCTGACCGTCATGTACGGCGTGCGCACGGGCGAGCCGACCACGGTGTACCTGTACCGTCTCGCGATCAGCAATCCGTCCGGCACGGCGCCCAGCGTCGCGATCTCGCGCATCGCGACGACGCTGCCGGCGACCACGTTCGGTTCGGTCTTCATCGATTCGACCGGCGCGTTCTACGCCTACGACAACAGCGCCAACGCGAGCGGCGGCTTCTACACGGTCGATCTCGCGACCGGCGCGGTCGTCTCGGTCAGCGGTGCGAGTTCGGCGCAGTCCAGCGACGGCGCGACCTGTGCGTTCACGCCGAACACGATCGACGTGGTCAAGGCCGCGGGCGCGGTCGTGCCGGTGACGGCGACGACGTTCGACGTGCCGTACACGCTGCGTGTCGGCAATCTCGGCAGTGTCGCCGCACCGAACGTGCAGGTGACCGACAACCTCGCACAGACCTTCGCGACGGGAGCGCCGACGCTGTCGATCGTTGCAGGGCCGAGCGTCACCGCAGGCACATGCACCGCGAACGCCGCGTTCGACGGCACGGCCATCACGAGCCTGCTCGGCGGAACCGACACGCTCGTCGCCGGCGCGACCTGCACGATCACGCTGACCGTGCGCGTCGCCTACGCCGCCATCGCCGATGTGCCGACCTCGCCGCAGCTCAATACCGCGTACGCGAGCGTACTCGGCACGGGACCGAATCCGGGCTACACGTTCCCTGGCGGCCTGCCCGTGCCGCCGCCCGGCGTGCTCGCCGGCGACACCTCGACGAACACCGCGGCGCTGCCGTCGACGGCGAACGGTGACACGGCGTCTCCGACGCCGGTAGGCTTCCCGGTCGCCGATCTCGCCGTGACCAAGGACAACGGCACGACCGCGCTCGCACCGGGCGACACGACGACGTACACGATCGTCGCCTCGAACCTGGGGCCGTCGGCAGCCGACGGTGCGACAATCACCGATCCCGTCGCTCCGGGCCTCGCCAAGACCGCCGTCAGCTGCGTGCCGACCACCGGCGCGGCGACGTGTCCGCCGGGCCTCTCCGTCGTCACGTTGCAGGGCGGCACCGCGATCCCGTCGTTCCCCGCGGGCTCGTCCCTGACCTTCACCGTGCAGGCGAACGTCACCGCGACCACCGGCACCGTGACCAACACGGTCACGATCACGCCGCACGACGTTCCGGGTGATCCGGACCTCAGCAACAACAGCGCGAGCGACACCGACACGATCAGCGAGATCGCCGACGTGTCGGTGGTCAAGACGGGCCCGGCGACGGCGCAGAGCGGCGACGACGTGACCTACACGCTCGTCGTCGCGAACGCCGGACCGAGCGACGCCGCCGGTGTCGTGCTCGCCGATCCGACGCCTGCCGGTCTCGTGTTCGTCTCGGCGACGGCACCGTGTGCAGGTGGCTTTCCGTGCACGCTGGGAACGCTCGTCGCGGGTGCATCCACCACGCTGAGTGCGACCTTCACGGTCACGGCCGGCGAGGGCAGCGTCATCAATATCGCCGAGGTGTCGAGCGCGACGCCCGATGCGGATCCGTCTAACAACCGCAGCACGGCGACGACGGTCGTCACGCCGGTCGGCACGCCGAGCGCGGACCTCGCCGTCGTGAAGAGTGGCCCGGCCCAGGCGACCGCCGGCGCGACCGTGACCTACACGCTCGTCGCGTCGAACCTCGGCCCCGATGCCGTGCCCGACGCCGTGCTCGCCGATCCGCTGCCGGCAGGGCTCGCCTTCGTGTCGGCGACCGCACCGTGCACGTCGGGCTTCCCGTGCACGCTCGGCGCGCTCGGTGTCGGCGACACGCACACGATCACCGTGACGTACACGGTGCTCGACGGTTTCGCCGGCACGATCACCAACACCGCGACGATCGGCTCGCCGAGCGTTCCAGATCCGGACCTCGACAACAACACGGACACGATCACGACGCTCGTGCCGGTCGAGCCGCAAGGTCCCGGCGACGCGGTGGCCCTGCCGGTCGATGCACGCCTCGCGCTCGGCATGCTCGCGATGCTGCTCGCGTTCGCGGGTCTCAGGCGCATGCGTCGCGGTTGATCGGACGCCGCTCGCGGCCGCGCAGCGTGTCTGCGCGGCCGCATCGCGTCGAGGCTTCCGCTCGACTTTCCTCTCCCCTTGCGGGAGAGGGGCCGGGGAGAAGGGGCAAGGCGCGTGGCCGTGTGAGCACCGCCCACGACGTGATCGATCTCCTCCGGGGCATCGTCGTCGCAACCACCCGACTCCCCCTCCCCTGGTGCGGTAGGGGCCGCGGGAGAGGGGGCGAGGCGCGTGGCCGTGTGAACGCCGCCACGACCTCACCGACGTCCTCCGAAACCGCCTGCATACGTCCTGCCGCTGCGCCGTCCATCCTCGCCCGCGGCGTCCTGTCCCCGCGATGACGTCATCCGTCGCCGCTCCAGGGCTCCGCGCATCACGCATCGACAGACTCCACGACAACCGATGTCGCGGAGTCCGCCATGCCCTCCATCGTTCCAGCCCATGCCGTGACCACGCCGGCATCCATGCGAGCCGGTCGGGGCGTCGGGCACGACAAGGCCTCGCGCTTCCTGCGCACCACCGGCGCGGTGTGGCTCGGCGTCGCGCTGTTCGGCCAGCTCCTGCTTGCGGCCTATGTCGTCGGCTTCTACGGCCGCACCGCGCTCGCGGGGCGCTTCGAGGAGTGGGGCAAGGTGCTGCCGAAGGCGCCGTCTGCGGACGAGCCCTTCCTCGCGGGCGTGCTCGTGCTGCACCTCGCGTTCGCAGCGGTGATCCTGGTCGGCGGTGCGCTGCAGCTACTGCCTCCGCTGCGCCGGCACTGGCCGGGGTTCCATCGCGTCGTCGGCCGCATCTACCTCGCCGCGGCGGTGATCCTCAGCGTCGGCGGCCTCGTGCTGGTGTGGGTGCGCGGCACGGTCGGTGACCTCTCGCAGCACCTCGGCATCACGGTCAACGCGCTGCTGATCCTGGGCTGTGCGGCGATGGCGTGGCGGCACGCACGTGCGCGCCGGATCGACGCTCATCGGCGCTGGGCGCTGCGCCTGTTCCTCGTGGTCAGCGGCGTGTGGTTCTTCCGCGTCGGCCTCATGGCCTGGATCGTCGCCAACGGCGGACCGGCCGGCTTCGACCCGAGGACGTTCACGGGTCCCACCCTGACCACGCTGTCGTTCGCGCAGTCGCTGCTGCCGCTGCTCGTGCTCGAAGGCTTCCTGCGCGCGCAGGCCGGCGGCACGGCGGCCAAAGTCGCAATGGGCGCGTTCCTGCTCGCGGCGACCGGTGCGACGCTGCTCGGCATCGGTGCCGCGACGATGATCATGTGGTGGCCGCGCCTGTGACCCACGCAGTGCCGCCTGCCGCTGCACTATGCTCGCCGCCATGCCCGTGACGCCCACCTTCGATCGACCGCGCGGCCTCGCGCTGATGTTCGGCTGGCGCCGTGTGCGCGCGGTCGCGATCGCCGTGCTGCTGATCAGCCTGCTGCTCGGTATCGGCTGGAAGTCGGGCTGGTGGTCGCTCGCCGTGCGCGTGGCGATGCTCGCCTTCGTCGCGATGCTCGCGTTCGGCGTGTTCGAGCAATGGCCCTCGCGCCTACCGCGCTGGATCGCGCGCTGGGTGCTGCAGGTCGTCGCGGTCGCGCTGGTCATGCCGGTGGCCGTGGTGACGATCTACATGGCCTCGACGCCGGCCGGCGCGCCGCCGTTCTGGGAGGAGCCGGACCGGCTCTCGGGCTTCGGCATGCTGCTCGTGTTCGGCGTGCTGATCGCACCGTGGTTCGCGCTCGGTGCGCTCGTGCGCCAGAAGGAAGCGCTCGCACGCGAGCACGAACTGGCCCTCGACCTCACGCGCAGCGAACTCGAGCGCCAGGCGCTCGACGCACGCCTGCGCCTGCTGCAGGCGCAGGTCGCGCCGCACTTCCTGTTCAACACGCTGGCCAACGTGCAGGCGCTCGTCGCCGCGGGATCGCCGCGCGCGCCCGCCGTGCTCGACAGCCTCACCGCCTACCTGCGCGCGAGCGTGCCGCGGCTCGGTGACGGCGCGACCACGCTCGGCGACGAGCTGCGCCTCGTGCGCGCCTACCTCGAACTCATGCACCTGCGCATGCCGGATCGCCTGCGTTTCGCACTGCACGTCGACGAAGGCATGGAGGCGCAGGCCTGCCCGCCGATGACGCTGCTGACGCTTGTCGAGAACGCCGTTCGCCACGGCATCGATCCGGCCGAGGAGGGTGGTCGCATCGATGTGCACGTCGAGCGCGTCGGCACGCGCTGCCTCATGCGTGTCGTCGACACGGGCGTCGGCCTCGGCGCGAGCGAACGCGCCGGGCTCGGCACCGGACTCGCGACGCTTCGCGAGCGCCTGCGCCTCGCGTTCGGCGTCGGCGCCCACGTGCGTATCGAAGGTCAGTACCCGCACGGCACGAGTGCCGAACTCGACCTGCCGCTGCGCGAGGTGAAGGCATGAGCGCGCGACCGACCGCGCTCGTCGCCGACGACGAGCCGCTGCTGCGCGAAGCGCTCGTGCTGCAGCTCGCGCGGGCGTGGCCCGAGCTCGAGATCGTCGCGCAGGCGCGCAACGGCCGCGAGGCGATAGAACGCTTCGACGCGCTCGCACCCGACATCTGCTTCCTCGACGTGCACATGCCCGGCCTCAACGGCATCGATGCGGCACGCCACGTCGCACGCCGCGCGCATGTCGTCTTCGTGACCGCGTTCGACCGCTACGCCGTGCAGGCCTTCGACGAAGGCGCGCTCGACTACCTCGTCAAGCCGGTCGAACCCGCGCGCCTCGCCGACACGGTCGCGCGCCTCAAGGCACGTCTCGCCGCCGCGCCACCGGCCGCGCTTGCCGAATCCGTGCTCGCGCAATTCGCCGAACTGCTTCAGGCGAAGCCGCGCGAGGAACCGCTGCGCTGGCTGCGCGCGCAATCGGGCACCACGCTGCGCCTCATCGCCGTCGAGGACATCGACTACCTGCGCGCCGACACCAAGTACACGCGCATCGCCTGGCGCGACGCCGGCCGCCCCACCGACGCCCTCGTGCGCATCCCGCTCAAGGACCTGCTGCCGCAACTCGATCCGCAGCTGTTCGCCCAGGTCCACCGCGCCGTCGTCGTCAACATGCGCGCGATCGCCCACGTCGTCCGCGAAGACGACGCCGCGACGATCCACCTGCGAGACCGCCCCGAGACGGTGCCGGTGAGCAGGAGCTGGTTGCATCTGTTCAAGCAGATGTAGGTCGCGTCCAAGGCGGCGGTGGTGGACGTGAACCCCACCACCGCCGGCCTCGGCGCGTGCGGCGCGTATCCGGTCAGGCCGCCTTCTTCGGTGCCGTCCCGCGCTTTACCTCGCCCTTCACCGTCTGCGCGTCCTTGAGGAGGTTGTATACGGGGCAGGAGGCTTCGACCGCTTCGCGCAACTGGTCGATGTCCGCGGATGGTGCCGGCGATTCGACGTTGACCGTGTAGCGGATGTCGCTGTAGCGCGGAGCAGACGTGATGCCCTTGCCGGCGCGGGGCGCGAGGGTGCCCTCGACCTGCACCTCGAGCGAGTCGAGCACGACCTGCCGCGTGGCGGCCTGGATCTCGAAGATGTGCGTGAGGCAGGTGCCCAGCACGCCGAGCTGGTGCTCCTCGACGGTCGGCGCGAGACCGTAGCCGAGCAGCGCCGGGCTGCTGTCGTGGATCAGCTGGAAGTCGCGGTCACCCGTCCGGACTTCCCGCAACCCGGTGTTCGGCTCGACACGCGCGCGCGCATGCAATGCGTACGGATCGCTCTTGCCGGCCTTTGCCTCCTCGGCGCGACGCAGGATCGCCTGGCGCTTCTCGACGAGGAAGTCGCGCAGGCCCGGCGGCAGGTTCGGATCGCGGGTAGCCGCACTCGGGGTGTGCACGACCTTGCCGTGGCTGATCGGTTGCGGCTCGGTGACGAGGGCGAGCACGGCCGAGTTCTGCTCGACCGCCTTGCGCAGCGTATCGAGTTGTTCATCGCTCGCCGGTGTCTCGAGATAGGCCGTGTAGGAGAGATTGCGTGGGTAGCGCACCTTGTGCGTCTTTTCGGTCGCGGCGTCGTCCGGGTGACTCGTGAACACCACCTCGACCCCGTCGAGCGCGATGCCGCTCCTGGAGGCCTGGACGACGAACTCGTCGGCAACCGCACTGGCGAGCACGCCGACTTCGGTGTCCCACGAGCCGGCGCCTAGGCTGTAGCCGCCGAAACTGCGGTCGCTGTCGCTCAGATATTGATAGTCGCGGATGCGCAGCCGGCGAACGCCGGAGCGGCTCTCCGCCGTGACCTTGGCGGTGATCGAGGTCGGCGTCGTGGCCTTCTGCTCGAGGGCCTTCAATGCAGCCTGCTTGCGCGTCAGGTAGTCGCTCAGCGGCGAAGCGGACGTTTCGGCGCCGGCCGCCGCGGTGGCGCGTGATGCATGCAGGGTGGCGCTGCCCAGGGCAACGATGGCGCCGAGCACGCCGATGGCGAGAAGGCCGCCGCGCAGGCTGAGCAGGCGTCGCTGGCGCGGAGGACGGGAATCGTGGTGTGTCATGGTCTGTAAGCCTTGTGTGAGGTGGGATGGCTCAGTACAGCGAACCGCTGAAGGTCACGCCGATCCAGCGTGGAATGCCCGGCTTGTACGAGTTCCACGTCAGCGGAATGCCGGTGTCCTCGTCGAGCAGGTTCTTGACCACGAGGCTCACGTCGAACTTGCCGTCCCTCCGGCCGACGCCGACGGTCAGGTCGGTGACCCCGAATGCGTCGGTGCAGGCGTAGCGCGACAGGCGCGTGTCGGAGTAGTAGCTGCTCTGGTAGTTGTAGTTGAGGCTGCTGTGGAACGACCAGTGGTCGGCGATCGGGTACGAGAAGTCGGCGAACAGGTTTCCGCTGACCTTGGGCGCGCCGGGCAAGGTCTTGTCGCTGGCATCGAAGTACGGGCCCGCGGGATTCGAGCCGCCGAGCTCGGCCGGCGTCGGGGCACGCGGGAACGACACGTACTGCGCATCGGTGTAGGCGCCGGAGAAGCGGATCGTCGTGTACGGGATGCCGAAGTAGCCCACGTCCAGTTCGAGGCCCTTGGTGCGCACCTTCGGCACGTTGCCCAGTGCCGCGACATACGCGGGCAAGCCGTTGTTGTTGAGCTGGGTCTGGACCTCGTCGTAGACGAACGTGTTCTGCAGGTAGTCGTCGATGTCCTGCCTGAAGAGCGTCGCCGTCAGCGACAAGGTGTTGTCGAGCAGCAGCGATTTGGCACCGAGCTCGATCGCACGCGTCGACTCCTTCTTCGCGGGAAGCGACTTGCCGCCAAGTGCCGTCGCGCCGACGATCTGCGCGATGCCGGGCTTCTCGCCGTACTTGTACGAGCCGTAGACGGTGAGGCCGTCGGTGACACGGTAGCTCGAGCCGATCGTCGCGTTGAACAGCGTTTCTTCATAGCGCTCGGCGGTCGCGGGCAGGTACAGGCCGCCGATGCGCGCCGCGCGGATCGCCTTGGCCGCGGCGACCTGGCTGCGCTGGAAATCGGTCAGGGCCGCGTAGGAGCCGACGCCGAAGTACTGCTGCGCCACGAAATTCGCCAACGCGATCTGCTCGGCCGTGTTGCCCGCGAGCAGCGCGCCCTGGGCGTTGCTCGCGAAGCCGTTCAACGAGACGTTGTTCACCGAGGCCGGATTGAGCGCGGAGGCGAAACCGTCCGACAGGATGCCGTTGCTGGCCTCGGTCTCGCGACTCTCGCGGCCGATGCGCAATCCGCCGTTGACGATGAGGTCGTCGCTGGCCTGCCATGTGAGGTCGGAGAACGCCGACGTGCTGTCGTTGGCGTACTTCTCGCGACGCTGCGTCACGAGTCCGTTGACGGAGTTCAACAGCAGCAGGCGGCCGGCTGGATCGACGAGGCTTGGGTCGGCAGCGCTGATCGGGTCGAGCAGGGCATATTGCGCAGCCGTGGCGTAGTACGCACCGGCGTCGGAGCCGTAGCGTTCGGTTTGCGTGTAGTAGGGGAACTTGCTGCGGAAGTAGTGCAGGCCGGTCTTCAGGTCGAGCGTGTCGGCGAGCTTGGAGTCGAGGCGGAACTCCTGGCTCAGCTGCTCGTACTTGGTCTGCGTGCCGCGTGGTGCGCGCAGCCATTCGAAACCGGTGTGCGAACCCGCGCCCTGCGAGAACTGGTAATCGCGGTAGCCGGTGATCGAGGTCAGGCTGGTGCGGTCACTGAAGCGGTAGGCGACGTTCGCCGTGCCTCCACGCGTCTCGTAGGTGTTCGGGTACTCGCCGATCGTGTTGACGCGCGGTGCATAGTAGTCGTCGATCGTGTACGCGGGATTCTGCGCGAACCAGCGCCGCTGCAGCTTGCCGAATACGTCCTCCGCATAGTTGACCAGTCCCGGCTGGCCCGTCGCCGGGTTGATCCAGTCGTAGGTCGCCGGGGTCTTGCTGTTGAACCAGAAGCAGTTCTCGCAGATCTCGCGGCCTTCGGGCGTGATGTCGAAAGAGACATTGGCTTCGAGCTGGTCGTTCGGCGTGAACAGGAACTGCCCGCGCACGTTGGTGCGGTCCGTGTTGCGCCAGGTGTAGCTGCGGTCGTTGGCGTTCTTGTACGGGCCGTCGGCCGTCTCGCGGTTGACCGTGAGCCGATAGGCCAGCGTGTCGTCGATGATCCCGCCCCCGACGGCAGCCGTTGCGATGACCGTGTTGAGCTGGCCCAGCGTCACCGTGGCACGCGCCTCCGGTTCGAACGTGGGCTTGCGCGTCGTGATGCTCACGCGCCCCACGTTCGACGCCTTGCCGCCGTCCGTGCCGGCCGGACCGCGCACGACCTCGACCGATTCGATGTCGAGGTAGTTGCTCAGCGCGGAAATCGAGCTGATGCCGTGTCCGACGCCGTCGACGCTGACGCCGACGCTCGGATCGAGCACGCCCGCGCCGGCGGCCCAGCCGACGCCGCGGATGAAGATCGAGGCCGTGTTGGGGTTCTGCCACGACGTACGCACGTTGCCGAGGCGGTTGACGATGTCGCGGAAGTTGTTGACGTGGAACTTCTCGAGCTCCTCGCCGGTGACGGCCGAGATCGAGCTCGGGACGTCCTTGATCTCCTCGCTCTTGACGACGACCGCATCGAGCAGCCGCGAGTCGCCGACCTGGGCATCGTTCGCCACGGCCGCCGTGCCCTGCGTCGATGCCTTGCCTGGCAGTGCCGAAGGCGACGACGGCTCCACCGTGGCGGTGTCGTCACGCGTGCCGAGTGCCCTGCGCAGGCTCTCGATCTCGGCCCTCAAGCGGGCATTCTCGGCACGCAGCGCATCCCCGCCGCCTGCATCGTCGGCCATCACCGACAGCGGCAGGCCCGCCAGTAGGCCGGCGATCACGGTGCAGAGGACGGTGCGTCGGAGCGCGCGAGGGTGATATGTCGCAGGCAGCGCATGGCCGGCAGGTCTGATGGTACGGCTTGGCATGGTCGGCTTCTGGTGGGGAGGAGCGGCCATGCTGTGCGGGGTGAACACAAGATGAATACGAAGCTGAATGCATGTCGGTATGACCGGTTCATGATTCGTGCTGCGATGCGACGTACCTCCGGTGGGTGGGTGCGCGTGTGCGGTTCGCAAGCCTTTGATTCAAAGGCTCACGCCGTGTGTCGACATGATGCAGTTGATGCTGCATTGCAATGATCTTATTCGCGGACGTTCTTCCCGGGCTTGCCGTATCTGGTCGTCCAGGCGGGTGCGATCGCCCACGACGTCCTCGAAGACGACGCCGCGACGATTACCTGCGCGACCGCCCCGAGACGGTGCCGGTGAGCCGGAGCTGGTTGCATCTGTTCAAGCAGTTGTAGGTTGTTTCCGCCAAGCGCATGGAGACTCGAATGAAGACCATCGTGATGATGTCTGCCCTTCTGGCCGGATGGCTCCTCGTCGAAGGAGCGAGCGGCGCGTCGAATCTGGAGATCTCGTATCGCGACACCTTGCTCGCAGGCGACGTTGCGGAAGCCCGACGGCTGGTCGACCGTGAGAAGGCGCCCCCTGTCTCGGTGGCGGATGCTTCGAGCGCGATGGAGAAGCTGCTCCCGGGCAGGATTCATCTGCGTGGAGAACAGGCTTCCCTCGTTGCGAGGCAGCGCATCGCCACGTTCGATGGCATCTCGTCGCGCGCCAGGGCAATGATCTTCGGCGAGTTTTTCTGGGAGGCCTTTCGCGCCAGCTTGGCTGATGCGATCGCCCATGAAGTGCAGGAGGACCTCAGGCCGATGGTGGTTGCGGGCTTCTACGAGTCGCTTCTCAACGAGTATGCCGTGGCGTGGGAGATGCGAGAGGGCGACGGAGGCGCCCTCAGGCAGGATTGCCTGTCCTATGGCATGGAGAGCGTGGAGCCATGCTTGAAAGTCATGTTCGTCCACGCGTTCGCAAGACGTGCGGAGGTCGACATCGAGCTCGCCGCCGTGGCGTTCGCCTACCTGCCGCAACCTTCCCGGTAGCGAGGGTGTCGGGAACTTCGATGCTGCACACGCCGGTCGCCACGAGCCGTGGCATTGGCAGGTGACGATTAAGTATCCAAAACCTCAGGTTTCCACTGGAAACGCGCGATGCGAGTCGCCACTACTGCCGCTCTTCGAAGAGACACTCCAAAAACTCACGCAAACGCTCCTTTCTGGCGTCGGTGCGATATACGCTTGAATCGTATGGTGTTTCCGCTGGCGGTCTGCAAGTTTTGAAGAGACAAGAAGGAGGGTGCTTGCAAGCGGGGGGATGCGTCGGGCGCGGATCACAAAGTGCCGATCCGGAGCGGGAAGCTCGACGACGAGGAGCCAGCCCATGGGTGGAGCAGCATCCACTTTCCCATGGCGGAGGTCACCAACGACGCGGGTATTGGATTGCTTTCGAACGGTCAGGTGCGGAGTTTGGGGTGATCTGAGCACCCAATTCAGTTGGCGGCGAGCACCGTTTTCGGCACTGCTAGTAGTTCCGATCCGCTGTCTGACGAACGCGCTCTATCGGCCACTTTCATACTTTGGCGCTGACGACGGATCTGCTCCCGAAAAGGCGGACGTTGGCAATGTGCCGACTCTCCCCGGGATTGCAGTGATGCTGCCGAGCAGCTGGGAGGTTGGTCGGCAGAAAGTGGTACCAATGGCTGTGGCAACGTGCGACACGTGCAGTGCCGACCGAGCCGAGGCGGCGGCGCCGCTGATTCGACAAGCCTCTCGACGGCGGCCGGCGTAGACTCGCGGCGGTGAACACTAGGGGGCGCCGTGGCAAGCCAGGTCGCGTGGTTGAGCTTTGACCAGACGCAACAGCAGCGAACGCAGCTATTCCTGAACGCACTGTCGGACCAGGGTACCGTCGATGAACTCGGCACCGGAAACATCCGTGATCTGATCTCGAATGTGCTTTTTCCTGGCCACACCGTGTTGCACACGCGCGCGAAGTACCTCCTTTTCCTCCCGCGTGACTTCGCGCAGTTGAAATCGCGCACGGTCGATACGCTGGTCGAAGAGGGCAAGAAGGCCGAAGGGCGACGCATCAAGGCCCTTCGCCAGCGCTATGAGGCGGAAGGCCTGCGAAACCGAGGGATCATCGGCTACACCACAGGTTCTGCGACGAAGCAGCTTCCGAGCAGCAGCTACTGGGGCCTGCTGCGCCAGCTGGGCATCTACCGCGGCAACGGTTCGCTCTGGGACTACTACCGCGACTTGGCGACCCACAGAGCGGCGATTGCGCAGAAGGCCATCCTTCATTCCGACGAGGATGATGAGCCGCACCCGGCGTCGGGAGCATGGACTGAACATCCCGACGAGTCGTCGGAGTACGACGGGTTCGCCCTCAGTCCTGACGAGGCGCAGTGGTTGCAGGAGCGATTCCTCGAATCGGACAAGGCGCCAAGCGAAGAGCGGTCGCTCACCACGTGGTTGTTGGAAAAGGGTGGCACGGACTCCGACCGGGAGTGGGTTTCGGGTCTCGACTACGTGTGGCAGCACCCGCTTGTAAACCAGTTTCCCGCGCGCACGGCGGAAGCGATGCAGCTCGGCCGCGATGTCGACCAACTCCTGTTCGGAGCACGCATTCTCTATAACCACTTGTGCGCCCACTACCGATCGGACCAGGGCGAGGCGCGGGATGCGCTGCTCCGCAAGTACAGGACCGCGATGGACGAATGGCGTGCAGGGATCGACGCGAGTCCGCCGAAGCGCACCCTCTTGGCTGAACTTGATGCGTGGGCCCAGTGCCGACTCGCGACCATCCAGGCGTCTTCCGCGGCACGCCTGCGTTGGCGGACCACGCTGCAGTTCGTGCAGCGATGGCAGCACCTCGTGGCCCGTTGTACCGATCTCCTGGTTGATCCGGAGGCGCATGCACACATTGCCTCCCGCGAGCGGGCCCTAAAGCCCGGGCGAGCGAGGCTCGCGGCGCCCTATGACCGACTGCAGGGGTGGGGCGGCGACTCGGGCTTCTTCCGGCTCGACTACAACTGGTTACCGGCGATGCGGATGCTCGACGACATCCATCGCGGCTTGGGTACTCCGCGTTTAGAGGTTGACGCAGCGATCGCTGCAGCAACGGAAGGAAGCGCCTGATGCTGCGTGTCAATGAGAGCGCACTGCTACTGAGCGCGCTCCAGCCACCGCAAGGCATGGCAATCGACGCAGCGATCGGGACGACGTTCACCCTCGACCTCACGGCGCTGCTGACGATCCCGGTCGCGGCGAGCTTTGATCTCATGCAAGGAGATCTGGAGCCCGCCGACCTGCTCGAAACGGTGCGCCGCTACGCGGACCGCACGATTCTCTTCTGCCAGGCCGGCGCGATCAGCGTCCCGCCGCGCTACCGGGCAGCGCACACCTTTCTCGAGGAGACCGTGGTCGAGGTGCGTCGCCCCGTGGGCGGCATCTTTCATCCCAAGCTGTGGGTGGTCCGCTTCAAGAGGGGCGGCAGCTATGTGCACCGCGTTCTCGTGATGAGCCGCAACCTCACATTCGACCGGTCGTGGGACATTATCGTTCGGCTCGACGAGGATCCCGACGCCAAAGCGGGCGTCGCATCGGAGGGTTTGCTGACGCTGCTTGGCAAGCTGCCCGGCATGGCCGTCCGGTCGATGACGACGGCGCAGGAACGTCTGTTCGGTTCGGTAATGACCACCCTAGCGGGAGCGAAGCTCGCCGTGCCCGAGCCGTTCGAGAGCGGAAGGTTCGTCGCCTGCCTTCCCGGCACGCAATCGTGGCCCTTCAGAACCCGATGCGAGGCGGCGCTTGCCGTATCGCCGTTCCTCACCGGCGGCTCTGTCGCGCGCTTCTTCAAGCCAGGAGCGAAACGAAAGGTGATCGTGTCACGTCAGCTGGCGCTGAACGCCCAGGCCAAGGTGTTGGTTATGGCGGGCCTCGACGAAGTCTACCGATTGAAGGACGCGCTGCTTACCGCCGAGGACGACCTGGGCGCACTCGACGACGGTCCCGGTACGTCGGATGGCGCCACCCTCACCGACGTGCCGGCGTTGAAGGGCCTGCACGCCAAGTTCTACGTGCAGGACCACGCACGTTCGGCGACGGTGTGGCTGGGATCCGCCAACCTCACGGACGCCGCGTTCAACACCAACGTCGACATGCTCGTGCAGTTGACCGGGCCGGTCCATGCGGTGGGCGTCGCGTGCGTGCTGGCGAAGAAGGAGCACAAGGACAATCTTCGCTGGTTGGTCGAGGCGCACGCGCTGCCGGGCCACGACGGTGACGCCGACCCGGAGGAAGGGCTCTCCCCGATCGAACACCTTGCCTACGGCCTGGCCTCGTGCGGATTCCGGATTCTTTGCTCGGCGGGTGCCGGCGGCTGGACCGCCGAGCTGGCGATCACCGGCTGGCAGCCGCAGCCAACCGTCGCCGTGCGTGCTCGCTTGTTGAGCCTGCCGAAAAGCCGCACGGCGCCGGTCGAGGATGGCCGGGCGATGTGGATGGATCTCGCCGAAGAGGACATCACCCCATTCGTCGTCGTCACCCTGTCGAGCCAGGGTGCTATCCGGGACCTCCTCGTGAGGGCGGACATCCAGGGCGATCCGGACGGCCGCCGCAAGGCGGTGATTGCACGGGCCATCCGGTCGCGCGAGGACTTCATGCGGTACCTCGCGGCGCTGCTCGGCTACGACCCCGATGGCTTGGGCGGTGCGGGCGGCAGCGACGGCAGCGGCTCCGACGCCTGGCTTCCCGGCGTGGGGGTCGACCGAGTTCTGGAGGATCTGCTAACGACGGCGTCTCGCCATCCCGAGCGGCTTGCCTCACTGGGCCAGACGCTCGACGCGCTCCGGCGCGACCCGCGGTTCGCGACCATCGTCCCTGCCGATTTCGAACTCTTGTGGAGCGCGGTCTATGCCGCGCGAAAGGCAGCGATCAAATGAAGCGACGCGGCGCCCTACCTGCCGAAGTGATCAGTCGTTCGACCGAGGGCCTCAAGCGGTTCCAGCTCGACACTGTCGATGCCGTCGTGGACGCCCTGTTCGAACGCGGCCAGCGACGCTTTCTCGTCGCCGACGAGGTGGGCCTGGGCAAGACGAAGATCGCCCGCGCCCTCGTGGGCGAAACGATCCGCCGCCTCTGGGACGACAGGACCGTCAACCGGATCGGCGTCGTCTACATCTGCTCTAACAGCCAGATCGCCCGGCAGAACCTCCGCGACCTAGATATGTTCACCGCCACGGACAAGGCCGACCGCACGGCGGACCGGATCACGATGTTGCCGAGCACGCTGGCCAAGCTCGAAGACGTGAACGTCGTGGCCTTCACTCCGACGACCTCCTTCCATGTGGGCAACAGCACCGGCCGGAAAGGCGAGCGGGCGATGTTGTGGCACTTGGTCAACACGCCCGAAGTCGGCTGGGGTGAGCTTGTGCGGAATGAGCCACGAAGGCAGCGGGCACTGGAGGTTTTCACCGACCGGGCTTCACGGGAGTCTTTCCTGAAAGAGGAGAAGAACCTTGGCGCCTTCCAACCACCACAGCCGGTTTCCCGCGGCTTCGCGGCGAGGATCCGACAGGCCCGATTGCGCGATGAATTCTCGGAGATCATCGACCTCCGTCGCCAGCTCGATCCGGAACGCGGGCGGCGATTGATCGCGTGCCTTCGTCGCGTGTTGGCCGAGACCTGCATGTACCTGCTCAGCCCGGACCTCGTGATCCTCGACGAGTTCCAGAAGTTCACGGACCTCATCGATGGTAAGGGTGACGCCGGCGAACTATTCGGCCTGCTCGTCAACCGGGACGAACACCGCCGCGGGAAGCCGGAGCCACGCGTCCTGCTGCTGTCCGCGACCCCCTACAAGATGCTGACGACCCCCGAAGACGACGAAAGCCACTTCAAGGGCTTCGAGCGCACCGTGAAATTCCTGGTCGGCGACGGACGGGAAGGGGACCTGCACGCGTTGCGGCAGTCTCTGGTGGATCTGCGCGCCGGCATCCTGGGCCACCGGGATCCCGAACGCCTCGCGGCGGCACGAAACGAGGCCGAGCGTGTGTTGCGCAGCGTAATGGTGCGTACAGAGCGTCTTGCCGCGGCTCCGGATCGCGATGGCATGCTGGACATCAGCCCGCCCGCCATCCGATGCACTGTTACGCCCGCCGATGTCGACGCGTTCGTGGCCGTCGACAAGGCGGCCCAGGTGCTCGCCGATGTTCCGTCGATGGTCGAATACTGGAAGTCGGCCCCCTACCTGTTCAACTTCATGGACGAGTACACGGCGAAGAGACGAGTCCGGGAACGGCTGCCGGAAAGCACCGAACTGCAGCAGGCGCTCCGTGGACGGCACATGCTTGCCTCTGGCGATATCAACAAATACCGCGCCATCGACCCGCGCAATGGGCGCCTGCGGTGGCTGCTTGAAGATCTGGACGCATCGTCGGCATTCGACGTGCTGTGGGTGCCGCCCGCCCTCCCGCAGACCCAGTTGGCGGGGACGTACGCGAAGGCGGGCATGCTGACGAAGTGGCTGGTGTTCTCGAAATGGAGTGTCGTGCCGAAATCGGTGGCCGCACTCGCGTCGTACGAATTCGAACGGCGCCACGGGCGTATCCCCACGGGTCAGGAAGTGCGCCCCAACTACAGGAAAGTACGCGAGGGTTCACGGCCGTTCGACCTCACGACTCTCCGCGGGACGGCAGAAGACAACTTCACCGGGTGGTTCGCGCTGCTACTGCCCTGCCGGTACCTCGCCGAAGTTGGAGACCCGATGGCCGTCGCCGGCGCAACGGGAGCCACGTTGCCCCTTCCGTTGCCGGTGTTGCGTGCGCACGTCGCTGCGGCCATCGAGGCGAAGCTTGCGCCGCTGCTGACTGGCGATCCGTCAGGCTCCGGGCGCAGTCTCTGGTACTCCGCGGCCCAACTGGTGCTTGATCCGGACCTCAAGGAACTCACTGCCGATGACTGGTTTGCGGGCAAAGACGCCTCGCAGGCGTTTCGCGAGCACTGGGGGCGGCTCGTTGAATCCGCCGGCTCGCCGGAGTCCTGGGGTCCTCGTCCCGTCGACCTGGTTGATCGGCTTGTCGACCTCGCCATCGCCGGCCCGGCGATTTCCGCACTGCGCGCGCTGACTCGACAGCGCGATCGGTTCAACCCGGCGCCTACGGCCCGGAAACTCCGCGAATCGACCGCGCCGATCGCATGGTCGTTCACGAGCTTCTTCAATGCCGCCGAGGCGCACGCGATGATCGATGCTAGCGTGCCCGGCAAGCTCGAGTACTGGAAGCAGCTACTGGTCCACTGTGCGGACGGCGGACTGGGCAGCGTGCTCGACGAGTGGTTCCACCTCGTTCCCGACCAATGCCGACTCAACAGAGCTTCCGCGAACCCGCTCCAGGCCATGTCCTCTCACGTGGCGGATGTGCTTAGGCTCACCGATGGCCGGAGCTTCAGCGACTTCTACGACCGGAAAGACGGGCCGGGAGAAGCAAAGACTTACGCGATCCGATCCCACTTCGCGATGCGCTATGGCCAGGCGCGCGGGGCAACCGCGGAGGGGGAGAATCCGGTCGAAGTTCGCAACGCGTTCAACTCCCCGTTCCGGCCCTTCGTGCTCGTGTCGACCTCGGTCGGCCAGGAAGGACTGGACTTCCACTACTACGCGCACGCGGTGGTGCACTGGAATCTGCCCACCAATCCTGTCGACCTCGAGCAGCGCGAGGGACGCGTCCATCGCTACAAGAACCACGCTGTACGCAAGAACGTTGCTGCCGACCTTGGAAGGGACTCCAGTTTGCTGACGGCAACCGATCCTTGGGGCCAATTGTTCGACTTGGCTTCCGCGAAGGGCAGCACTGATGGTGGCCTGCGGCCGCATTGGGTGTATGACGGCGACGCGCAAATCAAGCGACTGGTACCAACGCTCCCGCTGAGCCGCGAAGTAGGAAAGCTAAACCAACTCGTGGAGGCTACGAGCCTGTACCGCATGACGATGGGACAGCCACGTCAGGCCGAGCTAATGGAAGTACTCGCTGGGCTCAACAGGGAGGAGCAGGACGCACTACGGGCGGCGGTCTCGATCGACCTCAAACCCCGACAAGGCTGAGTCTCATCGCGCAGCGGGGATTGACCACCGGCGCGAGCAACTGTCCGCGTGACCCACCCCCTGATAACCGGGCCAATCTTAAGTAGAGACTTCGCTCCCGCATGGGTCCCGTGGCAAACGAGGAATCAGGCGATGAAGAAGTCCCGCTTCACCGAAGAACAGATCGCGTATGCGCTCAAGCAAGCTGAGCTTGGAACGACGGTCGGCGAGATCTGCCGCAAGATGGGCATCGCTGAGGCGACGTACTACGTCTGGCGCAAGAAATACGGCGGGTTGGGTCCTTCGGAGCTCAAGCGCCTTCGGCTGCTGGAGGATGAAAACCGTAAGCTCAAGCAGCTGGTCGCCGACCTGAGTCTGGACAAGGCGATGCTGCAGGACGTCGTCGCAAAAAAGCTCTGAGGCCTGCCCAGAAGCGCGACTGGGTAGGCCGACGGATGGAGCTTTTCGGCGTGAGCGAGCGGCGTGCGTTGCGGATCATGGAGATGTCGCGCTCGTCGTTCTCGTACAAGGCCAAGGCACGCGACAGCAGCGCCCTCCGCCTCCGGATGCGCGAGATCACGCAAGCGCGCGTCCACTACGGATGCGAACGCGTCTTCGTGATGTTGCGTCGCGAAGGCTGGCGGGACAACCACAAGCGGGTGCATCGCATCTACAAGGAAGAAGGCCTATCGTTGCGGCACTATCGGCCTCGTCGCAATCGCAGCGTCCGCAAGCGGCAACCGATCAAGCTGTCTACAGCGCCCAATACACTCTGGGGCATGGACTTCGTCAGTGACGCGCTGTTCGATGGGCGTCGCTTCCGCTTGCTGACGGTGGTGGACCACTTCACGCGCGAACGCCTGGACATCCTCGTGGACCAATCCCTTCGAGGTGAGCACGTCGCTGAGGCGATGACGCGGCTGGTCGCCGAACGCGGCAAGCCGGCGGCAATCAAGGTGGACAACGGAAGCGAGTTCGCGGGGAAGGTGATGGACCGCTGGGCCTACGAGAACGGCGTGGAACTGGATTTCTCACGTCGCGGGACGCCTACGGACAACGCGTTGGTGGAAAGCTTCAACGGCCGCTTGCGGCAGGAGTGCTTGAATGAGCATTGGTTCTTGTCGCTGGCCGACGCTCGGCGCAAAATCGACGCGTGGTGAAGCTTCTATAACGAGCAGCGCCCCCGCACTGCACTGGGTTGGAAAACCCCTGCGGAATTTGCCCGAGAACACGGGGCCCAAGCGAATTCGCAGATGCCGAAGAAGGCCGAAATCTCTACCGACTGATGCGACTGGTTTCGGGGGTGGGTCAATTGGCCGCCCGCGAGATGCCAGCTAATGGCGTCAGTAGCACTAGGAGCGGCGCAAGCGATTGAAATCGCCGGAGTCCTGCCTGGCTGTGAGCATTTCGCAGTCTCGACAGGCTCTCCCGACCGAAGAACGCTACGCGGAGCTGCGGAGCGAAGACGGCAAGGGTCAGCCCCATGATTTGGAGAGTTAATTATCGAGGCTGCCTAGCCCTGAGCCTGAATTTTGGAGACTTGAAGAACTTATTTGAGACTTAATTAGGTCTTACCAGGCGTTTGATGACGCCAAGGGGTGAGGTTTTCGTGGTCGCCATGATTCGCACAGCGATGGCGCGTGATCGCCACGATCGTTGCGACGCGTGTGTTCATTTCGTCGCAGGAACCGCCCCACGCTCTAGGGCGGTCCGCCCGGCGGCGTGGGGCGTTGCCTCACTCCACCGTCACCGACTTCGCCAAGTTGCGCGGCTGGTCCACGTCGGTGCCGCGCAGCACGGCGACGTGGTAGGCGAGCAGCTGCAGCGGCACGGTGAACACGGCCGGGGCGATGAGATTGCCGCCGGAGTCGACCTTGATGACCGCACCGCGGACGCCGTCGTCGCGGATCTCGACGTCGTTGTCGGCGAACACGAACAGTTCGCCGCCGCGGGCGCGGACTTCCTCGAGGTTGGACTTGAGCTTCTCGAGCAGCTGGTTGTTCGGCGCGACCGTGATGACGGGCATGTCCTCGTCGACGAGTGCGAGCGGGCCGTGCTTGAGTTCGCCGGCCGGGTAGGCCTCGGCGTGGATGTAGGAGATTTCCTTGAGCTTGAGCGCGCCTTCGAGGGCGACCGGGTAGTTCGCGCCGCGGCCGAGGAACAATGCATGGTTCTTGCTGACGAAGCGCTCGGCGAGCGCGGCGATCTGCGGCTCGAGTTCGAGCGCGTCGGCGATGCGGCGCGGCAGGCTGGCGAGGTCACCGACGAGGCGCGTGTAGCGCTCTTCGGCGAGGCCGTTGAGGCGCGCGAGTTCGAGCACGAGCAGCGCGAGCGCGCTGAGCTGGGTCGTGAAGGCCTTGGTCGAGGCAACGCCGATCTCGGGGCCGGCGCGCGTCATGAGCACGAGGTCGGATTCGCGCACGAGGCTCGATTCCGGCACGTTGCAGATCGCGAACGAGCCGAGGTAGCCACGCTGCTTGCCCTCGCGCAGCGCGGCGAGCGTGTCGGCGGTCTCGCCCGACTGCGAGATCGCGAGGAACAGGCTGTCCTTCGGCACCACGACCTTGCGGTAGCGGTACTCGCTGGCGACCTCGATGCTGCACGGAATGCCGGCGAGGCCTTCGAGCCAGTACCGTGCGACGAGGCCGGCGTGGTAGCTCGTGCCGCAGGCGACGATCTGCACGTGGCGCACGCGCTCGAGCAGCTTGTCGGCATCGACGCCGAAGATGTTGGGCAGGATGCGGTCGCCGGCGATGCGGCCTTCGAGCGTCTCGGTGACCGCGCGTGGCTGCTCGAAGATCTCCTTGAGCATGTAGTGGCGGTACTCGCCGCGCTCGACCGCGTCGGCCGAGAGCTCGCTCGTGTGCAGGCGGCGTTCGACGGCCTGGCCGGCCTCGTCGTAGACCTGCATGGTCGTGCGCGTGAGGTCGACCAGATCGCCTTCGTCGAGGTAGACGAACTGGTTGGTGACCTTGATGAGGGCCTGCACGTCGGAGCCGAGGAAGTGCTCGCCGATGCCGATGCCGACACACAGCGGGCTGCCGCGGCGCGCGCCGATGACGCGATCGGGCTCGGTGCCGCTGACCACGGCGATCGCGTAGGCCCCGTGCAGGCGCGGGATCGCGGCCTGCACGGCTTCGCGCAGGCTGGTGCCGTCGCGCATGAGGTGGTGCACGAGGTGGGCGATCACTTCGGTGTCGGTGTCCGACGTGAAGCGGTAGCCGAGACCGCGCAGTTCCTCGCGCAGTTCGGCGTGGTTCTCGATGATGCCGTTGTGGACGACGCCGACGGAGCCTTCGGACAGGTGCGGGTGCGCGTTGGCCTCGTTCGGTACGCCGTGGGTCGCCCAGCGCGTGTGCGCGATACCGGTGGTGCCGGCCAGCGGCTGCGCGGCGAGGCGGGCCTCGAGCTCGCGCACCTTGCCGACCGTGCGGGCGCGCTCGAGCGCGCCGCCGTTCACGACCGACAGGCCGGCGGAGTCGTAGCCGCGGTACTCGAGCGCCTGCAGGCCGGCGATCAGGATCGGGACGACATCACGCTGCGCGGCGGCGGCGACGATTCCACACATGGGAATTCCTTTCTCGAGAGGGGCGACGGGTACCACCGGAGACCGGCGGCGGCACGAAACATGAATGATAAACGGTCGGCATGGCGGCGCGCGGGCAGACCGGGGGCGCCGAAAGGGCGAGACCGGATCCCGATAGCCCGACGCGCGCGGCACCGCTTGATCCGGGGAGGTCTGGGACCAGCGTGTACCCCGGGGAAAGGCGCCGCGGTCGGGTCGAGGCGGTGGCACGGTTCATGGGGGCGACAAGATCCGCCGGTAATGTGAGAATTGCGTCACAGAATCAACGGGGCCCAGGGGGGCTGTCAATGCGTTCCGCCGAATATCGCGAACCCGATCCGAATGCGTCGCCGGAAGCGAGGCCGGTCGGGATCCTGGAGGGGTGGATGATCCGTTTCCTGCGTGAACAAGGTGCGCGCTGGCTGCTGCTGCTGGCGGGCTGTGAATTCACACTGCTCGTGCTGACCATGATCGTGGCACTGCACGTGCGCTACTGGAACGAGCCGGGCTCGATCGCGCTGCACTCGGAGTACCTGTTCGTGCGCGCGCTGCTGTTCGCGGGCGTGCTGATCGGTGCGATGGCGGCGCTTGGGCTTTACCAGCCCCGTCTGCGCGAGAGCTGGTTCGGCATGTTCGCGCGGCAGCTGGTCGGCTTCGTGTTCGGCTGGATCGCCGTGGCGATGCTGTACTACGTGATCCCGCAGCTCTACATCGGCCGCGGCGTGCTCGGCCTCGCGATGCTGATCGGATTCCCGACGCTGCTCGTGTTCCGCGCCGTGTTCATGCGCCTCGTCGATGTCGAGGCGCTCAAGCGCCGCGTGCTCGTGATCGGCTCGGGACGCCGCGCGGCGATGGTCACGCAGCGCATGCGCCGTCGCGTCGACCGCCGCGGCTTCAACCTCGTCGGCTTCATGCCGATGCCGGGCGAGACGCTCGCGGTGCCCGAGAACGAGGTCGTCGACGTCGGCGAGTCGCTGGCGGCGTACGCGCAGCGCATGGGCATCAACGAGATCGTCGTCGGTCCGGACGACCGCCGCGGCCAGCTGCCGATGGAGCAGTTGCTGGAATGCCGCCAGCTCGGCATCGCCGTGATCGACCTCATCACGTTCTTCGAGCGCGAGCTCGGCAAGGTCAAGCTCGGCCTCATCGAGCCGTCGTGGCTGGTGTTCTCGGCGGGTTTCGACGCGACGCCGCTGCGTCGTTTCAGCAAGCGTGCGTTCGACGTGGTCACCGCGCTCATCGTGCTGCTGCTGTCGTGGCCGCTGATGCTCGGCGCGGTGATCGCGATCCGCCTCGAGTCCGGGCGCGGTGCGCCGATCCTGTACCGCCAGGAGCGTGTCGGCGAACGCGGCCGCCCGTTCCCGCTGATCAAGTTCCGCAGCATGCGCACCGATGCCGAGAAGGATGGCGTCGCGCGCTGGGCGACCGCAGGCGACGATCGCGTCACGCGCGTCGGCCGCTTCATCCGCAAGGTGCGCATCGACGAGCTGCCGCAGCTGTGGAACGTGCTGCGTGGCGACATGAGCCTGATCGGGCCGCGTCCCGAGCGTCCGCAGTTCGTCGCCGAGCTCGCGCAGAAGATCCGCTACTACGAGCTGCGCCACTGCGTGAAGCCGGGCCTCGCCGGCTGGGCGCAGCTGAACTATCCGTACGGCGCGACCGAGGAGGATGCGGCCGAGAAGCTCAAGTACGACATCTTCTACGTCAAGAACCACAACCTCATGCTCGACCTCATGATCCTGATCCAGACGGTCGAGATCGTGATCTTCCGGCGCGGCGCACGATGAGCGGCACCTCGTGGCGGCAATGGGCCGCGCGTTCGCCGCATCCGCTCGCACGCGCCGCGCGCGGGCTGCGCAAGCGCCTCGTGCATTTCACGCTGCCGGCGCCGCGCGTGGTCGTGCTGCCGATGCTGTGGGTGTTCCTCGCGCTGCGTGCGGTGGTGTTCTTCGTGCGCAGCAAGTTCATCGCCGAGCCGCTGCTCAAGGCCTACGCGACGCGGGTCGGTCGCGGCGTCACCGCGGGCATCTACGTGCCGTGGGTGATCGGCCGCGGCGAGCTCGTGCTCGAGGACTACGCGCGCTTCGACGGCAAGGTGTCGATCAATTTCGCGGCGAGCTTCGTCGCGCGGCCGCGCCTCGTGATCGGCGCGCATACCGACGTCGCCCATGGCACCAGCTTCGTGGTCGGCCGCGAGATCCGCATCGGCGCGCACGTGCAGATCGCCGCCAACGTGTCGTTCCGCGATTCGGGCGGCCACGCCAGCGATCCGGAACTGCGCAAGGCCGGCGCGCCGCCGTCGGACGACGACGTCAAGGCGATCGTCGTGCACGACAACGTCTGGATCGGCAACGGCGCGATGATCCTGCCCGGCGCCGAGATCGGCGAGGGCAGCATCGTGGCGGCGCGTTCGATCGTCTCCGGAACCGTGGCCCCGTACACGATCGTCGCCGGCAATCCCGCGCGCAGGGTCGGTACACTGCCGCGTCCCGGCGAGGCCGCGACCGCCGAAGCGACGCCGCCGCCCGCTTCCTGACCGTCGCCGCAGACGGCGGCCGCGTGCCGCCCGCGTCGACATACTCCACCTTCCAAGACCCGGAACCTCCATGGAAACGATCCAGGCCCGCATCCGCGCCTTCATCCACGAGACCTTCCCGACCCAGGCCGGCACCGAGCTCGATGCCGGCACCAGCCTGTTCGACGCCGGCGTGATCGATTCGATCGGCGTGCTGACCCTGGTGACGTGGCTCGAACAGGAGTTCGAGATCGTCGTCGACGACGACGACGTGGTGCCCGAGAACCTCGACGGCATCGCCCGCCTGACCGCCTATGTCGAGGGCAAGCGCCGCGACGCGGGGCTCGACGCATGAACCGCTACGAGCAGTTCCTGCGCGACAGCGCGCAGCGCGATCCGTCGCGCACGGCGATCGTCGCCGGCGGCGAGCGCACGAGCTACGCCGAGTTCGACGCGCTGGCCGACCGCTTCGCCGGCGGCCTCGTCGGCGCGACCGGCTTCGCCAACGGCGAGCGCTGCGTGCTGTTCCTCGACAACCGCGTCGAAACCGCCGTGGCGATCTTCGGCACCTTGCGTGCCGGCGGCATCTTCAGCGTGATCAACCCGACCACGAAGGCCGAGAAGCTCGCCTACGTGCTCAACAACTGCGAGGCCTCGGTGCTGGTCACGCAGGCCAGCCTGCTGCCCGCCGCGCTCGTCGCGGCCGCGCAGGCGCCGAGCGTGCGCCGCGTGGTCGTCGTCGGCGAAGGTGCCGACGATGCCGCCGGCACGACGCCGCGCATCGGCTGGGACGAATTGCTCGCCACGCAGGCGCCGCTCGCGCCGGCCGGCCTCGACATCGACCTTGCGATGCTCGTCTACACCTCGGGGTCCACGGGCCATCCGAAGGGCGTCATGATGACGCACAAGAACATGGTCCACGCGGCCACGTCGATCACCACCTACCTCGGCTCGCGCGCCGACGACGTCGTGCTCAGCGTGCTGCCGCTCGCGTTCGACTACGGCCTCTACCAGCTGCTCATGTGCGTGAAGGTCGGCGCGACGCTGGTGCTCGAGAAGTCGTTCGCGTTCCCGCAGAAGATCCTGCCGATGCTCGCCTCGGAGAAGGTCACGGGCTTCCCGCTCGTGCCGACGATGGCGGCGCTGATCGTGCAGCTGCGCAACTTCAACCCGGACTGGGCGCGCAGCGTGCGCTACCTGACCAACACCGCGGCCGCGCTGCCCCCGGCGCACATCCTCGCGCTGCAGGGCCTGTTCCCCGAGGCGCAGGTGTTCTCGATGTACGGCATGACCGAGTCCAAGCGCTGCACCTACCTGCCGCCGGAACAGCTCGCCAAGCGCCCCGACAGCGTCGGCATCGCGATCCCGGGCACCGAGGTGTGGGTCGCCGACGACGACGGCAAACCGGTGCCGGCCGGTACGGTCGGCGAGCTCGTCGTGCGCGGTGGCCACGTCATGCAGGGCTACTGGCGCAACGAGGAAGCGACCGCGCGCACGCTCAAGCAGGGCCGCTACCCGTGGGAGAAGGTGCTGCACACGGGCGACCTGTTCCGCATGGACGACGAGGGTTTCTGCTACTTCGTCGGCCGCAAGGACGACATCATCAAGTCGCGCGGCGAGAAGGTCAGCCCGAAGGAGATCGAGAACGTCCTCTACGCGCTCGAGGGCATCCGCGAGGCGGCCATCGTCGGCGTGCCCGACGACGTGCTCGGCAAGTCGCTCAAGGCGATCGTCGTGATCGCCGAGGACGTGAAGATCGAGGCGCGCGACATCATCGCGCACTGCCGCGCCCACCTCGAGGATTTCATGATCCCGCGCGAGGTCGAGTTCCGCACGGCGCTGCCCAAGACCGGCACCGGCAAGATCCGCCGCGCCGCGCTGCAGGCAGAAGCCGAAGGCCGCGTGCTGCCGGCCGACGACGAGTGAAACCGGCGGATCGGCGCGGTATCGCGCCGATCCGCTTCGATCAGACCAGCGCCTCGGCCGCGTCCGGGTGGCTCAGGAACGCACGCGGGCTCGCGCTGCGTCCGTAGGCGCCGGACTGGAACACCGCGACGAGGTCGCCCGGTTCGGCATGGTCGAGTTCCATGCGGTCGGCGAGCAGGTCGAGCGGCGTGCACAGCGGGCCGACCACGCTCGCGACCTCGCGCTCGCCGCCCGCGCCCGAGGCGCTGACCGCGACCGGGTAGTTGCGGCGCAGGACCTGGCCGAAGTTGCCCGACGCGGCGAGATGGTGGTGCATGCCGCCGTCGACGACGAGGAACACCTGGCCGCGCGAGATCTTGCGGTCCACCACGCGCGTCACGTAGACGCCGGCCTCGCCGACGAGGTAGCGGCCGAGTTCGATCACCAGATGCGCGCCGGGCAGGTCCTTGCCCGCGCGCTCGGCGAGCGCAGCGAGGTTGTCGAGCACGGGGGCGAGATCGAGCGGCGCTTCGGTCGGCGTGTACGGGATGCCGAAGCCGCCGCCGAGGTTGAGGCTGCGCACGGGGGACGGGAACAGGTCGCTCCATTCGAGCGCCTGGTCGTAGCACTTGGCCTGCGCTTCGACGATCGCCGCGTGACGCAGGTTCTGCGAGCCCGCGAACATGTGGAAGCCCTCGAAGGCGAGGTCGGCCTCCCTGATCGCGCGCAGCATGTCCGGCACGAGTTCGGCATCGATGCCGAACTGGCGCGCGCCGCCGCTCATCTTCATGCCCGAGGCCTTGAGCTCGAACGGCAGGTTCACGCGCACCGCGACGCGTGCGCGCGTGCCGCTGCGCTCGCTGGCGCGTGCGAGCACGCCGATCTCGCGGAACGACTCGAGGTTGACGAGGATGCCGGCGGCGTGGGCCTGCTCGAGCTCGCGGTCGGACTTGCCGGGTCCGGCGAAGCTGATGTGTTCGGCGGGCATGCCGGTGTCGAGCGCGACGCGCAGCTCGCCGGCCGAGGCCACGTCGAGGCCGTCGACGAGCGTCGCCATGTGGCAGACCAGCGCCGGCATCGGGTTGGCCTTCATCGCGTAGTGCAGCAGGACGCCTGCGGGAAACGCCTCGCGCAGGGCGCGCGCGCGCCGGGTCAGGCGTCCACGATCGTAGAGGTAGCACGGCGTGCTGCCGACCGCGTCGACGACGCGCGCCAGTGGCTGACCGCCGACGAGGAGTTCACCCGAGGCGTCGCGGGGCCACGGGTCGCTGCCGGACCAGGCGGCGGGAGACGGGGAAACGGTGCTCACGGGGGCGTTCCTTGTGGCGCGGAGAGGGTGGGGGAGGGGCTGCCGGGGCGCCGGCCGCGCAGCCTAGCAGAGTCTCCGGCAGGGGTTCGGAGGCTCTTATGGACGTCTGGACACCTTTCTTTTCGAAGCCGAATGTCGACGGTTTCACCGAATCCGCGATACGATTTCGCGTACTCGCCCACAGATGGGGAAGGTCTGTGGCCGGGTTCACGAACGGGTCGGTTTCGCGGCTGGATCATTCGCCGCGACCCGCGCCGCATCCCCGTGTTTCCATCGAGGACGTCATGAGCGCGAGGCATGGCGAGGATCCACGCATGACCCGCAATCTGCTCCTGACGACTTTCCTGGCGCTCGCGTCGACGCCGCTCCACGCGGTGGAGTGGTTCGTTTCCCCGACGGGCAACGACTCGACCGGTACGGGCTCCCAGCAGACGCCCTTCCGTACGGTCAAGCGCGTACTCGCGACGAGCAACGGCGTGGCGCGCACGGGCGACACGGTGACGCTGCGTGCTCCCGGCGGCACGGCCACCTACAACGAGTGCGACGTGCGCCTGCGGGTGCCGCTGACGCTGCGTTCCTACCCCGGCGAGC
>JASCPI010000052.1 GCA_029959555.1 Lysobacteraceae bacterium PS02065 | reverse complement strand
GCGTCGCGCTGTTCGAGCGCCACGCGCACGGCGTCGTGCCGACACCGGCGGGGCTCGCGGTCGTCGGGCACGCCCGCGCGGTGGCGGCCCAGCTCGAGCAGATGGCCGACGACCTTCGCGACGTCGCCGCGGGCGCGCGCGTGCGCATCGGCCTGCTGTGCAACTCGGCCGCGCGCGCGGTGCACCTGCCGCCGCTGCTCGCGGCGTTCCTCGTCGCACATCCGCAGGTCGACCTCGACATCGAGGAGCGTTCGAGCCAGGCGATCGTCGACGCGATCGCCTCGTGTCGCGCCGACCTCGGCGTGCTCGCCGATGCGGTCGACCACGCCGGGCTCGCATCGCGGCGCTTCGTCGCCGATCCGCTCGTCGTGATCGAGGGCGCAGCGACCGTGCAGGATGATCGGCTGCCCGCGCGTGCCGGCGGCGTCGCGTTCGCCGACGTGCTCGATGCGCGCATCGTCGCGCTCGAGGCGGACGATCCGTTGCAGGCCTTCATCGAGCGTCAGGCGCGCCGCGCGGGGCGCGGCCTGCGCGTGCGCGTGCGGGCGCGTGATCTCGACGGCGTGGTCGCGTTCGTCGCGCGCGGCGTCGGTGTCGCGATCGTGCCGGATGCGGTGCTCGCGCGCACGAGCGTGGCCGATGCGTTGCGCGTGCACGCGATCGAGGACGCCTGGGCGCAGCGCACGCTGCACGTGTGCGCGCGCTCGTTCGATGCGTTGCCGCCCGCGGTGCGCGCGCTCGCCGACGCGCTCGCGCCGCCCTAGGCCGGCATCTTCACGCGGCGGCCCACGGCGCTTTCGCGAAGCGCTCGACGAGGTGTTCGATGAGCACCTGCACGCGTTGCGGACGCGCGCGTCCGGGCGGCATGACGAGGTGCACGGCGATCGGCGGCGGCGACCATTCGGGCATCGCCACCTCGAGCGCGCCGCTGGCGAGTTCGCGCCAGACGAGGAATTCCGGTTGCAGCGCGAGGCCGAGCCCGGCGACCAGCGGCGGCGTCAGGGCCTCGGCGTTGTTGACGCGCAGCACGCTCGGCACCGCGGTCGAGAACTCGCCGTGACGCGCGTGCTGGAAGCGCCACGCCGCGCCGCTGCGCGCGTAGGCGTAGGTCAGGGCGCGATGCGTGGCGAGGTCGCGCGGATGGCGCGGGCGGCCATGCCGTTCGAAGTACGACGGCGCGCCGACCAGCACGATGCGCACGCCGCACAAGCGTCGCGCGAGCAGGCTCGAATCGCCGAGCGCGGCGATGCGCAGGGCGAGGTCGAAGCCGCCGCCGACGAGGTCGATCTGCGCGTCGCTGAAGTCGAGATCGAGCGTGATGTCGGGATGCTTCGCCATGAAGGCCGGCAGCACCGGCGCGAGGTGGCTCACGCCGAACGACATCGGCGCGGCCATGCGCACGAGGCCGCGCGGGCGCGTGGCCTGTTCGGTGACCTCCGACTCGACCGCCTCGCCGTCGGCGAGCAGGCGGCTCGCGCGTTCGAGCGCGCCCTCGCCCGCGCCGGTCAGGGCGACGCGTCGCGAGGTGCGGTGGAAGAGCACGATGCCGAGGCGGCGTTCGAGGCGCGTGATCGCCTTCGAGACCGTCGCCTGAGCCAGTTCGAGATCGGCGGCCGCGCGTGCGAACGAACCGGTTTCGGCGACCTTCGCGAAGATCGCCCAGGCTTCGAGGTCGGGCAGTTTCGACATGTCAGAAATGGAAAGAATGGTATTCCATCGATTCCATTCTAAATGAAGTCGCGGCGGCCTATCGTGCACCCACTCATCCACTCCACGGGAGCACGCCATGATCGTCCGCAGACCCTACGACAGCCTCGGTGGCGCCAACCACGGCTGGCTCGACGCCAAGCACCACTTCTCGTTCGCGGGCTACCACGACCCCGAGCGCATGGGCTGGGGCGCGCTGCGCGTCTGGAACGACGACACCATCGCCGCCAACACGGGTTTCCCGCCGCATTCGCATGCCGACATGGAGATCATCACCTACGTCCGCGAGGGCGCGATCACGCACCAGGACAACCTCGGCAACCGCGGGCGCACCGAAGCGGGCGACGTGCAGGTCATGAGCGCGGGCAGCGGCATCCAGCATGCCGAGTACAACCTCGAGTCCGGCACGACGCGCATCTTCCAGATCTGGATCATCCCGGACCGCCGCGGTGGCGCGCCGACCTGGGGTGCCAAGCCGTTCCCGAAGACCGATCGTTCGGGCCAGTTCGTGGCGCTCGCGAGCGGCCTCGAGGGCGACACCGATGCGCTGCCGATCCGCACCGACGCGCGCGTGCTCGGCGCGACGCTGAAGGCCGGCGAGAGTGTCGAGTACACGTTCGCGGACGTGAAGCGCCACGGCTACCTCGTGCCGGCGCACGGCCGCGTGCAGGTCGGCGATGTGGTGCTCGAGGCGCGCGACGGTGCGGCGATCCGCGGCGAGTCGACGATCCGCATCACCGCGCTCGAGGACAGCGAGCTCGTGTTCGTCGACAGCGCGCCGTGACCAAGGGCGGTGCCGGGCCGAGTGCCTGGCATCGCCTCGCGCTCAGCGTGCCGGCGCGCGCGCGTCGCAGGCGGCGAGCTGCGAGCGGATCGAATCGAGCGACGGTGCGAGTCCGGCGAGCGCGGCGTCGATCATCCCGGTCGATCGCCAGCGTCCTGCCGCCGACACGCCGGCGATGCGCGTGATCGCATGCAGGTCGGCGAGTGGGTCGGCGTCGAGCAGTACGAGGTCGGCACGCGCGCCGACGCGCACGACACCGTCATTCGAACCGGGCGCGAACAGCGCGTTCGCATGGACGCTCGCAGCGCGCAGCACGTCGATCGGCGCAAGGCCGATCGCACGCAGTTCGAGCATCTCCTGCTGCACCGACAGCCCGAAGGCGAGGCCCGGCAGTGCCGCATCGGTGCCGACCGTGAGCGGGACGCCGCGCTTCCAGAGTTCGCGCGTGATCACGCGCGCGGCGTCGTAGGCGGCCGGGAAGCGATCGGCGCCCGGTTGTGCGCGGAACGCTTCACCGAGGTAGCGGTTGCGTGGCGCGAGCGCATCGCGGCGCGACAGCGGGTCGAGCAGCGCATCCCATTCCGGTGGCAGCATGGCGACGCTGCGGTCCAGATACATGCCCGTGATCGTCTTCTGCGTGATCAGCGTCGGGGTCACCACGATGCCGCGTCGCGCGACCTCGCGAGCGAGGCGCTCGAGCGCATGCGGTGCGTAGTCGTCCGCGGCGGCGTAGCGCGCGAGTTCCTCGGCGTGCGCGATCGCATCGAGCCGATGCGCGAACGCGTCGCGCGGTCGGGCACAGCGCGCACAGCCGAGTTCGGGCAGGTGTCCCGTGGTCGGCAGCGCCAGCCGTCGTGCCTCGTCGACGACCGCGCGATACGCCTCGCGCGACAGGAACTGGTACGGCTTGACCGCGTCGTAGCCGCGGCGCTTCGCCTCGCGCACGGCCTCGATCGCGTCGGTGCGCGTGATCGGTGCGGACGGTGTCGAAGCGGGTACCGGCGTGTCGCCGGCGTCGTCGACGAGCGCGGCGCGAGGCCCGTCGATGCGTCTGGCCACGAACAGGCGCGGGCCGTCGATCCGGCCTCGCGCGATCGCGTCGCGCAGCGCCAGCAAGGCCTCGTCGGCATGCGGCGAGGCGCCGAGGTTGGCGACCGAGGTGACACCCGCACGCAGCAGCATGAGCATGACGTGGCGGTCGAGTGCGTGGTCATCGCCGACGTCGAGCCCGACGATGCACGGATCACGCGCGTCTCGCACGATACCTTCGGTGGGCAGGTGGGCGTGCGCGTCGACGAAACCCGGCACGAGGAAACGGCCACGGCCGTCGACGTCGCCGGGTTTTGCGTCGGCATCCGCGGCATCGTGCGGCGTGATCGCGGCGATGCGCCCGTCGCGTACGACGACGTCGCGATGCGGGAGACTGCCGGTTGCGTCGAGCGGAACGACGGTGACGTCACGGATGCGCCAACTCGTCGGCTCTGCAGGGGAGTCCGCTTCGGCGCTCGTGGACGAGGCCGCGACGACGGCAGCGAGCAGTGCGGTGAAGGCCATGCGGAGCGGCATGGCCGGACCATAGCAGGAGCGTGTACTGGAGATTCGTGATCGTCCTGGACGGAGCAGCGGGTTGCGCTCCTGCGGATCAGCGCATCAGCCGCGACGCACACCGAGGATGGCGAGGCCGCGCTCGCGCGATCTCGACGAAAGGACCTCGAGCACGCGCTCGTAGTCGCGTTCGTCATGGCAGGTCATCTGCATCGCGACGCTGTGCCAGAGCGGGCCTTCGAAACGACCATGCTCGTCCGGGAAGAAGCCCGGCGAAAGGGCCTCGTCGACGACCGCACGGGCGCGGCGCACGATGTCCGGCTGCGAGGTCTTGTGTTCGCGATCCCCGAAGACAACGGTCAGGCCCATCATGGTCGAACTCCGCGTGGCTGTGTGGCGACGGAGCGAGTGTCGTCGAGCGGACATGAACGGAATGCGTCCGTGGCGTGTCGATTCGAACATCGTGTTCAGGTTCCGCAGGCCTGCCCGATGCGGGGCGCGCCATGCGCATGCGTATGTCCGCACAGGCGTGGGGCGAAAACGCGAAAGGCCGCCTCGCGGCGGCCTTTCGTGTCGACGGAAGCGCTCGGGTCAGCCGCCGCGCTTCATCGAATTGAAGAACTCGTCGTTGGACTTGGTGTTCTTCATCTTGTCGAGCATGAACTCCATCGCGGCGAGCTCGTCCATCGGATGCAGCAGCTTCCGCAGGATCCAGATCTTCTGCAGCATGTCCGGCTCGATCAGCAGCTCTTCGCGGCGCGTGCCAGAGCGGTTGATGTCGATGGCCGGGTAGACGCGCTTCTCGGCGATGCGGCGGCTCAGGTGCACTTCCATGTTGCCGGTGCCCTTGAACTCCTCGTAGATCACCTCGTCCATCTTCGAGCCCGTCTCGACGAGCGCGGTGGCGATGATGGTCAGCGAGCCGCCTTCCTCGAGGTTGCGAGCCGCGCCGAAGAAGCGCTTCGGACGCTGCAGCGCGTTCGCGTCGACGCCGCCCGTCAGCACCTTGCCCGACGACGGCACGACGGTGTTGTAGGCGCGCGCGAGTCGCGTGATCGAGTCGAGCAGGATGACCACGTCCTTCTTGTGCTCGACGAGGCGCTTGGCGCGCTCGATCACCATCTCGGCGACCTGCACGTGGCGCGTCGCCGGCTCGTCGAACGTCGAGCTGATGACCTCGGCGCGCACGCCTCGCTGCATCTCGGTCACTTCCTCGGGACGCTCGTCGATGAGCAGGATGATCAGGTGCACGTCCGGGTGGTTGTGCACGATCGCCTGCGCGACGTTCTGCATCATCATCGTCTTGCCCGCCTTGGGCTGCGAGACGATGAGGCCACGCTGGCCGCGGCCGATCGGCGCGACGAGGTCGAGGATGCGGCCCGTGATGTCCTCGGTGGAGCCGTTGCCGCGCTCGAGGCGGAACGACTTGCGCGGGAACAGCGCGGTGAGGTTCTCGAACAGCGCCTTGTTCTTCGACGCTTCCGGCGGCTCGCCGTTGATGTGGTCGACCTTGAGCAGCGCGAAGTAGCGCTCGCCTTCCTTCGGAGGACGGATGCGTCCGGTGATGTAGTCGCCGGTGCGCAGGTTGAAGCGGCGGATCTGCGACGGCGACACGTAGATGTCGTCCGGGCCGGCGAGGAACGACTGGTCGGGACCGCGCAGGAAGCCGAAGCCGTCCTGCAGGATCTCGAGCACGCCTTCGCCGTAGATGCCGCCGCCGGCGCGGGCGTGCGCCTTGAGGATGTTGAAGATCACATCCTGCTTGCGCGCACGCGCGACGCCTTCCTGGATGCCGAGCGTCTCGGCCAGCGCGAGCAGGTCGAGCGCGTTCTTGCGCTTGAGCTCGTTGAGGTCGATCAGCGGCCCGGTCTCGCGGGACTCGTCCCATTCCTCGTCGACCTGGGGCAGGCCGCGATGCGGGTTGTTCTGCGGGTTGCGGTTGCCGCGACGATCGCGGTCACGGTCGCGCCGGTTGTTGCGCTGGCCGTTGTTGTTGTTGCCCTGCTGGTGGCCGCCCTGGCCACCCTGATGGCCTTGCTGGCCACCGTGACGCTGCTGGCCGCCGCCCTGGTTCTGCTGCGCGTTGTCGCGCGGCTCGCCCTGGCCACCCGAGGGAGCCTGCGAATCGGCATTGTTCTGCGGCGCGACGTACTCCGACGGCGGCTGGTAGTCGAGCTGTTGCTGGTCGGGACTCGGCTGCGGCGGCGTCGCCTGGGCATCGCGAGGCGGGCGCGGTGCACGCTGGCGCTGGCGCGGTTCGCGCGCGGGCGGCGTGGCGCCTTCGCCACCTTCTGGATTTTCGATATCGGACACGGACGGACCTCGATGGGGTGCCGTTGGGAGGGAAGACTTTCGGGGGGGTTACCGGAGGATCGGAGCGGAGGCGCTCCCCGGTGCGCAGGTAACTTAGCACCGTGAAATGCGGGCGACAAGCGCCCGGCCTGCGTGGAACGGGCCGGATTCCGCCGGCGGAAGGCGTCGTCGCGCGTGGCGACGACGCCCTCGGAACGTTCAGATCGTGCGGTCGATGAGCTGCGCGAGCTGGGTCTTGCTGATCGCGCCGACCTGGGTCGCCTCGACCTTGCCATCCTTGAAGATCATGAGCGTCGGGATGCCACGGACCTTGTAATCGTGCGGCGTCCTGCGGTTGTGGTCGATGTTGATCTTGGCGACCTTGAGGCGGCCCTGGTAGGTGTCGGCGAGCTCGTCGAGGATCGGGGCGATCATCTTGCACGGGCCGCACCATTCGGCCCAGAAGTCGACGAGCACGGGCTCGGACGACTGGAGCACTTCGGCCTCGAACTGGTCGTCGCTGACGTGGGCGATCTGCTGGCTCACGCGGGTTCTCCGGAAAGGTGACGGATGGGGTAAACGGGGCGCACGCGCGTCGCGCGGCGGGTTCGGCTACACTTGCACGGTTGACCCGATGCCGACCTGAACCGGTTTGCGCCCGGCTTCAGTCCATTTCAGCCGAACTCGGCTGCTCAGCGCAAGTTGGGGATGGAATCGCGCGACGCAAGCCCGCGCCCCCCGGCTCCCCGCCTCCAGAGACCGCCACGGAATGTCACACCAGCAACCGCTCACCGACATCGTTTTCGAGAGTTTCGACCTGCACCCGAGCCTGCTTTCAGGCCTCACCGACGCCGGCTTCATCCGCTGCACTCCGATCCAGGCGCAGACGTTGCCGTTCGCCCTGCAGGGCAAGGACATCGCCGGCCAGGCCCAGACCGGCACCGGCAAGACCGCGGCCTTCCTCGTCGCGGTGCTGAACCGCCTGCTGACGCGCCCGGCCATGGTCGAACGCAAGACCGGCGACCCGCGTGCGGTGATCCTCGCGCCGACGCGCGAGCTGGCGATCCAGATCGAGAAGGATTTCCGCAACATCGGCCGCAACACCGGGCTGACCTCCGCGCTGATCTACGGCGGTGTCGACTACGACAAGCAGCGCGACATGCTCAAGGCAGGCGTCGACATCGTCATCGCCACGCCGGGCCGCATCATCGACTACCTCAAGCAGCACGTGGTGTCGTTCCGTGCCGTCGAGGCGGTCGTGCTCGACGAGGCCGACCGCATGTTCGACCTCGGCTTCATCAAGGACATCCGCTTCCTGCTGCGCCGCATGCCGCCGCCGGCCGAGCGCCAGGGCATGCTGTTCTCGGCGACGCTGAGCCACCGCGTGCTCGAGCTCGCCTACGAGCACATGAACGAGCCCGAGAAGGTGACCGTCGAGACCGACAACGTCACCGCCGACCGCGTGCGCCAGGTCGTCTACTTCCCGGCCACCGAGGAGAAGATGCCGCTGCTGCTCAACCTCCTCGGCAAGCTCGAGGAACACCGCAGCATCGTCTTCATCAACACCAAGGCGATGGCCGAGCGCCTCACGCGCACGCTCGAGCGCCAGGGCTTCCGCGTCGCCACGCTGTCGGGCGACGTGCCGCAGGCCAAGCGCGAGCGCCTGCTCGGCCGCTTCCAGAAGGGCGAGATCGACCTGCTCGTCGCGACCGACGTCGCCGCGCGCGGCCTGCACATCCCGGCCGTGTCGCACGTGTTCAACTTCGACCTGCCGCACGATGCCGAGGACTACGTCCACCGCATCGGCCGCACGGCGCGCCTCGGCGCCGAGGGCGATGCGATCAGCTTCGCCTGCGACCTCTACGCGATGGGCCTGCCCGACATCGAGGCCTACATCGGCCAGAAGATCCCGACCGCGGCGGTCACGCCCGACCTGCTCGTGGTGCCGCAGCCTCGGCCGCGCGCCGACGGTTCGATCCCGGCCAACGAGGACGAGGACGCCGCCGACGATGCACGCAACACGGCCGGTGCGCCGCCGAAGAGCGGACCGTCCTCGCGTGGTCCTCGCTCGCGCACGGGCGGCGGCGGTGGTCGTGACGGTGGTCGCTCCGGCGAGCGTCGCGACGGTCCGCGCCGCGAGTCGCGTCCGCCTCGCGCGCCGAAACCCGCGGTCGATGCACCGACTCCGGATACGACCGTGGCTGTCGCTGCCGCAGAGGCTCCGGACGCCGTCGGTGCGATCGATCCCGCCACGGGCGCGCCGAAGAAGCGCCGTCGTCGCGGCGGTCGCGGCCGCAGCCGTCGTGAAGGCGAAGCCGCCGTGGCACCCGCAGCGGCGAACGGTACCGCCACGCCGGCCAAGTCCGATGCGCATCCCGGCGAGCGCAAGCCGCGTCGAGAGCGCGCGCCGCGTGCGGCAGGCGAGACGTGTGCCTCCACGCCGACCGAGACCGTCACGGCTCCGGCCGCCGCGCACAAGAAGCCCGGCTTCTTCCATCGCATCGCGCGCTTCTTCGGCAAGCACTGACACGCGGTGAACGTGCTGCCTCGCATTCATGCGAGGCGGCCGGTGCGGCGCCCGTCGCGGGCGTCGCGTCCCCCCTCAATCGGTACAGTCGGCCACGCCGGCCGGACGCGTGATGCGATTGAGGTCGAGCGGCGTGCCCGAGCCCGGCAACACGGGCGTCGTCGTGTACTGGCCGGCGCCGGCGGTACCGCAGCCGAGCCGCAGGTCGAGCTGCATCGCCGGCACGCTCTGGAATTGCGTCGGATCGAACGCATCGCCGAAGCGCGGACCGCTCGGGCGGTAGAGTGTCTGTGCGGTGACCCCGGTGGTCAGCTCACCCTCGAGCACGCCGGTCATCCATGTCTGTCCGCCGGTCGCGCTGCCCGGGCTGAACCACAGCGTCGCCGTGCGCGTGTCGTCGAGACGCTCGATCAGGAAGCCGTTGCCGTTGAAGCGCCGGTCCGACCACGCGCCGCTCGGTTGCGCGGGCGCTTCGCCGAGATCGTCGCACGCCAGGCCGTCGAGCGCCGTGAGGCGCCGCAGCACGACCTCGCGCGAACCCCAGCCTGCGGGGCCTTCCCAGCGCATGCGGCCGCTGCCGCAATCGTCGAACGTGATCCAGAGTCCACCCCACAGCGGCTGGTCGAGCACTTCGGTGAAGGTCGTCGGGTCGAAGCGCATCTGCGGGCGACGCATGTCGGGGATCGCGATCGCGTTGCCGTCGATCGGACCGCTGCCGATCATCCAGGCCTGGGTGCCGGTCACGCCTTCGGGCGGATACGTGAAGAAGTAGACCAGTGCACGGCCGTCGGGCAGCACCTCGAGCGAGATGCCTTCGCCGCTGCGTGACGGGTCGTACCACTGGCCGCTGTAGCGCGCGTCGATCGCGCCGGTCGACGGGCGCACGGGGTACACGCTGTCGAGCGGCGGCACGACGGCATTCGCATCGAAGCGGCAATCGCCGTCGGCGCCTTGCGCGACGAGCGACTCGCACGAGGCCTGCAGGTCGGCCACCGCAGGTGCGGGACCGTCGGTGTGCATCCAGTCGCGCAGCACCATCCAGCCGGCGAGGCCTTCGGCGAGCGAGAAGCCGCAGTGGCTGGGCTCGGCCTCGGCGACGATCGCGCTGACGAGGCGGCCTGCCGGGATGCGCTGGCGCAGCACGTCCTGGTTCGCCGGCACGACGAGCTCGTCGCGCGAGGTGTGCATCGACATGACCTTGGCGGCACCGGTCGCGCCGCGCACGTCGGAGGCCTCGCGAAGCTGTTGCGCAGCGAACGGATCGGCGCTGATGCGGGCGATGCCGGCTTCGATGGCCGGTTGCGGATAGGCCACGCCGGCGGTCGTGAAGGGGTTGCGCCCGGCGAGCTTGTCCGGCGCGCGGACCAGGTCGCTCATCGCATAGGTCGCGTAGGCGAACTGGGTGATGAAGAAATCCTCGTCGGTAGTGCCGGCGACGGCCATCAGTTCCGCGAGACGGCGGCGCTTGTCGTCCGTGCGCAGCGAGTCGGGCAGGTTCACACCCGTGCACTGGTTGAGGGGCAGCAGCGTCGGCAGCAACGACAGCTGGTCCTCGAAATCGTCGAGGTCGGTCGGGATGTCGCCGAGGTTGAACGCCCACGGCGTGGGCTCGGCACCGGTCGGCAGGTTGCCGGCGCCCGCGCAGACGACGTCGTAGGCGAGGCGCAGGTCGATCGCGTGGTCCCACAGGCGCGACCCTGCCGCGGCGGGGCAGGCTGCGTACACGCCGTGGATGGGCGGAAAGCCCGACGACTCGGCGATGCGCAGCGCAACGAGGCCACCGAGGGAACCGCCCCACGGGATCACCTCGCCCGGCTCGCCGATGCGCTCGCGGAAGATCTCGACCAGTTCGCGGGTGTCCTCGACGGCCGTGAACACGGCCCAGCCACGCTGGCGGTAACTCGTCGCGGCCACCGCATAGCCCTGCGAAAGCATGACGTCGCGCAGCACGCCGAGGCCCGGATTCGGTTCCGGCTCGGAGAACGTGAAGCCGTGCTGGTACAGCACGAGCGGACCACCGGGCTGCCAACCGGCCGGCACCGCGATGCGCCAGTAGGCGCCCGAGGGCGTACTGCCGCTGATGTCCTGCTGGGCGTGCGCGTGCAGTGCCACGAAGCCGAGAAGGGCGAGGGCGAGTCGGATCATGGCGGGTCCACCGGGGTGAGCGACGACCGATTCTGGGGCGCCGCCACTGAGCGGATCGTTAAGCGGATCGTCTACTCGCCCTCGAAATCGGGGGGCGGTTTCCTGCACTATCCGGGTCAGGGGCCGTCGCGACGCGACGGGAGACACGTAAGGCGACACGCGGCGGATGCAGATCCTTCTGACCGGAGCCACCGGATTCCTGGGGCGTGCCCTCGCGGGCGTGCTCGCCGCGCGCGGCCATAAGGTGCGCGCCCTCGTGCGCCACATCGGTCCCGAACTCGCTGCGGCCGGCATCGAGCCGCGTACCGGCAGCGCGACCGCGTTCGACGACGTCTGCAGCGCGGCCGAGGGCTGCGATGCGGTCGTGCACGCGGCCGGTTGCGTCGATCCGCTCGCCGGCATCGAGGCGATGCACGAGGCCAACGTGCGCTCGACCGACTGCGTGCTCGGCGCCTGCGAACTCGCCGGTGTGCCGCGGCTCGTGCTCACCTCGTGCGCGAGCGTCGTGCTCGGCGGCCGCGATCTCGAGAATGCCGACGAGTCGCAGCCGTACCCCGCGCGCTGGGCGACTCCCCTGCCGCACACCAAGGCGCTCGCCGAGCAGCGCGTGATCGCGGCCAACGGCGAGCGCATCGCGACCGTCGTGCTGCGCCCGCACGTACTGTGGGGCCATGGCGAACCGCACCGCCTGCCGGCCTTGTTCGATCTCGCCAAGCGCGGGCGTTTCCGCCTGTTCGGCGAGCCCGAGAAGCGCATCGACACCTGCCATGTCGACAACGCCGCCGAGGCGCATGCGCTCGCGCTCGAGCGTCTCGAGATCGGTGCACCGATCGCGGGCAGGAGCTACTTCATCGGCCAGGGCGAGCCGATCACGATCGAAGCGTTCCTCAACGCCCTGCTGCGCGCCGGCGGCTTCCCGCCCGAGACGCGACGCATGTCGGCCATCGCCGCACGGACACTCGCGAGCGGCGCGCGTGCGCAGGGCGACGAGGCGCCCTCGCCGTTGCTCAATGCCGGTACGCTGGAACTGTTCGGCCAGGCCAGCTGGTTCAACCTCGCCGCGGCGCGTCGCGACCTCGGCTACGCGCCGAAGGTCAGCCTCGCCGAGGGCATGACGCGCCTGCTCACGCAGCTCACGCGCGAGCGCCTGCAGGGTCGCTGATCGGCGGCGCCGCGATCAGGGATCGAATCCCGTACCGAAGATGCGGTCGCGGTTGACCTCGACCGCGCCGACATCGCAGCGCGTGGCCTGTCCACCGTTGATCGGGCGCGGTAGGCCGCGTGCATCGAGTGCAGGACAGCCCGTGTTGGTGCCGTTGTCGATGAGCACGCTGTCGGCGGACGGATGCAGCGTCGGCACCGGGCCCCAGCTCTGCGTCATCGCGTCGAGTCCGAACGTGTTGAACGGCGCGTTGGGGAAGTAACTCGTGAACGTCGTGCCGCCGGGCGTGCTGAAGTAGCACGAGTTCTCGCCGGTGAAAACGACATCGCCGCTCTGCACGTCGATCGACGACGGGACGCAGGCCGGGCCCGCGAGCGGCCTGGCGAATACCGTGTTGCGCACTTCGGTCGCCGTGGCACCGTTCTGCAGGTGCACGTAGGTACCGTGCCCGACGAACGTGCTCGTGCCGCGTGCGAACGTGCTGTTGCGCAGGACGAGCGTGGTGGGCGGGCGGCCGGTGCGCGTGAGCAGGTAGAGGTCGCCCGCGGCGAAACCGGTGTTCTCGAAGAACGTGCCGTTGGTGACGTTGAGGCGGGCGCTCTCGACCGAGATGGATCCCGCCGTGCGCGCCTCGTTGCCGCGGAACGTCACGCGGTCGAACGAGACGTTGCTGCCGAGGCCTTC
Source organism: Lysobacteraceae bacterium PS02065 (assembly GCA_029959555.1). GTDB lineage: Bacteria > Pseudomonadota > Gammaproteobacteria > Xanthomonadales > Rhodanobacteraceae > Dokdonella. Next base: position 19,839 of record JASCPI010000052.1, on the reverse strand, counting down.
GCCGTAGACGACGACGGCGCCCCCGGTGCCGGCCTGGCGCGAACCCGTGGCGGGACACAGTGTCGCGTTGTCGATGAACTGCGTATCGATCACGGCCGCGCTCGCGCTCGCGGGAAGGCTCAGCGACAGTGCGCCGCCCTGTCCGCCGTTGCAGGCGGTGCCGTTCTGCGTAGCGTGCGTGCGATTGCCGATGAACTGCGTGCGTTCGATGAGGATCGAGTTCGCGAGCGGGCCGGCGACGCGTACGGCGCCTCCCGCGTTGACGAGACCGATGTTGCCGCCATCCGACGAGGCGTTGTTCGTGAAGCGCGAGCGCGTCAGGCGCAGCGTGCCGTTGGTACGGATCGCGCCGCCGCCCGCGCCGGTCGCCGGTGGGCCGGCGTTGAAGCAGTCGGCGAACGTCGAGTCGATCACCTGCAGGTAGCCTTGCGTGGTGAGGTCGACGCAGCCGCCGCCCTCCGCGTTCGAGCCGCCGCGCAGGTTGAGGCTCTGCAGGCGCACGCTCTGGCCGGAGTTGCCGCTCGCGAAGCGCAGCATCGGCCAGCCCGCGCCCTCGATGCGCAGTCCCGGACTGGGCGAGCCGTCGAGCACGATGGTCTGGCCGACCAGCGGCGGCAGCGCCGACGTCAACGTGATCTGCGCGTTGGCCGGCAGCTCGAAACGGATCGTCTGGATGCCGTTGTTGGGCTGCATCTGCTGGATCGCGACGCGCAGGCTGCCGCCGCCCACATCACTGGTCGTGTTGACGACGAACGTGTTGTCGGCCAGGCATGGCGTCGCCGCGAGCACGCCGGCGGCGAGCAGGATCAGGTGGCGCATGGTGGTCTCCCCGGAAGCATCGGGGAGATTACGCGAAACGGTGCGATGAACCTTCATGGCGGCGCGCGGGGCGTGACCGCGGTACGGCTCTCCTGTTCCAATGCACGCCCCGCGGCACGCCACGCCGCCGCCACGCCGACACGCGGGAGTTCCGGATGGCCACGCCGTCGATCGCCAGCACGCCCGAGCCGCCGTATTACGCGGTCCTGTTCACGTCACGCCGGACCGAGGTCGACGACGGCTACGGCGACATGGCCGAGCGCATGGTCGAGCTCGCGTCGCGCCAGCCGGGCTTCCTCGGCATCGAGAGCGCGCGTGGTGCCGACGGCCTCGGCATCACGCTCTCGTACTGGACCGATCTCGCCGCGATCGCCGCGTGGAAGCGCGACGCCGAGCACCTCGAGGCCCAGCGCATTGGCCGCGCGCGCTGGTACGAGCACTACGACGTGCGCATCGCTCGTGTCGAGAAGGCTTACGCGATGCGGCGGCGCTGACCACGCGCCACGCTAGAATGCGCGGATGACCGACGACTCCGCCGCGCCGCGCGCGCCGAACCCCGTGCTGGCCGTGCTCGGCCGCGCCCTCGAAGCCGTGCTCGATCGCGCGCTCGCGCTCGATCCCGACACGCGACAGGCCATCGGCGCGCTCGACGGCCGTGCCGTCGCGATCACGTTCCGCGGCACGCCGCTGGCGATGCGCCTGGCCGTCGACGGCACGCGCCTGCGCGTCGGCCCCGCCTTCGGCGGTACGAGCGACCTGCGTGTCGAGGCGACGCCGGGCAGCCTGCTCGGCATGGCCGTGGCACGCCTGCGCGGCGACGCCGACGCGGTGTTGCCGGGCCGCATCGAGATCGCCGGCGACGCCGACCTCGCGCGCCGCCTCGAGCGCCTCGCGACGCGCTTCGAACCCGATGTCGACGAAGCGTTCGCGCGCGTGTTCGGTGACGTCGCCGGCGTGCAGGTCGCACGCGGCGTGCGACGCGGTCTCGCCTTCGTGCGCGACGGCGCCGTCGGCCTCGTGCGCGACGGCGCGGATTATCTCGTCGAGGAGAGCCGCGACCTCGTCGCACGAGGCGAGATGGACGCGTTCCTCGACGACGTCGACGCCGTGCGCGAGCGCGGCGACCGCCTCGAGGCGCGCGTGCGCCGCCTGCAGGCCCGCCGATGATCGCGTTGCGCGTGCTGCCGCGCCTCCTGCGCATCCTCGCGGTCGCGGTGCGCTACCGCCTCGACGACGTCCTCGACGATGCGCGCCGCGTGCGCGCGCTGCGCTGGGCGCGCCTCGTGCTGCCGGGTCCGGCGCGTGAGGTCGCGGCGCTGCCGCGCGGCGCGCGGCTCGTGCTCGCGTTGACCGAGCTCGGCCCGATCTTCGTGAAGTTCGGACAGATCCTGTCGACGCGCCGCGACCTGCTGCCGCCCGACATCGCCGACGAGCTCACGCGCCTGCAGGATCGCGTCGCGCCGTTCCCGGGAGCGCTCGCGCGCGCCGCGGTCGAGCGCGCGCTCGGCGCATCGATCGAGCAGCGCTACGCGCGCTTCGACGACGAGCCGCTCGCCTCGGCCTCGATCGCGCAGGTCCATGCCGCGACGCTGCCCGACGGACGCGAGGTGGTCGTCAAGGTGTTGCGTCCCGACATCCGTGCGCGCATCGCGCGCGATGTCGGCCTGCTGCGTGCGCTCGGCGAACTCGCCGCACGCGTGCATCCGAACGCCGACAAGATCCGCCCGCTCGACGTCGTCGCCGAGGTCGAGGGTACGCTGCTCAACGAGCTCGACCTGCAGCGCGAGGGCGCCAATGCGAGCCTGCTGCGACGCAATTTCCTCGGCTCCGACGACCTCTACGTGCCCGAGGTGCACTGGTCGCACACGACCGCCGAAGTGCTCACGCTCGAGCGCGTGCACGGCATCCCGGTCGACGACCTCGCCGCGCTCGACGCGGCCGGCATCGACCGCGTGCGCCTCGCCGAGAAAGGCGTGCAGCTGTTCTACACGCAGGTGTTCCGCGACAACTTCTTCCACGCCGATGCGCACGCCGGCAACATCTGGGTCGATGCGACGCGCCGCGAGAACCCGCGCTTCATCGCGCTCGACTTCGGCATCATGGGCTCGCTGTCCGAGCAGGACCAGTTCTGGCTCGCCGAGAATTTCCTCGCGCTGTTCCACCAGGACTACAAGCGCATCGCCGAGCTGCACCTGCGCGCGGGCTGGATGCCGGCCAACGTGCGCACCGACGAGCTCGAGTCGGCCGTGCGCGCCGTGTGCGAGCCGTACTTCACGCGGCCGCTCAGCGAGATCTCGCTGGCCGAGGTCGTGGTCAAGCTGTTCCAGACCGCGCGTCGCTACCAGCTCACGCTGCAGCCGCAGCTGATCCTGCTGCAGAAGACCCTGCTCAACATCGAGGGCGTCGGCCGCCTGCTGCACCCGCGCATCGACATCTGGGCGACCGCACGCCCCGTGCTCGAGAAGATCTGGTGGGCGCGCCGTGGTCCGAAGGCGATGCTGAAGAAACTGCGTCGGCGCCTGCCGGAGTGGCTCGCGGTCGCGCCCGACATGCCGCAGCTCGTGCACGACTGGCTCGAGCAGCAGACCACCGGGCGTGGCGAACTGCGCATCCGTTCCGACGACCTCGCGCGGCTCGAGGCGCGCTCACGCACGAGCCAGCGCCTCGCGACCTGGCTCGTGCTCGGCGCGGCCGCGGCGATCGCCGCGGCGCTGCTGCAGGTGTTCGACACGCAGCTGCCGCGCTGGGGCGGTGCGTCCGTCACCGCGCTCGCTGCCGCCGGCATCGCCTTCGTCGCCTTCGTCGCCGCCGCGCGCACGCGCTGACACGGAAACCTCCGATGATCCTGTTCCAGGACGAGCATCTCGTCGTCGTCGACAAGCCCGCCGGCATGCCCGTGCACCGCAGCCGCATGGTCGCCTGCGACGACGCCTACCTCATCGACGTGGTGCGCGAGCAGGTTCCCGGTGCCCTGCACCTGATCCACCGCCTCGATCGCGCGACCAGCGGTGTCGTGCTGATCGGCCGCAATGCCGAGGTCGCCGGCGTACTCGGGCGCCAGTTCATGGCGCGCGATGTCGAGAAGACCTACCTCGCGGTCTGCCGCGGCTGGCCGGACGAGACCGGCGAAATCGACTACCCGCTGCCCGGCGTGCGCGAGGACGGTGAGCGCAAGCCCGCGCTGACGCGCTGGCGCCGCCTGCACACGATCGAGGTGCCGATCGCGATCAACCGCTACCCGCAGCAGCGCTACGCGCTCGTCGAGGTGTCGCCCGAGACCGGGCGCTACCGGCAGATCCGCCGTCACTTCGCCCACGCGCGTCATCCGCTGGTCGGCGACACCAGCCACGGTCGCACCGAGCACAACCGCCTCTACAAGCAGTACTACGGCGTGCACCGTCTGCTGCTGCACGCGTGGCGACTCGCGTTCGCCCATCCGGTGACGGGCGAGCGCGTCGAGGTGTCGGCGCCGCTCGATGCCGAGTTCGCAGGCCTGCTGCAGCGATTCGAGTGGACGCTCGAGGGCGTGCCACGCCACGGTGACGACGTCTCGGCGGAGACCACCGCAGCCTGACTCGCCCGCGCAACGCTCGCGCCGATGGATGGCGTCCGTATCCCCGCTCGGGTCGCCATGCCGCACGGCAGCGTGGAGTCGGCGCGCCGCACCGCTAGAATCCGCGCATGCTCGAGATCAACTCCCAGCTGTCGATCCCCGACGACGAACTCGTCGAGCGCTTCGTGCGCGCGTCGGGACCCGGCGGCCAGAACGTCAACAAGGTCGCCAGCGCGGTCGAACTGCGCTTCGACGTCGCGCGCTCGCCGTCGCTGCCCGAGGCCTTGCGCGAACGCCTGCTCGCGCGTCGCGATCGCCGCCTCACCGACGAAGGCGTGCTCGTCATCCAGGCGAGCCGCTTCCGCGACCAGGCCAAGAACCGCGACGACGCGCAGGCGCGCCTCGCCGAGGTGATCCGTGCTGCGCTCGTCGTGCCGAAGAAGCGTGTCGCGACGAAGCCGTCGCGTGCCTCGCAGGAACGTCGCATCACCGGCAAGAAGAAGCGCGCGACGATCAAGCAGGGCCGCGGCTCGCGCGACTGGAGTGGCGATTGAGCAACGACCTGCTGCACCGTCCGCTGCCGCCGTCCATGCCGCAGTACCCGCAGAACGCGTGGCGACGCCTCGCGCGCTGGGTGCTCGAACGCTGCGGCTGGCGCTTCGTCGGCGAGTATCCCGATATATCCAGGCTCGTTCTCGTCGGTGCGCCGCACTCCTCGTGGTGGGACGGCGTATGGGGTCTGCTGGTCAAGGTCGCGATCGGTGCGCGCGTCTCGTTCATGGCCAAGCGCGAGCTGTTCGTCGGGCCGCTCGGCTGGTTGCTGCGCCGGCTCGGCGGCATCCCGATCGAGCGCAGCGCGACGCACGGCCTCGTCGACCAGATGGTCGCGCGCTTCGCCGAGCAGCCGCAGCTGTGGCTCGCGATCGCGCCCGAGGGCACGCGCCGCCGTGTCGACAAATGGAAGACCGGCTTCTGGCACATCGCACGCGCGGCCGACGTGCCGATCATGGCGGTGTATTTCCACTATCCCGAACGTACGATCGGCTTCGGCCCCGTGTTCGAGACCACCGCCGACGTCGACGCCGACGTCGCGCGCATCCGCGCGTTCTACGCACCGTGGAAGGGCAAGCACCGCGGCGCGTGAGGCAACGTTCGTGCGCCATGAGTCACGCACCGTGGGTGAAAGTGGGCGTCGGCGCATCACGTGAACGTTTCACGAAGGACGTCATGCCCTGCGCATTTCCGCGGAGCCGCGGCATGCGGCGGATGTCGTCGTGCAGGGCGGAATCGCCTGCGGCGGTTCCGCCCTACGCGCCGAGTGCACGGGTAGGGCGGAACCCGCGCAGCGGATTCCGCCGTGGAGAACGATACGCCCGCACGAGTCGCGAGCCGCTCGCGGAGGTTTACGCGTTGGTGCTTCACGCAAATCCGCCGCGAGAAACGTCTTGCCCAGGGAGGTTCGTGATGCCATGGCGTGCGACGGCGTCACCGGGCACGGCGGAATCGCCTGTGGCGGTTCCGCCGTACGCGCCGAGGCACGGGTAGGGCGGAACCCGCGCAGCGGATTCCGCCGTGGAGAACGATACGCCCGCACGAGTCGCGAGCCGCTCGCGGAGGTTCATGCGCCGGTGCTTATCGACGCTCCTTGCGAAAAACGTTATGCCGCCGGGACGGGCGTGATGCCATGGCATGCCACGTTCTCACCATGCCCCCTGTCGCCGTGCACGGCGGAATCGCCTGCGGCGGTTCCGCCCTACGCGATGCCCGAGTGGTGAATGCATGCGGCGTCGTGGCGTGTTGCGAAAAGCCCGCCCCCTCGCGGAGGCGGGCCGTGGTGCTCAGTAGAACGCGTAGCGCACGCCGACCCAGAACGCGCGTGGTGCGCCCGGTGCGTAGAACGTCGCGTGGCGCAGCGGACGCTCGCCGTCGATGACCGGCGTCGCGAACGGGCGTGCGATGAAGCTGCCGTCGTCGGTGAAGCCGGTCGCGGCCAGTTGCGCCGCGGTGTAGTACTGGCGGTCGAACACGTTGTTGACCTGCGCGAACACGGTCAGCGACGGTGTCGGGCGGAAGCTCGCGCCGAGGTTGGTCACCGCGTAGCCGCCGGTCTTGCCCTTGCCGAGGTAGTAGAGGCCGTCGGGTTCGTGCCGGTTGTTTTCGTTGCCGCGCGCGTACACGCCCGAGAGCGCGATCATGTCGGCATCGAGCGTGAAGCGTTCGGTCACGTCCCACTGCACCGAGGCCTTGAACAGGTGGCGCGGCACGAGCGGGATGCGGTCGCCCGGTTCGATCTCGATCGCGCCTTCAAAGCCGTTGCCTTCCTCGTTGGAGCTGTTGCCTTCGCCGTTGACCTCCTCCTCGCTGCGGTAGGTCGCGTCGAGGTAGGTGTAGTTCGCGCCGAGGCGGAATGCACCGAGTTGCGTCGAGGCACCGAGCTCGACGCCCTGGCGGCGCGTCTCGCCGAAGTTGCGGAAGTAGCCGAAACCGGCCTGCTCGTCGGACACGAACATGATGTCGTCGTGGTTGTCGGCGCGGAACACGCCCGCGTTCCACGCGAAGCCGCCCGCATCGCCACGCAGGCCGGCTTCGATCGTCTTGGTCACGACCTGTTCGAGCGGCGGATCACCGGCCATCGAGTTCGGCAGGCGGCACGGGTTCTCGGGATCGGCACAGCCGAGTTCGATCGCCGACGGCGCGCGGCTGCCCTCGTTGTAGCCGAGGTAGGCACTCCACGCCTCCGACGGCGCGAACGTGAGGCCGACGGCGGGATTGAAGCGGTCGAACGTGTGGTCGCCGTCGAGCGAGCCGGGTTCGCCTCCGGGCGTGATCGCATCGCGGTTCTTCACGCGCGTGTGGTCGTAGCGACCCGACACGGTCAGCGCGAGCGCCGGCGCGAGCTCGATCGTGTCGCTCGCGAAGACGCTCCACGTGCGCGTGCGGCCGCCGAGGTCGACGCGCGCGTCGAACGCGTTCTCCGACTCCTGCGTGCCGTCGGCGAACGCGCCGGGGCCGTCGACGCCGACCACGCCACGATCGGGCGAGAGGTAGCCGAACTGCGACGTCTGTCGGAAACGAGAATGACTCGCATTGGCGGACGCGCCGAACACGAGTACGTTGCGACGATCGCCGAGGCTGCCGTCGAGCGTGAACTGGCCCGAGACCCCACGATCGATCTGGTTCGTCGCGGTGCGGTTGATGAGGCCGTTGCACTTCTCGTTCGGCTCGTCGTTGAGCAGCACGTTGGCGATGCAGCGCCAGTACGGGAACGGTGTATTCGCGGCGGTCTCGCCGCTGACGGGGAAACCCGTGTAACCGGCAGCCGCGAGGGCTTCGCGCTCGGCCGCGCTGGGCTGGTAGACGTTCTCCTCGAGCGCCTCCTCGTTGATGTCGCCGTTGTACGTCGTCGTCTCGATGCGGCGCCACCAGGCATTGCCCGAGAACGACAGCGTCTCGTTGAAGCGGTGGGTCGCGGACAGGTTGAGGAAGTCCGAGCGGTTGGTCGTGTTGTCGGGCTTGGTGTAGACGCTCGCGTAGTCGCGCTCGAGGAAGCGCTGTTCCTGCAGGCCGTTTCCGGTGAGGTCGGTGTCGGCCCAGGCGCCGGTCAGCGAAATGTCGGTGGTGTCGTTGCGCCAGCCGATCTTGCCGAACAGCTGCTTCGCGTCGGTCGGCGAATCGTCGCGCCAGCCGTCGTCCTCGAGCTGGTTGCCGGTGAGGTACCCGTGCACGCCGCTGTCGGCATGGCCGCCGATCTCGAACTCGGCGGCGCGACGCGAATCGGAACCGTAGCCGAGCTGGATCGCGGCACCCGGTGCGCTGAAGCCATCCTTGGTGCGGATCGACAAGGCACCGCCGAGCGTGTTGAGGCCGAACAGCGGGTTCGATCCGGGCATCAGCGCCATCGAGGTGATCGCCGCACGCGGGATCAGGTCCCAGCTGACCACGTCGCCGAACGGCTGGTTGAGGCGCACGCCGTCGAGGTACACGGACAGGCCTTGCGGCGTGCCGAGCAGCGGCGAGGCCGTGTAGCCGCGGTAGTTGATGTCGGGCTGCAGCGGGTTGTTCTGGATGTCGTTGACGTAGACGCTGCCGAGCGCGCGGTTCATGTAGGCGGTGAGGTCGATCGCGTTGCTGCGCGCGATCTCCTCGCCGGTGGCGATCTGCACGGGCGCGGCGATCTGGTCCTTGTCGAGTGCGGCACCGGGCAGCGGCGTGATGCCGATGACGGTGACGGCGGGCAGCTCGTCGCCGTCGGAAGGCAGCGCGGGCTGTGCCTGCGCGACGGCCGACGCGGCGAGCGCGCCGAGCACGGCGAGCGTGATCGCGCGCGGGCGTGGCCGTGAAGCGTCGTGACGGATCGGGGTGTGGCGGGTGGACATGCTGCTCTCCCTTCTTCATTGGCGGGTCGTCACCGGGGCGGTGCGATCCCTTGTCGTGATGCGTGTCGCCGCGGCGGTCGCCCGCCGCGGCGTGGAACCGGACTACTGGAAACGCAGCGTCACGCCGCCGATCACCGTGCGTTCGGCGCCGGGGCGCAGGCCGTTGGCGTAATCGGAGATGTAGCGCTTGTCGGTGAGGTTGCGGCCCTGCACCCACAACGTGGCCTTCGTGTTCGGAATCGCCCAGCTCGCGCGCGCCGACAGCAGCGTGCGGCCCGGCACGAGGCCGAGCACGATCGGTTCGCGCAGGTCGATCACGTCCTCGGGTCCGAGCGGCTCGCCGTCCTCGTTGGCGAGGATCGGATCGCGTGTGTTCGCGGGATCGGTGAAGAATTCGCCCTGGCGCGTGACCGTCGCGCTGACGTGCCAACCCTTGTCGTGCTCGAGACCGAGCGTGAGGCTGCCCGAATGCATCGGCACCTCGGGCACGCGGTTGCCCTTGCTCGCGCCCTGGGTGAACACGGCGTCGGTGTAGCTGTAGGCGAGCAGGCCGTAGACGTTGAGCGCCGAACCGGTGAACGCCGACGAATCCAGGCGCACGCCGAGGTCGATGCCGGTGGCCTTGGAATCGGCGGCGTTGATGAAGAGGTCCTCGCCGCTGGCCGGGTCGATGAAGGGCAGTTGCACGAGGGTGTCGCGCAGCTTGTTGTGGAACACCGCGGCCTCGACGGCGAGACCGGCGCCGACGTTCGAGCGCAGGCCGATCTGGCTGTTGACGCCGATCTCGGGCACGAGCGGGAAGTCGCTACCGCGCGCGGTCGCGGGCGTGTAGCCGCGCTGCACGCTCGCGAACACGTGGGTGTCGCGCCAGCCGTCGTAGAGCAGGCTGATGCCGGGCAGGGCGATCGTCTTCTCGTACTCCTCGCGCGCCTCGCGCGTCGGGAACGTGCGCTGGCGACGCTGCGTGTAGCGCTCGGCGCGCAGGCCCGGCGTGAAGGTCCAGTCGCCGAATCGCATGACGTCCTGCACGAACAGCGACACGGCCGACGACTGGTACGGTTCCTTGCGCGTGGTCTCGCCGCGGTTGCCCTCGTCGAGGATCTCGCCGACCTCGCCCTCGGTGCGCTTGTCGAGGAACAGGTGGCGTTCGACGCGCGCTCCCCATTGCAGCGTGTGGTCGACCGAGCCGATCGTGATGCCGCCGACTTCCATGCGGTTCTCGAGGCCGAACGTGCGGTAGTGGCGGTCGCGGCTGATCATCTGCCCGTTGCCGTCCGCACCCGGCACGAACGTGCCGTCGCCGTCGTCGAGCACGAGGTCGGGCAGCGCGCCGACGAGGTACTCGCCGGGATCGACCGTGAAGCGCGGACGATCGAGGTCGGTGGCGAAGAACTTCGTCGACGAACGCCACTGCGACGAGAGGTCGATGTTGTGGACGAGATCGAGCTTGGCGTAGTTCACCGCGATCGTGTCGTATTCCTGGCCGAAGCGGCCACGCTTGCGGAACGGGTCGATCGCGTACTCCTGCGGCGTGAGATTGCTCTCGTCGTAGTGCGAACGCTCGCGCAGGTACGTCAGCGAGACGTGCAGGTCCTGGCGGTCGTCGAGGCGGTAGTCGAAGCCCGCGTAGAGGTCGTGGTACTCGGTGTCCTCGACGTCGAACACGCCGTCACCCTTGAGGTGCGTGTACGACAGCACGCTGCCGAGATCGCCGTCGGTTCGACGATGCATGACGTGCTGCTTCGAGGTCGCGTGGTTGCCGAATGCGAACTCGGCGGTCGTCTCGGGCGTTGCGGTCGGTGCCTTGTTGCGGAAGTTGACGATGCCGTGGTTGTTGAGCGGGCCGTGCAGGATCTGGCCGTTGCCCTTGAGCACGTCGATGCGCTCGAGGCGTTCCATCGGCGGCGTGTAGTGGGTGCTCGAGTCGAGGTAGGTCGAGGCGTTGATCGGCGTGCCGTCCTCGAGCATGAGCACCTTGCGCGAGCGACGCGAAGGCGCACCGCGGATGCCGATGCCCGAGCGCCGCGCGAAGACATCGTCGTCCTGCGTGTGCACGCCGGGGATGAAGTCGAGCGCGTCGTGCACGGTGTACGGCAGCAGCTTGTCGATCTCCTCGGCGGTGAGGATGCCGGTCGCGCCGGGCGCGTCCTCGGGCTGGTGCGGCAGGATCTCGCGCACGTCGATCAGCGGCAGCGTGACCGCGTCCTCCTCCTCGCGACGCTCGGTCTCGGCGCGTGAGGAGGGCATCTCCATCATGCAGAATGTCGCCAGGACGAACGCCGAAGGCCTGATCGAAGCGGGCTTGCGGCGATGGCGGAACGCTGTGCTGCGGACGGTCATGGACCCTTCTCCCTTGGTTGTCCGGTCGTCGATGGGGTGCATCGCGAACCGTTGTCGTGGCGGCGCGTGGTGGATCGGGAAAACTTCCTGCTCGGTGGACGTGCGAAAACTCCGATGGACATGTCACGGTTTCTGATGGGTCGGATCGCCGCGGTCTCCGCGGCGATGTTCCTCGGTGCGTTCGTGTTCGCGATGTGGCGTGCGCAGTTCGACGTCGAGCACGAGGGGCGCGGCGCGGCCGAGGTCGTGCGTGCGTTCGAACTGCTCAGCGCGCTGCAGGAGGACGACATCGACACGCTCGACGGCCACCTTGCCGCGTTGCGCGAGATCGCGGGCTCGGGGCGCATGCGCCACCTGCAGCTGCGCGTCGCCGACGTCGCCGGCCGCGAGGTCGTCTCGCCGGCACCACCGGAGCCGCTGTCGCTCGTCGAGCGTGCCTTCGTCGCGATGCTTCCCACCGAGCCCGGCGAAGGCCAGGCGACGACATGGGTGATTCGCCGCGACGAAGGCGTGCGCTTCGTCGCGACCTTCATGCTCAATCCGGTCAGCGAGCAGGACGAGGCCTTCGAAGACACCGCGAGCCTGCTGGTCATGCTGTTCGGCTACGGCGTGCTCACGCTCGCCGCGATCTACTGGGCACTGCGGCGTGCGCTCGCGCCGCTGCAGCCCATCCACGTCGCGATCGGGCATTACCAGCGCGCCGACTACGCGTGGCGCGTGCCGGCCTTGTCGATGCGCGAGCTCGACGCGGTCGGCCAGTCGCTCAACCACATGGCCGGTGCGCTCGACGAGGCGCAGAACGTGCGCCGCACGCTGAGCCTCAAGCTGCTCACGCTGCAGGAGGACGAGCGTGCGCGCATCGCGCGCGAGCTGCACGACGAGTTCGGTCAGGTGCTCACCGCCATGCGCGCCGACGCGGCGTGGCTGGCTCAGCAGGTCGGCGAGCGTCCCGACGTGCAGGCCGTCGTGCGCGGTTTCGCCGACCACTGCCGGCGCGTCCACGAGGACGTGCGCGACCTGCTGCGCGAACTGCGTCCGCAGGATCCGCGTGTCGAGGGCGAGGCCGTGCCGTTGCGTCGCCTGCTCGAGGATCTCGCCCGCAGCTGGAACGAGCGTCCCGGTGAAGGCGCGCGCGTCGAGCTCCATCTCGATGCCGCGCTCGACACGTTCGACGACGACTTCGCGCTCGCGCTCTACCGCATGACCCAGGAAGCGCTGACCAATGCGATGCGCCATGCCGCGGCGACGCGCGTCGACGTGCGCATCGCCGTCGAGGCCGACGGCACGGTCGCATGGAGCGTCGAGGACGACGGCGTCGGCCTCGATTCGGCGACGCGCGCGATGCATCGCGGCAATGGGCTGGCCGGTATCAGCGAGCGCGCATGGGCACACCAGGGCGAGATCGCGATCGACGCGGCACGCGACGACGCCGGGCGTCCCGGCCTCCGCCTCGTCGCGCGCTTCGCGCGGCCCGGCGGGGTGTCGGGGTGAGGGGGAACGGTCAGTTCGTGCGTCCGTCGCTCGTCGTCTGCAAGAGGCCATGGGCCACCGCGTAACGGTTCATGTCGAGGGCGCTGCCGAGGCCGGTCTTCTTGCGGATCGCGGTCTGGTAGTTGGCAGCGGTCTTGAAACTCATGCGACGCTGTTCGGCGATCGCCTCGACGCTCGCGCCCTGGGCGAGCATGAGGAAGATGTCGAGTTCGCGCGGTGACAGCGACAGGTGCGGCAACGGCGTACGGCGCACCTTCTGCTTCATGCCTTCCTCGAGGTCCTCCGACACCGGCCGCTCGCCTGCGGCGATGCTGCGCACCGCGTCCACGAGCGCTTCGGGCGGGCTGCTCTTGGTCAGGTAGCCGCGCGCGCCGAGGCGCATCGCCTGCGCGGCGAGCGCGGGGCTCTCGTGCATCGTGAAGACGAGGATGTGCAGCTCCGGCGAACGTGCGTGCAGGCGCTGCAGCGTCTCCATGCCGCCGCGGCCCGGCATCGACAGGTCGAGGATCAGCATGTCGGCGTGGTGTGCGGCCAGCCACTGGCTCGCGCTGTCGCCGTCGCCGAACTCGGCCACGACCTCGAGACCGTCCTCGAGCTCGAGCAGGCGGCGGTAGCCGGCACGCACGACGGCGTGGTCGTCGGCGATCGCGATCTTCATGGCGGACATGCGCGGCTCCCGGGAGAACGTTCGGAGGGAGCGCGATTGTGCGAAGCGCGGCCGCACGCGACAACCGGACGAAAGCCGGGGGCGTGTGTGCTGCGATGCGTCGGGAAAAATTCCCGGTGTATTTCCGTTTCGTGCTGTGTTCGGGTCAGGCGTCGATCATCACGGGCGATGGGTCGAGTGGCGTGCACGGTCCGGAACATGGCTGAAGCGCCTGGAAGGGATCATGCTCCTTCCCTGCGTGTGCCGGGAGGTTTTCCCGGCCGCGTTGCCGAGAAAACCCGTCCCGCGGGTGCGGGACGGGTCCTGCGGCGTGATCATGGCCCGCGCATGCCGGGAAACCTCCCGGCGCGCGCGGGCCGACATGGCATCAGACGAACGTGTACGTGCAGACCTTGTTGCCGGACGGATCACGCAGGTACGCCGCGTAGGCGCCCGGCAGGTGGCCGCGCGGACCCGGCTTGCCTTCGTCGGTGCCGCCGGCGGCGAGACCCGCGGCGTGGAACGCATCGACTTCGGCCGTGCTCGACGCGGCGAAGCCGATCGTCACGCCGTTGCTCGACGGCGCTTCGCCGTTGCCCGGCTTGGCGATGATGAAGGCCGGCTTGTCGCGGCCGTAGAGGATCCAGCCGTTGCCGAACGGGCCGAGGTTCTTGATGCCGAGGGCACCGAGCGCCGCGTCGTAGAACGCCGCGGACTTGGCCACGTCCGCCGCGCCCATGAAGACGTGGGAGACGACGCCGTCGCCGGAAATGACGGGATTTGCCATGGGGAATCTCCTTCGGATTGCAGGTGGAAAACAGTCGCCATGCCGCGACGCGCGACGGCCGGTGTGTTGCCGTCGCGAGGCCGGCCGGAAACGCTCAGAACTTGATGACGGAGCGGATCACCTTGCCCTCGTGCATGAGGTCGAAGGCGTGGTTGATCTGCTCGAGCGGGAGGACTTCGGTGACGAACTCGTCGATCTTGAATTCGCCGGCCATGTAGCGGTCGACGTAGCCCGGCAGCTGCGAGCGGCCCTTGACGCCGCCGAACGCCGAGCCGCGCCAGACGCGGCCGGTGACGAGCTGGAACGGGCGCGTCGAGATCTCCTGGCCCGCGCCGGCGACGCCGATGATGATCGACTCGCCCCAGCCCTTGTGGCAGCACTCGAGCGCCGAGCGCATGACCTTGACGTTGCCGATGCACTCGAACGAGTAGTCGACGCCGCCGTCGGTGAGGTCGACGATGACCTGCTGGATCGGCGTGTCCGGATAGTCCTTCGGATTGATGAAGTCGGTGGCGCCGAGCATCTTCGCCATCTCGAACTTGTCGGGGTTCATGTCGACGGCGAGGATGCGGCTGGCCTTGGCCATGACCGCGCCCTGGATCACCGACATGCCGATGCCGCCGAGTCCGAACACGGCGACGGTCGAGCCCGGCGTGACCTTGGCCGTGTTGAGCACCGCGCCGATGCCCGTGGTGACGCCGCAGCCGAGCAGGCAGACCTTCTCGAGCGGAGCAGCCGGACTGATCTTGGCCAGCGCGATCTCGGGCAGCACCGTGTACTCGGAGAACGTGCTGCAGCCCATGTAGTGCAGGATCGGCTTGCCGTTGAGCGAGAAGCGCGACGTGCCGTCCGGCATGAGGCCCTTGCCCTGCGTCACGCGGATCGCCTGGCACAGGTTGGTCTTGCCCGAGAGGCAGAACTTGCACGCGCCGCATTCGGGCGTGTACAGCGGGATCACATGGTCGCCGGGCTTGACGCTCGTCACGCCGGGACCGATCTCCTCGACGATGCCGCCGCCTTCGTGGCCGAGGATCGCCGGGAACAGGCCTTCCGGATCGGAACCCGACAGCGTGAACGCGTCGGTGTGGCAGACGCCCGTGGCGACGATGCGGACGAGGACTTCGCCGGCCTTCGGTCCCGCGAGGTCGACTTCCTCGATCGACAACGGCTTGCCGGCTTCCCAGGCGACTGCAGCTCTGGTCTTCATGCGTTTTCGTGCTCCAGATGGTGATGTGTACGGTTGCAGGCCCGGAACGGCGCCGGCAGCGCACAGTATTTAGCACTGGCCGTGCCAACTGCGGTGGACACCTCAAAGGCCTTTCCTGTCAATGGGATAGGGAAGATTCCGGCGTGTGCGTTGCAACATCGGCGGCGCCACCGTAACCGTTCCGCGACAGTTGTCCCGGGGCAGGTGCTCCAGCGCTGGCATGGTCATCGCGCCGCACCCGGCGCGATGTCGCACCGGGCAGGGCGGGTGGTGACGCGCGAGCCGCCGCGTCGCACAGGCCTCGCGCGCGTGCGCGTTCGCTGGAATGCGCGACGGCGTGCGCGATGCGCGGGAGCTCATCCGAGTCGTCGCGTGATCGCGCGAGATCGGGAAGAAGACGTCGTGCACATCGGGAAGAGTTCCTTCTGCGGCGCATCGTGGAGGCGCACATTTCTCCGTCATCGCGGTGTGCAGGGGTTCATTCGCGACGCATGCGCTCGCATGCATGCGTCGCTCGCGCTGCTCCGCGTGTTTCGCTTCTGGAGCATTCGTGTCACGCGAAAGCGTCGTGCCTGCACGACGCGCAACAGCGACGCCCATGCAGGAATTTTTCCCGCGTCGTCCGACGAAGTGTTGTGCGTTCACGAAGCACGTTCGCGATCGCGTCCCGTATCGCGTGCTGGCCCGCTTCCTGCTCTTCCTGTTGGTCGCAGTCGCAAGGCTCGAACCGTCCTTGCACGGCAGCTCGCAACGCACGGTGCTTGTGCAGCACGGCAACAACAACCGGGAAACAGGAGAAGGGGCAATGAGGCGAATCGTCCTTGGCGCATCGGTCCTCGCGACGTCCGTGATGGCGTCGCTCGCGATCGCGAACGACAAGCTGGTCCAGCTCTCGCAGAGCGAAGAGAACTGGGTGATGACCGGCAAGAACTACAACGCGAACAACTTCAGCAAAGCCACCCAGATCAACGACAAGAACGTCAAGCAGCTGCGTCCCGCGTGGACGTTCTCGACCGGCGTGCTCAACGGCCACGAAGGCACGCCGATCGTCGTCAACGGCAAGATGTACATCCACTCGCCGTTCCCGAACTCGACGTTCGCGCTCGACCTCGACAACCCGACGCGCATCCTGTGGCAGGACAAGCCCAAGCAGAACGCCGCGGCGCGCGCGGTCGCGTGCTGCGACGTCGTCAACCGCGGCCTCGCCTACTGGCCCGGTGACGGCAAGGTGCCGGCGCTGGTCTTCAAGACCCAGCTCGACGGCCACATCGTCGCGCTCAACGCCGAGACCGGCGCGGTGTACTGGAAGCTCGAGAACTCCGACATCCGCGTCGGCTCGACGCTCACGATCGCGCCGTACGTCGTGAAGGATCTCGTCATCGTCGGTTCGTCGGGCGCCGAGCTCGGCGTGCGTGGTTATCTCACCGCATACGACGTCAAGACCGGCGAGCAGAAGTGGCGCGCGTTCGCGACCGGCAGCGACGACGACCTGCGCCTCGCCAAGGATTTCAACAAGGACAATCCGCACTACGGCCAGTTCGGCCTCGGCCTCAAGACCTGGGAAGGCGACGCCTGGAAGATCGGCGGCGGCACCAACTGGGGCTGGTACGCCTTCGATCCGGCGACCAACCTCATCTACTTCGGCAGCGGCAATCCCGCGCCGTGGAACGAGACCATGCGTCCCGGCGACAACAAGTGGACGATGACGATCTGGGGTCGCAACGTCGACGACGGCATGGCCAAGTTCGGCTACCAGAAGACGCCGCACGACGAGTGGGACTACGCCGGCGTCAACGTGATGATGCTGTCGGAGCAGACCGACAAGGCCGGCAAGAAGCGCAAGCTGCTCACGCACCCTGACCGCAACGGCATCATCTACACGCTCGACCGCGAGAACGGCGACCTCGTCTCGGCCGACAAGCTCGACGACACGGTCAACTGGGTCAAGCACGTCGACCTCAAGACGGGCCTGCCCGTGCGTGATCCCGAGTTCGCCACGAAGATGGACCACAACGGTCGCGACATCTGCCCGTCGGCGATGGGTTACCACAACCAGGGCCACGACTCGTACGACCCGAACAAGCAGCTGTTCTTCCTCGGCATCAACCACATCTGCATGGACTGGGAACCGTTCATGCTGCCGTACCGCGCGGGCCAGTTCTTCGTCGGCGCCACGCTCAACATGTACCCGGGCCCGAAGGGCGATCGCCAGAACTACGAGGGTCTCGGCCAGATCAAGGCCTACAACTCGATCACCGGCGAGTACAAGTGGGAGCACATGGAGCGCTTCGCGGTGTGGGGCGGCACGCTCGCCACGGCCGGCAACCTCGTGTTCTACGGCACGCTCGACGGCTTCATCAAGGCGCGCAACGCCGACACGGGCGACCTGCTCTGGAAGTTCAAGCTGCCGTCCGGCGTGATCGGTCACCCGATGACCTACACGCACAAGGGCACGCAGTACGTCGCGATCTTCTACGGCGTCGGCGGTTGGCCGGGCATCGGTCTCGTGCAGGATCTCGAGGATCCCACCGCGGGCCTCGGTGCGGTCGGCGCGTTCAAGAAGCTCGCCAACTACACGCAGATGGGCGGCGGCGTCATGGTGTTCTCGCTCGACGGCAAAGGCCCGTACGACGACCTGAAGATCGGCGAGTACGCGAGCAAGTGATGCCACGCGCGGGGCGCCGCGTGGCGCCCCGCGTTCTCCACGCCATGCCATGGACACCACGATGACCGTTCGAAACCTTTCCACCACGCTGCGCCGCGTCGCGCTCGCGGCCGCCGCGCTGTTCGCCCCGGTCGCCGCCGCGCAGCCGGACAAGTCGCTGCGCATCTGCGCATCGGAAATCGAGGCGCCGTACTCGTACAAGGACGGCAGCGGCTTCGAGAATCGCATCGCCGAGGCGATCGCCGAAGCGATGGGCCGCAAGGCCACGTTCGTGTGGTCGCCGCGCGCGGCGATCTACCTCGTTCGCGACCAGCTCGACAAGAACGAGTGCGACGTCGTCATGGGCCTGGACAGCGGCGACGAGCGCGTTCTCACGTCGCGGCCCTACTACCGTTCGGGCTACGTGTTCGTCACGCGCTCCGACCGCGGCCTCGACCTGACCGCGTGGAACGATGCGCGACTCGCCGCGATGAAGCAGATCGCGACGGGCTTCGCGTCGTCGGGCGAGGCGATGCTCAAGAAGATCGGCAAGTACGAGGACAACTCGAACTACGTTTACTCGCTGGTCGACTTCAAGTCGCGTCGCAACCAGTACATCCGCGTCGATCCCGCGCGCATGGTCAACGAGGTCGCCCAGGGCAACGCCGAGGCGGCCATCGCGTTCGGCCCCGAGGTCGCGCGCTACGTGAAGGGATCCACCACGCCGCTGCAGATGAAGCTCGTGCCGCCCGACGAGACCGGGCAGGGCGAGCCGATCCCGTTCCAGTTCGACCAGTCCGTGGCCGTCCGCAAGGGCGACCAGGCCTTGCTGGACGAGATCAATGCGGCGCTCGTCAAGGCGGCACCGCGCATCCGCAAGATCCTCGACGACGAAGGCGTGCCGGTGCTGCCGGTCGCGTCCTGACATTCCCGACGCGACGCGTTCCACGGACTACCCAGACAGGCAGACGATGAAGAAAGCAGTACGCATGATCCTTGCCGCGACCGCCCTGGCGGCCGGCCTCTCCGCGACGGGTGCGACGGCGCAGATCACGTTCCGCAACGTGACCGACGGCTCCGCGCTCGATCTTTCCAATGCGCGCGACGAGGGCAAGGACACGCCCGGCGTGAAGCAGTTCCTCGAGACCGGCAAGAACCCGTACAACAGCAAGCCCGCGTGCCTCAAGAAGGGCGAGGAACTCATGCTCACGGCGTGTTCGGCCTGCCACGGCCACTACGCCGAGGGCAAGATCGGCCCGTCGCTCACCGACGACTACTGGACGTATCCGGAAGGCAAGACCGACGAGGGGCTGTTCTCGATCGTGTTCGGTGGCGCGCGCGCGCAGATGGGCCCGCAGTACCTCGCGCTCACGCTCGACGAGATGCTGCAGGTCATGGCGTGGGTGCGCCACATCTACCACGGCAAGGTCGAAGAGGCCGAGTGGATGACCGATGCGGAGAAGAAGGCCTACAAGCCCTGGTCGAAGGACGACACGCTCGAGGTGCCCGCCGGCGCCGAGTGCACCTGATCACGAAACGCGGCGCGTCGGCGAGGGGCCGGCGCACCGATGAGGTTCCACGTCCAACCGAGAGAGGACCACGATGAAGACGAACACCACCTTGCGCATCACCGCTTCCGTGCTCGTGCTCGCCGCGGCGGGCCTGTTCGCGGGTTCCGCGTCCGCCTACGACGGCACCAAGTGCAAGGAGCCCGGCAACTGCTGGGAGCCGAAGCCGGGCTACCCCGAGAAGGTCGCGGGTTCGAAGTACGATCCGAAGCACAACCCGACCGAGCTCAACAAGCAGTCGGTGTCGCTGGCCGCGATGGAAGAGCGCAATGCCAAGCGCATCGCGAACTTCAAGAAGACCGGCAAGTTCGAGTACGACGTCGCCAAGCTGCCGAACCCGTGATGCCATCCCTCGCCGCGGCCGGGCTGCGCCGGCCCCGGCGCCGCCCCCCGCACGATCCACGCCCG
>JASCPI010000051.1 GCA_029959555.1 Lysobacteraceae bacterium PS02065 | reverse complement strand
GGCCTGTTCGACCGCGCGACGCCGCGCGGCGGCTAGCCTGCGGACGCCGCGACCGCGCTGGCGGCGTCGCCGCGGTTGCCGCGCGCGCGCAGCCAGCTCGCGTACTCGTCGAGATCGCCCTTGAACAGCTCGACCTTGCCGTCCGCGACGCGCCAGTAGGTTTCGCAGACCAGGCCGATCAGGTGGCGGTCGTGCGAGACCATGACGATCGCACCGGGGAAGATCGCCAGCGCTTCGGCGAGCGCTTCGCGCATCTCGAGGTCGAGGTGGTTGGTCGGCTCGTCGAGCAGCAGCACGTTGGGCTTGCGCCATGCGATCAGCGCGAGGGCGAGACGCGCGCGTTCGCCGCCCGAGAAGCCGTCGATGACCTCGAACGCGCGGTTGCCCGGGAAATTCCAGCGGCCGAGGTAATCGCGGAAGTCCTGGATCGACGTACCCGGCGCGATGTCGCGCAGGTGATCGACAGGGCTTTGCCCTTCGTGCAGCGACTCGACCGTGTGCTGGGCGAAGTAGCCGAGTTCGAGGTCCGGATGTGCACTGCGCTCGCCGGCGATCGCCTCGAGTTCACCGACCAGCGTCTTCACCAGCGTCGACTTGCCCGCGCCGTTCGGGCCGAGCAGGCCGATGCGGTCGCCGGCCTCGAGGCCGAAGCCGACGTCGCGCAGGATGCGCAGGTCGCCGTAACCCGCGTCGACGTGGTTGAGCCGGATCAGCGAGTTCGGCAGCTTGACCGGATCGCTGAAGGTGATGTGGATCTGGCGCTCGGCGCGCACCGCTTCGGTGCCGGCGAGCTTGGCCAGGCGCTTGACGCGCGACTGCGCCTGCTTGGCCTTGGCCGCCGACGCCTTGAAGCGATCGATGAACGACTGCAGGTGCGCGCGTTCGGCCTGCTCTTTCTCGAACGCGATCTGCTGCTGGCGCAGCTGCTCGGCGCGCTGGCGCTCGAAATCGGTGTAACCGCCCGTGTAGAGCTTCGCGCGGCCGTCGTTGAGATGCAGCATGTGCGTGCCGACGCCGTCGAGGAACTCGCGGTCGTGCGAGATCATGAGCAGCATGCCGGGGTACTTGAGCAGCCACTGCTCCAGCCACAGCACCGCGTCGAGGTCGAGGTGGTTGGTCGGCTCGTCGAGCAGCAGCAGGTCGCTCGGCATCATGAGCGCCTTGGCGAGGTTCAGGCGCCCGCGCCAGCCGCCCGAGAACTCGGCCACCGTGCGCTCGTGCGTCGACGACGGAAAACCGAGACCGTGCAGCAGCTTGCCTGCGCGCGCGGTCGCGTCGTAACCGTTGATCTCGGCGAGCTTCTGATGCGCGGCGGCGACGCCGTCCCAGTCCTCGGCGGCCATCGCGGCGGCCTCGGCGACGAGCACGGCGTGCACCTCGGTGTCTCCCGAGACGACGAAGTCGATCGCGCGGTCCGGCAGACCCGGCGTCTCCTGCGCGACGCTCGCGATGCGCAGCTTGCCCGACAGCTCGATGTCGCCGCGATCGGGCTCGATCTCGCGCTGGATCGCCGCGAACAGGCTCGATTTGCCGCAACCGTTGCGACCGATGACGCCGATGCGCCAACCCGCGTGGAGCGCGAGGTCGACCTCGGACAGCAGCAGGCGTTCGCCACGCCGCAGGGCGAAGTTTCGGAAGGAGATCATGAGGGGCGCGGATTCTACAGGCTTTCGCGAGCGGTGCCGCCGTGCGTCGACGCGGTGTCAGGATGGACGGACATCGTGCGTATCCCGCGAAGGCCCTTCACGAGGAGAACCACCATGCCCTTGACGATCGCGACCCTGATCGCGGCCGTCGCGCTGCAGGCCGATGCCGGCGATCCGACCGATGTCGCGACGCTGCCGCCGTGGCTGCGCGAACGCATCGCCGTCTTCGAAGCCGCAGCGGTCACGAATCCGCCGCGCAGCGTAATCCGCTACGTCTACCGCGGCGCGGTGGTGTACTTCATCCCGGCGCGCTGCTGCGACATCCCGAGCCAGTTGCTCGATGCCGGGGGGGAACGCGTCTGCGCACCCGATGGCGGAATCTCGGGTCGAGGCGACGGCCGCTGTCCGGATTTCCACCGCGAGGCACGCGAACGCACGCCGGTCTGGCGTGACGCGCGCGAACGCACGCCACCGCGGAAACGATGAGCACGCGGTCCCGGAGCGGCTGCACGCCGCCGGGATCGCGCCATCGCCACATCCCCTGCGGAACGGTCAGATCTCGAGGCCGTTCTCGACATCCTGCGCGGCGCGGCGCGCGAGCGCGAGGTTGGCGCGGTTCTTGTCGAGCACGAGGTAGATGAACAGGCCCGGCTTGGCCACGACCGGACGGATGATGTGGTACTGCTTGCCGAGCGTGATGAGGATGTCCTCGATCGCGTCGTTGAGGCCGAGCGACTTCATCGTCTTGAGCTTCGCACGCACGACTTCGGTGTTGCCGGCCGCGGCGAGGTCGAGGTCGACACCGCTGCCGGCCTTGCCGAGCAGCATGCCGCTGTTGGCGTCGACGAGCGCCGTGCACATCGCGCCGTCGATGCCGAGCAGCTTGGCGAGACTATCGTTGAGGTTGGACATGAGGATTCCTGGATCGAGACACCGGATTCGGGGCGGTCGCGCGCGTGGTCTCGTCCGCGTGCAATCGTCATTCGTTCATCAGTTTCGCCAATGCGGTACAGCAGCGCCGCACGGCCCACAGCAACTGCCCGAGCGTCACGGCCTCGTCGGCCACGACGGCGAGCGACATCGCGTGCGGTCCTTCCACGCGCGTGATCACGATGGTGCCGTTGACGCTCTGGATCGTCGTGCAGTCGAAGTCGGCGAGACCGGCCTCGGCCGAGATCGCCGAACCGAGCGCCGACAGCGAGCTGCCGATCGCCGCGATGCGCGCCGGTGCACCGACCTCCGCGCTGTGCGAGGCGACCTCGAAGCCGTCCGCTGTGAACAGCACCACGGTCTTGACGCCGACGACGTCGCCGAGGGTTTCAAGCAATTTCCTCGCCAACTCGCGGGGCACACGGCTCGGGCGCATCGCGGCATTCATGCGTAGGCGTTCCCGTTCTGGGTCTCGAGGATGCACGCGAGCGTCTGCACGAGCAGCATGACGTCGGCCTTGCGGCGCACGTCCACGGACAGTACCGGCGCGAGGATGCCTCGCGCCTCGAGGCGCGAGGCGAACGTGTCGCTGTTGAGGGCGCCGTCCTCGGTCGTGCGGCCGACGCCGACGACGAGCGCGCCTTCGGGCACGAGCGGCCGGAACGCGTCGACGAACAGGTCCATCTGCACGAGCGCGCCGGGCTGGGTCGCGTCGAGCAGCACGATCGCGCCGGCCGCGCCGCGACCGACGATCGACCACATGAAACGGAAGCGCGGCTGGCCCGGCGTGCCGTAGAGACGCACCACGCCGCC
Source organism: Lysobacteraceae bacterium PS02065 (assembly GCA_029959555.1). Classification (GTDB taxonomy): domain Bacteria; phylum Pseudomonadota; class Gammaproteobacteria; order Xanthomonadales; family Rhodanobacteraceae; genus Dokdonella. Next base: position 29,422 of record JASCPI010000051.1, on the reverse strand, counting down.
GCCCGGCAGCGTGATGCGGCCGTAGTCGAAGCCGACCGTCGTCGAGGCCTTCTCGTGGCTCATGCGGTCGTTGTTGGCGACCTCCGTGCGGACCGGATCGATCTCGCTGATCGCCGCGATCGCGGTGGTCTTGCCGGCGCCCATCGGGCCCGTGAAGACGATCTTGAATTCACCCTCGGCGACGTCGTTCATGCGACGAGCCCGAGGTGCTTGCGCAGGTCGCCGACGAAACGGCGCCAGCCGCGCGCGGGCGGTGCGGCCGCAGTGCTGGCCACCGGCACGGCTTCGACGCGAGGCACGGCGACGAGCAGGCCGGCCATCGACGCTGCCGCGAGGAAGCGGTTGACGGTCGCGAGCGGTTGGCCGGAGCCCGACGCGAGCAGCGCCGGCGTGCACGGGCGCGCCGCGGCGTGTGCGGCGAGTTCGAGCAGTTCGACACGTGCGCCGAGGCGGCCGAAGTCGGGCCACCGGCGCAGGCGGAACGCGGCGCCCGCGTCGAGCCAGGGGGCGAGGCTTTCGTCGCCGGCAAGTCCGACGTACCAGGCGAGGTCGCGCACGGGCAGACGCTCGGCCCCGGCGGCGGGCCAGTCGGTGGTCGGCTGGAAGGTGCCGAGCGCGAGGCGCCCTTCACGCAACGCGGCGAGCGTCGCCGGCAGTGCGTGCGCGTGGCCGCCACCGACCCAGACATGGGCACCTTCGGCGTCCTCGGCGACGTTCCAGCCACGCTCGACGGTATGCATCGCGACCGCTCGCAGCGATTCGGCGACCCGCCATGCGCAGGTGCCTTCCGGGGCGACGGTGGCCTGGCGGCGCGGCTCGCGCAGGTGCTCGGTCACGTTGTCGAGCATCGACAGCAGCTGCATGACGCGCACGGGGTGGCGCAGCACGAACGGCGCCGGCGGGAAGCTTCCACGCTCGTCGATGACGAAGATGACGGGCTTGCCCGAACGCGACCAGGCACTCAGCGCGAGCGGATCGGCGGTGACGTTGGCGAGCAGCACGTCGGCCGCGTCGAGGGTAGCGGGGACCCAGGAGGCCTGTGCGCGGCCTTCCATGATCTTGAACATCGAGTGCAGCGCGTGGGACGCGTCCGGCGCGAATCCGATGTCGCAGATCTTGTAGGTGGCCATGCGGGGACTCCTTGGTGACGGTTCTCCGGCGTTGCCGCCGGCGCGCCGTCACGGTGTTTCGAATTTTGTCGTTCTGTGACGCGTCGCGTGTGACGCGGTGGGCGCTTCACTGCCCGCCGCGTCACAGGCGACCGGGGGACGGCGACAGTCTCCCGCCCCGTCCACGTCGGCTTCCCCCTTGCTGTACGTGGTTCCGCCCTGCGTCCTGCCAGCGGTAACCGGTGTCACGACACTTCCTCGAAGGAAGCAATAGACAAGCCACTGCATGGCGGTTTCCAGCACCGCGTGCGGGGACTGCGACGACAATCACGAAACAACGTACGTTCAGGTACGTTACGCGATCGCGATGGCGGAATGTATACATGTATCCGGACGCGACGGGAATCCGCCGCCCCCTGCCACGTTCAGGCGACGACGCCGTCGACGTAGAACCAGCGGCTGTCCTCGCACACGAACCGGCTGGTCTCGTGCTGGCGCACCGCGCGGCCGCCACCACGGCGGAAGCGCGCGACGAATTCGACTTCGGCGCGGTCGCCGTCGGCGACATGGCGGCGCACGTCGAGACCGAGCCAGGTGGTGCCGGCATCCAGCGAGAGGGTCGCCGGCCGGCGGTCGGGATGCCAGGTCGCGAAGAGGTAGTCGACGAGGCCGAGCACGAACGCCGTGTAACGCGAACGCATGAGGGCTTCGGCGTCGGGTGCCGGCGCGCCCGCATGCCAGCGCGCGCAGCAGGCCGCGTAAGCAGCGGCACGGCCGCACGGGCACGGGGCGTTGCTGTCGTCGGCAGGCATCATCGGGGCAGCGGTCGGCCGGGCTGGTCAGCATAGCCCCGCCGGCGTTCGCAGGCGATGGCCGGAGATCCGTCCCGAAGGCACGCTATGTCATGGGTGGCGTCAGCGCGCGCCCCACAGCCATTGCACGCCGAGCATCACGCTGCGACCCATGCCCGGTTCGTAATAGCGGCCGTTGCCGTCGTTGACGATGACCGAGCCGACGTAGCGCTTGTCGAAGACGTTGTCGACCGACGCGAACGTGCGCAGCTTGCCCGACTCGAGTCGGAAGCCGTAGCCGACGTCGAGGCCGGCCACCGTGTAGGACGGCGCCGATTCGGAGCCGATGTCGTTGACCGGCACCTCGCCCATCGCCTCGACCTGGGTGCCGACACGCCAGCCGTACTCGCCGCCCCAGGTCAGCGCCGCCCGCAGGCTGCGCCGCGGCACGCCCGGAATGCGCGTGCCGGCCTCGACCGGCGTCGCCGGCGTCGTGCACGGCGTGCCCGTGCAGGTAAGGAACGGCGAGCGGAACGTCGCATCGAGCCAGGTCGCGGCGAGCTGCACGGTCCAGGCATCGCCGAGGCGCGTCGCGAGCGAGGCCTCGACGCCTTCGCGGCGCGCGCTGCCGACGTTCTGGAACGTCGTGCGGCCGCCCGAGTTCGTCGCGATCGCGATCTCGTCGTCGGTGTCGGCGCGGAACACCGCGACCGTGGCTTCGGTACGCGCGCCGAAGCGCAGCTTCGCACCGAGTTCGGCGTTGCGTGTTTCGGCCGGCTCGAGCTCGAAGTTGAGGCCCGATCCGCCGTCGTTGCGGTAGGCGAGCTCGGCGAACGTCGGCGTCTCGAAGCCCTTGCCCCAGGTCGCGTAGAGGTTCGCCGACGGCGTCACCGAGTACAGCAGGCCGACCACGGGCGTCGTCGCGGTGTACTTGCGCGTGCCGCTGTCGTCGGGATTGCCCGCGGTGATGTAGTGGTCGGTCGAGCGGAACTTGATCTCGCTGTGGCGCACGCCGGCCATCAGCGACCACGCGTCGGCGAAGTGCCAGCTCGCCTGTGCGTACTGGTCGAAGTTGAACGCGCGGTTGTCCTCGTCGCGGCGCAGCGCGCCACGGATGCCGACGTCGCTGCCGATGAAGTTGAGGAAGCCGAGGCGGTCCTGCTCCTGGTTCTCGAAATTCGCGCCGAGCGTGAACTCGAATGCGCCCTGCGTGAGGTTCCAGCGCGCGTCGGCGCCGTGGTAGTCGCTGTCCAGATCGATCACGCCGCCCGAATGCAGCGGGCTGTTCTGCGGCCCGGCCGGGATCGCGAGGAACTGCTCGACCTCGCGACGCCCCGCGTAGGCGAGCACGCGCACGCTGCCCGCACCGACGGCCTGCTCCCAGATCGCGCCGGCCTGCGACTGGTCGACGCTCTTGCGGGTGTTGAACTGCTCGGCCACCGAGGCGACCTGGCGCGGGTTGTCGCGGAACTGCGCGAGCGTGAGGCCGAGCGGGTCCTGCGCGTCGGGGATCGACACCGCGTTGCCGATCAGCGTGAGCCGGCCCGGACCGGTGTCGACCGTGAGCTTGGCGTTGAACGAATCGCGCTCGGCGGCGCTGTGGTCGCGCCAGCCGTCGGTCTCGAAATGGCTGAGGTCGACGTTGTAGCCGATGCGCTCGTTGCCACCGCGCAGGTTGACGCTCGCACGCCCCTGTCCGTAGCGGCCGCCGACGATGCCGGCACGCAGCTCGGGCGGACCCTCGCCGTCGGCCGTGAAGATCTGGATCACGCCGCCCGACGAATTGCCGTACAGCGCCGAGAACGGCCCGCGCAGCACTTCGATGCGCTCGGCCGAATCGAGATTGAAGTGCGAGACCTGGCCGGAACCGTCCGGCATCGAGGCCGGGATGCCGTCGGTGTAGAGGCGCACGCCGCGTACGCCGAACGTCGAGCGTGCGCCGAAGCCGCGGATCGAGATCTGCTCGTCCTGCGCGTAGTTCTGGCGGTTGCGCGCGAGCACGCCGGGCACGAGGCCGAGTACCTCCGACACGTTGACGCCGAGGCCGTCGTGGTCGGCGCTGTCGAGCGCGACCGCATCGATCGATGCGGCGACGTCGAACGCTTCCTGCTCGCTGCGCGTCGCGGTGACGACGACGGCAGGCAGGCGACCGTCGTCGGTGGGCTCGTCGGCGAACGCGACGGTGGGCGCGGAAAGCGCCGCGATGCACGCGGCGGCGAGGCGGCGGAGAGCCAGCGCGCCACGCGCGGCGTTCGTCGTCTGGATAGGGGTCATGCGGGACATCACTCTGGAAAACACGGAGGGAAACGGAGCAAGGCGCATGCCACGGCGGCACGCGATGCCGCGCAGGCGCACGGCGGTGCGCGGCACCGCGGAACGCGCCACACATGGCGCAATTGTGTAACGCGGGCGACCCTCGCGGCACACCCTGCGGGTGTCGGCGATGTCGCAGGCTGGCATCGACGTGTCGCGCCGCTGCGGCGCGTGTCGCAGGCTGCGACAGCTGTCGCGCCTGCGACGCCTCAGTCGGCGAGCGGGATGTCGTGCTTGCGGATCTTGCGGTACAGCGTGTTGCGGCTGATGCCGAGCGCCTCGGCGGTGTGTGTGATGTTCCAGCGCATGCGTTCGAGCTCGCGCACGAGCGCGGCGCGCTCGGCGCTGTCGAGCGGTGCGCGCGCACCGAGTGCTTCGACGGGTTCGGCGACCGCGATCTCGGGCGGCGCCGACGCCTTCTGCGTCTCGTCGAGCAGCTCCTGCGGCAGGTTCGAGGGGCGGATCGTGTTCTCGGTGCACAGCGCCGCGGCCGTGCGCAGCACGTTGCGCAGCTCGCGGATGTTGCCGGGCCAGCGGTACTCGAGCATCGCGCGCAACGCATCGGGACGGATCTGCACGATCTCGTCCTCGGGCGACTCCTCGCGCAGGATCACGTGGATGAGCTCGGCCTTGTCCTCGCGGTCGCGCAGCGCGGGCAGGTACAGCGTGGTGCCGTTGAGCCGGTAGTAGAGGTCCATGCGGAACTCGTTGGACTGGCTCATCTGGCGAATGTCGTGGTGGCTCGCGCTGATCACGTGCAGGTCGACCGGATGCGCCGTATCGGAGCCGAGCGGCACGATCTCGCGCTCCTCGAGCACGCGCAGCAGGCGCGTCTGCAGGCTCAGCGGCATGTCGCCGATTTCGTCGAGGAACAGCGTGCCGCCGCTCGACTGCAGGATCTTTCCCGGGCGGCCTTCGCGGTTGGCGTCGGTGAACGCGCCACGCGTGTAGCCGAACAGCTCGCTCTCGATCAGCGGCTCGGGGATCGCACCGCAGTTGACCGCGACGAAGGGCTTGTCCGACCACGCCGAGGCGCGATGCAGCGCCTTCGCGAACGCTTCCTTGCCGGTGCCGGTCGCGCCCTGCAGCAGGATCGGCACGCGCCTGCTGAACAGCTGGTGCGCGCAGGCGAAGTTGTGCTTCATGCGCGAATCGGTGCCGACGTGGCGATCCGACACCTCGATGCGCGGATTCGACATCGCCGGATGCATCGGGTTGACGACCAGCGGCGAGGCCGGCGCGCGCATCGCATTCGCGGGGACGCGCACCTTGGCGAAGAAGCGACGGCCGCGTACGACATCGCGGATCGGCCATATCGTCGCCGAATCGTTGTGCGAACGCGCTTCGAGTGCCGCGAACGTGAACTGGAAGGCCGTCTCGATCGACTGGCCGACAAGGGTCTGGCGACCACCATGGCCGAGCTGCTCGATCGCCGCATCGTTGGCGGCGACGATGCGGCCGTCGCCGTCGATCGCGAGCAGGCCCTCGTGCAGCAGGCCGACGAATTCGGGGCGGCTGTGGAAGCGCAGCACGTGCGCGTCGGGGAACTCGCGCAGGAAGTGGCAGCGCGAGATCAGGCGTGCCGACATGTTCACGAGCGCCATCGTGTGGCGGTGGATCGAACGCGCGTCGCCGCAATGCGCCGAGGACGTGTCGAGCACGGCGAGAATCTCGCCGTGCGCATCGAGGATCGGCGCGCCGGCGCAGCACAGGCCGATGTTGTAGCCCATGAAGTGCTCGTCGCGGTGCACGGTCACCGCACGCTTCTCGGCGATGCACGTGCCCATGCCGTTGGTGCCTTCATGGCGCTCGTCCCACAGCGCGCCGTGCCAGAGGCCGGCGTGGCGGAACTCGCGCTTGAGGGTCGGATCGGTGATCGTGTGCAGGATCGCCGCGTCGGCGTCGGTCAGGATGACCGCGTAGCCCGAGCCCGAGATCTGGTCGAACAGGCTCTCCATCTCGGCCTTGGCGACGCCGAGCAGCTCGCCGAAGCCCTGCTGGCGTTCGCGCAGCTGTGCCGCTTCGAGGACGGCGGTGTCCCGCATGCGGTGCGGTTCGATGCCGTATTCGTTGAGGCAGCGCGACCACGAACTGGTGACGTGGGCGGCGACCTGGCGTCCGCGGGCCTTGTCCTGGACGAGGCTGATGACGCGGTTGGCGTGGGACGCGGTCAGGGCGGGACTGCTCATCGGCTGGACTCCGGGCTGCGCTGCGGCGACGTGCCACGCCACTTCGCGCCTGTCGGGCGTTCGTACGGGCAGCTAGGTTGGCGCCGATGGCATCATCATTGCAAACCGCACTGCAGCAAAACGGCGCCGGCGTGCGAAGGTCCACTGTGCCCGTGAGGTATTACCGCACAAGGTAATACCTCGCTTTTCCGGTCCGTTCACGGCGCCGGCGGCGCCCCCGCGACGAACGCCATCGAGGCCGAGTTGAGGCAGTAGCGCTGGCCAGTAGGCCGCGGTCCGTCGGGGAACACGTGGCCGAGATGGGCATCGCAGCGCGCGCAGCGGATCTCGGTACGGACCATGCCGTGGCTGGTGTCACGCAGCTCGAGCACATGGGCCGGGTCGAACGGCGCGAAGAAGCTCGGCCAGCCCGTGCCCGACTCGAACTTCTCGTCCGAGCGGAACAGCGGCAGCGCGCACAGCCGGCACACGTAGGTACCCGCTTCCTTGTGATCGAGCAGCAGGCCGCAGAACGGCCGCTCGGTGCCGCGGTCGAGGATGATGCGGCGCTCCTCGGGCGTCAGCCCGGCGGCGAGCACGTCGATGCGCTCGGGCGACAGCGGGCCGAGGTCGTAACCCGACGCCGAGGTGGTCACGAGGCGTCTCCCTTGAGCCTGTCGCCGAACTGCTTGCGCAGCTTGGCTACCTTGGGCAACGCGACCGCGGCGATGTAGGACTGCTCCGGATGCAGCTCGGCATAGTTGTGGTGGTAGGCCTCGGCCTCGTGGAAGGCCTCGAGCGGCACGACCTCGGTCACCACCGGCGCGTTGTAGACGTGCGCGGCGTCGAGCTGGCGGATGTAGGCCTCGGCGACCTCCTTCTGCGCCTCGTCCGTGTAGAACACGGCCGAGCGGTACTGGCGGCCGCGATCCTCGCCCTGGCGATCCTTCTGGGTCGGGTCGTGGGCGACCGCGAAGTACACCTTGAGCAGCTGGCCGAAGCTCGTGCGCGCAGGATCGAAGCGGATCGCGACGACTTCGGCATGGTCGGTCGTGCCCGTGCACACGGTCTTGTAGTCGGCCGTCTCGGCGGTGCCGCCGCTGTAGCCCGAGGTCACGGTGCGCACGCCGTCGAGCTCCTTGAACACGGCCTCCACGCACCAGAAGCAGCCGCCCGCAAGCACCGCAAGCTGTTCGCCGGCGACGCTGGCCGGATCGATGTCGCGCTCGGGGTTCGGGAAGGCACCGCGCTCGATGGCGAGGTTGGCACCCGGGATGTCGCAGACGAAGGCCATGGCGGAGTCCGGTCGGAGGGGAGGTGCCCCTTGATGCGCCCGGATCGTGGCGATTTCAAGCCGAATGTGCAGGCCGCCTTTGCGTTTCCCTTGCATTTGCAGCCGGCGACATAACGCCTGCGTCGGCACACTGGCCGTGCACTCTCCCCATGCCCCGCGCGAACGGATCCCGAGATGAAGACCCGCTCCAAACGCCTCCTGCGCAACCTCGTCCTCGTCGCGGTGCTCGTCGCCGCCGGGGTCGGCCTCAAGCTGTGGCTGTTCCCGTCCACGGCCGCCCAGAGCTACGTGACCGCGCCGGTGGCACGCGGCGACATCGAGCAGACCGTCATCGCGACCGGCACGCTCGAGGCGCGCAACCTCGTCAGCGTCGGCGCGCAGGTATCGGGCCGCGTCGTCTCGCTCAAGGTCGACGTCGGCGACACCGTGACCTCCGGCCAGCTCATCGCCGAGATCGACTCGCTGCCGCAGCAGAACTCGCTGCGCAACGCCGAGGCCGGCCTCGCGACCTCGCGTGCGCAGCGCAGCGCACGCGTCGCCGCGCTCAAGCAGGCCGAGCTCGTGTTCAAGCGCCAGCAGGAAATGATCGCGGCCGACGCGACCTCGCGCGCCGAGTTCGAGGCGGCCGAGGCGACGCTGGCCTCGACGCGCGCCGACATCGCCGCGCTCGATGCGCAGATCGAGCAGGGCACGATCCAGGTCGACACCGCCAAGCTCAACCTCGGCTACACGAAGATCCTCGCGCCGATGGACGGCACCGTCGTCGCGGTCGTCACCAAGGAAGGCCAGACCGTCAACGCGAACCAGTCGGCGCCGACCATCGTCAAGCTCGCCGAACTGTCGACGCTGACGATCAAGGCGCAGATCTCCGAGGCCGACGTGGTGCGCGTCGCCGCGGGCCAGAAGGTCTGGTTCACGATCCTCGGCGAACCGGACCGCCGCTACCACGCCGAACTGCGCGCGGTGGAACCCGCGCCCGAGTCGATCGCGAGCGAATCGACGAGCAACACGAGCTCGAGCAGCAGCTCGAGCACGGCGATCTACTACAACGGCCTGTTCGACGTGCCCAATCCCGACGGCAAGCTGCGCATCTCGATGACCGCGACGGTCAACATCGTGCTCGCCGACGCACGCGACGTGCTGACCGTGCCGGCCTCGGCCGTGATGGCCGCACCACGCGGCACGGGTGCACGTGCCGCGGGCGGCACGCGTCAGGAAGGCGCCACGCCGCGCACCGCCGGCACGCAAGGCCCACCCGGTGAAGGCGGCACCCGCCGGCCACGCGACGGGGCGGCCCGCGAAGGTTCGCCGGGCGACGACGCCGGCGGCACACCACGCCTCGTGCGCGTGCTCGATGCGGAAGGCAACCCGGTCGAGAAGCCCGTGCGCATCGGCATCAGCAACAACATCCTCACCGAGATCCGCGAAGGCCTCGCCGAGGGCGACACCGTCGTGCTCGGCCAGTCGGGCGCGGCCGGCGCCGCTGCGCAGTCGCGCGGCCCGATGATGCGTCGCCCGCCGGGCTTCTGACCATGACGACCCCGCTGCTCCAGCTCGCCCGTGTGCGGCGCGAGTACCCGGCCGGCGACCAGACGCTCGTCGTGCTCAAGGACGTCGATCTCACGATCGAGGCCGGCGAGTACGTCGCGATCGTCGGCGCCTCGGGTTCCGGCAAGTCCACGCTCATGAACATCCTCGGCTGCCTCGACCGCCCGACCGACGGCAGCTACCGCGTCGCCGGCCGCGAGACCGGCGCGCTCGAGCCCGACGAGCTCGCCGAGCTGCGCCGCGAGCACTTCGGCTTCGTGTTCCAGCGCTACCACCTGCTCGCCGACCTCGACGCGCTCGGCAACGTCGAGACGCCGGCGGTCTACGCGGGCAAGGCCTCGGCGCAGCGCCGCGAACGCGCACGCGCGCTGCTGACGCGGCTCGGCCTGGCCGAACGCCTCGACCACAAGCCAGGCCAGCTCTCGGGCGGCCAGCAGCAGCGCGTGTCGATCGCTCGCGCGCTCATGAACGGCGGCGAGGTCATCCTGGCCGACGAGCCGACCGGCGCGCTCGACAGCGCGAGCGGCGAGGAGATGCTGCGGCTGCTCGACGAGCTGCACGCCGAAGGCCACACGATCGTGCTCGTGACCCACGACATGCACGTCGCCGAGCACGCCTCGCGCGTGATCGAGATCAGCGACGGCGAGATCGTCGCCGACCGCCGCCGCGCCGGCCGCGAACGCACCGCTGCGGCGGTGCGCGCGCGTCGCGGCGACGAGGGCTGGAAGGCGGTGCGCGACCGCTTCCTCGAGGCGTTCCGCATGGCCTTGCTCGCGATGAACGCGCACCGCCTGCGCACGTTCCTGACCATGCTCGGCATCATCATCGGCATCGCCTCGGTAGTGTCGGTGGTCGCGCTCGGCGCGGGCTCGCAGAAGCAGATCGTCGACAACATCAACACGATCGGCACCAACGTCATCGACATCTACCCCGGCAGCGGCTTCGGCGACATGCGCTCGGCGCGCGTGCGCACGCTGGTGCCGTCGGATGCCGACGCGCTGGCCCAGCAGGACTACGTCGACAGCGTCACCCCGAGCGTGCAGTCGAGCGTGACGCTGCGCTACCGCAACGTCTCGGTGACGTCGCAGGCCAACGGCGTCGGCGACCAGTACTTCCGCGTGCGCGGCTTCGAGATGGCGCGCGGCGTCGCCTTCGACGCCGACAGCGTGCGCCGCCAGTCGCAGGACATCGTCATCGACGACAACACCTACGCCAAGCTGTTCGAGACCGGCGGCGACCCGATCGGCGAGGTCGTGCTGCTCAACAACATGCCCGCGCGCATCGTCGGTGTCACCGCGAAGAAGGACTCGGCGTTCGGCAACAACGAGAGCCTCAACGTCTTCATCCCGTACACGACGGCGATGTACCGCCTGCTCGGCCAGAACTACCTGCGCGGCATCACCGTGCGCGTCGACGACACGGTGTCGATGGACGCCGCCGAGGCCGGCATCACGGCCCTGCTCACGCAGCGCCACGGCTCGCAGGATTTCTATGTGTCCAATACCGACTCGATCCGCCAGACCATCCAGCAGACCACGCAGACCATGACCCTGCTGATCTCGTCGATCGCGGTGATCTCGCTGATCGTCGGCGGCATCGGCGTCATGAACATCATGCTGGTGTCGGTGACCGAGCGCACCCGCGAGATCGGCGTGCGCATGGCGGTCGGCGCGCGCCAAGGCGACATCCTGCAGCAGTTCCTCATCGAGGCGGTGCTCGTGTGCCTGCTCGGCGGCCTCATCGGCGTGCTGCTCGCACTCGGCATCGGCGCAGTGTTCGCACAGGCCGGCGGCAGCTTCACGATGGTCTATTCGACGACGTCGATGGTCGTCGCGTTCGCCTGCTCGACGCTGATAGGCATCGTGTTCGGCTTCCTCCCCGCGCGCAACGCCGCGCGCCTCGACCCCGTCGACGCGCTCGCGCGCGATTGACCCGGAGCGCCCCATGCACGCCCCTGCCCCTCGATCGATCCGCCTCGCCGGCCGGCACGCGCTGGCCGCCGCACTGACACTGTCGCTGGCCGCCTGCGCGACGACGCGCACGCCGTACGAGCGCCCCGTTACCGACGTGCCCGCACAGTGGAGCACGGTTACGGCCACGGCATCTTCCGACGCCGCCACTGTGCAGGAGCGCTGGTGGCAGGCCTTCGGCGACCCGACCCTCGACGCGCTCGTCGAGCGCGCGCTCGCGCGCAACAACGACCTCGCCGCGGCGACGATCCGCGTGCGCCGCGCGCAGCTGCAGGCCGATCTCGCGCGCAATGCGTTCGTGCCGTCGGTGTCGGCCAGCGTCAGTGCCGGCGCGAGCCGCCGCATCGACGAGAGCGCGCCGACTTCGCGCAGCAACTCCGCGTCGCTGTCGGCGAGCTACGAGGTCGATCTCTGGAACCGCCTCGGCAGCGAGCGCGACGCCGCGACCTGGAATGCCGTCGCCACGGCAGAGGATCGCGAGGCGACCGCGCTCACGCTGGTCGGCACGACCGCCGGCCTGTACTGGCAACTCGCCTACCTCAACGAGCGCGTCGCCGTGAGCGAGGCCAGCCTCGACGTCGCCGAGCGCACGCTCGCGTTCGTGCGCGTGCAGTACGGCTCCGGCGCGGTGTCGGGCCTCGAGGTCGCCGATGCCGAGCAGAGCCTCGCGAGCCAGCGCGCCAGCCACGCGAGCCTGCTGCAGCAGCGCGCCGAGACGCGCAACGCGCTCGCGATCCTGTTCGACGCACCGCCCGGCGATCCGGGCGTCGATCCGTCGCGCCTGCCGGCCACCGATCTTCCGGCCGTCGCCGCGGGCCTGCCGGCCGACCTGCTCGCGCGTCGCCCGGATCTGCGCGCCGCCGAGCTGCGCCTGCGCGCGACCCTGGCCGGCGTCGACGCGACGCGTGCGAGCTTCTATCCGCGCCTGAGCCTCACCGCTGGCGCGGGTAGCTCGAGCACGTCGCTGCTGGATGTGCTCAAGAACCCGGTCGGCTCGCTCGGCGCGGCGCTGTCGCTGCCGTTCCTGCAGGTCAACCAGATGCGCCTCAACATCGGCGTCTCGCAGACCCAGTACGACGAAGCCGTCGTGACGTTCCGCCAGACCCTCTATCAGGCCCTCGCCGACACCGCCGACGCGCTCGCCGCGCGCGACACGCTCGCCGAACGCGCCACCCTTCTCGCCGAGTCGCTCGAATCCGCGCGCCGCGCCGAGCGCCTCTACGAGGTGCGCTACAAGGCCGGTGCGGTCGCGCTGCGCGCCTGGCTCGATGCGCAGGAGCGTCGCCGTTCGGCCGAGATCGCATGGACCGAAGGCCAGCTCGCCCGCCTCAACAACCAGGTGCTGGTCTACCAGGTCCTCGGCGGCGGCACGCGTCCGGCTGGCGAGGCGATCGCGGGCGGCTGACCCGCATGCGGCGTCGCGCGTGCTGAGACCGGCACGCGCATACTCGCTGCATGCCGCGCCCGCACGATCCCGCCGACCTGACCCGTGCCGAGCGCATCAAGGGGCGCGGCGCGGCGTCGAACCGCGAAGGCCGTTTCGAAGGCATCACGAAGACGGTCGAGGACGACGGCTGGGCACGCGACGACGACGCACCCGCGCGGCCGCGCACCGAGGTCACGTTCGAGACCGCACGCACGATCATCAGCCGCAACGACTCGCCCGACATCCCGTTCACGCAGTCGGTCAACCCGTACCGCGGCTGCGAGCACGGCTGCGTCTACTGCTACGCGCGGCCGACGCACGCCTACCTCAATCTTTCGCCCGGCATCGACTTCGAGACCCGCCTGGTCGCCAAGCACAACGCGGCGGAGCGCCTGCGCGCCGAGCTGGCGAAGCCCGGCTATGTCTGTTCGCCGATCAACCTCGGCGCGAACACCGACCCCTACCAGCCGATCGAACGCGAGCACCGCCTCACGCGTGCGGTGATCGAGGTGCTCGCCGAACACCGGCATCCGCTCACGGTCGTGACCAAGAATGCGCTCGTCGAACGCGACCTCGACCTGCTCGCGCCGATGGCGCGCGACGGCCTCGTGCAGGTGTTCGTCTCGGTCACCTCGCTCGACAACCGCCTGTCGAGCACGCTCGAGCCGCGCGCGAGCGCACCGCACCGGCGCATCGCCACGCTCGCGGCCCTGCATGCCGCAGGCGTGCCCAGCGGCGTGCTCGTCGCACCGATCATCCCGGCGGTGACCGACCGCTGGATCGAACGCATCCTCGAGGATGCCGCCGCGGCCGGCGCACGCACCGCCGGCTACACGATCGTGCGCCTGCCGCACGAGCTCAAGGAGCTGTTCCGCGAGTGGCTCGACCTGCACGTGCCCGAGCGCGCGGTGCACGTCATGAGCCTCGTGCAGCAGATGCGCGGCGGTCGCGACAACGATCCACGCTTCGGCTCACGCATGCGCGGCGAGGGTGTATTCGCCGACCTGATCCGCCAGCGCTTCCGCGTGGCGAGCAGAAGGCTGGGCCTCACGCGCACGCGCGAGCTCGCCCTCGACACGAGCCTGTTCCGCGTACCGCGGGCGGCGACGCCGCAAGGCGAGCTGTTCTGATCTCACCTCATCCCGGCCGTGACATCGCGATCACGAGATCGGGGTCAGGTTCATTTGCCCGGTAGATGCAGCGGATTCCCGTTGCGCATCGCCGCACATGAACCTGACCCCGGCTCCAGGCCGCAGCCCTGCCGAGGATTCAGGGCGCGCGACGGGATTCCGGCTCTCGTCGATCGCTCTTCGACGTCACGCCGAGATCGCGAGCCGCTCGCCGCGGTAGACACGTGCCGTGATCGCGTAGACGACGAGCGCCACGACGGCCGTCGACACGATGCACAGCGCGAGCTCCGCCACCGCGACCGGATCGCCTCGCAGCAGGCGCGTGATCGTGATCTGCTGGCCCATGAGCGGCACGGCGTACATCCACAGCTGGGTCTTCACGGGGAAGATCGACAGCAGCATCGTCGGCACGGCCGGCACGAACATGAGCAGCGAGAGGTAGGTCTGCGCCTCGCGGAAGCTCTTGGCGAACGCCGCGGCGAGCGTCTGCAGCGTCGCCACGAGGAACACCAGCGGCACCATCGCGACCAGCGTGTACAGGATGAAGCGCGGGCCGATCTGCAGCACCATGCCGAGTTTGCCGGTCGGCATGAACTGGCCTGCGATCGAGAACGCGACGATGCTGAGCACGAGCGTCGTGAACGCGAAGGCCGAGGTCGCGCCGAGCTTGCCGAGCAGGATGCGCGAGCGCGGCAGCGGCGTCGCGAACAGCGGCTCGAGCGACTGGCGCTCGCGTTCGCCGGCGGTCGTGTCGATCGCGAGCGCCATGCCGCCGATGAAGGCGCCGAGGATGAAGAAGTACGGCAGCATCGCGAACATCATGCCGCCACGTGCCTGCGCCGTGGACTGGTCGCGACTCGCGACGACGAGGGGCCTGGTGACCACCGGCGACAGGCCGCGTGCCATCACGCGCATCGCCGACGTGCGCTGCCCGTAACCTTCCAGCATGCCGCGCAGGCGTGCGACCGAGCCGGCCGCGTCACGCTGCGACTGGTCGAAGACCAGTTCGACCTGGGCCGGCTCACCCTTGCGCCAGGCCTCGGCGTAGCTGGCCGGGATGCGCAGCACGAGGTCCACTTCCTGCTCGCGCACGGCGCGCTCGGGGTCGGCCGGCGCGTCCTTGATCTCGACGCCCGACTGGCGCAGCGCCTCGATGAGGTTGGGCGCGTGCTCGGCGCCGATCACAGGCACCGGCAGCGGCTTCTCCGCCTTGTCGAGCTCGCGCGAGACGATACCGTTGATCAGCAGCACGAAGATCAGAGGCGCGAGCAGCGGACCCGTCAGCAGCGTGTTGAGCACGGTGCGGCGATCGCGCAGGTTCTCGCGGACTTCCTTGAGGAAGACGGTCAGGATCGATCTCATGCGGAGAGTCCTTCTGCGGAGCCGATGATGCGCACGAACGCATCCTCGAGGTTGTCGGTGCCGGCCTGCTCGCGCAGTGCGTCTGGCGCGGCGTCGGCGACGACACGGCCGCGCGCGATCACGACGATGCGGTCGCACAGCGCGGCGACCTCCTGCATGATGTGGCTCGAGAACAGCACGCAGCGTCCCTCGCCGCGCAGGCGACGCAGGAAGTCGCGCATCGCGCGCGTGGCCATCACGTCGAGGCCGTTGGTCGGCTCGTCGAGGATGCAGTTGCGCGGATCGTGGATCAGCGCACGCGCGATCGCGGTCTTCACGCGCTGGCCCTGCGAGAAGCCCTCGGTGCGGCGATCGGCGATGTCGGCCATGTCGAGTGCACGCACGAGGTCTTCGCGACGCGCGGCGATCGTCGCCTCATCCATGCCGTGCAGGCGGCCGAAGTAGTCGATGTTCTCGCGCGACGTCAGGCGCTTGTAGAGGCCGCGCGCATCGGGCAGCACGCCGAGCCGGCGGCGCACCGCGATCGGATCGACGGCGGCGTCGATGCCGTCGACGAGGACCTGGCCGCGATCGGGCTTCATGAGCGTGTAGAGCATGCGCAGCGTGGTCGTCTTGCCGGCACCGTTCGGTCCGAGCAGGCCGGTGATCTCGCCGTCGCGCGCGGTGAACGAGACGCCGTCGGCGGCGCGCACGTCGCCGAAGGCCTTGTGCAGGTCGCGCAGTTCGATCATGGCGCGGCTCCGTTGTAGTCGATGAGGTGGGGGGTGGCGCCGAGCGTGTCGACGCAGCTCGTGTCGAGTGCGGCGGGATCGCGCTCATCCATGAAGCGGCTCATGAGCCTGGGAATGCAGCCGCGGCCGAGGATCGCGTGGCCCTGGCCCTTGGCGACGATGTGGCGCGCGCGGGTCAGGTGCTTGACGACCGCCTCGCCGTAGCGCGGCGGCGTGACCGGGTCGAACTCGCCCGACAGCACGAGCACCGGGACGTCGCCCGTGGCCGGTTCATTGAAATCGGCCGGGCGCACGCCGCGTGGCCAGATTTCGCACTGCGCCTTCACGACGTCGACGAGCAGGTTGCCGAGCAGGAAGTCCTCGGCAGCCGGATCGCGCTCGACGCGGTCGGCATCCTCGGCGCACATCACCGACAGCTGCATGCCGCTGCCGGCGAGCTCGCCCATGCCGTCCTGCAGGATCTTGATCTGGCCCATGAGCGGCGCGTCGTTGCCGGCCAGCGCCTGCTCGATCGCGAGCGGGATCAGCGCGGCCGTCTCGGGCGAGTAGGCGAAGATGCGCACGAGCCCGGCGAGGCCCCACGCGTCGAGGCGGCGCGTGGTCGAGGTGAAGTCGACCGGGTCCGGGTAGCGCACGTCGCGCGGCGCTGCGCGCAGGCCGTCGCGCAGCTTCTGCAGCTTGAGATACGGGTCGCCGAATGCGGCCGTGCAGGCGGCGTCCGTCGTGCAGCGCGCGAATTGCGCTTTCAGTGCGTCCTCGAGGTTGCGTGCATGCTCGCCACCGAGCGCGAGCTCGTTCGGCACCGGGCTGTCGAGCACGATCGTGCGCACGCCGTCGGGATGGCGCTTGAGGTATTGCTGCGCGACCCGCGTGCCGTAGGAGATGCCGACGAGGTCGTAGCGCGGCCCGCCGAGCGCCTGGCGCAAGGCCTCGAGGTCGCGCACGGCGACCGTGGTCGTGTACTGCGCGGGGTCTGCGTTCGCCGAGACCTTGTCGAGGCAGGCGCGCGTCTGTTCGCGCACGTGGTCGAGATCGAACTCGGGCAAGGCGTCGGCATCGAGGTCGGTGTCGCAGGCGAGCGGATGCGATTCGCCCGTGCCGCGCTGGTCGAGCAGCAGCACGTGGCGGCGCTTGGTGGCCGGGCCCAACGCACCGGCCACCTGCGG
Source organism: Lysobacteraceae bacterium PS02065 (assembly GCA_029959555.1). GTDB lineage: Bacteria > Pseudomonadota > Gammaproteobacteria > Xanthomonadales > Rhodanobacteraceae > Dokdonella. The sequence continues at coordinate 12,414 of JASCPI010000051.1, read as the reverse complement.
CCACGACTCGATCGCGGCCTGGCCGGGACCGCCGGCGAGCAGCACGACGAAATCGTCGTCGGGCGCCTCGGCACTGCGCACGAGCGCGAGGTTGAGCGCGATGCGCCGGCCGTCGGGCTTGTCCCAGTCTTCGGGCACCTCGAACGGCGCGCAGAACGCGGCCGTCGTCGCGGCCGAGCGCTTCTGCGGCAGCTCGCAGGCCTTGAACGCGAGCGTGCCGAACGTGAATGCGTCGGCGCCCGCCGGGATCACGTAGCGGCCCTGCGACGGTGGCTCCGCATCGGCGGCCGGCTTCCTGACCTGTTTCCAGGCGAACACGCCGACGACGACGGCGAGCGCCAGCGCGACCTGCAGCGACTTCTTCTTCATGACGCTTCCCTCATGGAGCGTGGAACGGGCGGTGACAAGGAACAGGGGCGATGGATCGTTCGGCTCACGACTCGTCCTCGGCACCGGACGACCACCAGTACCGGTAACGCGCGCGCACCCACAGCTGCGCACCCATCCACGCGAACGCCATGATCAGCGCCGCGACGGGCAGGCCGAGGCCGAGGCCGCCGAACAGGTCGAGGAACGTCAGCATCGCGAGCACGCAGAACGACACCGAGAACGCGATCGTCATCGCTTCGACCTCGATGCGCTGGCGCAGCTCGTCGCGACGGCGCAGGCGCAGGATTTCGACGCGTGCCATCCACAGGATCGACGGTACCGGCAGCAGTGCCGCGAGCCAGCGCGGCCAGCCGTCCGGCAGACGCGAGGCCAGAAGGGACGCGGCGATCACGCTCGCGAAATAGGCCGCCGAGGCCGGGCCGGCGTCGCGCAGGTAGCGCTTGAACAGCGGGTTCATCGGGCTCCTCGGGTGCCGGGATCGAAGATCGCCTCGATCGACTCGCCGAACAGGCGTGCGATCGCGAAGGCGAGCGGGAGGCTCGGGTCGTACTTGCCGGTCTCGATCGCATTGACGGTCTGGCGCGACACGTCGAGGCGCTCGGCCAGCTCGGCCTGCGACCAGGCGTGCTCCGCGCGCAGCTCGCGGACGCGGTTGTTCATCCGTGCGCGTAACGCCGCGCGACACCGCAGCGCACCAGGCCGAACAGCATGGCCAGCGCCGGGAACACCCACAGCAGGATCGTGCCGTCGAGCTCGATCACACGCGCCGCGGCGAGGAAGCCCCCGGCCATGCTCGCGAAGCTGACGATCGCGGCGGACACCGCGAGTGCCTCCAGCTGGATCTTGCGCTGGAACTCGTCGCTGTCGCGGACGTGGCGGATCATCGCGCGCAGCGCCGCCGCGAAAGGCAGCAGCGGCAGCAGCGCGACGGCGACGAGCGGCACGCCGGGCTCGAGGCGCCGCACCATCGGCCAGACCAGCAGCATGACCAGCATGTACGCGCCCATCGCGATCGCCATCTCGCGGAAGTAGCGCTTGTCGACGGACCTCGTCATGGCGACACCATGTGTCAAGTTGACTTGACATGCAGTGTGGCGACCGCCGCGCAGGGTGTCAAGGGTGCTTGACACCGACGTCCGCTGGCTGAACGCATGGCCGCAAAACGTCCATCCACGCCAACGATTGGGCGACGGCGTTCTCGTTTTGATTTCGTATACTCGTTGCAAATGTTGCGTGTTTCACACTTTGAACTTGGCACGCGTTATGCCTCATCTGGACACGTTTCCACACTCCCCTAAAGTCCATCCCGAGGCCACCCCATGAACGCTCTCCGCTCGCTCGCCGCTTCCCTCGTCCTCGTCGCCGCTGCCGGCGCCGCCTCGACCGCGTCCGCCGACACGGTCGGCAGCTCGTTCCAGGTCCGCATCACGATCCAGAAGGCCTGCGACGTCACCACGACGGCCCCGACCGACGTGGATTTCGGCAGCCATTCCTCGCTGTCGACCAACGTCACGGCCACGTCGACGATCAGCGTCACCTGCACGCCGGGTTCGGCCTACAACATCGGCCTCGGTGCCGGTCTCAATGCCTCGACGGCCGGCAACATCGCCACGCGCCGCATGACCGACGGTGCCAGCCACTACGTCGGCTACCAGCTCTACCAGGACAGCGCGCGCACGCTGCCGTGGGGCGACACCATCGGCACGAACACGTTCGCCGGCACCGGCACCGGCAGCGCGCAGGCGCGCACCGTGTACGGCCTCGTCGCGAGCGCGAACGCCAACGCCGGCGCCTACACCGACACGATCGCGGTCACGGTCACGTACTGATGACCGTCGCCCTCGCCCGCCCGCTGCTCGCCGCCGCCGTGTACGGCGCGGCCGCGACGGCCACGGCGGCAGGGCTCCAGGTGACCCCGATCCTCATCGAGATCCCGCGTGGCGAAAGCAGCGCGGTACTGTGGCTGTCCAACACCGGTGACGCCGCGCTGCGCGCCCAGGTCCGCGTGTTCCGCTGGACCCAGGACGACACCGGCGACCAGCTCGAGGCCTCGACCGAACTCGTCGCGAGTCCGCCGATGCTCGAGGTGGCCCCGGGCCAGCGCCAGCTCGTGCGCGTGATCCGCCCGCGCGGCGACGGCGGGCCGGGCGAGTCGAGCTTCCGCCTGCTCGTCGACGAGCTGCCGCCCCCGGTCGGCAGCGAACAAGGTGTGCGTTTCGTGCTGCGCTACTCGGTGCCCGTGTTCGCGGGTGGCGACGGCAGCGGCGCACCCCAGCTCCAATGGCGCGTCACGGGTTCGCCCGCGGCGCTCGAGGTCGCCAATACCGGCCCCGTGCGCGCGCAGCTCAGCGAAGTCGGACTCGTCGGTGCCGACGGCACGCGCAGCGTCATCAGCGCCGGCCTGCTCGGTTACGTCCTTCCCGGTTCACGCATGCGCTGGCAGCTGCCGCCGTCGGTCGACGCGGCCGGCGCCTCGGCGTTGCGAGCGAGGATCAACGGTGAGCCGCTCGAGCAGGCGATACCGCGCGCTGCGGATCGCTAGCCTGCTGCTCGCCCACGTGCCGCTGTGCTGCGCCGCGACACCGGGCGTGGACGCGATGGCGGTGCAGGAGCTGGCCGATGCGCAACAGACGCTGTTCCTCGACGTCGTCATGAACGGCACGCACAGCCGCGAGCTGCTGCAGTTCGAGCTCGTCGGCGGACGCCTGCATGCGCGGGCCGGCGTGCTTCACACCCTCGGCTTCCGACTCGACGATGTAGCCCCGGGCGATCCGCCGATCGATCTCGCCAGTCTGCCCGGCGTGCGCGTGGATTACGACGCCGCCCGTCAGCGCGTCGCGATCGACGCCGAGCTGCGCCTGCTCGATCTCGAGACGACCGTGCTCAACACCCCGCACGCGCCGGTCCCCGAGGTCACGACCTCACCCGGCGCGCTCGTCAACTACGACCTCTACGCATCGGTCGCCGACGGCGGCCAGCGCGGGCTCAGCGGCTTCGGCGAGTTGCGCCTGTTCGGCTCGGCCGGCGTATTCAGCCACTCGATGCTCGCGCGCGCGACCGACGGAGGCGAAGGTTCCGATCACGGCACCGTGCGCCTCGACACCACATGGTCGATGAGCCTGCCTGCACGCATGCTCACGCTGCGCGTCGGAGACACCGTCACGCGCGCGCCGGACTGGGGTCGCCCCACCTACATCGGTGGCCTCCAGCTGTCGCGGGACTTTGCCCTGCAGCCGTACCGCCTGACGATGCCGCTGCCGGCGTTCGTGGGCGAGGCCAATGCACCGTCGGCGATCGACCTCTACGTGGACGGCATGCGCCAGTTCAGCGGCAACCTGGCGGCAGGGCCGTTCCAGCTCAACGCGCTGCCCAGCGTCTCGGGCAGCGGCATGGCACGCGTCGTGCTGACCGACGCGCTCGGCCGCGTCACCTCGTTCGACTTCCCGTTCTACGCGACGCCGCAGCTGCTGCAGGGCGGCCTCGACGACTGGTCCGCCGAACTCGGCTTCGTGCGCCGCGACCGCGGCGTCGACGCGTTCGACTATGCCGCGCAACCGGTCGCGAGCGGGCTGTACCGGCGCGGCATCAGCGATCGCCTCACGGTCGAGGCCCACGTCGAGGGCGGCGACGGCGTGGTCCTCGCCGGCGGCGGCGCCAACCTCGCCACGGGACTCGCCGGCGTCGCTTCGTTCGCCTACGCGCGCAGCCACGCCGACGGACTCGGCGACGGCGGGCTGGCCAGCCTCGGCTGGTCGATGCGCCAGGCCCGCCTGCAGTTCGCCGTGCAGGGCACGTACGCCGACGACCGCTACCGCGATATCGCGAGCGGTTTCGGGCGCCCACCGCCGCGCGTGTCGGAACGCGCCCTGTTCGGCGTCGATGCCGGCCGCGCGGGTCATTTCGGCACGAGCTACGCACGCCTGCGCTACGCCGGCGAGGCGCCGGCGCGCTACGCGAGCGTGTACTGGACGCGTGCGCTCGGACGCGCGGCGAGCCTCAACCTCAGCGTCAACCGCAACCTCGACGACACGAAGGACAGCACCGTGTTCCTCGGCATCACGCTCGGCACGCGGCGCGGCATCCAGGTCGGCTCGACCGTGCAGCACACCGACGCGGGCACGACGTTGACCGCCGACGCGACACGCTCGATTCCGGGCGACGGCGGCTTCGGCTGGCGCGTGCAGGGCCGTACCGGCGGTGCATCGGATGGTGGCGCCGCGGAAGCCGGCTGGCGTGCGACCTGGGGCCAGGTCATCGGCGGCGTGAACGTGGTCGGCGACAGCCGTTACGGCTACGCGAGCCTCAGCGGCGCGATCGCGATGCTCGGCGGCCACACCTTCGCCGCGCGCCGCATCGACGACGCGTTCGCGGTGGTCTCGACCGGCGGCGCCGCCGGCGTGCCCGTGCTGCTCGAGAACCGCGAGATCGGCCGCACCGACGACGACGGCATGCTGCTCGTCACGCCGCTCAACGCCTACCAGGGCAACCAGATCGCGATCTCGCCACTCGACCTGCCGGCCGATCAGCGTGTCGAGGACGTGGCACGCACGGTCACACCGGCACGCGGCACCGGCACGCACGTGCGCTTCGAGGTACGCGGCGTCAGCGGCGTGTCGGTCGTGCTGCACGACGCACGCGGGGCGCCCATCGCGCTGGGCAGTCGCGTGCGTCGCGACGGCGGGGCCGAGGCGATGGTCGGCTACGACGGCATGACCTGGCTCGAAGACGTGCCCGAACAGGCGACGCTGCAGGTCGAAACCCCCACAGGCTCCTGCACCGCACGCATCGACCGCCGCACGGCGACGCCTCCCGCGACACTCGGACCGATCCCATGCCTCTGACCCGCCGCCTGCGCGCACTCCTGCTGCTCGTGATGCTGACGGCCTCGGCACCGGCCGCCGCCACCGTGACCTGCAGCGCGACGATGACCAACGTCAGCTTCGGCACGGTCGACCCGCTCGGCGCGCTCGTCAACACGACCGCGACGATCAACTACCAGTGCACGTACTCGGCCGGTGTGCTCGGCAATCTCTATGGCGTGTTCGCGCGCCTGTGCTTCAGCGTCGGCACGGGCATGCAGGGCAGCACGGTCGTGCCGCGCCAGATGACCAACCCGAGCGGCGACACGATGAACTACCAGCTGTACCGCGACGCCGCGCGCACGCAGGTGCTGGGTTCGGTCGACACGCCGGGCGTCTCGCCGATCGGCGCCGACGTGTACTTCACGATCCTCGGTGTCGGCACCACGCAGACCGGCACCGCGACCGTCTACGGCCAGGTTCCGGCCGGCCAGACCGGCCTCGGCGTCGGTACCTACGGCAGCGCGTTCACGGGCGCCAACACGAAGCTCTCGTTCCGCTACAACGAGGCGCTGCTCAGTCTCGGCGTGTTCCCGCCCGACTGCGGCACCGCCAACAACGGCACGTTCGCGTTCAATGCGGGCGCACTGGTCGTGCCGGCGTGCACGGTCGGCGCGGGTCTGCACGATTTCGGCGGTGTGAGCGGCCTGCTCGCCGGCAACACCGACGCGACCTCGGCGATCAGCCTGCGCTGCACGTACCGTGCGCCGTGGCAGGTCGGCCTCGACAACGGGCAGAACGCGAGCGGCCAGGTACGCCGCATGACCGGGCCGGGCGGCCTCGTCACCTACGAGCTCTACCGCAACACCACGCGCAGCCAGCGCTGGGGCAACACGCTCAACACCGACACGTTCACGGGCACGGGCACCGGCACGACGCAGAACCTCACCGTGTACGGCCGCGTGCCCGCGCAGTCGCCACGCGCGGCCGGCGTCTACACCGACACGATCGTCGTCACGGTCACCTACTGAGGTCCGGCGGGAAGGGCTCAGCGCGAGGAGACGTATTTCTCGCGGCGGATGTGCCGGACCGGCAGGCCGGCCTGCTGCAGCAGCGCGAACGCCTCGTCGACCATGTCGGGATTGCCGCACAGGTAGGCGATGTCGCCTTCGGCGTCGGGTGCGAGCGCCTCGAGCGCGACATGCACGCGACCGGTACGGTCGCTGGCCCGCGCAGGCTCGCGCGGCACCCGGCTGAAGCACGGATGGAATGAGAAGCCGGGGTTCGCCGCGGCGAACGCCTCGAACTCGTCGCCGTAGAGCAGCTCGGCCTCGCTGCGCGCGCCGTACACGAGTGCGAACGTGCAACCGCGCTCGCGCGACAGCTTCGCGAACAGCGGCAGCATCGCGCGGTACGGCGTCACGCCCGTGCCGGTCGCGACGAGCAGGTAGCGGCGGTTGGTGTCGGCCTCCATGAGGCAGAAGCGGCCGTACGGTCCGCTCGCACTGACCGACGCACCGATCTCGAGGTTGCCGAGCAGCTGCGTCGCGGCGCCGCCTTCGACGTACGACACCGCGATCTCGAGCTGGTCGATCGGCGTGGCGTCGCCCGCCGCAACCGTGCCGACCGAGTAGCTGCGCTTGGTCGGCTTGCCGTCGGCGTCGTCGAAGTGGATCTGGATGAACTGGCCCGGGATGAACGCGAACGGCTCGCCGTCGCCGCGCTCGAACGCGAGGTGGCGCACGCTCGGCGCGAGCATGCGGGCGGCGGCCAGGCGCAGCGGGAACTGTCGGATCACGGGCGTGGAAACGGGCTGGATGACAGCCCGCTATACTAGCAGCGCCATGCAGGCCCTCCGTTTTCCCTCCGTGGACCCCCTTCGATGACCACCGCTCCCGCGCTCGAGATCCGCGAGCTGCGCAAGATCTATGCGACCGGCGTGGAGGCCCTCAAGGGCGTCTCGCTGAGCGTGCAACCGGGCGATTTCTTCGCCCTGCTCGGCCCCAACGGCGCCGGCAAGTCCACCCTGATCGGCATCGTCAGCTCGCTCGTCAACGCGAGTTCGGGCGAGGTGCGCGTGTTCGGCACCGACCTGTTCGCGCAACGCAGTGCCGCGATGCGCATGATCGGCCTGGTGCCGCAGGAACTGAACTTCAACCTGTTCGAGAAGCCGTTCGACATCCTCGTCAACTACGCGGGCTTCTACGGCATCCCGCGCGACGAGGCGATGGCCTGCGCCGAGCGTGAACTCAAGCGCGCGCAGCTGTGGGAAAAGGCGCAGGTGATGTCGCGCACGCTCTCGGGCGGCATGAAGCGCCGCCTCATGATCGCCCGCGCGATGATGACCGAGCCGCGCCTGCTGATCCTCGACGAGCCCACCGCCGGCGTCGACATCGAGATCCGCCGCGGCATGTGGCGCACCCTGCGCGAGGTCAACGCGGCCGGCACGACCGTGATCCTCACCACGCACTACCTCGAGGAAGCCGAGAGCCTGTGCCGCAACCTCGCGATCATCGACGGCGGCCGCATCATCGAGCAGGGGCCGATGAAGGCGCTGCTGGCCAAGCTCGACGTCGAGGGCTTCGTGCTCGACATCGACGGCACGCTGCCGGCGACGCTGCCGCACGTCGAGGGCGTCGCCCTCGCCGCCGAGGATGCGCACACGCTCGATCTCGAGATGCCGCGCGCGATGGACCTCAACCGCGTGTTCGCGACGCTCGATGCCGCCGGCATCCGCGTGCGCTCGATGCGCACGAAATCCAACCGACTCGAGGAACTGTTCGTGCGCCTCACCGGCAACAAGGACGCGGCATGAGCACCCCGTCCCGGCATCCGAACCTCGTCGCGTTCGCGACGATCGTGCGTCGCGAGGTCATGCGCATCCTGCGCATCTGGGGCCAGACCCTGGTCCCGCCCGCGATCACGATGACGCTGTACTTCCTGATCTTCGGCAGCCTTATCGGCAGCCGCATCGGCGAGATGGGCGGTCACGACTACATGGACTTCATCGTGCCGGGCCTGGTCATGATGTCGATCATCCAGAACAGCTACGGCAACATCTCGTCGAGTTTCTTCGGTGCCAAGTTCGGCCGCCACGTCGAGGAGCTGCTGGTCAGCCCGATGCCGAACATCGTCATCCTCGCCGGTTACGTCGCCGGCGCGGTGCTGCGCGGCGTGCTCGTCGGCATCATCGTGCTGGGCATCGCGATGCTGTTCACGCACGTGCGCATCCCGCATCCGTTCGTGATGCTGTCGACCGTCGTGCTCGGTGCGACGATCTTCTCGCTCGCGGGCTTCGTCAACGCCGTCTACGCGAAGAAGTTCGACGACATCGCGATCGTGCCGACCTTCATCCTGACCCCGCTGACCTACCTCGGCGGCGTGTTCTATTCGGTCAAGCTGCTGCCCGAGTGGGCGCAGGCGCTGACCTACGCGAACCCGATCTTCTACATGGTCAACGCGTTCCGCTACGGCCTGCTCGGCGGCAGCGACGTGCCGCTCGGCACGGCCTACGCGATCATGATCGGTTTCGTGATCGGCCTCGGCGCGCTCGGGCTGTGGCTGCTCAAGCGCGGCATCGGGCTGCGTTCGTGAGCAAGGCCGCCGGCTGAGCCTCAGGCCGCCGGCAGCCCGAAGAACGCACGCGCGGTCGCCGTCGTCGCGGCGGCCGTCACCTCGACGTCCTCGCCGCGGTCGCGCGCGAGCTCCTCGACGATGTGGCGCAGGTACATCGGCTCGTTGCGGCGGTGCGAGGGCTGCGGGCGCACGCTGCGCGGAAGCAGGTACGGCGCGTCGGTCTCGATCATGAGGCGGTCGGCCGGGATGTCGCGCACGAGCTCGCGCAGGTGCGTGCCGCGGCGCTCGTCGCAGAGCCAGCCCGTGATCCCGATGTACCAGCCCGCGTCGAGGTAGTCCGTCATTTCCTCGCGTGTGCCCGTGAAGCAGTGCACGACGGCACGACCGAGGCGGCCGTCGAACGCGCGCATCACGGCCATGAAATCCTCGTGCGCGTCGCGCTGGTGCAGGAACAGCGGCTTGCCGCAGGCCGCGGCGATCGCGAGCTGACGCGCGAACACCTCGCGCTGCACGTCACGTGGCGAGAAGTCCCGGTTGTAGTCCAGGCCCATCTCGCCGACCGCCCGCACCTCGTCGTGTGCGACGAGATCGCGCAGCAGCACGTCGGTAGCATCGTCGTACTCGATCGCATGGTGCGGATGCACGCCCGCCGTCGCGAACAGCTCGCCGGGACGCTGCCTGGCCAGGGCGAGCGCCGAGCGGCTGCCGGCGGCACTCGCACCGGTCACGACGATCTGCGCGACACCGGCCTCCTTCGCGCGCGCGAGCAGCGCGTCGTAATCCGGACGAAACGATTCGTGGGTCAGGTTGGCACCGATGTCGACGAGCTGCATGGACACTTCGAACGAGGACAATCCGGCATTATGCGACGAACGAACGATTCCGGCCGGGTTCACAACCGATTCATTCCGGCTTCACCACCATCCATGCGGATTTCCGCCCCTGGGGAGACATCGATGTCCATCCGCCCACGCCTCGTTCTCGCACTGACGCTGCTCGCGTCCGCGCTCCCGGCATTCGCCGCCACCCGCGCCAGCGTCGACGACGAGGGCCGCGCCGCGCGCGCGACGAGCGCGCAGGCCAAGCAGCAGGCGCTGCGCCAGTCGCGTGACGCCTCCAAGTCGACGCAGGCCGTCGCGGCCGCCCGCCCCGGCCAGCCCCTCGTCAACGTGGTGCGCGCCTATCCGCCCAGCTGCCTCGCCGATCCACTGCCCGACACGGCGAGCGGCCCGATCTACCGCAACCAGAACGTCGCACTCGCCGCGACCGACGGCGCGGGCAACTATTACACCGAGACCGTCACCGTCACGGTCTGGCGCGTCGCCTGCAGCAGCGCGACGCTGTTCAATTCCGCCACGCTGATGCGCATCGACCGACGCCCCGAGTTCAACGGCGACGCCGACATCTATCCGCTGTTCCCGGGCGTGGAAGTCGCGCAGGGCACGGTGAACTTCGGCAACCCGGCCGGCCTGTCGTTCGTGCGTGTCGCGAGCGAGCCGAACACGATCATCTCCGACACGCTGGTCGACTCGCCGCTCGTCTACAGCACGACGTACGTGCTCGAGAACTACCCGTTCGACAATGCCGGCTATTTCGATTTCAACCTGCCCTTCTCGGTGCGTTTCGACAACTTCTTCAACACGAATCCGTTCTCGTACATCGACAACGTCCCGACGTACAACCCGAACAGTTCGACCTATCCCGACGCCTATCTCGACCTGCCGATCAGCGGCTATCTCGGCTCGAACTGGTACGACCCCGCGCACAGCGGCGAAGGCGTGATCATCCGCGTCAACGAGGACGAGGCGCGCCCGAGCGTGCTGTCGGTCGAGATCGCCTGGTACACCTACGACGCCGACGGCGTCCCGTTCTGGCTCTACGGCGGCGCGGACGTCGCGCGCGGCGCCCGCACGGTCACCGCACCGTTGATCCACCTGTTCAACGGCAGCTTCGGTGGCAGCCAGCCGGGCGGCGCGGATCGCGCGGCCTGGGGCAACGTGACGATCACGTTCCCGTCGTGCCGCGACATGCGCTTCGCGTTCGCGTCGGGCGCCGGCTTGCCGGGCTACGTGCCGACCGGCAACCGCACGTTGAACCTCAAGGCGACCGGCAACCAGAACGGCCTGTTCTGCGAGTAAGCTCCACCGCCTGAACCCGCGACGGCGCGATCGACGATCGCGCCGTCGTCGTTTGCGGTGATCCGAAACGCATGCGCGATCCGCTGCCGATCCACGACATCCTCCCCGTGCTGCTGACGTCGCTCGAAGCACACCCGCGCCTCGTGCTCGAAGCACCTCCGGGTGCAGGCAAGACCACGCAGGTGCCGCCCGCGCTGCTCGATGCGCCGTGGCTGGCCGGGCGCCGCATCCTGCTGCTGGAACCTCGCCGCATCGCCGCGCGCGCCGCCGCCGAATTCATGGCCGGCGAACGCGGCGAGCGCGTCGGCGAGACGGTCGGCTACCGCATCCGCAACGAATCACGTGTCTCGGCGGCGACGCGCATCGAGGTCGTCACCGAGGGCATCCTCACGCGCCTGCTGCAGGACGACCCCGAGCTGCCCGGGGTCGGCGCCATCCTGTTCGACGAGTTCCACGAACGCCACCTGCACGGCGATCTCGGCGCCGCGCTCGCGATCGATGCGCAGGCCAACCTGCGCGAGGACCTGCGTCTCGTCATCATGTCGGCCACGCTCGACGGCGAGCGCATCGCGCGCTGGCTCGACGCGCCACGCCTGACCAGCGCCGGGCGCAGCTTCCCGGTGCGCATCGAACACCCCGCACCTCGTCCGAACGAGACCTGGCCCGAGCCGGGCTGGCCGTTCCACATGCGTCGCGCGGTCGTCGACGCGCTCGCCGCGGGCGGCGGCGACGTGCTCGTGTTCCTGCCCGGCCGCCGCGAGATCGATCGCGCCGCGGGCGCACTCGCCGAACTCGATGCCGAGATCGTGCCGCTGCATGGCGAACTCGCGCTCGCCGACCAGCACGCCGCGCTGCGGCCGGCCACGGACCGGCGGCGTGTCGTGCTCGCGACCAACGTCGCCGAGTCGAGCCTGACCCTGCCCGGCATCCGCGCCGTCGTCGACAGCGGCCTCGCGCGCGAGCCGCGCTTCGATCCGAATTCGGGGTTCACGCGCCTGCAGACCGTCATGATCGCGCAGGCCTCGGCCGACCAGCGTGCGGGACGCGCAGGGCGTCTCGGCCCCGGCATCTGCTATCGCCTGTGGCCGCAGAGCAAGCGCCTCGATCCGTCACGCAGCGCCGAGATCGCGCAGGTCGAACTGGCCTCGCTCGCGCTGGAACTCGCGGCCTGGGGCAGCGACGCCTTGCCGTGGCTCGACACCCCGCCGGCGGGTGCGCTCGCGCAGGCGCGCGACCTGCTGCGCGCGCTCGGTGCGTTCGACACGAACGACCGCATCACGCCGCTCGGCCGCGAGCTGCTCGCGTTCGGCGCGCATCCGCGCCTCGCTGCGGCCGCCGTGCGTGCGAAGGCCGACGAGCGGGCGCTCGCCGCCGATACGGTGGCGCTCGTCGAGGCACGCAGTCCGTTGCGCGGCCCCGGCGCGCGCAGCGACGATTTCCGCCAGCGCGTCGCCGCGCTCGCGGCCTGGCGCCGTCGCGACACGCGCACGGCGCGCGATCTCGGCGCGGAC
>JASCPI010000050.1 GCA_029959555.1 Lysobacteraceae bacterium PS02065 | reverse complement strand
CGCCGACGCGACGCTCGCACCGCTCGCCGCGCGCTGGCCCGGCCAGCGCCTGCCCGGCGCCTGGGACGGCTTCGAGCTCGGTGTGCGCGCGGTGCTCGGCCAGCAGGTCAGCGTCGCGGCGGCACGCACGCTCGCCGCCCGTGTCGTCGAACACCACGGCGACGAGGATCCGGCCAGCGCCGCGCTCGGCCTCGGTCGCCGTTTCCCGTCACCGCAACGCCTCGTCGATGCGCCGCTCGAGGCGCTCGGCATCACGCGCGCACGCGCCGCGACGATCCGTGCCTATGCCGCCGCATGCGCAGCCGGCGACATCGGCTTCGGCGTGCACGAAGGCCTCGACGGATTCGTCGACCGGCTCTGCGCCCTGCCCGGCATCGGGCCGTGGACGGCGCACTACATCGCGATGCGCGCGCTTTCGCACCCCGATGCGTTTCCTGCCGGCGACCTCATCCTGCGCCGCCAGGCCGGCGCGGGCACGACCCTGACCGAACGCGCGCTGCGCGAATGCGCCGAAGCCTGGCGCCCGTGGCGCGCCTACACCGTGTTCCTGCTCTGGCGCAGCGCGGACTGACCCTGGAGATGACCATGTACTACGACCGTTTCGATACCCCGATCGGGCGCATGCTCGTCGTCGGCGACGGCAATGCCGTCGTCCACATCGACCTGCCCGAGGCGCGCCGCCCGCTCGCGATCGCACCGGACTGGCGCCGCGACGCCGATGCGCTCGCCGAGGCGCGCACCCAGCTGCTCGACTATTTCGCCGGCACGCGCACGCGCTTCGAGCTGTCGCTCGCACCGCGCGGCACGCCGTTCCAGCGCGGCGTGTGGGAGGCCCTGCTCGACATCCCCTACAGCGAGACGATCAGCTACGCCGAACTCTCGAGGCGCATCGGCAACCCGAAGGCGAGCCGTGCAGTCGGCCTCGCCAACGGCGCGAATCCGATCGCGATCATCGTGCCCTGCCATCGCGTGATCGGCGCGAACGGCAGCCTCACCGGCTACGGCGGCGGCCTCGACGCGAAGCGTCACCTGCTCGACCTCGAGCAGCGCCACAAGCCGTTCGCGCTGAGCGCGTGAGCCTCAGCGCTTGCAGGTGTCGAGGCGCGCGCGCCAGGCGTCGCGTTCGCGACGTGCCTGCGCCTGGGTGTCGCTGAAAGCGTAGCGCACGCGCTGCTCCGACGCATCGAGCTCCTGGCCGAGGAATGCACACAGCGCCGCACCGCGCACCGGCTCGCACGTGTCCTGGACCCAGACGTAGGCCGCGCCGAGGCCTTCCACACCACCGGACAGCACCGGTGGCGGTCGTCCCACACCGGGTGCCGAGATGCCGACGCCGCCGCGGCCATAGGTATCGGCCAGCGACCGCGAAGGCCCGCCGAGCATCGCGAGCGGTACCGCTCGCTGCTGGCCGATGCCGTCGTCGCTGAGGTAACGCGTGCCGTCTTCGCCACGCGTGCACAGCCAGGAGGACGAGGGCTCGCGCGCAGGCGCCTGCACCGGTGCCGCGCGCACGACATCGTCGGCGCGTCCGTCGTCACGATCGACATCGGCCGATGGCGGGGGCGCGGGATCCGCGGCGATCGCGATGCGCGTGCTGCGTTGGTCGGACGCGCACGGCCTGTCCTGGAAGCTCACGCTGCCATCGGACGCCGTGCAGCGCCATGCCTCGGCGGCGCGTGCTTGCGTGCTCCACGCCAGCCCGACTGCCAGCGCCACGCCGATGATCGGCCACGTGTCGATACGCGATCGCGTGATGTCTCCGGGTTCGTCGCTCGCCCTGACCATGCCGCCACGGTGTCACGATCTCGCGCCCGTTGCACGCGTCGCGAGCGGCCACAAAAAAGGGCGGCCTTGCGGCCGCCCTCAAGGATTGCCGCCGGGAGGCGACGATCAGCGCTTGGCGTCCTTCGCCGCCGTCTCGGCGTCGTCGAGCGCGCGCTTGGCGGCCGCCTTCGCGGCTTCGTGTGCAGCATCCGCCTGGTCCTTGCACGGACCCGACTGGCCAGCAGGCAGCGCATCGCAACGCTCCTTGGCGACCTTGAGATCGGCATCGGCCTTGGCGATCGCGAGATCGTGGTCGGCCTGCGCCTGCTTGCGGATCGTGTCGGCCTCGACCGAGGCGACATCGGCATTGGCGTCCTTGGCGACGTCCATCGCGTCGCTGGTCGCGGCGTTGATCTTCTCGTTAGCGCTGGCTTCCGCGCTCGCGACCTTGGCATTGGCCTCTTCGCGCGCGGCATCGAGCTTGCGGCTCGCTTCCGCAGCCTCTTCGGCGGCCTTGGCCTGGGCCTTGGCGACGTCTTCGGCGGCCTTCTGGCGCGCCTGTTCGACATCACCCTGCTGACTGCACGCGCTGAGCCCCAGAACGGCCGCGAGCGCGGCCATGAGCAACGTGTTCTTCATTCGGTCTCTCCTGATGAGGGTGTGACGCCTGCGGGTCCGCAACGGCACTGGCGATCACTGCGCGCATTGGAGCGCCGCGTTCATGAACGCGTTGTGATCGCTGCGAACCCCGTTCAGGCGCCGGATGCTTTCGGCGTCGCGCGCGAGATGCCGACCGGAAGAGCGCGGAGGCGCGCATATTCGCCGCGCTCGAAGCGGGCAGGATCCTCGACCCAGGCTTCGGCGAGCGACGTCGCATCGTCACCCCAGAACAAGGCGTGCCCGAAACGCAGCGTCGGCACGCCGAACACACCGGCCGCGATCGCGTCCTCGGTGTTCGCGCGCAGTTCTTCCTTGACCGAGGCCGAGGCGAGCGCAGCCTCGATGTCGGCGATGCCGAAACGTGCGCCGACGTCGGCGAGTGACGCCGGTGTGTCACCGGCACGACCGTCGCGCCACACGTGCGCGAACACGGCCTCGACAGCCTCCCACGATGAGCCGCAGGCCACGATCAGGCGCAGCGCTGCGAGCGGGTTGAACGGATGCGCAGGCGGGAAGCGCAGCGCGATGCGGTCGCGTTCGGCACGCCACTGCGCGCTGAGGTACGTGAAGCCGCGCTTCGCGTCGATCTCGGCCGGGCCACGCTGGCCGAGGTGCGCGAGCACCGCACCGAACACGATCGGACGCGGCCGCAGACCGGTGCGTTCGCGCAATGGACCGAGCCGCTGCAGCTGCAGGTACGCGAACGGCGAGACCACATCGAAATGCCAGATCGACTCCATCAGTGCAGCGTCCGGTAGGTGGCGGCATCGAACGCGTCGACCTGGATCACCTCGTCACGTGCATCGCGCGCATCGTTGAGCAGGTCGTACTCGGCCTGCGAGATGACGCCCGCGGCGAGGCCGTGATCGTCGAGCACGTGGCCCGGTGCGCGGTCGAGGCGGCCTTCGCGCACCGCGTCGCGCAGCTTGGTCTCGATCGGCAGCGCACGCACGGCCTTGTCGAGCGCGGCCTCGAGCGTGCCGAGTCCGGGCTCGTCGTCGGGCGGCACGAACACGTCGCCGGTCAGCGTGCGGCGCGCCTCGCGATCCTCGAGGATGTCGCGTGCGACGCGCCGGCCGAGGCGATCCGAGGGCGGCCGGAAGCGCGCGCCAAGCGGGAAGATCAGCGCGCGCAACAGCCACGCCGCGGGCCGCGAAGGCAGGTTGTCGAGCACGCCGACGAGCGCCTCCTGGATGCGCAGAAGGCACAGTTCGACGGACCAGCGCACGAGGCCGTAGTTGGCCGTGGTCTTGGGTTCGTCGTGGTAGCGCTTGAGCGCGGCCGAGGCGAGATAGAGGTAGGCGAGTGCGTCGGCGAGTCGACCCGACAGCTTCTCGCGGCGCTTGAGCGAACCGCCGAGCGTGCCCATCGCCGTGTCCGAGACGATCGTGAACGCGGCCGAGAAGCGCGACAGGTGCTGGTAGTAGCGCGCCGTGTCCTCGGTGTGCGGCACGCCGGCGAGGCGCGAGCCGGTCAGCGCGAGCAGCAGCGCACGCACGCTGCGCGTCACGATCAGGTTCACGTGGCCGAACAGCGCGCGATCGAATGCGGCGAGGTCGCCGGCCGCGACCGCGGCGATCTCGTGCTGCACGAACGGGTGGCAGCGGATCGCGCCCTGCCCGTAGATGATCATCGAGCGCGTGAGGATGTTCGCGCCCTCGACCGTGATGCCGATCGGCACCGCGGCCCAGGCACGCGCGAGCGAGTTGCGAGGCCCGCGCTGGATCGCCGCACCGGCGCGGATGTCCATCGCGTCGGAGACGACCGTGCGCATGCCTTCGGTGAGGTAGGCCTTGGCGATCGAACCGAGCACGGCGGGCTTCTCGCCCGCGTCGAGCGCACCGCAGGTGAGGTCGCGCGTCGCGCTCATGAGGTAGGTCATGCCGGCGATGCGCGCGAGGGGCTCCTCGATGCCCTCGAAGCGGCCGATCGGCGTGTCGAACTGCTCGCGTACGGTCGCGTAGGCACCGCAGATGCGCGTGGCCATCTGCGCGGCCCCGATGCTCAGTGCCGGCAGCGAGATCGAGCGTCCTGCGGCGAGGCATTCCATGAGCATGCGCCAGCCGTTGCCGACGCCTTCGTGCTCGCCGATGACCGCGTCGAACGGCACCCAGACGTCGTTGCCGACGATCGGACCGTTGTGGAACGGCACGCCCATCGGGTCGTGGCGGTCGCCGATCTCGATGCCGGGCGTGTCGCGCGGGATCAGCGCGCAGGTGATGCCGCGGTCCTCGCGGTCGCCGATCAGGCCGTCGGGATCCTTGAGGCGGAACGCGAGGCCGATCAGTGTGGCCACGGGGGCCAGCGTGATGTAGCGCTTCTTCCAGTGGAAGCGCACGCCGAGCACTTCGACGCCGTCGATCACGCACTTCTCGACGATGCCTTCCGACTGCGTCGCTGCGGCGTCGGAGCCGGCTTCCGGACCGGTCAGCGCGAAGCACGGGATCTCGAGGCCTTCGGCGAGGCGGCGCAGCCAGCGCCGCTTCTGCGCCTCGGTACCGTAGTGCATCAGCAGCTCGCCGGGACCGAGCGAGTTCGGCACCATGACCGTGACGGCCGCAGTGACCGACCGGCTCGAGATGCGCGTGACGATGCGCGACTGCGCGAGCGCCGAGAAGCCGTGGCCGCCGTGTTCCTTCGGGATGATCAGGCCGAACAGCCGGTACTCGCGGATCAGCTGCCAGATCGCCTCGGGCAGGTCGCGCTGCTGGTAGACCTGCCAGTCGTCCAGCTTCGAGCAGAAATCGTTGACCGGCCCGTCGAGGAAGGCCTGCTCCTCGTCGCTGAGCGGCTTGGGCTCGAAATCGAGCAGCTTCTGCCACGGCGGCATGCCCGAGAACAGATCGGCATCCCACCACACGGTGCCCGCCTCGAGCGCGATGCGCTCGGTGTCGCCGAGACGCGGCAGCACCTTCGCGAACACGGGCATCACGGCGCGCGAGACCAGCGCACGACGCACGAGCGGCAGGCCGGACACGACCGCGACGACCACCAGCACGACCACGACCGACTGGAACAGCACGGGCGAGTCGATGCCGGTGACGCGCCAGCCGACCAGCACGATGCCCGCCGCGGCGAGCCAGGCGAGGAACCCGAGCCCGCGGAAGGCCAGGGCGAGGAACACGGCGAGGGCCGCGGCGACGGCGATCCACATGGACAGGGCTCCGGTGGCGACGGAGCCCGATTATGCGCCTGCCGCCGCTGAATCCCGCTGCGCGCGTCAGTGCTGCGCGACGTGTACGAGCGGGCGGCCGTTGAGCGGCTGCACGGCGCGGTTGTTGTGGCTGTAGCGCTTCTCGAAGCCGGCGATCTGCCTGGCCGACAGCGTCACCGGCGTGTCGAGCACGTACCACTCGACGTTCTCGGTCAGCGGCGGCGTGGTCAGCGACCCGAGGTAGTGGTGGTAGCTCTTGTCGCGCGGCAGCATGACGGCAATGTCCTCGCGCTCGATCTCGCCGTGGCGCGCGTCGCCGAGCGCTTCGAGCACCTTGCCGGCGAGCCGGTTCGACTCGCCTTCGCGGTACATCACGCCGACCACGGCGAGGCGGCCGTCCTTCGCCTTGAACACGAAGTGGCCTTCGAGCGGGAACGACTCGCCGTCGATCGTGTGCTCGCTCGTGGCGTGGAAATGGAACTGCGCGAGTTCGAAGTGGCGACCGCGGATCATCGCGTCGGGACCGTGCGCCTCGACCTCGACCGCGTGTTCGTTGTCGACCACCTCGAGCGCCGCCTCGGTGTGGCGTACGACGATGTCCTGGGCCTCCTGCGGATCGCCCGCGACCGCATCGGCGCGACGGATGTCGATCGGCGACTGCGCCTTGTCGTGCACGGACTGCCAGGCCGACTGGTGCGCGTAGTCGAACACCTGGGCGGCGGCGAGCGACGGCAGGACGAGGGCGATCAGGGAGGCGAGAACGGTCGTGCGCATGGGGGGATCCACGTCGGGCAGGGGCGCCGACGATAGCCGCGGCCTGCGTGGCGTCGCCACCTCGACCAAGGTCCGATGGTCACGGAAGTGCGGCATGGTTCACACCGTGGTTGCGGGCCATGCCCGGTCGCACGGTCCCGTCGGGGTTAGCATGCCCACCGCCCTCCCCGCGCAGCAGGCGCCATGAACGCGATCGTCGACGCGAACCCCGCGCCTTCCCTGCCCACCACGGGGCGACAACCCGTCATCGACCGCCTGCTGCCCGAGGTCTACGACCGCCTGCGCCGGCTCGCCCACCGTCACCTCGCCGGGCAGGGTGCGCACACGCTGAGCACGACCGCGCTCGTCCACGAAACCTGGCTCGACCTCGCCGGCCGCGAAGGCATCGCCTGGCAGGACCGCGGCCATTTCCTCGGTTACGCGGCGATGGCGATGCGCCACATCCTCGTCGACCACGCTCGGCGCAAGGGCGCACAGAAGCGCGGCGGCGGCCTCGTGCCGCTCGATCTGCACGCCGAGGCGATCCCGGTCGAACAGGTCGCCGACCAGGTCGTCGCGCTCGATGGCGCGCTGAACCAGCTCGCCGAGGTCGACGCGCGCCTCGTGCGCGTCGTCGAGCTGCGCTTCTTCGCCGGCCTCTCGGTCGAGGAGACCGGTGAGCTGCTCGGCATCACGCCGCGCACGGTCGTGCGCGACTGGCAGAAAGCGCGCCTTTTCCTGCACGCGGCGATCGGGCAGGTCGCATGAATCCGGCGGTCCGCGCGCGCTGGCGCGAGCTCGCGCCATTGCTCGATCGCGTGCTGGATCTCGATCCCGACGATCGCGAGGATTTCATCGCGCGCGCCGCCGGCGACGACGAGCTGCGCATGCTGCTGCGCGGACTGCTCGCGCAGTCGGAGCCGCAAGGCATCCTCGACGCCGACAGCGGACGCTTCGCCGGCGCGCTGCTCGATGCCGAGGCCCCCGCGCCGCCGCCGCGCACGTACGCCGGACCGTATCGACTCGTGCGCCTGCTCGGCGAAGGCGGCAGCGGCAGCGTGCACCTCGCCGAGCGCGCCGCCGACGGCTACACGCAACGCGTCGCGCTCAAGCTGCTGCGCAACGGCGTGCACGATCCCGCCGAGCGCGAACGCTTCCGCCGCGAGCGGCGCGTGCTCGCACGTCTCGAACATCCCGATATCGCACGCCTGCTCGACGGCGGCTTCACCGACGACGGCGTGCCTTGGTTCGCGCTCGAGTACGTCGAAGGCGAGCCCCTCGTCGCCGCCTGCGATGCACGTCGCCTCGATGTCGACGCGCGCCTGCGCCTGCTCGAGGACGTCTGCGCCGCGGTCGCGCACGCACACCGCGCCCTCGTCGTGCACCGCGACCTCAAGCCCGCGAACATCCTCGTCGACGCCTCGGGCCGCCCTCGCCTGCTCGATTTCGGCATCGCCAAGCTGCTCGACGACGGCGACGACACCGAGCAGACACGCACGGGACTGCGTCGGCTGACGCCGGGCTACGCGGCACCCGAGCAGTTCGACGGCGGCGCGATCACGACCGCGACCGACGTTTACGCGCTCGGCGTGCTGCTCGTCGAGCTGCTGACCGGCACGCGTCCTCCGCGCAGTACGCCCAAGGGCCCGCCGCGCCTCGCGCTGCCGGCCGATCACGCCGCGGAGGTCGCCCGCTCGCGCACGACCACACCGGCGGCGCTCGAGCGTCGCCTGCGCGGCGACCTCGCCACGATCGCCGCGACCGCGCTCGCCCAAGATCCCGCGAGGCGCTACGCGAGCGTCGCGGCACTCGGCGAGGATCTCGCGCGTTGCCGCACGCGCCGTCCGATCCTCGCGCGACGGGCGTCGATCGGGTACCGGCTCGCCCGCTTCGCGCGCCGCCAGCCGGCCGTCGTCGCGCTCTCGGCGCTGCTCGTCGCGAGCCTCGTCGTCGGCATTGCGGCAACCTGGCGCGAAGCGCATCGCGCACGCGAAGGCGCCGCGCGCGCCACGCTCGAAGCGACGCGTGCCGACGCGGTCAAGGATTTCGTGCTCGCGCTGTTCGCGGGCGTGACGCCAGACGAGAGTCGCGGACGCGACATCGGCGCACGCGAACTGCTCGAGCGCGGCGAGACGAGGATGTCCGAAACCCTCGCGTCGCAACCGGAACTCGAAGCCGAGCTCAGCACGGTGCTCGCGGGTGCGTGGCGCCAGCTCGGCGCGCTCGACCGCGCCGAGGCACTCGCCTCGCATGCCGACGGCGAGGCGGCATCGCCCGCCGCACGCCATGCCGCCAGCCTCGAGCTCGGCGCCGTGCGCGAAGCGCAAGGCCAAGCCGAAGCCGCCGAAGCCGCGCTGCGCACGGCTCTCGCGAACGCGACCGATGCACGCGGCGCGCACGACGCGCGCGTGCGCCTCGCCGGCGTGATCGCGGACCGCGGTCGCCCTGACGAGGCGTTCGTTTTGCTCGACGAAGCGCTCGCCGCCGACCAGGCCGATGCGAAGCGCCTGCAGCGCGACCTCGCCGTGCTCGGCACGGTGCGATTCCGCGCCGGTGACCTTTCCGGTGCCGAGGCGGCCTTGCGCGACGCCCACACGAAGGCGCTCGCAGCCTACGGCGCCCAGCACACGACCAGTGCACGCGCGGCACACGACCTCGCCGTCGTGCTGCTGCAACGTGGCGCGACGGCCGATGCCGCGACGCTGCTCGAGCAGGCCGTGGCCACGCGCGTGACGCTGCTCGGCGCACGCCATCCCGACGTCGCGCAGAGCCGCTTCAACCTCGCGGTCGCGCGGCAGCGCCTCGGCGAGGCCGATACCGCGCGTGCGATGTTCACGGACGCGCTCGCCCTGCAACGCGAGCTGCTCGGCGGCCGGCATCCCGACGTCGCCTCGACGCTCAACTCGATCGCCGCGCTCGATGTGCAGCAGGGCCGGCTCGACGACGCGATCACGCGCTTCGGCGAAGCGGTGGCCGTGGCACGCGCCGCCCACGGCGAGCAGCATCCGACCGTCGCGACGATGCTCGGCAACCTCGCCAGTCTCGAGCGCATGACCGGCCGGCTCGACGCCGCCGAGCGCGACCAGCGCGCCGCGCTCGCGGCCACCGAGGCTTCGCTGGGCGAGCGCCATTACCTCGCCGGCGTCGCACGCCTGGGCCTCGCCGGCGTGTTCGTCGAGCAGGCACGCGACGCGGAGGCCCTCGACGAACAGCGCCGCGCTCTGGAGGTGCTCGAGGCCGCGCTCGGCGCCGATCACGCCGATACGCGACTCGCTCGCGCCGCACTCGCCGACAGCCTGCTGCACGCCGGCGACATCGACGCCGCGCGCACGCTGCTCGGGAAGCCGGCGTTTCCGGCTGATACGGCCAGCCTGTCGCCGCGCGACGCGCGCGCGCATCTGGTCGCCGCACGACTCGACGCGCGGGCCGCGACGTGCGGTGACGCGACCACGCGATTGCCCGCGATCACGGCCGCGCTCGCGCGCGGCGGTGGCGGCCTGCGCGCCGACCAGGCCGCCGCGGAGCTCATGCTTGCCGACTGTCTCGCACGCGAGGGCGACCTCGAGGCTTCCAGAGCCGCCCGCCTGCGCGCCTCGGAGCTCGCGACGTCGCTTGCATACATGCCGCGACGCCTGCGCGCGGCACTCGAGACGAGCGTCACGACGGCCCGCTGACGATTCGCCAAGGCGCGATGTCCTGCGCCGGCAGCGTTCCGCGCTTCATGGGTATCCCCCTGAGCCACGCGGAGTCCACCGTGCCCTTTTCGCTTCGTTCCCTCGCCTTTCCACTCGCGCTCGCCTGCGTGTCGACGCCGGCCGACGCGGCCACGCGCGTCTGGCCGTCGTCCCAGTGCCCGACCACGTTGCAGGCGTGCATCGTCGCCGTGTCCGACGGCGACCGCATCGAGATCGCCACCAATGACGAGATCGACGAGAACCTGCTCATCGCCGACATCGACATCGAGGTGACGACGATCAGCGGAGGCCGTGCCCGCCTCGCGCCGGGCCGCAACATCGACCTGCGGATCTCGGCGACCCGGCCCGGCAAGACCATGCGCATCAGCCGGCTGCAGGTGCGTGACGGTCGCGTCCAGTTCTACCACGGCGGTACCGGCACGGCGACGTTCGAGGCCAGCGATCTCGACATCGAAGGCTCGCCCGGCAACCTCACCGCGACGCTGCGCTTCACCGCGAACCCGTTCAACACGGTCAACGCGACCGCGTACAACACGCGCATCACCGGCGAGCCGGCCGGCATCAACAACGGCCTGCTCGCCTTCGACACCGACGGCGGCACGATGAACGCCTACGCGGCATGGAACCGCATCCAGCGCTCGAGCACCACCACGACGTCCGGTTCCGGCATCCTCGCGGACATCGAAGGCACGCCCGGCACCTCGGGCGGTGGCACGATCCGGCTGTTCGGCAACGAAGTCCGCGGGCGTTTCGCGCGCGGCGGCATCTTCCTCAGCGAGGGCATCGGCTCGTCCACGCCCGTCGCGTTCGACGCCACCACCGTGGGCAATGTCATCATCTGTGGCGGCGTGAACGCGTACGGCATCGGCCAGGCGGCCGGCAGCGGCACGATCAACACGAGCATCGTCAACAACACGATCGTCGACTGCGCGCGCGGCATCACCGCGACCCGCTGGAACACCGGCACGAGCGCCTCGCGCATCAACGGCTCGGTCGCGAACAACCTGATCCAGACCAGCACCGAGGGACTCACGTTCACGACGGACCTGACGCCGGCACTCGCAGCCGACAACAACCTCATCGACGCGCCCGCCAACAGCGCGACCTCGGGTCCGAACACGATCTTCGCGTCGCCGCGCCTCGTCGCCAGGGTCGCTCCTCGCCTCACTGCGGCGTCTCCCGCGATCAACGCGGCGGACGCCAACGCGCTCACGATCGCGATCCTCGACGCAGGCATGCCTGCGCTCGATGCCGACGGCCTGCGCCGCATCAAGGGTGCACGTGCCGACATCGGCGCGTACGAATTCGGCGACCGCTCGTTCCGCCACACGTCCAGCGCGCGCAATACCTCGGGGCACATCACCTCGCTCGACGATGCGTCCACGAACGACGTCTCCACCGCGCGCGTGCTGCCGACGCGCATCTTCGCCAATGCGGTCGCTTCGACCGAGCCGTTCGGCGTCTACTACCAGCTGCCCGAATGGACGATCTACAACGAGAACGTGTCGGTGCCGATCGCGAGCGGACTCGCGTGGAGCGCATGGGTCCCGAGCGCTGCCAGCGGCTCGTTCACGCACCAGGGCGACAGCAGCAACACGACCGGCGCCTCGACGCGCATCGACAACGTCGCCACGAACAGCCTGCCCGACCGCATCGTGCTGGTCGCCCACAACTGGACCGCGGCAGCGACGTACAACCCGCACCACATCGGCGTGACCTATACCGGCAGCGGCAGCTCGGGGCGCTGGAACATCCTCAACCTCGACCAGGCCACATTGCCCGCGACCAGCGGCTTCAACGTCTACTCGCAGAGCGCCAGCCCGAACGCGTTCCGCGTCGCGGCGATGGCCGGCTCGCAGACCGTCACGATCGACCATCCGCTGATCAATGGCGTGCCCTGCGCATCGCCGCATGCGACGCGCGTCGTCGCGGTGCCGGGATCGGCTCCCGTATCGAGCTTCGATTTCGACTACGGCGAGTCGACCGGCCGCTGGGGGATCTTCTCGCCGGTTCCGTATCCGATCGGTACGTCGTTCAACGTGGTGATCGATCCGGCGCAGGTGTTCGAGTGCCGTGACCGCATCTTCGCGCACGACTTCGATTAATGCCGGTACATGTGTCGCCGGGCACGCCGCGGCGCCGGCCGGCGTGCCGCGATGCTTGGCGAGACGCCCTCTGCGCGACCAGCTGCCGCAGGCCGACGCCTTCATCGCGCGCGCTGCCATGTCCTCGATCGCCGTCTTTCCGCGCTTCGAGGATGGTCGTTCGAGCCCACGCGGAGTCCACCATGTCCCATCGCCCCCTCCTCTTCGTCCTTCCCGTCGTGCTGGCCGGCATGTCATCGCAGGCGCTTGCCGCGACGCACATCTGGCCGTCGGTCGGTTGTCCCTCCACGCTGCAGGCGTGCATCGACACCGCCATCGACGGCGACCGCATCGAGATCGCCAGCTCGACGGCGATCAATGAAGACGTCTCGATCGTCGACCGCAGCCTCGACGTGACGTCGCTCGATGGCTTCAGGGCGCGCTTCGCTTCGGGGCGGGGGCTTGAAGCCCGCATGTCGTCGGGCACCACCGGCAAGACCGTCCGGGTGACACGCCTGCAGTTCCTGGATGCCCGCGTGGCCTTCATCCACACGGGACCGGGCATTACCACGTTCGACGTGCGCGACCTCGATCTCGAAAGCTCGCCGGGAAGTGCGACGACGAGGCTGCTCGTGAGCGCGACCGGCGGCACCACCCATGCGACGGTGACGAATTCCCGGATCACGGGCCGACCCGGCGGCATCAACGCCGGACTCCTCACGTTCGAGGCCTACAACGCGACGCTCAACGGTTATGCCTCGTGGAACCGCGTGACGCGCAGCGATCCTGCGACCACCGATGGCTCGGGCATCCTCTTCGACATCAACGGCGCATCGGGCACGACGGGTGACAGCGTCATCCGGGCGTTCGGCAACGAAGTACGTGGCCGCTTCGGACGTGCCGGCATCTACCTCAGCGAGGGCCTGTCGTCCGCGACGCCCTCCAGATACGAGGCCACCATGGTCGGCAACGTCGTCGTATGCGGTGGCGACAACAGCTACGGTATCGGTCATGCCACCGGCAGCGGGACGATCGCCACGCGTGTCGTCAACAACACCGTCGTGGATTGCGGCCGTGGCATCACCGCGCTGCGATGGAACACCGGCACGAGCACCTCGCGCGTCGAGGGAACGGTCTGGAACAACATCGTCACGGCGCGTACGCAGGGACTCACGTTCACGACGGACCTGACGCCGGCACTCGCAGCCGACTACAACCTCATCGACGCGCCCGCCAACAGCGCGACCTCGGGGCCGAACACGATCTTCGCGGCGCCGCGCCTCGTCGCGACCGTCGCGCCGCGCCTCACGGCGGGCTCTCCCGCGATCAATGCCGCGGATCCCAACCCGCTCGCGATCGCGATCCTCGATGCGGGCATGCCCGCACTCGATGCCGACGGCCTGCGTCGCATCAAGGGTGCACGCGCCGACATCGGTGCATACGAGTTCGGCGACCGCTCGTTCCGCCATACCGCCAGCGCGCGCAACACGTCGGGGCACATCACCGCGCTCGACGACGCTTCCACGAACGATGTCGGCACGGCACGCGTACTGCCGACCCGCCTCTACGCCAACTCGACCGCTTCGACGGAACCGTTCGGCGTCTACTACCAGCTGCCGGAATGGGCGATCTACAACGAGAACGTCTCGGTGCCGATCGCGAGCGGGCTCACGTGGAGCGCCTGGGTGCCGGGTGCTGCCAGCGGCTCGTTCACGCACCAGGGCGACAGCGGCAACACGACCGGCGCCTCGACACGCATCGACAACGTCGCGACCAACAGCCTGCCCGACCGCATCGTGCTGGTCGCCCACAACTGGACCGCGGCACCCACCTACAATCCGCACCACATCGGCGTGACCTACACCGGCAGCGGCAGCTCGGGGCGCTGGAACATCCTCAACCTCGACCAAGCCGCGCTGCCCGCGACGAGTGGCTTCAACGTCTACTCGCAGAGCGCCAGCCCGAACGCGTTCCGCATCGCCGCGGTGACCGGCACCTACACGGTCGTGATCGACCATCCCCTGCTCAACGGCACCCCGTGCGCCGCACCCCACGCGACGCGCGTCGTGGCGGCGCCCGGCTCGGCGCCCATCTCGAGCTTCGATCTCGATTACAACACCGGGACGCAACGCTGGCGCATCTTCTCGGCGGTGGACTTCCCCATCGGCACGTCGTTCAACGTGGTGATCGATCCGGCGCAGGTGTTCGAGTGCCGTGACCGCATCTTCGCGCACGATTTCGACTGATGCCTCCGTGTGAACCCTGCGGCGCGGCGCGCGCCCCCTCCAGCGTGGAGGAGGCTCGCGACGCGCCGCAGGGGACACGCTGGTTTCCGGCGGCGCGTCGCCCGCCCGGCTCCGTGTGCATGCTCCGCCCCCTGCGCGGTAGAGGAGCGTAGAAGCGGGAGCTCCTGCCCCGGGGTCAGCCGCGCAGGAACAGCCGGTATGCCGGGTTCGCGCTCTCGTCACGATGCGGATAACCGAGCGTGCCGAGGAAGCCGCGGAACGCCTTCATCTCCGTCGGCGGCACCTGGATGCCGACCAGGATGCGCCCATAGTCGGCACCTTCGTTGCGGTAGTGGAACAGCGAGATGTTCCAGTTCGGGCTCATCGCCGACAGGAAACGCATGAGCGCACCGGGCCGCTCGGGGAACTCGAAGCGGTACAGCAGCTCGTCGTCGGCGCGCGCGCTGCGGCCGCCGATCATGTGGCGCAGGTGCTGCTTGGCGAGCTCGTCGTCGCCGAGATCGAGCGTCGCGAAGCCTTCTGCACGCAAGGCGGACGCGATCGCGGCGGAGTCGCCGCGGTCGCGGATCTGGATGCCGACGAACAGATGGGCCGCGTCGGTGTCGCCGATGCGGTAGTTGAACTCGGTGATGC
Source organism: Lysobacteraceae bacterium PS02065 (assembly GCA_029959555.1). Classification (GTDB taxonomy): domain Bacteria; phylum Pseudomonadota; class Gammaproteobacteria; order Xanthomonadales; family Rhodanobacteraceae; genus Dokdonella. Next base: position 20,471 of record JASCPI010000050.1, on the reverse strand, counting down.
TGTGGCCTTGCAGCACGGCGCAGAAGCGTCGGAACGAGCCGCGCTCCTCGGGAATCGTCACCGCGAACACGGCCTCGCGCGCCTCGCCGACCTCGGCACGCTCGGCGACGAAGCGCAGGCGATCGAAGTTCATGTTGGCGCCGCAGGCGACCGCGACGAGCGTCTCGCCGCGCACGCCTTCGCGCGCGGCCCAGGCCTTCATGCCCGCGACGGCGAGCGCGCCGGCCGGCTCGAGGATGCTGCGGGTGTCCTCGAACACGTCCTTGATCGCCGCGCAGACGGCGTCGGCGTCGACACGCACGACCTCGTCGACGAGCTCGCGGCACAGGCGGAACGTCTCCTTGCCGACCTGCTTGACCGCGGTGCCGTCCGAGAACAGGCCGACATCCTTGAGCGCGACGCGACGCCCGGCTTCGAGCGAGCGCGCCATCGCATCGGAATCGTGCGTCTGCACGCCGATCACGCGGATCTCGGGACGCACCGCCTTGACGTAGGCCGCGATGCCCGAGACCAGGCCGCCACCACCGATCGCCGCGAAGATCGCGCGGATCGGGCGCGGATGCTGGCGCAGGATCTCCATGCCGATCGTGCCCTGCCCCGCGATCACGTCGGGATCGTCGAACGGATGCACGAACACGAGGCCGCGCTCGACCGCAAGTGCATCGGCATGCGCCTTCGCATCCGAATACGACTCGCCCGCGAGCACGATCTCGACCGCCGCGCCGCCGAACGCTCGCACCGCATCGATCTTCACGCTCGGCGTCGTCACGGGCATCACGATGACGGCCGTGCAGCCGAGCCGAGCCGCCGACAGCGCGACGCCTTGCGCGTGGTTGCCAGCCGAGGCCGCGATGACGCCACGCGCGAGCTCCTCGGGCGTGAGCCGAGCCATGCGGTTGTAGGCACCGCGCAGCTTGAACGAGAACACGGGCTGCTCGTCCTCGCGCTTGAGCAGCACCGTGCAACCGGTGCGCCGCGACAGCGATGGCGCGTGACCGAGTTCGGTTTCGCGCGCGACGTCGTAGACGCGCGAAGTCAGGATGCGCTTGAGGTAATCGATCGGCATGGGCGTTCCGCGGAGGGTCCGCGCAGCCTAGCGGCGCGCCGGGCGCCGCTCAATGGTACGGATCAGCCCGCGGGCGCGGACTTGCGTACGTCGTCCATGCTCCAGTTGAACTGGAGGAAGATCACGACCGGCGCATCGGCCTCGAAGCGCACGCGGCAATCGAGCGTCTGCGTGTACTCGCCCGAAAGACCACGGTCGAACACGATCGGCCCCGACACCTGCAGCATGCCGTCGGCGGCCGGCGCCACGGTGGCGGCGAGCGCCTTCGCGTCGAGGGTGACGTTGCGTCCTGCCAGGCGATTGCCGACTTCGGCGACGCAGGCGTTGGCGGCGCGCGTCTCGCGGCTCTCGGAGCACGCGGCGAGCAACGGCAGGATCAGCAGCGGCAGCAGTCGAAGCATCGTCGGACCCGCATCGGCACGTGCGCAGTGTGGAACGCTTCACAATACGCGGAACGACGACAGTATACGCGGCGCACGCATGAACGCCCGCCGCGCTGCCGCAACGGGTGTCCGGGAAAGCGGGAGGCCGGCCGGGCCGCCCTGCGGTACCGTCATCCGCATCCGGCACGCGGAGCGTGCCGGGCGGCCACGGTCAGTAGCGCGGCACCGACGGATCGACGTGCTGCGACCAGGCCTCGATGCCACCCTCGATGTTGTGCACGACGCGGAAACCGCGCTCGCGGAAGTGCTCGGCCGCGCGGCGGCTCGACACGCCGTGGTGGCACAGGAACGCGAGCGGGGTGTCCTTGGGCAGGCCGACGAGACGATCGTGCGACGCCGCGTCGAGCACCTGGGCCTGGGCGAACGGTGCCAGTGCACGGTCCTCGGCGGGACGCACGTCGATCACGGTGATGCGGCCGTCGTCGAGCAGGCGCTTGAGGTCGACGACGTCGAGCGCATGCACGGGTGGCGGCGCCTGCGGCAGCGTGATCGACAGGCCTTCGCCCTGCGCGGTCGACACCCAGTCGATCGCCGCGCCGCGCGCACGCTGCGCGCTGGTCGGATCGAACAGCACGTCGATGCCGTTGGCGACGACGCGGATCTCGCTGCCGGTGATCTCGCGCAGCTGGAACTGCGGCTGGAACTTCGCGTCGACCGCGAGGAAGAGCCCCATGCCCTCGGCATCGTCGATCGCGGCGCGGATCTGCTTCGCGGCCTCGTCGCTGATCGTGATCTCGGGCGGCGTGCGGTCCGGCTCGGGCAGGCCGAGCAGCGCGTGAAGCTCGCCGCTCGCGGCCATGCCCTGCACGATGTCGGCACCGCCGACGAGCTCGCCGCCGACGTAGAGCTGCGGGATCGTCGGCCAGTTGCCGTAGTCCTTGATGCCCTGGCGGATCGCCTCGTCGGCGAGCACGTCGACGCTCAGGTAATCGTCGAGCAGGTCGTTGAGCACGCCGGATGTCGCGGCCGAGAAGCCGCAGCTCGGTGCGTGGCGCGTGCCCTTCATGAAGAGCACGACGGGGTTCTCGGCGAGCAGCGTCTCGATGCGCTGGCGGGTCTGCTGCGGGTCTGACATGGCTCGTGGATCCTGATGTGAGGCGAGGATGATAACGGAGGGAAATGGCCCGGGTTTGGCCGTGGCCCCCCGGATAGCCGATAATCGTGGCACAGGGCTGGCAATCAATGGGGAAAGGACGATGATCCGACCACTTTCGCTGTGCATCGGCGCAGCGCTCGCCGCGCACGCTTCCGCGCAAACCGCTCCCGCTGCACCCGTCGGCGACGCCTCGATCCCGCTGACCTACGTGGGCGCCAACGCGCGCGTCTCGCTCGGCGTCAACGACGACGGCGACGTGCTCGGCGAGGTCCTCGGCGTCCTCGGCAAGACCGATTCGTCGGCATGGCTCGCGGAACTGTGGCTCGGCCAGCACAGCGCCGGCGGCGTCAAGTTCGGCTACAACTTCCTGCGCGGCGAGCCCGAATCGGGCAGTGCGGCGGTCTGGAAGGTGTTCGCCGCGGGCGACCAGAACGTGTTCAAGGACCGCAAGGCGACCCTCGGCCTCGGCTGGGAGCGCAACGACTTCTTCCTGAGCGCGTACGTCACGCACGCGACCTCGGGCGAGCGCCTCGTCGAGACGCGGGACATGGCGGTGACCACCATCTACACGGGCACCGACGCCAACGGTAACTGGCGCCAGATCGAGACCGTCGAGACGCTGCTCCGCTACCTCGAGCGCCCCTACGACAACGGCATCGGCGCACGCTTCGGCGGCTACTTCGATGGCCCGCTGCTGCGCGTGCGCGGCGGCCTCGACTACGAGAAAGGCAAGTTCGACAGCGACCAGTCGACCGTCTCGCTCGGCGTCGACAAGATGTTCCGCAACTCGGGCTTCAGCGTCACCCTGCAGGGCGAGTTCCTGCGCAAGTCCGGTCGCTTCGAGACCGACAAATCCGATTCGCGCGGCTGGCTGCTGCTGCGCTACGACCTCGGCGAGAGCTACCGCCCGCGCGAGCCGTTCCGCATGGTCGAGACCAGCGTGCCGGCACCGCAGGACAGCGCGCCGCCCGCCGCACCGCAGGTGATCCGCAACGAAGTGCGCGTCGACGGCGACGCGATGTTCGACTTCGACCGCGCCGCGCTGCGCGGCGACGCGACGCGTGCGCTCGACGAACTCATCGCGAAACTGCAGTCGATCGACCGCGTGAGCCGCGTCAGCATCGTCGGCCACACCGACTCGATCGGCAGCGAGGCCTACAACCAGAAGCTGTCGGAGCGTCGCGCCGAAGCCGCCAAGGCTTACCTCGTCTCACGCGGCATCGCCGCCGACCAGATCGACACACGCGGCGAAGGCGAGCTCAAGCCCAAGGTGCCGAACGACACGCCGAGCAACCGCCAGATCAACCGGCGCGTCGACATCGCGTTCCTCACGATCGAGGAGACGACCGCCCCCGCGCCGGCCCCCGAGCCAGCACCGGCCAAGGTCGAGTGGGTGCGCGAGCCGGTCAAGGCGAACCCGGCCTGGATCGAGCGCGCGCTGCGCAATCCGGCAGAACACAAGCGCACGGTCGATGTGTACAAGTTCGAAGAATCGACCAGCACGACGACACTCGGCCCGCGCATCTACGACAACCGCGTGCCAGGCGCCGAAGACGACACGGCCACGGTCGCGCAGGATTCGACCGGCAACGTCATCGACGTGCTCGCCAACGACAGCGATCCCGACGGCGAGACGCTGACGATCCAGTCGGTGTCGGCACCGATGCACGGCACGGCGACGATCTCGGCCGGAACCGTGCTCTACACGCCTACCGCCGGCTATCACGGCCCCGACTCGTTCACGTACACGGTCGTCGACCCCAGAGGCCTGACCTCGACGGCCACGGTCTCGATCACGGTCACCGAATCGGCACCGTCGAACAACCAGGCGCCGATCGCGGTCGACGACAACGACGTCGTCTTCAAGGGTTACGACGGCACCATCGACGTGCTCGCCAACGACAGCGATCCCGACGGCGACACGCTGACGGTCGTGTCGGTCAACCATACGGGTCCCGGCCTGGCCGAGATCACGATCAACGCCGACAACACGATCCACTACCAGTCGATCCACGGCTTCTCGGGCAACGACTTCTTCGAGTACACGATCTCGGACGGTCGCGGCGGCACGGCCACGGCGACGGTACGCGTGCACGTCTGGGAGATCTACGAGTACTGACCGGGCGTCACGCGTGAAGGAAAAAGCCGGGCCATCGCCCGGCTTTTTCTTTTCCGGCCTTGCTGCGGCGGTCGGCCGTGCCTGGGGTCAGGTTCATTGTCCTGTGGCGCGATGCTCCATCCATCCTCGATGGCGCTGCGAGGACAATGAACCTGCCCCCAGACCATCGGACCCCGGATCATCGGACACCAGACATCACGCCTTGCTTCGACGCATCCCGTCGAGCACGTCCCGCGTCTGCGCGAGCACCGCACGTGCCCACTGCGCGTACTGCGCCGCGGAGGGATGCAGGCCGTCTTCCGCGAGCAGGTCGCGCGCGGGTCCGCGCGAGATCGCGGTGACATCGACCCAGCGTGCGCCACGGCGCGCCGTTTCGTCTCGTGCCGCGGCATTGAACGCATCGATCGCAGCCGCGATCGCGGCGACGTCGCGCTGGCCGTCCTGCGCGAACGGCGTCACGCCCCAATCGGGGATCGACACGACGACGACGCGCTCGGCATGCCCGTCGGCGAAGCCGATCGCGCGCGCGAGCAAGGCCGCGAACTCCCCGCGATACGCGTCGACGTCACGGCCGCGGTACTGGTTGTTGACACCGATCAGCAGGCTCACGAGCGCACGGCCCGCACCCGGGTCGCGTGCGTCGATCGCGGCGTCGAGCTCATCGGTGGTCCAGCCCGTCGTCGCGATGATCTCGGGTGTGCCGAGGTCGTGCCCTTCGGCGCGCAGAATGGCCGCGAGTTGCGCGGGCCAGGTGCCGTCGGCCGGCACGCCCTCGCCGATCGTGTAGGAATCGCCGAGCGCGAGGAACGCCGCCGCCACGACCGCGTCGATCAGGCGACGTGGCGCGCGCGGGCGCGTTCGGCGAAGCGGCCGAGCGCGCGTTCGATGCGCTCGAACACGTCGGCGATGACCGGTGCCTCGGGCAGCAGCGTGATGCGGAAGTGGTTGCGGTAGGCGACGTTGAAGCTCGAGCCCGGCACGATCAGCACGTCCTCGCTCTCGAGCAGGTGCAGCGCGAACGCCTCGTCGTCGAGGCCCGGCAGCGCATCCTCGTGCACGCCCGGGAACGCGTAAAGCGCACCGGCCGGCGCGACCACGTCGAGGAACGCGCTGCGCTCGACCGCATCGAGCACGGCCTTGCGCGATTCGTAGAGGCGCCCGCCCGGCAGGGTCAGCGCGCGTATCGTGTCGGCACCTTCGAGCGCGGGCTGGATCGCCCACTGCCCCGGCACGTTGCCGCACAGACGCAGCGCGGCGAGCAGGTCGAACGCGCGCAGCATGTCCTGCACGCGCGCGTCGGCACCGGACACGGTGAACCAGCCTACACGGTAGCCGCAGGCGCGATGCACCTTGCTGAGGCCGCCGAAGCTGATGCACGGCAGGTCGCCGGCGAGCGGTGCGAGCGGCTGGAACGTCGCCTCGTCGTAGAGGATGCCGTCGTAGATCTCGTCGGCCATGAGCACGATGCGATGGCGCTCGGCCAGCGCGACGATCGCGCGCAGCAGTTCGCGCGGGTAGTTCGCGCCGGTCGGATTGTTCGGGTTGATCAGCACGATCGCGCGCGTGCGCGGCGTGATCAGCGCGGCGATCTCGTCGGCATCGGGCAGGTGGCCGCGGCTCGCCGGACACGGGTAATGCACCGCGCGGCCGCCGTTGAGGATCGTCGCCGCGGTCCACAGCGGGTAGTCCGGTGCCGGCACGAGCACCTCGTCGCCGGGCTCGAGCAGCGCGCGCAGGCTCAGGTCGATGAGTTCGCTGACGCCGTTGCCGATGAACACGCGTTCGGCCGTGGCCGTGGTCGACCCGCGAGCGACCTGCTGGTAGGCGATCGTCTGGCGAGCCTGCAGCAGGCCTTGCTGCTGGCAGTAGGCCTCGCTCCTGGGCAGCGAACGCGTGACCGCCTCGCGGATGTGCGCGGGCACTTCGAAACCGAACGCCCCCGGATTGCCGATGTTGAGCCGCACGATCTGCCGCCCTTCGGCCTCGAGGTCCCTGGCTCGATGGCTCAGCGTCCCACGGATCTCGTAACGCACCTCGGCGAGGCGGGAGCTCGTGTGCACGGGTCGCTGCGACATGGCGCGGGGTCTGCTTCGGCAATGGCGGTGGGGCCGCGATGTTAACACCTTGTTGCAGCGCACACTTTGTTGCGCCACGCAACCAATGTCGCACCTGCTGCATCGAAGCAGGAACCGGATCGGACCACCGCCGGCGGCGCACCCTGTCGTTGGTCATGATTGACCCGATCCGACACGGTGTTATAGTTAACTACAACACCAATCCAATCATGGATGCCGTCATGTCCCGCCTCGCACCTGCCGTTGCCATCGTGATCGTGTCGGCGATCCTCGCCGCCTGCAGCCAGGGTTCGGCGAAGCCGGTCGCCGAGGCAAAGAAGGCCACGCCGAGCGGCCAGCCGGTCGAGACCGCGCGCGTCGAGCGCGGCGAACTGACCGCGCGCTACGCCGGCACGGCGACGCTGCAAGCCGAGCGCGAAGCGACGCTGGTTGGCGAGGTGCCGGGCACCGTGCTGCACATGCTCGTCGAGGAAGGCGACCGCGTGCGCAAGGGCCAGGTGCTCGCGCGCCTCGACGCCGACCGCAGCCGCCTGCAACTGCGCGAGGCCGAGGCCGACCTGCAGCGCCGCCGCAACGACGTCGAACGCGGCGACACGCTGCTCGCGCGCCAGCTGATCGCAGCCAACACGCACGACCAGACACGCGCCGATTTCGCCGTGCGCCAGGCCGAGGTCGACCTCGCCCGCGTCGGCGTCGCGCGCAGCGAGATCCGTGCGCCGTTCGACGGCGTGGTCACGCGCCGCTGGATCAAGCAGGGCCAGCTGCTCAAGGCCGGCGACCCGGTGTTCGACGTCGCCGATTTCCGCGACCTGCGCGCCGACCTGCGCGTGCCCGAGCGCGACGCAGGCGCGCTCGCCAAGGGCCAGAAGGTCGATTTCACGGTCGACGCGCTCGCCGGGCGCCCGTTCCAGGCGGTCGTCGAGCGCATCGCGCCGGTCGTCGATCGCGACAGCGGCACGGTCGCCGTGACCGTGCGCGTCGACAACGCTTCCGAAACGCTGCGCCCCGGCCTGTTCGCGCGCATGGAGATCGCGTTCCTGCACGTGCCCGATGCGCTGCTCGTACCCAAGACCGCCGTGCTCGGCAACCGCAACGAGACCATCGTGTACCGCATCGAGGACGGCAAGGCGACGCGCGTGCCGGTACGCATCGGCCACGCCTCGGGCGCGCGCGTGCAGATCCTCGAGGGCATGCCGGCCGGCGCGGAAGTGGTCGTGACGGGCCACGCCGCGCTCAGCGACGGCGCGCTCGTCGACGTGCTACCGGCCGATGCCGCGGCGGTCGCCGCGACCCGCGCGATCGCGAGCACGGGCGCCAAGCGCGGCTGACCGGCGCGCATCGTCACGTTTGGCGGCTATCATCCGCGGCGATGACCGCGGATACCGCAGCACGCCTCGCCCGCATCGGCTGGGCCGGCCCCCTTCCCGAACCCGTCGACGGCGATGCCTCGCTGGCGCTCGCGCGCGTGATCGCGCAGCACCGCGCCGGCTACGAACTGCACGACGGCACGCGAGCGTTCAACGCGCAGCCCGCACCGCGCTTCCTCAAGGCCGATGCCGATCCGGTCGCACGCCCCGCCGTCGGCGATTTCGTGCACGTGCGCGATGGCAAGCCACCCGTGATCGAAGACGTGCTGCCGCGCCGTTCGGTCCTCGCACGCGCCGCGGCCGGCGAACGCCACCAGCGCCAGATCATCGCGACCAATGTCGACACGGTCATGGTGCTGTGCGGCCTCGACGGCGATTTCAATCCCGCGCGCATCGAGCGCTACCTCGTGCTCGTGCAGGACAGCGGCGCCGAGGCCGTCGTGGTGCTGACCAAGGCCGACCTCTCGACCGAGGGCGAGGCGGCGTTCGCGACCGTGCGGGCACGTGTGCCCGCGCACGTGGACATCCTTGCCGTCAATTCGAAATCGCCCGACAGCATCGCGCCACTGCTCGCGCGCCTCGGCCCCGGACGCACCGCCGTGCTGGTCGGCTCGTCCGGTGTCGGCAAGTCCACGCTCACCAACACCTTGCTCGGCGAGACGCGACAGGCCACCAAGGCCGTACGCGGCAGCGACAGCCGCGGCCGCCATACGACGACCTACCGCGCGCTGATCCAGCTGCCGAGCGGCGGCTGCCTCATCGACACGCCCGGCATGCGCGAGATCAAGCTGACCGGCGAGGAAACCCTCGACGGCAGCCAGTTCGGCGACATCGAGGAACTCGCCCAGCAATGCCGCTTCGGCGACTGCGCCCACCAGACCGAACCCGGCTGCGCCGTGCGCGCCGCGCTCGCCGACGGCCGCCTCGACCCCGCGCGCTGGCAGAACTACCTCAAGCTGCGCGACGAACTCGCCGCCGCCGCCGACAGCCTCGAGGCACAACTGCGCCGCAAGAGCGAATCACGCGTGCTGACCAAGGCGCTCGGCAAGCGCCTCGGCGAGAAGTACGGCAAGCGTTGAGTGTCGCGCGTTGGGGCATCCGCCCCGCAGCATGTCCGAAGTGCGCGCTGCACCCTTGATCTCAATCGACGCACAACGTCGTCACGACACCGTCGCGCACGAGTGAGCGACACCCGAAACGGTTCGTGTCGACACTGCAGGTGCCTTCCACGCGATCACCATCGACGGCACCGTCAGGTGCGAGGCACAGGCCTTCGCACTGCTCCCGTCCTGAACACGTCTTGCCGGCGTCGCGCGTCCGCAGCAGGCATTGCTTGACCGGCGCACGTCCGAGCTGGGTCCACGAACCACCGCGCGCCAAGCACGTCGACTCGCTCGTCGGCACGTCGCCGCCGGCAAGGCGACCGCCCGGCGCGGCGCAGGCGGAGAGCATCGCCAAGCACATGGCGATGAGCGCGAGACGCAGGATCATGTGGGATCTCCTTGATAGGTGGATGCAGGGTGCCAGCTATTCAATAAGCGCAGTAAGTAACAAAATTAAGTATACTTAATTCCAGTTCTTTTATATGGTTTAAATCTAGTGAGAACTTACTCCTTAATTAATAAGATGCACAATGAAGCTACACGTTGATAACAAGCCCTACTCCAACACTCGTCGCACGCATTGGCCTTTCGTCATAACTGCGCTAGCTTTTTGCTTCGACATGTACGAATCAGTGGATCGACCATTCAATAATGGATGAGACCTTGATGACTATTGCACTTAATCTCTCCATAAACTAAGGTCGGTGGGCTGCAAGACGCAGCACAGCATGGGGAATGGAAATGCGAACGATACGGTACGGGAAGTTCACGGCGTTAGCCTTGCTATACACAGTCGCATCTACTGCGCAAGGAGCTGGCAACACCGATCTTGGGGATGGATTCGTCAATGTTCGTGGGCCGGGGTATGGCGCTCCCCTCACCACCTCAACGACATGCGATGCGAGCGTTGATGCCACGGCTATCATCCAGCAAGCGATTGATGACGTGCACAATGGTGGGGGAGGTGTAGTCTACCTGCCAACAGGGAGATATTGCATACTTACTCATTTGACAGTCAGAGGCGGGGTTACCTTGAAAGGTGTATTCACCGCACCGCCACCAAATCCATCGAACGCTCTTCTTGGCTCAAATGGAACGACGCTCTTGGCTGTGGAGGGGCCCTCGAACCCAACGGGAACTCCGTTCATTTCGCTGATGGACGCGGGCTCCTCCTTAAATGGAATATCTATATGGCATCCTAAACAGCCCACTCCAGCCGGAGGCTCTTGGACTCCATTGAACTATCCATATGCAATTATGGCCAAGGGTAATGACAACTCAATTCAGAATGTCATGCTCTTGAATCCAACGCGCGGAATCCTTCTTGAAGAGGCGGGGCGACACTTCGTAAAAGGCGTGTGGGGACAGCCATTATTGAACGGCATGGTGGTAGACGGCATAGCGGATGTTGGAAGAATCGAAGACGTCCACTTCTGGCCATTTTGGTCGCAGGACCCGAAAGTCATGTCGTATACGCAAAGCAATGCGATTGCTTTTATCTTCAAACGAAGCGACTGGCAGATCGTGAATGAGGTCTTCACCTTGGGTTATTACATTGGGATGGCGTTTGATCACGGAACTTATGATCGCCCAGGCCTTCCGCCCGGAACTCTTCATGGCGCAACGAACGGCGTAATGACCAATCTGGGATTCGATGTAGCCCAGTACGGAATTGTTTCCTACGGAACACAGCGGGCAGGAGTCACGATAACCAACGTAAATGTCGCGCTAACATCTCCCAATCCCTCATATGCTCTGGCGAACTATGCTCCTGTAACAAGATCTTCCCACCTCACGGTACATGGCATGTCTGTTTGGGGAACAAACGCCACGGGCTCTATAGCCTGGTCGGGCCCTGGTTTGCTCATGATGTCAGGCCTTCGTGTGGCCGACATGGTCACCGGGACCCCTCCTATCCGAGTAACTGCAGGCGACGCAATGATCACCAATTCAACGCTGCCAACGCCTACCACCTCTGGTGTTGGAATCAGGGTTGAGAGCACTGCAGGAAAGGTTGTCATCCAAGGCAACATGCTTTTCGGTAAAACGATCAGCAACAGCGGGACGCAGACAACAATAGGTACAAACTCGCCCTAAGATGCCCCACACATAGATAATCTGAAGCGGTGAACCAACCGCGAACTGGAAGCCCCGCCATAGCGCGGGGCTTCCGTTTTTTGGGAATCCCGGGAGCTCGCCTCTCGGGACTTTGCGTGGCACCACGAGAAAAGCTCGACCGCATGAATGGAGTTCGCCGCAAAATCATTCAGAGCAAGGCAATGGTGTGCTAACACCTCGACAAACGCCGGAGCTTAGACACCAGCCGACAACAATGCGATTGATGCCCCCGTCGCCCCACAGCGTGGAGCTGGCGCGCAGCTGCGCTCATCTTCGCAGTGTCTGTTTTCGCTTGGTCCACTATAGTCCGGGCATGGCCAGCACGCGGGATCCCCTCGAACGCCACGCCGAGCTCGACCGTCGCCTCGTCGCGGCGGTCAAGGGCATCCGCCTGCTCGGCGCGTTGAGCTGGCCCGCGGCGGCGCAGGAGCGTTTCCTGGCGGACTGGCGGCGCGGCACGACGCGCCTGCCGGAGATCCACTACCCGCGTGCGGATCACGCGCCCGTGCGCGAGGCGCTCGATGCGATCCATGCCGAGGCCGATCCGCAGCATCCGGTCGGCGAGTACTTGCGGCGCAGCGCGGTGGCATGGCGGCACGCGACCGACCTGCTCGATGCGGCGGGTACGCCCGCGCTCACGGAACATTCGATCCGCCTGTTCGGGCGGCCCGGGCATCGCGTGCCGGGCAGCGAGCTCACCAACGTCGATGCGGCACACCACTTCATCGCGCTGGCCGGTGAGCTCGACGGCGAGCTCGCCGCGAATGCGGCCGACTACTGCATCCCGGCCGACGTGCTGCGCGACGACCTGCAGCAGCAGCTCGACGCGTTCTTCGGCACCGGCATGGTGCGCGTGGAGATCGACGACTCGCTGATCGCCAAGGCCGCCGCCGGTGCGAAGCGCATCCGCCTGCGCTCGGCGACGTGTTTCAGCGAGTTTGACCGCAACCAGCTGCTCGAGCACGAGGCCTACGTGCACACGCTCACGGCACTCAACGGGCGGCGCCAGCCCAACCTCGCCTCGCTCGGCCTCAACTCGCCGCGCATCACGGCGACACAGGAAGGCCTCGCCGTGTTCGCCGAGCTCATGACCGGCTCGCTCGACATCGAGCGCGTCAAGCGCATCAGCCTGCGCATCCTCGCGATCGACAAGGCGCTCGCGGGAGCCGATTTCATCGAGGTGTTCCGCTTCTTCCTCGATGCCGGGCAGAGCGAGACCGACAGCTTCGCGTCAGCGCAGCGCGTGTACCGTGGCTCGCCGCTGACCGGCGGCGCCGCGTTCACCAAGGACACCGTCTACCTGCATGGCCTGCTCTCGGTGCACACGTTCTTCCGCTGGGCTTTGCGCAACCGCCGCCTCGACCTGTGCCGCAACCTGTTCGCGGGCAAGATGAGCCTGCACGACGTGGTCTCGCTCGACGCCGAATTCGCCTCGGGCTACATCGCCGCACCGACCTGGCTGCCGCGCTGGGTGCGCCAGGCCAACGGCCTCGCCGCGATGCTCGCGTTCTCGCTGTTCGCCAACCGCATCCGCCTCGACCACATCCAGGCCGAGGACCTCGTGCTGTCGCTGTGACGCCGCGTGCCGCCCCGCGGCGGCCGAGCCACTACACTAGCGCCACGCATCCCACGTGATCCCCTGACGATTCCATGTCCAGCAAGCCCGACGAACTCAAGCAGGCCGCCCTCGCCTACCACCGCAAGGAGCCGGCCGGAAAGATCAAGGTCGTCCCGACCAAATCCGTGGTCACCCAGCGCGAGCTGTCGCTCGCCTACTCGCCCGGCGTCGCCTTCGCCTGCGAGGAGATCGTGCGCGAACCCGGCGAGGCGGCCACGCTGACCGCGCGCGGCAACCTCGTCGCGGTGATCACCAACGGCACCGCCGTGCTCGGCCTCGGCGACATCGGCCCGCTCGCCGCCAAGCCCGTCATGGAAGGCAAGGGCATGCTGTTCCAGAAGTTCGCCGGCATCGACGTGTTCGACATCGAGATCGACGAGAAGGATCCGGACAAGCTCGTCGACATCATCGCGAGCCTCGAGCCGAGCTTCGGCGGCATCAACCTCGAGGACATCAAGGCACCGGAGTGCTTCGCGGTCGAGCGCAAGCTGCGCGAGCGCATGAAGATCCCGGTGTTCCACGACGACCAGCACGGCACCGCGATCATCGTCGGCGCCGCGCTGATCAACGCGCTGACGATCGTCGGCAAGAACATCGCGGACATCAAGATCGTCCACACGGGCGCCGGCGCGGCCGGCATCTCGTGCCTCAACATGCTCGTGAGCCTCGGCGCCGATCCGGCCAACATATGGGTCGCCGACCGCCTCGGCGTGGTCTGGCGCGGCCGTGCCGAGGAGATGGACGAGAACAAGGCGCGCTTCGCGCGTGATACCGACGCGCGCACGCTCGGCGAGATCATCGACGGCGCCGACGTGTTCCTCGGCCTGTCCGCACCGGGCGTGTTGAGCCAGGAGATGGTCAAGCGCATGGCCGCGCAGCCGATCATCTTCGCGCTCGCCAACCCGACGCCCGAGATCCTGCCCGAGCTCGTCCGCGAGGCGAATCCCGACGCGATCATCGCGACGGGCCGTTCGGACTATCCGAACCAGGTCAACAACGCGCTGTGCTTCCCGTACCTGTTCCGCGGCGCGCTCGACGTCGGCGCGACCGCGATCAACGAGGACATGAAGATCGCCTGCGTGCACGCGATCGCCGAACTCGCGCGCCGCGAGATGTCGGACGTGGCCGCGCGTGCCTACGGCGGCCAGACGCGTTCGTTCGGTCCCGACTACCTCATTCCGCAGCCGTTCGACCCGCGCCTGCTGACCCACCTCGCGCCGGCCGTGGCGCGCGCGGCGATGGAGTCCGGCGTGGCGACACGCCCGCTGCCCGACTGCGAGGCCTACCGCGAGCGCCTCAACACGTTCGTGTTCCGCAGCGGCCTCGTCATGAAGCCCGTGTTCGAGCGCGCCCGCTCGGACCGCAAGCGCGTCGTGTTCGCCGAGGGCGAGGAAGAGACCGTGCTGCAGGCCGTGCAGCACATCGCCGACGAGCACCTCGCGTGGCCGATCCTGGTCGGCCGCCCGACCGTGATCGAGTCGCGCATCCAGCGCCTGCGCCTGCGCCTCAAGCCCGGCGTCGATTTCGAGATCTGCAACATCGAGAACGATCCGCGCTTCAAGGAATACTGGACGCTCTACCACAGCCTGCTCGAGCGCCGCGGCGTCACCCCGGACGGCGCCAAGGCGATCGTGCGCTCGCGCCCGACCGTGATCGCCGCACTGATGCTGCGCCGTGGCGAGGCCGACGCGCTGCTGACCGGCATCGTGGGCCGTTACCACAAGAAGCTGCGCTACCTGCAGGACATCATCCCGCTCGACCCGCACGTGCACGCGCCGTCGGCGATGACCGGCGTGGTCAACGAGAAGGGCGTGTTCTTCTTCCTCGACACGCACGTCAAGCTCGAGCCCAACGCCGAGCAGATCGCCGAGGCGACGATCGAAGGTGCGCGCCGCCTCAAGCTGTTCGGCGTGGTGCCGAAGATCGCGCTGCTGTCGCACTCGAACTTCGGCAGCCATGAGGATGCTTCGGCGTCGAAGATGCGCCAGGCGCTGCAGATCGTGCGCGAGCGAGCGCCGGATCTCGAGATCGAGGGCGAGATGCACGCCGACACGGCGTTCAACGAGGAAGTGCGCGACCGCCTGTTCCCGAACTCGATGCTCAAGGGCCGCGCCAACGTGTTCGTGTGCCCGAACCTCGACGCCGCGAACATCGGCTACAACATCACGCGCGTGATGACCGACGGCGTCGCGCTCGGTCCCATCCTCATGGGCCTGACCCACCCGGCGCACATCCTCACGCCCGCGGCGACCGTGCGCCGCGTCGTCAACATGACCGCGATCGCGGCGGTCGAGGCGCAGATCCGCGCGGCGTTCGCGGCGCGGGCGAACGGCGCCGACACGCAGGAAGCCTGATCGCCACCGCGCCCGGCGCATGCGCCGGGCGCGTGCTTCACGGCACCAGTTCGATGCGATGCGCGCCGGCCGCGAGGTCGCGAACGAGCGTGATCCACAGCTCCTGAGCATCGCCGCGCGGCGACGGCAGCCAGTCGACGTCGCGCACGAGCGTCGCACCGTCGAGGCGCAGCGTGGTCGGCAAACCCGCACTGTACTGGCGCACGACGATCAGCGGCCGGCGCAGGGTGCGCCCGGCCGGCACCGTGACGGTCGCATCGAGTCGGTTCGTCGCGGCGACGAAGGTCAGCGCGCCGTAGACCGGATCGTAGCCGGCCGGTGCGTAGGTCATCGACGTCGCGTCGCCGACGCCCGAGCGGCCCGAGGTCGCGACGCTGCCGACCGTCGCGGACAGCGACAGCCCCTGGATCGCCTCGACCTGTCCGACCTGCACGCCGACCGGATCGCTGGCGTGCGTGCCGAGCACGATGTGGGTCGCGTAACTCTTGCGCGGCCAGCCCGACGCCATCGGGTCGCCCGGCAACGCGGTGCCGTTCGCGCCGCCGCCGTAGTTCGCGTTGCCGCGGATGCGGTACTGCTGCTGGCCGAGGAAACCGAAGTTGGTGCCCCAGGCGAGGCGCGCGTTGCGCGTCGCACCGCCGTAGAGCTCGTAGTTGATCGACTGGAACGGCCAGTTGTAGTCGCACGGCATCGCGTAGCCGCCGCCCGCGCAGGCGTTGCCCTGCGCGCTCGTGCGACCCCATGCATCCTGGCCCCAGTAGCCGCCCGCGTCCTGCTGGTCGATCGTGCGCGTCTGCACGATGCCCATCGTCGCGCCGGACTGCGTCCACAGTTTCACGAACGGGATCGTGTTGGGCGTGTTCCACGTCCACGCGCTCGCGAACGTGACCGGGTTGGTCGTGCTCGTGAAGCGGTAACGATCACCCCAGGCGACGCCCGCGATCACGCCGCGTGCGGCGTCGCTGGCGGCGCCGTCGATGCGCAGCTCGCCGTAGGGACCCCGCGCGTCGTCTTCGAGGCGGTTCACGGGAACGCCCGACATGTCCCAGGTGACCGACCACAGCGGATGGTCGCGGCCGTTCGCGATGATCCAGTCGATCGTCACGGGCAGGTCGTAGCGCGTCGCCGGTGCGTTCGTCGTGCAGTAGCGCGGGTAGGCCTGCGTGAAGCGCAGGATCGCGTGGTGGCGACCTTCGAACACGCGCTGGAACGTGCCCGACGTGAAGTGGCCGAGGCTCGACGAGTCACCGCCGCCCGTGCACACCGCTGCATCGGTGGGGTGCGAGACCACGTAGCCGAAGCCGCCCGCACCACCCGACACGGCCGTGACCGTGCGCGTGGCGGCACCGATGCGATAACGGAACTCGCGCAGCTCGCCGCCGCGGCTGCCGTTGGGCGCGCTGCCCGCGTTGTTGAGCGCGAGCGTCGCCGAGCGCGGCAGGCCGGCGCTGTCGATCCAGCCGAAACGGTCGCCCGACAAGCCGTCGATCGCGACCGCGCGCTCGATGATCAGGCCTTCCACGGCAGGCGGCCCGCTGTCGTCGAAGCCATTCGAGAAGATCGGGTCGACGACACCCGTGCCTGCGGCGACGAGGCGCACGTCGTCGATCGTGACACGCTGCGTCGAGGCGGCCGTATTGCCGCTCGCATCGGCGATGTCGATGCGCTCGAACGGCCCCGTGTAGGCGAGCGGCGCCGTGCCGAGCGGCACGACGACCTCGCGGTACTGCCCGGCCACGATCGCGCCGCCGCTGACGAAACCCTCGAGCGGCGCCGTCGCGACCGCCGCACCGTCGTGCTGCAAGGTGATCGACAGACGCTCGCCGCCGTCCATGCCGCGGATCCAGAAGCGCAGCTCGGGCCAGTCGGCGACCTGCAGCGGCGTCCCCGGACCCACGAACGACACGCCCTGCCACGAGTGCGCATTGAACGCGATCGCGAACCCGCCGGCATGCACGTTGGCGGTCGAGGCGAAGTTGGCGTCGCCCCACGACCAGTTCTCGAAGCCGTTGCGCAGCGCGTCGTCGTAGATGACGAGGTCCGCACGGGCGAGACCCGGCGCGAGCACGGCGAGCAGGCAGAGGACGGCGGCGTGGCGGCGGATCATGGCGGAGGTCCCGGCGTGGCGGCGCGGTCGCGCCCGGGGAGGATACGCAAGACACAGGGCGGAAACGGACATCGTGGCATCGTCGGGACCTTCGGCGCTCCCCTCGGCCGCCCCGGCGGGCTAAACTGTCCGGTGCAGTCCGTACTTCCGTTCACCAAGCCGCCCCACGAGCGGCCGCAGAGGTCACCATCATGAACCAGCTCCAGGACATCCTCGATCAGGACATGGATCCCGTCGAGACGCGCGAATGGACCGATTCGGTCAAGTCGGTCATCGAGGCCGAGGGCACGGATCGCGCGCATTACCTGCTCGAGCGCATGGTCGAGGAGACGCGTCGCGCCGGCGGCCACCTGCCGTTCCAGCCGACCACCGAATACATCAACACGATCCCGCCGCACCTGGAGGTGAAATCGCCCGGCGACGCGGCGATGGAATGGCGCATCCGCTCGCTCGTGCGCTGGAACGCGATGGCGATGGTCGTGCGCGCGAACCGCAAGCCCGGCGACCTCGGCGGCCACATCGCGAGCTTCGCCTCGTCGGCGACGCTGTACGACGTCGGCTTCAACCACTTCTGGCGTGCGCCGAGCGCCGAGCATCCCGGCGACCTCGTGTTCCATCAGGGCCATTCGAGCCCGGGCGTGTACGCGCGTTCGTTCCTGGAAGGGCGCGTCAGCGCCGAGCAGCTCGATCACTTCCGCATGGAAGTCGCCGGCAAGGGCAAGGGCCTGTCCTCGTACCCGCATCCGTGGCTGATGCCCGACTACTGGCAGGTGCCGACCGTCTCGATGGGCCTCGGCCCGCTGCAGGCGATCTACCAGGCCCAGTTCATGAAGTACCTCGAGCACCGCGGCCTGATCCCGCAGAGCGACCGCAAGGTGTGGTGCTTCATCGGCGACGGCGAGTCGGACGAGCCCGAATCGCTCGGCGCGATCTCGCTGGCCGGTCGTGAGGGCCTCGACAACCTCGTGTTCGTCGTCAACTGCAACCTGCAGCGCCTCGACGGCCCGGTGCGCGGCAACGGCAAGATCATTCAGGAACTCGAAGGCGTGTTCCGCGGCGCCGGCTGGAACGTGCTCAAGGTGCTGTGGGGCAGCTACTGGGATCCGCTCCTCGCGCGCGACAAGAACGGCACGCTGCGCAAGCTCATGATGGAAACCGTCGACGGCGAGTACCAGAACTGCAAGGCGTTCGGCGGCGCGTACACGCGCGAGCACTTCTTCGGCAAGTATCCCGAGCTCAAGGAGATGGTCGCCAACCTCTCCGACGACGACATCTGGCGCCTCAACCGCGGCGGCCACGATCCGCACAAGGTCTACGCGGCCTACCACGAGGCGGTCAACACGGTCGGTCGTCCGACCGTCATCCTCGCCAAGACCGTCAAGGGCTACGGCATGGGCGGCGCCGGCGAGTCGCAGAACACCACGCACCAGCAGAAGAAGATGGACGACGCGGCGATCCGCGCGTTCCGCGACCGCTTCAACATCCCGGTGTCCGACGCCGACCTGCCCGAGGTGCCGTACTACCACCCGGGTCCGGATTCGCCCGAGGTGCAGTACCTGCTCGAGCGCCGCCGCGCGCTCGGCGGTTCGCTGCCGCAGCGCCGCGCCAAGTCGACCTCGCTGCCGACGCCGGCGCTCGAAGTGCTCGAGCCGATCATCAAGAGTTCGGGCGAGCGCGAGATCTCCACGACGATGGCGTTCGTGCGCGGCATGAACCTCATGCTGCGCGACAAGACGATCGGCCCGCGCATCGTGCCGATCGTCTGCGACGAGGCGCGCACGTTCGGCATGGAAGGCATGTTCCGCCAGATCGGCATCTACGCGCCGTTCGGCCAGAAGTACAAGCCGATGGACGCCGACCAGCTCATGTACTACCGCGAGGACCAGTCCGGCCAGGTGCTGCAGCAGGGCATCAGCGAGCCGGGCGCGATGTCGTCGTGGATCGCCGCCGCGACGAGCTACTCGATCAGCGACGTGCCGATGCTGCCGTTCTACATCTACTACTCGATGTTCGGCTTCCAGCGCATCGGCGACCTCGCCTGGGCCGCCGGCGACATGCGCGCGCGTGGCTTCCTGCTCGGCGGCACCGCGGGCCGCACCACGCTCAACGGCGAAGGCCTGCAGCACGAGGACGGCCACTCGCACCTGCTCGCGGGCTCGATCCCGAACTGCCGCAGCTACGATCCGACGTTCTCGTACGAGATCGCCGTGATCCTGCAGGACGGCACGCGCCGCATGCTCACCGAGCAGGAGGACGTGTACTACTACCTCACGCTCATGAACGAGAACTACGCGCACCCGGACATGCCGAAGGATGCCGAGGCCGGCATCATCAAGGGCATGTACCTGCTGCGTGACGGTGCCACGGGCGACGCCAAGGGCAAGGGCAAGGCGAAGAACATCCCGACCGTGCAGCTGCTCGGTTCCGGCACGATCCTGCGCGAGGTCATCGCCGCGGCCGAACTGCTCGACAAGGAGTTCGGCGTCGCCGCCGACATCTGGTCGTGCCCGAGCTTCAACGAGCTGCGCCGCGACGGTTTCGACGTCGAGCGCTGGAATCGCCTGCATCCGCTCGACAAGACGCCGCGCAAGGCCTGGGTGACCGAGTGCATCGAGTCGCGCCAGGGCCCGGTCGTCGCCGCGACCGACTACGTGCGTGGCTATGCCGACCAGATCCGCGCATTCATGCCGGACGGCCGCCGTTACGTCGTGCTCGGCACCGACGGCTACGGCCGCAGCGATTCGCGTGCCCAGCTGCGCGGCTTCTTCGAGGTCGACCGCTACTGGATCGCGCACGCGGCGATCGCCGCACTCGCGGCCGACGGCAAGATGAATCCGGAAGACGTCGCCCGCGCGATCAAGACCTGGAAGCTCGACACCGACAAGCCGAACCCGGAAACGGTCTGAGCATGGCCGCCGCCGCGCCCGTCGCGGTGGCACCGGCCGGGCAGCCGCTGTTCGCGCGGCTGCTCGGCGATGCCGCGTTCGCGCGGCTCCCCGCCGCGC
>JASCPI010000004.1 GCA_029959555.1 Lysobacteraceae bacterium PS02065 | reverse complement strand
ATCGCACTACGCGACCGCGCTCGCGCTGGGTGTGTGGGTGGCGCGGGGGCTGGTGCTGGTGCTGGGGCTGGTGCTGGTGCTGGGGCTGGGTGTGTTGATAGTTTTCTGGGCGCTAAATTGTTTCCAATCGTGAATGCGACAGCTATGGTGACTAACTGAAGCAGCAGGAGCCCCGCTGTGTATATGCTTCCGAATAGTGTAAATAAAATCCACCCCAAGGTCGCGAACGCGAGGGGAGTTCTTCCCATTTTTCCGGCGTATATAATTGTGGCTAAAATTGTTATTTGAAAAGCTAGCACGCCGGAGGAAAGTAGGTATTCCATGACTATCCTCTAAAATAATCCTGTAGTAGTTCTCTTCCGTTCATCTTCGGCGGAGAATGAATCCCCGCTGCGGTCCCGTCAAGGATGTGGATGAACTGGATTAGTTCCCTTTTCGGCCGTAAAGTATGCGGTTCTGGACAGTGGAAGTCCTTACTGACTACGACTATCACGCGCCGCATGCGAGGCGACGCGTCGAGATGCTACTTCCCCTCGTCGTCCGACTTCTCGGCGAGTGCGGCGAGGGCCGCAGGCTGGAGGATGCGCACGATGCGGCGGTCGACGGCGAGCACGCCTTGCGCCTGCAGGCGCGAGAACAGGCGGCTGACCGTCTCGATGACGAGGCCGAGGTAGTTGGCGAGCTCCTGGCGCGACATGCTGAGGTTGAGCTCGAGGGGATCGTGGCCGATGCCGCGCAGGCGTTCGGACAGGCTGCGCAGGAAGATCGCGAGGCGCGACATGGCCTGCTTGCGGCCCATCATGACCGGGTGCTGCTGCTCGCGCACGAACTCGCGGCTCATGACGCGGAACAGCTGGTGCTGCAGGCCGGGCACCTTCGCGGCGACGTCGCTGAGCGAGGCGAACGGCACTTCGCAGAGGCTCGAGCGTTCGAGCGCTTCGGCGGTGCACTGGTGGCCGTTGCCGGCCAGGCCGTCGAGGCCGACCAGCTCGCCGGCGATGTGGAAGCCGAGGATCTGGGTGTCGCCTTCGGGCAGCGAGACGAAGGTCTTGAGCGAGCCCGAGCGCACGACGAACAGCGACGGATGCGCGCTGCCTTCGCGGAACAGCACGCCGCCGCGATCGAGCGGCATGCGCTGGCGCACGATGTCGTCGAGGCGTTCGAGGTCGGCACCGCCGATCGAGGCCGGCAGGCAGAGCTGGCTCAGCGCGCAATCGGCGCAGGACTGGCGAAGCTCGCGCAGGTTGACGATGGTCGACGGCTTGCTCACGCGGGGATTGTCGCATGCTGTGTCGGTCGAAGCCTCGCGCACGGGCGCGATCGGGCGGCGCAGCGGGATCGGTATGCTCACAAGGCCCTCGAGTAGCGTGGCGACGCGGCATTGGGCGCGTCGAGGTAGGCGTCGAAGCACATCGCGACGATGCGCAGCAGGTAGCGGCCGCGCGCGGTGACACGGATCGCGTCGTCGGCGACGTCGACGAGGCCGTCGTCGGCGAGTGCACGCAGGCGATCGAGTTCGACCGGGAAGCTGCGTGCGAAGTCGATGCCGTGGTGCTGTTCGAACGCGGCGATGTCGAGGCGGCCGTGGCACATGAGACGCTGGATCGCGTCACCGCGCACGAGGTCCTCGTCGGCGAGCACGAGGCCGCGCTGCACGGGCAGCAGGCCGGCATCGAGGGCGGCGTAGTAGTCGGGCAGCTCGCGTGCGTTCTGGTGGAAGCTGCGGCCGACATGGCCGATCGAGCTCACGCCGAGGCCGACGAGGTCGCAGTCGGCATGCGTCGAGTAGCCCTGGAAGTTGCGGTGCAGCGTGCCCGCGCGCTGGGCAACGGCGAGGTCGTCGCCGGGCAGGGCGAAGTGGTCCATGCCGATGTAGCGGTAGCCCGCGTCGCCGAGCGCACGCGTGCACTGGCCGAGCAGGGCGAGGCGCGCGGCCGCATCGGGTAGTTCGGTCGCATCGATCTGGCGCTGCGCGCGGAAGCGCTCGGGCAGGTGGGCGTAGGCGTAGGTGGCGATGCGGTCCGGTGCGAGTGCGAGTACCGCGTCGAGCGTGCGGGCGAAGCGTTCGGTCGTCTGCCGCGGCAGACCGAGGATGAGGTCGACGCTGACCGAGCGGAAGCCGTGCTCTCGCGCCGCGTCGATGACGATGCGCGTCTGTTCCTCGCTCTGAACCCGATTGACGGCCTGCTGCACGCGCGGGTCGAAATCCTGGATGCCGACCGACAGGCGGTTGAAGCCGAGTTCGGCGAGCGTGCGGATCGTCTCCGCGTCGGCGTAGCGTGGATCGACCTCGATGCCGAACTCGCGGCCGTCGCCGCCGCCGAGCGCGAAGCCCGATCGCAGCGCGTCCATCAGTGCGGTCATTTGTCGCGCGTCGAGGAAGTTCGGCGTGCCGCCGCCGAGGTGCAGCTGCACGACCTCGCGGTCGCGGTCGAACAGCGGAGCGGTCAGCGCGATCTCGCGCGCGAGGTGATCGAGATAGACGTCGGCGCGGCGCGTGTCGCGCGTGATGACGCGGTTGCAGCCGCAGTAGAAGCACGGGCTGAAGCAGAACGGCACGTGCACGTAGATCGACAGCGCCCGCGGGATCGGGTCCCCGTTGGAGGCGTGTGCCATGCGGCGCAGCTCGGCGGCGCCGAAGTCGGTGCGGAACTGCGGCGCGGTCGGGTACGAGGTGTAGCGCGGCCCGGAGACGTCGTGACGCGCGACGAGGTCGGGGTCGAAGATCGCCGAGCGGTCGATGAGCGAAGCGGGCAGGCGGGTCACGGGCATGGCGGCATCGTGCCGGCGCACGCCGCGGCGCGACTTGATCCTGGTCAACCAAACGACTACAACCGCGCGCTCGCGCCGCCGCCGCGGCCTTCGACCTTCCCACTTCGCGAGGAATCCCCCGATGCCCGTCATCCGCATGAGCGACCTCGATCTCGCCGGCAAGCGCGTCCTGATCCGCCAGGACCTCAACGTGCCGATCGAGGACGGCCGCATCACCTCCGAGCAGCGCATCACGGCGTCGCTGCCGACGCTCAAGCTCGCACTCGACAAGGGCGCCACGGTGCTGGTCACCTCGCACCTGGGCCGTCCGAAGGAAGGCCAGTGGAGCGCAGAGGATTCGCTGGCGCCGGTCGCCGCGCGCCTCGGCGAGCTGCTCGGCCGCGACGTGCCGCTCGTGCGCGACTGGGTCGACGGCGTCGACGTGCCGGCCGGCGGCATCGTGCTGCTCGAGAACTGCCGCATGAACGTCGGCGAGGGCAAGGACGACGAGGCGCTCGCGCGCAAGTACGCCGCGCTGTGCGACGTGTTCGTCATGGACGCGTTCGGCACCGCGCACCGCGCGCAGGCCTCGACGCACGGCGTGATCCGCTTCGCGCCGGTCGCCGCAGGCGGCCCGCTGCTGATGGCCGAGCTCGACGCGCTCGCACGCGCGCTCGGCGCACCGGCACGCCCGCTGGTCGCGATCGTCGCGGGTTCGAAGGTGTCGACCAAGCTCGCGCTGCTCGAAAGCCTCGTCGACAAGGTCGACCAGCTCATCGTCGGTGGCGGCATCGCCAACACCTTCCTCGCCGCGGCCGGTCATCCGGTCGGCAAGTCGCTGCACGAAGCCGACCTCGTCGAGACCGCCACGCGCATCGCCGCGGCCGCCAAGGCGCGTGGCGCCGACGTGCCGCTGCCGACCGACGTGGTCGTCGCGCCCGCGTTCGCGGCCGACGCGCCGGCGACGGTCAAGGCGGTCGCCGAGGTCGCCGAGGGCGACATGATCCTCGACATCGGCCCGGACACGGCCGCGCGCTACGCGGCGCTGCTCGCCGGTGCCGGCACCATCGTCTGGAACGGCCCGGTCGGCGTGTTCGAGTTCGACGCGTTCGGCAAGGGCACCGAGGCGCTCGCGCGTGCGATCGCGGCGTCGAAGGGCTTCTCGATCGCCGGCGGCGGCGACACGCTCGCGGCCGTCGACAAGTACGGCATCGCCGACGAGGTGTCCTACATCTCGACCGGCGGCGGCGCGTTCCTCGAGTTCCTCGAAGGCAAGACGCTGCCGGCCGTGGCCGCGCTCGAGGCACGAGGCTGATCGTGGGCCACGACGCGGACGCACGCGCATGGCGTTGATCCTGTTCGACCTCGACGGCACGCTGATCGATTCCGAGAAAGGTATCGTCGGCTCGCTCGAGCACGTGTTCGCGCAGCTCGGCGAGCCGCTGCCGCCGCGCGAGGTGCTGCGCGGCTGGATCGGTCCGCCGCTGCGCGCGTCGTTCCCGCAGGTGCTCGGCGACGATCCGGAGCGCATCGAGCGTGCGGTCGGCCACTACCGCGAGCGTTTCGATTCGACCGGCTGGGCCGAGCACGAGGTCTACCCGGGCATGGCCGCGCTCGTCGAGGCGCTCGCGGCGCGCGGCGAGCGCCTCGCGGTCGTCACGACCAAGGTCGCCGTGCAGGCACGCCGCATCGTCGCGGCGCTGCCGTTCGGAAATGCGTTCACGCGGCTCTACGGTCCCGAACCGGGCAGCCGCGCCAGCGAGAAGGCCGGCATGATCGCGCAGGCGCTCGCCGACTTCGGCGCGACGCCGGCCGAGACCACGATGATCGGCGACCGTCATTTCGACATCGACGGTGCGCGTACCAACGGTGTCCGCGCGATCGGCGTGACCTGGGGCTTCGGCTCGCGCGACGAACTCGTCGCGGCCGGCGCGGACGTCGTCGTCGACACGCCGGCGGAGCTCGCCGCGCATCTCTGAACCCCGGCGTGGTGGAATCGCCTGCGGCGGTTCCACCCTACCGGAGCGGGCTTCGCACAGGGCGGATCCCGCGCAGCGGAATCCGCCGTGGCCCTTGGCGATCGTCCGCGGGTCGTGTGCTTGGAGTGGACGTGCGATCGGACGTCATCGGCGGAATCGCCTGCGGCGGTTCCGCCCTGCCGAAGCGGGCTTCAAGTAGGGCGGATCCCGCGCAGCGGAATCCGCCGTGGCCTGCGTGATCGCTCCATGTCGGCCTCGAATCCACCTGCCGGATCGCCGGTTTAGAGCAAGGACTCGACGCCACGATGGTAGTTGTCGTGGATGCTCAGACTCCCCTCCCTGCGCCCGCGCCTGCCAATGAACCGATTGCCGCTGCGACTCGGCGACCTGCGCGCGTACAGTCGCCTCGCCGTCGACGCGACGCTGGGCTTCGCCGACCTCTGCGAGAACATGCAGCACAACGTGTCACGGCTGCCGCGCGTGTTCGGCACACCGGTCGAGGAACCGACACGCGGCGTGACCGGATTCGTCTACCGCAGCATCCGTCGCATCACGCGCGGCGTCGGCTCGGGCGTCGAACGCGTCCTCTCGCATCTCCCGGCCGACCTGGAATCGCCGCTGTCACCGAGCCGCGAGGCCCTGGTCGGCGCGATCAACGGCGTCATCGGCGACCATCTCGCCTCCACGGCCAATCCGCTGCAGATCGACATGGCGCTGCGTCGCGACGGGCGCGGTCTCGTGCTGGAGCGCGAGGCGCTCGCGCGCGACCTCGTCGCGCCGACCGGGCGCATCGTCGTGCTCGCGCACGGCCTGTGCATGAACGACCTGCAGTGGCGACGCGGCGACCACGACCACGGCGCCGCGCTCGCGGCCGACGCGGGTTTCACGCCGGTCTACCTTCACTACAACAGCGGCCTGCACATCTC
This sequence comes from Lysobacteraceae bacterium PS02065, assembly GCA_029959555.1. GTDB lineage: Bacteria > Pseudomonadota > Gammaproteobacteria > Xanthomonadales > Rhodanobacteraceae > Dokdonella. The sequence continues at coordinate 136,262 of JASCPI010000004.1, read as the reverse complement.
GAGCAACGGTGCGCGACTGGCCGAGATGCTCGACCAGCTCGTGGCGGAATGGCCGGTGCCGGTCGAGGAGCTCGCGATCATTGGCTACAGCATGGGTGGCCTCGTCGCGCGCAGTGCCTGCGACCACGCGCGCCGTGCGCGTCGTCCGTGGCTGGCCTGCCTGCGTCGCATCGTGTTCCTCGGCACGCCGCACGCGGGCTCGCCGCTCGAGCGCAGCGGCAGCCGCCTCGACGCGATGCTCGCCGCGAGTCCCTATACCTCGGCGCTGTCGCGCATCGGTCGTGTGCGCAGCGTCGGCATCACCGATCTGCGCGATGCGGCGCTGCTCGATACCGACTGGATGGCCAGCGAACAGGCGCCGCGCGGCAACGGCCGGCGGCCCCGCGTGTCGATGCCGCGCGCCGTGCGCTGCTATGCCATCGCCGGATCGCTCGCGCGTCGCCCCGACAGCCTTGGTGGGCGCGTGCTCGGTGACGGCCTCGTACCGCTCGACAGCGCACTCGGCTACGTGTCCGAGCGCTCGCGTGCACTGCGCATCCCGGCCTCGCGCCAGTGGATCGCCTACGGTACGGGGCACCTCGGCCTGCTCGGCGACACGCGTGTCTATGCACGCATCCTCGAGTGGATGCGCGAGCCCGCCGCAGGCGAGTGATCGGGTTGAGGAGCTGGCGCGTGATTCTGGCGGAAGGATCCCGCGGAGAAACGCGATGGCCGCACCTCGTGTGCCGTGCTTGATGGGATGACCAGCGCTTTGCGCTGTTGTGAAGCGCCTCCGGCTTGACCCGCCATTCGGCTGTCGAGAGCCGCCGGAATGACGGGTCAAGGACGGTGGCGCGGTGTGTCGGCGCTGTGCCCGAAAGCCGCTGACGCCTGGTGCTGCAGAACGATCCGGAGAGAGCCGCGAACCGCTAGGCGTCGAGCGAGGCGAGGTCGCCCTTTTCCTCGAGCCAGCTCTTGCGGTCGCCGGCGCGCTTCTTCGCCAGCAGCATGTCCATGAGCTTGCGCGTGCCGTCGTCGTCCTCGACCGGGTCGGGCACCGTGAGCTGGACGAGGCGGCGCGTGTCCGGGTTGATCGTCGATTCGCGCAACTGCGACGGGTTCATCTCGCCGAGGCCCTTGAAGCGCGTCACGCTGACCGCGCCGCGCAGCTTCTCGCGCGTGATGCGCTCGAGCGTGGCGTCGCGTTCGGCCTCGTCGAGGCAGTAGAACATCTGCTTGCCCACGTCGACGCGGAACAGCGGCGGCATCGCGACGAACACGTGGCCCTCGCGCACGAGGGCGGGAAAGTGGCGCAGGAACAGCGCGCACAGCAGCGTGGCGATGTGCAGGCCGTCCGAATCCGCGTCGGCGAGGATGCAGACCTTGCCGTAGCGCAGGCCGGCGATGTCGTCCTTGCCCGGATCGCAGCCGATCGCGACGGCGAGGTCGTGCACTTCCTGCGAGGCGAGCACGCTGGTCGACTCGACTTCCCAGGTGTTGAGGATCTTGCCGCGCAGCGGAAGGATGGCCTGGAAATCCTTGTCGCGCGCCTGGCGTGCCGAGCCGCCGGCCGAGTCGCCCTCGACGAGGAACAGCTCGGTGCGCGAGAGGTCGCTCGAGGCGCAGTCGGCGAGCTTGCCGGGCAGGGCGGGGCCCTGCGTGACCTTCTTGCGGACGATCTGCTTCTCGGCCTTGAGGCGCATCGCGGCGCGCTCGATCGCGAGCTGGGCGATCTTCTCGCCGACCGCGACATGCTGGTTGAGGTACAGCGAGAAGCCGTCGTGCGCGGCCGATTCGACGACACCCGCGGCGTCGCGCGAGGACAGGCGCTCCTTGGTCTGTCCCGAGAACTGCGGCTCCTGCATGCGCAGCGACAGCACGAAGCTCAGGCGGTCCCAGACGTCCTCGGGCGCGAGCTTGACGCCGCGCGGCAGCAGGTTGCGGAAGTCGCAGAACTCGCGCAGCGCGTTGGTCAGGCCCGTGCGCAGGCCGTTGACGTGCGTGCCGCCCTGCGCGGTCGGGATCAGGTTGACGTAGCTTTCCTGCGTGAGTTCGCCCTCGGGCAGCCATGCGATCGCGAAGTCGACGGCGGCCTTCTCGCGCTTCTGTGCGCCGACGTAGAGTTCGGCGGGCAGGCGTTCGGCGTCGCCGACCATCGAGCGCAGGTAGTCGCGCAGGCCGTCCTCGTAGAACCAGGTCTCCTTCTCGCCGCTGGCCTCGTCGGTGAGGCGCACGGTGAGGCCGGCGCAGAGCACGGCCTTGGCGCGCAGCACGTGCTTGAGGCGCGGCATCGAGATGCGCGGCGAGTCGAAGTATTTCGGATCCGGCCAGAAATGCACGGTGGTGCCGGTCTGCTTCTTGCCGACCGTACCGATCACGGCGAGCTCGCTGGCGCGGTCGCCGTCGCGGAACGCCATCTGGTGGATCTGGCCTTCGCGCTTGATCGTGACCTCGACGCGCGTCGACAGCGCGTTGACCACCGAGACGCCGACGCCGTGCAGGCCGCCCGAGAATTCGTAGTTGCGGTTCGAGAACTTGCCGCCCGCGTGCAGGCGCGTGAGGATCAGCTCGACGCCCGGGATGCCTTCCTCGGGGTGGATGTCGACCGGCATGCCGCGGCCGTCGTCGGCGACGCTGACCGAGCCGTCGGCGTGCACGGTGACGTCGATCGTCTTCGCGTGGCCGCCGAGGGCCTCGTCGACCGAGTTGTCGATGACCTCCTGCGCGAGGTGGTTCGGACGCGCGGTGTCCGTGTACATGCCGGGACGGCGCTTGACCGGATCCAGACCGGAGAGGACTTCGATATCGGCGGCGTTGTAGCGACTGCTCATCGTGCGGGGCGGGCGATCGGGGACCGCGCATGGTGGCCGGATCGTGGCGGGCTGGCAAGCGCGCGCGGCATGCGAGGAGCAAACCCGCGGTCAGGTTCATGTTCCCGATGCGGGGCGTCAGCGATGCGTGCACCCGTGCGGGAAAATGAACCTGACCCCAGCCTCTACTTGTAGATCACGTCCTTGCGCATCGCGGCGAGCTTGGCGATGAGGCGGTTCTGGGCGCGCGTGGGGATGCGTTGCGCGTCCATCGCGTCGATGAGGTGTTCGACGACCGCGTTGAACGTGCCTTCGTCGATGGACAGGCCGCGATGGGCCTCCTCGAGGCGGTCGCCCGTGTACGTGCATGGGCCGTCCATGATCTGGCACAGGTGCTCGATGAACAGGCGCCGGAAGCGCGGGATGTTGGTGTTGGCGAACTTGACACCGACGCGCGGGTCGTCGGCGAAACGTTCGAGCAGGTCGTCGACGAGCGCGGCGAGGCCCGGTTCGGCGCCGAACTGCTCGTAGAGCGTCGGCGCCGGTCGTGGCGTGGCGCAGCCGGCCAACGTGAGCACGATGGCGAGGGTGAACAGGACGAGTCGGTTCGGTGCGTTCACAGGCTGGCCTGCAGCGAGAGGTACCAGCCGCGCTGGTCGTCGAGCGTGGCGACCGAGCCGAGGTCGGCCCAGGCCGCGACCGCGGCGAGATGCTTGTTGGGGAACCAGGCGACGAACACGTCGCGGAACGCATCCTCGCGCGCGAACGCGAGGTGGTCGGGCTTCTGCCGGTACTCGACGCCGAACGCGAGCGAGGGATCGACGAGTACGGCGACCGAGGCTTCGCCGACGACGCGCCGTCCGCCGCGGTCGCCGCCGAAGCCGAGGATGCCGAGCTGGTTGGCCTCGGTGGACCGCAGCGTGCCGTTCACGAGCAGGTTGTAGCCACCGGCGCCGCCGAGGAACACCTTGGTCGCGGCGAGGTAGACGTCGGTGCCGTGGTCGTCGCGGGCGCCGACGGCCGAGGGCACGCCGAAATCGCGGTTCTTCTTGTGCTGCACGCCGAGCGAGAGTTGCGGCCAGGGCGTGTAGATCGCGTCGCCGGCGAGTCGCAACTTCGCGCCGACGATGTCCTGGCTGATCGTCGCACCGGGCATGCCGAGGGCGTCGCCGAGCGTGCCGAGGTGGAACCGCTGCCGTGCGATCGACACCTCGATGCGGTTGCGCGCCGTGAACGCCACGCCACCGCTGTCGAGTGCGTAATCGTCGACCTCCACGCGCGTCGCGTACGCGGTGGCGCCGTAGCCGTCGCGCGTCGCGTAGCCGGAGAGTACCGCCCACGGCACGAGGCCGCCGCCGGCCGCGCCTTCGAGTTGGGTGGCGCCACCGGTGGCGAGCAGGCGGCCGCGGTCCGCGAGCGCGACATCGGGCATGACGGACACGCAGGCTGCGAGCAGTGCGACGGTGCGCAGGAGGGATATCGGAGTCGTCATGGAGGCAGGGCCAGTGAGGTCGCGGTGCGCGCATTCGCGCGGGCGATGAAGGTCTCGAGTTCGGCGACCGGCAGCGGCCGGCTGATGAGGAAGCCCTGGGCCATGTCGCAGCGCCAGGCTTCGAGCAGGTCGAGCGTGCGCGAGTCGTCGACGCCTTCGGCGACGACCTTGAGTCCCATGTTGTGGCCGAGCTCGATCGTCGATCGCACGATGACCGCGTCGTCGGCATCCTCGGACATGTCCATCACGAACGACTTGTCGATCTTCAGTTCGTCGACCGGCATGCGCTTGAGCTGCGACAGCGAGGAATGGCCGGTGCCGAAGTCGTCGATCGCGAGGCGCACGCCGCACATGCGCAGGCGGCGCATCATCTCGAGCGCGCGCACGGCGTCGCGCATGATCGCGCTCTCGGTGACTTCGAGGATCAGGCCGTACGGATCGGCACCGGCTTCGCCGAGGCAGGCCTGCAGGCGCGCGGCGAGGTTGTCCGAGGTGAGGTCCATCGCCGAGATGTTGATCGCGACGTCGAGCTCGATGCCGGCGTGCCTCCACGCCTGCCGCTGTGCGATCACGCGCCGCAGCATCCACTCGGTGACGAGGTGCACGCTGCCCGAATGCTCGGCGAGCGGGATGAACTCGTCGGGCGGGATGATGCCTTCGCGCGGATGGCGCCAGCGCACGAGCGCCTCGACCGCGGTGATGCGGCCCGTGCGCAGGTCCATCTTGGGCTGGTAATGGACCTCGAACTCCTCGTTCGCCGACGCGCGGCGCAGGTCGTTGACCAGCGACAGGCGGCGCAGGTGCAGGGCATCGCGCCCGCTCATGTACATGTGCACCGGCGCGTGTGCGTGCTTGGCGTCGTACATCGCGATGTCGGCGCGGCGCAGCAGGTCCTCCGCGGTGCCGGCGTGCTCGGGGAACAGGGCGATGCCGATGCTGATGCTCGGGAAAAGCTCCATCGTGCCGAGCAGTACGGGCGCCGACATGCGGCGTACGAGGCGAGCGGCGAGGGACTGCGCGTGGGCGACGTCGCGGTTGAGCAGCATGACCAGGAATTCGTCGCTGCCGAGGCGCGCGACCACGTCGCCGGGATCGACGCTGTCGTGCAGGCGCCGGCCGACGTTGACGAGCAGGCGGTCGCCGATCGGGTGGCCGAGCGTGTCGTTGATCTCCTTGAAATGGTTGACGTCGATCACGAGCACGGCGATGCGGTCGATGCCCGAGCCGGGTTCCATCGCATGGATCAGCCGGCGTTCGATGTTGATGCGGTTGGGGAGGTCGGTCAGGGCATCGTGGTAGGCGAGGTGGGTGATGCGCTGCTCGCGCTCGGCGATGCCGCGCTGCATGCCGTTGAACGCGGTGGCGAGGCGACCGAATTCGTCGCTGCGCGAGGTGTCGAGTTCGCCGCCGTACTCGCCGCGCTCGATGCGGTTCGCAGCGTCGGCGAGCTGCTTCACGGGCCGCGTGACGCCGCGTGCGAGCAGCCAGGCGCCGCCGACCGACAGCAGGAACGACAGCGTCGAGATCGCGAGCAGCTGGCTGTTGAGCTGATGGAACGGCTCGAGGACCTCCTCCATCGGGATCTGCAGCACCGCGTCGATCGTGGCGTCGTCGTCGAGGACGACGACATGGGTCAGGTACTCCTCGCCGTCCAGCTCCCACGCCGTGCCGGGACGCGCGTCGCTGCCCGCATCCGCGAGGCGGACCGCGAGGGCCCGGCGCGCAGGCGGCGGCAGCGTGGACTGCACGTTGCGGCCGTTCGGGCCGCGCGCCGCGAAACTGACCTCGAGCCTCGTCAGCGTGCGCAGCTGGCGCGCGAGTTCGTCGTTCATCGGGAAACCCATGCCGACCCAGCCGATGCGCTGCGGCGCCCGCACGGGAACGAGCACGACCTGGTAGGGCTCGCCGTCGCTCGCGAGCAGGCCCCCGGCCACGCCGTTCGCATCGGCGTGCGCGAGCAGCCCTTCGAACGACCGGATGCCGCGCTCGGCGATGCCGCTCGTGCTCGTGGTCACGTTGCCGTCGAGATCGAGGATCAGGCCGAAGCTCGCGCCGATGCGCGCGCCGTGGTTGATCAGTACCGACTGCACGGTGGCGCCGTCGCGCGTGGCGACGGCTTCGCGGAATCCGAAGTCCGACGCGGCCACGCCGAGGGCATCGGCGAGCTGGGTCTTGCGGCTCGCGAGCAGGCGCTCGAACACGCGCGCACCGACCTCGAGGCGTGCGCGTGCCTGGTCGATCGCATTGCCATGCGTGGCGAAGTACACCGACACGAACGTCGGGAACTGCACGAGCGCGACGAGCCCGAGCAACAGCACCGCGAGGCGCGAGCGGTAACTACCCTTCGGCATCGGGGCTCTTCTGGAATCGTCGGAACTTCTGCTCGAGTTCGCTCGGGGGCGCGGGATCGGGCGCCGGCGGTCCCACGATGAGCGCGATGTCGCGCGGTGCGTTCACTCCGGCCGCGATGCTCACGCGTGCCGCATCCGGCGGTGCGCCGGACAAGCGCGATTGCCACGCCGACACGAGGTAGTCGCCCGGCGGCACGCCGTCGATGCGCGCGTGCCCCCTGGCGTCCGTGAGCGCGAAATGCGGCGTATCCACGACGACGACGTAGCCGATCATCCAGTCGTGGATGTTGCAGCCGACCGTGGCGACGCCGGCACGATCGAACACGACCGGAGACGTCGGATGATCCTTGTAGAGACGCAGTTCGAACGTCTTCGCCGGCGAGAACGAGTAGACGTGGTGGCGTACCTGGTCGCTGTTCGGGAACTGCACCTCGGTGCCGGTCTGCACGGCCAGCACCGAAGGCACGAAGCGCAGGCCGCGCTGGTCGATCGAGGCCTTGCGGCCCGCGGCCGCCTTGACGGGCCCACTGGCCGGTACGAGCGAGACGACGGCATCTGCAAGCGGTACGCCCGCGGCGTCGTGGACGATGGCCTCGAACGTGGCGGCGTCGGCGCGACCGGCCACGGCGAAGGCGATGAGTGCGAACCAACCGAAGCGCCCGATCATGCGGAACCCTCCTGGTCGCCGCGCGCGCGCAGCACGTACGGCCCCCGGCCCGCTTCCCGTTCGGTCGGGGTGTCGCACAGTAACTGAAATTGACACATCCCGGCGTCGCTCCCGTCGACTCCTGACATCGCGTTCAGGTTGGTGACCGTAGGCCTCGGCCGCGAGCGGTTCGAGGTCGCCGATCCAGTGAACGCGTCGCTCCGACGGCCGCCGCGCATGCGTCGACTTTGCAATGGACGTACCAAGCCCGATGATGCGCGGCGTGCGACGACGCGCACGTCGAAGCAGAGGCTCACTTTCCGCATGGAACCCGTCCGGTCTCCTTCACGCGAACCGTTGCTGTGGCTCGTCGCGACGGCCGTGTTCATGCAGATGCTGGACACGACGATCGTCAACACCGCGTTGCCGGCGATGGCTGCGGGGCTCGGTGAGCCCGCGCTGCGCATGCAGGCGGTCGTGATCGCCTATTCGCTGACGGTCGCGATCCTGATCCCGGCATCCGGATGGCTGGCCGACCGGTTCGGCACGCGACGCGTGTTCATGGCGGCGATCGCGCTGTTCACGCTCGGCTCGCTCGCGTGTGCGGCGGCGCAGGATCTCGGCCAGATCGTCGCCGCGCGCGTGGTGCAGGGCATCGGCGGCGCGATGCTGCTGCCGGTCGGACGCCTCGCCGTGCTGCGACGTTTCCCGGGCGCCGATTTCCTGCGTGCGATGAGCGTCGTGACGATGCCGGGACTGATCGGGCCGATGATCGGCCCGGTCCTCGGCGGCTGGCTCGTCGACGTCGCCTCGTGGCACTGGATCTTCCTGATCAACCTGCCGATCGGTGTGCTCGGGCTGCTCGCTGCGTGGAAGATCATGCCGGACCTGCGTCCGCCCACCGTGCTGCGTTTCGACGCGGTCGGCTACGTGCTGCTCGCGGCCGGCATGGTCGCGGTCATGCTCGCGCTGGACGGCCTGCCGTTGCGGCCGCAGTCTCGTGCGACGCTGCTCGTCGTGCTCGCCACGGGAGTCGTGCTGATCGGTCTCTACGCGCAGCATGCGCGCCGGGTCGAGAACGCCTTGTTCCCTCCAGCGCTGCTGCGGGTGCCGAGTTTCCGCGTGGGCATCGGAGGCAACCTGCTGTCGCGGCTCGGCAGCAGCGGCATGCCGCTCATGATCCCGCTGCTGCTGCAGGTGGCACTCGGGTTCCCGGCTTCGCAGGCCGGCCTCATGATGGTGCCGGTCGCACTCGCGAGCCTCGTCATCAAGCGCCCGGCGGTCGCGTTGATCGGTCGCTTCGGCTACCGGCGCGTGCTCGTCGTCAACACGGTGCTCGTCGGCGCCTCGATGGCCGGTTTCGCGACGATCACGCCCGACACGCCGGTGGCCTGGCTGGCCGTGCAGTTCGCCGCGTTCGGCGCGGTCAACTCGCTGCAGTTCACGGCGATGAACACGATCGCGCTGCGCGACCTCGATCGCGGCCTCGCCAGCAGCGGCAACAGCGCGCTGTCGATGATGATGATGCTCGCGATGGGCTTCGGTGCGGCGATCGCGGGCGGCCTGCTCGCGCTGTTCGGCGGCGGCAGCGGCGCGGCGACGGGTGGCAGCGTGGTGCTGCCGGCGTTCCAGGCCACGTTCCTGTGCCTCGGCGCGCTGACGGCGCTGTCGGCGCTGGTGTTCCGCAGGCTTCCGGACGAGGCCTCCCCGCCGCAGGGCTGAGCCTGTGGCGGAACGCCGCGAAGCAGGGTGGGCAGGGCGGTGCGCAGGGCGCACCAGTCGCGGCGCGGGCGGCGAGTCGGTAGAATAGCGTTTTCCTGCGGAACCCCCGTGATGACCCCCCTGATTTTCGTGACCGGTGGCGTCGTGTCCTCGCTTGGCAAGGGCATCGCCGCCGCGTCGCTGGCCGCCATCCTCGAAGCGCGCGGGCTGCGCGTGACGATGATGAAGCTGGATCCGTACATCAACGTCGATCCGGGCACGATGAGCCCGTTCCAGCACGGCGAGGTGTACGTCACCGACGACGGCGCCGAGACCGACCTGGACCTCGGGCACTACGAGCGCTTCATGCGCACGCGCCTGACCGGCAAGAACTCGATCACCACGGGCAAGATCTACGAGAGCGTGATCGCCAAGGAGCGCCGTGGCGACTACCTCGGCGCGACCGTGCAGGTGATTCCGCACATCACCGACGAGATCAAGCACCGCATCTACGAGGCCACCAGCGGCTACGACGTCGCCCTGGTCGAGATCGGCGGCACGGTCGGCGACATCGAGTCGCTGCCGTTCCTCGAGGCGATCCGCCAGATCCGCATCGAGCACGGCCCCGAGATGTCGATGTTCATGCACCTCACGCTGGTGCCGTACATCAAGGCCGCCGGCGAGATCAAGACCAAGCCGACCCAGCATTCGGTCAAGGAACTGCGTTCGATCGGCATCCAGGCCGACGTGCTGCTGTGCCGCTGCGAACAGCCGCTGCCGCAGTCGGACCGCCGCAAGATCGCGCTGTTCACCAACGTGCCCGAGAAGGCCGTCATCAGCGCGGTCGATGTGGACATCATCTACCAGCTGCCGTTGTGGCTGCACCAGCAGAAGCTCGACGACATCGTCCTCGAGCGCCTCAACTTCAAGGCCAAGCCGGCCGACCTGTCCGAGTGGCAGCGCACGGTCGACGCGATCGCGAACCCGAAGGACGAGGTCAACATCGCGATCGTCGGCAAGTACGTCGAGCACAAGGACGCCTACAAGTCGCTCGGCGAGGCGCTGCGCCACGGCGGCCTCAAGCAGCACACGCAGGTCAACCTGCGCTGGGTCGAGTCCGAGGAGATCGAGCGCCGCGGCGGCGAGGCCCTGAAGGACATCGACGGCGTGCTCGTGCCGGGCGGCTTCGGCAAGCGCGGCTTCGAGGGCAAGGTCGGCGCGGCGAACTTCGCGCGCACGAACCGTGTGCCGTACTTCGGCATCTGCTACGGCATGCACGCGGCGGTGGTCGAGTTCGCGCGCAACGTCGCCGGTCTAGAGAACGCCAACTCGAGCGAGAACGACCGCAACTGCAAGGATCCGGTCATCGCGCTGATCACCGAGTGGACGACCAGCACGGGCGAGATCGAGAAGCGCGACGAGGGCTCCGACCTCGGTGGCACGATGCGCCTCGGCGCGCAGGAGTGCCGCCTCAAGGCCGGCACGCTCGCACGCGAGCTGTACGGCCAGGACGTCGTGCGCGAGCGCCATCGCCACCGCTACGAGTTCAACAACCGCTACCGCCAGAAGCTCGAGGATCTCGGCCTCGTCATCTCGGGCAAGTCGATGGACGACCTGCTCGTGGAGATGATCGAGCTCGCGGACCATCCGTGGTTCGTCGCCTGCCAGGCGCATCCCGAGTTCACCTCGACGCCGCGCGACGGCCATGCGCTGTTCGTCGGTTTCATCCGCGCCGCACGCGAGTACAAGGCCGTGCGCAATGCGCCGTCGAACGACACCGTCGTGCCGGCCAAGATCGGAGCCACCGCGTGAAGCTTTGCGATTTCGAAGTCGGTCTCGACAAGCCGCTGTTCCTCATCGCCGGCCCGTGCGTGATCGAGAGCGAACAGCTCGCCCTCGACACTGCCGGCCAGCTCAAGGAGATCACCTCGCGCCTCGGCGTGCCCTTCATCTACAAGTCGAGCTTCGACAAGGCCAACCGCACGTCGATCACGGGCCATCGCGGGCCCGGCATCGCCGAAGGCCTGCGCATCCTGTCGGAGGTCAAGCGCCAGATCGGCGTGCCGGTGCTCACCGACGTGCACGAGTACACGCCGATGGAGGAGGTCGCCGAGGTCGTCGACGTGCTGCAGACGCCGGCGTTCCTGTGCCGCCAGACCGACTTCATCCTCAAGGCCTGCAGCGTCGGCCGCCCGGTCAACATCAAGAAGGGCCAGTTCCTGTCGCCGTGGGAGATGAAGCACGTCTCCGACAAGGCGAAGACCACGGGCAACCCGCAGATCATGGTCTGCGAGCGTGGCGCGAGCTTCGGCTACAACAACCTCGTGTCCGACATGCGCTCGCTCGCGGTCATGCGCGACACGGGTTGCCCGGTCGTGTTCGACGCGACCCATTCGGTGCAGCTGCCGGGTGGCGCGGGCGGCAAGTCCGGTGGCCAGCGCGAGTTCGTGCCCGTGCTGTCGCGCGCCGCCGTCGCGGTCGGCATCGCCGGCATCTTCATGGAAACGCACCCGGATCCCGACAAGGCGCTCAGCGACGGGCCGAATGCGTGGCCGCTCGGCAAGATGGAGGCGCTGCTGCGGCATCTGACGACGATCGACAAGGTCGTGAAGGAATTCGCCGTCGACCGCGATTGACGGCTCGACGACACCAACGGAGGGGAGAAGACGATGCGGGGCAGGACGAGGCGTTTCATCAGCTGCATGGCGGCGATCGTCGTCGCGTCGGCATCGATCACGACGTTCGCGGGCGATCCGGGCTACGTCCGCTACGATCTCGAGGTCCCCGCTCAACCCGGCGGCTATCCCGATGCCGGTTTCGGCACGTCCCTCGCGCTGCAGCGCGGCGTGCTCGTCGCAGGCCTTCCGTTGGGGATCGCGCAAGGCATGTCGGAGCCGAACGGCTACGTGCACGTGTACCGACGCGACGCCACGCGCTGGAATCTCGCCGACGTCGTCATGGGTGATGCGGAGGCGAGGCGGTTCGGATCCGCGGTCGCGATCGACGAAGACTGGCTCGCGGTCGGCTCGCCTGGCAATGCGATCGAGACCGGCGCCGTGTACGTGTTCCGCTCCACGAACGGCGAGTGGGCGCTGCAGCAGCGCCTCGATGGCCCGTCCTTGCCCGACTTCCCGGGTTTCGGCAAGACGCTCGCGATGAAAGGGGAGTGGCTCTTCGTCGGCAGCGAGCAGTCCGATGCGACTGCCAATCCGACGAGCGGGCACGTCTATGCGTACCGGCTCGTCGATGGAAGCTGGGAGTACGACAACGAGCTGATGCCTGGCGGTACGCAGACAGGAGATCGCTGGGGCAGCGCCCTCGCGTTCAACGGCACGCGAGTCGTCGTCGGCGCGCCCGGCTACGGCCAGGGCGGCGGCATCATCCGCTTCTTCGCGCCTTCGCCGTCTCCCGGCATGGGTTACTGGTCGATCGCCATGTCGATCGGGCCGATGGGGTCGAATCAGGCATACGGAAGCGACATCGTGATGTGCGGCAACGCGTTCGCGGCAGCATCACCCGGCTACGCCGGCGCTTCGCCCGCCGTGCTCGGCGCTGCGTGGTTCTACAGAATGGCGTTCGGGGCGCCCGATGTCGGGATGGCATTCATTCCTGCCGACGGCGAGCCGCGCGACGGTTTCGCGAAAGCCGTCGCATGCAACCACGGGCGTGTCGTCGCAACGCATCCGTCGTTGCGCTCGGTCTACGTCTTCAGAGGCGCGGGCACGTCGTGGTCGCAGGATGCGAAACTGAGCCTCGAGCCTGCGGACACGTCCGAGTTCGTCGGCAAGGTCGCCACCTGGGGCGGCGACGTCATCGCGGCGAACCCCTCGTTCAATCCCGGTCCACCCGGATCCGGACGCCTCGGCGTGTTGCACGTCTACGCATCCGACCTCGTGTTCTCGGACCTTTTCGACTGATCCCACTTCCGGAGTTGCTCATCCCATGCAGGTCGCCTCGATCCACGCCCGCGAAATCCTCGACTCCCGAGGCAATCCCACGCTCGAAGCCGAGGTCACGCTCGCCGACGGTTCGTTCGGCCGCGCCGCGGTGCCGTCGGGTGCGTCGACCGGTTCGCGCGAGGCCGTCGAGCTGCGCGACGGCGACAAGGCGCGCTACCTCGGCAAGGGCGTGAAGAACGCGGTCGCCCACGTCAACACGACGATCGCGCAGGCGCTGAAGGGTTTCGACGCGGCCGACCAGCGTGGTCTCGACGCGAAGCTCATCGCACTCGACGGCACGCCGAACAAGGGCAAGCTCGGCGCGAACGCGCTGCTGGGCGTGTCGCTCGCGAACGCGCATGCGGTCGCCGCATCGCGCCGTCTGCCGTTGTGGAAGCATCTCGCCGGTGACCGTGCCGCGCGCCTGCCGGTGCCGATGATGAACATCATCAACGGCGGTGCGCATGCCGACAACAACGTCGACATGCAGGAGTTCATGATCCTGCCGATCGGCCTGCCGAACTTCGCCGAAGCACTGCGCTCGGGCACCGAGGTGTTCCACGCGCTCAAGTCCGTGCTCAAGGGGCGTGGCCTCAACACCGCGGTCGGCGACGAGGGCGGATTCGCGCCGAACCTGCGCTCGAACGAGGAAGCCGTCGAGACGATCCTCGAGGCGATCACGAAGGCCGGCTACGCGGTCGGCAAGGACATCTGGCTCGGCCTCGACGTGGCGAGCTCGGAGTTCCACAGGGACGGCGCCTACCATCTCGAAGGCGAGGGCAAGGTGCTCACGCCGGAGCAGTTCGCCGACTTCCTCGCCGGCTGGACCGCGAAGTACCCGATCGTCACGATCGAGGACGGCATGGCCGAAGGGGACTGGGACGGCTGGAAGCTGTTGACCGAGAAGGTCGGCAAGACCGTGCAGCTGGTCGGCGACGACCTGTTCGTGACGAACACGGCGATCCTGCAGGAAGGCATCGACAAGCACATCGCCAACGCGATCCTGATCAAGGTCAACCAGATCGGCACGCTGACCGAGACGCTCGACGCGATCGCGATGGCCGAGAAGGCGAAGTACGCCTCCGTCATCTCGCACCGCTCCGGCGAGACCGAGGACACGACGATCGCCGACCTGTCGGTGTCGACCGCCGCGACGCAGATCAAGACCGGCTCGCTGTGCCGCTCCGACCGCGTGGCCAAGTACAACCAGCTGCTGCGCATCGAGGAAGCGCTCGGCGCGTCGGCGGTCTACGCGGGCCGCCAGGCGTTTCCGAACCTTCCGGGCTTCTGACACCGGCACGGCTTCGGAGTAGGCTGCGCGCCATGCTGCGCTACGTCGCCCTCATCCTGATCGTCCTGATCATCGCCCTGCAGGTGAAACTGTGGGCGGGTCAGGGCGGCGTGGCCGAAGTGCGCCTGCTCGAGCTGCGCGTCGCCGACCAGAAGGCCGAGAACGACAAGCTCAAGCTGCGCAACGACGCGTTGTCGGCCGAGGTCGAGGACCTCAAGCACGGCGACGAGGCGATCGAGGAGCGCGCGCGCTCCGAGCTCGGCCTCGTCAAGCCGGGCGAGACGTTCTACCAGGTCGTCGAACCGGGTGCGTCCGCTCCCGTGGCGCCGGTTCGCAAGCCATGACACCGTCGCACGTGATCACGGATTCCACGCACGGCGCCTGCGGATGACGGCGTGGTGCATCGTCGTCGCGGCCGGTCGCGGTGCGCGCTTCGGCGGCGAGATCCCCAAGCAGTACGTCGAGATCGCGGGACGTCCGCTGCTGCAGTGGACACTCGAGACCCTCGCCGCGAGCGCGCGCGTGGCCGGCCTCATGGTGGTGCTCGCGCGCGACGACGCGCGCTGGTGGTCGCCGGCCACGATCCTCGGCAAGCCCGTGCGCATCGCCACGGGCGGCAGCGAACGCGCCGACTCGGTGCTGGCCGGACTCGACGCGCTCGATGGCCTCGTGCCGGAAACCGACTTCGTCCTCGTCCACGATGCCGCGCGTCCGTGCGTGCGCGCCGACGACATCGCGCGTCTCGTCGACGAAGGTTCCGCGGCCGGCGGAGCACTGCTGGCCGCGCCACTGCGTGACACGCTCAAGCGCGCCGACGCCGATGGCCGCGTGCAGGCGACCGAGCCGCGCGAGGCGCGCTGGCGTGCGTTGACGCCGCAGCTGTTCCGCAGGGGTGAACTCGCTGCAGCGCTGCGCCGCGCGCGCGTCGATGGCGTCATCGTCACCGACGAGGCGATGGCGATGGAGCGCACGGGATTCGCACCGCTGCTCGTCGAAGGCCACGACGACAACCTCAAGGTCACCACGGCCCCCGACCGCGTGCTCGCCGAAATGCTGCTGGCGCGTCGCGGCGCCTGAGTCGGGCTCGCGTGTGCGATTCGGCATGCCGCCGGCAGGCTTCGACCGGCTGGTCCTGCTCGCGAGCTGCGTTGTGGCGGGCAAGCTCCGGATGCCACGGTCCGTGAAATTTCACGCCAGCGGAGCCGCCAGCGGGTATCGTTCGCGTCCCGTTCCCGCGACTGCTTCCCACGACCATGCGCATCGGCCAAGGCATCGACGTCCACGCATATGGACCCGGCACGCACGTCGTGCTCGGTGGCGTGACGATTCCGCACACGCACGGGCTCGTGGCGCACTCCGATGGCGACGTCGTCATCCACGCGCTGTGCGACGCGATCCTCGGCGCGCTCGCGCTCGGCGACATCGGCCGCCATTTCCCGCCCAGCGACGAGCGCTGGCGCGACGTGTCGAGCCGGCATTTCCTGCTGCATTGCGCGGCGCTCATGATCGAGCACGGCTACGCACTCGCGAATGCCGACGTCACGGTCGTCTGCGAGCGGCCGAAGATCGGCCCGCACGCCGAGGCGATGCGCCGCAATCTCGCCGCCGATCTCGGCTGCGCGTTCGGCGACGTCAGCGTCAAGGCGACGACGAGCGAGACGCTCGGTTTCACCGGGCGGGGCGAGGGCATCGCCGCGTTCGCGGTCGTGCTGCTTCAGCGTGCGCGCACGCCTTCGGCCGTCGAACCTGCGGACGATCCCGACCTGCGCTCGCTGGTCGCGCGCCTCGACCTCGACACCGCGCCATGAGCGCGCTGCCGTACGCCCATGGCGGTCCGCCTTTGCGCGGTACGCTGCGTGCGACCCCCGAGGATTTCGAGGTCGACGAGGATCTCGGATTCGAGCTCTCGGGCAGCGGCGAGCACGCGTTCGTGCGCATCGAGAAGCGTGAGGCCAACACCGAGTGGGTCGCCGACCGTTTCGCCGCGCTGCTCGGCCTCGATCCGACCGCGGTGGGTTTCAGCGGCCTCAAGGATCGGCATGCGGTGACGCGGCAGACGTTCTCGATCCATCTGCCGGGTCGGGTCGATCCGGACTGGTCGTCGCTGGACATCGAGGGCGTGCGTGTCCTCGAGGCGACCCGGCACACGCGCAAGCTCAAGCGCGGCGCGCACCGCGGCAACCGCTTCGTGATCCGCCTGCGCGACGTCGAGGGCGATGCCGACGATGCACGACGCGTGATCGACGCCATCGTTTCGCAGGGCGTGCCGAACTACTTCGGCGAGCAGCGGTTCGGTCGCGACGGCGACAACCTCGAGCGCGCGCGCGCGCTGTTCGCGGGGCGACGCATGGGGCGCAGCCAGCGCGGCTTCGCGCTCTCGGCGGCACGCTCGTGGCTGTTCAACGCCGTGCTCGCGCGTCGTGTCGCCGACGGCACCTGGAATGCGGCGCTCGAGGGCGAGGTGTGGATGCTCGCCGGCACGCACTCGATCTTCGGCCCGCAACCGCTCGACGACACGCTGCTCGCGCGACTCGCCGATCACGACATCGATCCGACCGGTCCGATGTGGGGGCGTGGCGAGCTGCGTACGGCGGCTGTCGTGCGCGAACTCGAAACCGCCGCGGCGAGCCTCGAGCCCTCCTTCGCGGAAGGTCTGGCCGGTGCCGACCTGCGCCAGGAGCGCCGCAGCCTGCGCCTGATACCGCTCGGCCTCGACGTGCGGCGCGAGGGGCCCTCGACCTGGCAGCTCGCGTTCTGGCTGCCCTCCGGCGCGTTCGCGACGACGGTCGTGCGCGAACTCTGCGCGACGGATGGCCAGGCGCTCGCCTGAACGGCCGAACCGCGGCCGCCGGTTCGATTCCGCCATGCCCCCGGGGCTTGCACCCGCGCCTATAGTCCTCTTGCGGTGCATCGTGCATGCCGCGCGGTCGTCCCGCACCACCAGCGGAGGTCGTCATGAAGCGCTTCGGGCTTTTTGTGGCAGCAGGACTGATGCTCGGGCTGTCCGCCTGTGCCAGCACGGGTGGATCCGGCATCGCGCGCGCGGACAAGCAGGTCGTCGACCAGCAGAAGGTCGAGATCGTCAACACCTGGGCGATGCGGCGAGGCATCAACACCTACTGGGTGAACCTGCCGACCAAGCGCGTGCGCGTGGAGAACGGGATCTCTAACTGAGCCAGGCTCAATCGCCTCGCAGCAGGACGAGAACCGCGCCGGTACCGCCCTGCGCCGGCAGGGCGGACGCATACGCCACCACGTCGCCGCGGTGGCGCAGGATCTGTTCGGTCAGGCGTTTGAGTACCGGGCCCCGCGACGACGAGCGCAGGCCCTTGCCGTGCACGATGCGCACGCAGAGCTCGTCGTGGGCGATCGCTTCGTCGAGGAAGGCCTTGATCGCGTCACGGGCGACCGCCGCGGTCATCTGGTGCAGGTCGATCTCGGCGCGGATCGAGTAGTGGCCGCGACGCAGGCGCTTGAGCACACGCTCGGGAAAGCCCGGTCGGAGGTAGTGGATCTCGTCGCCGACCTCGATGTCGCCGGGATCGAACACGTTGTCCAGCAGCTCGTCGCGCACGCGCGCCTCGTCGAGCGCGAACTGGCGTGCCTCGGGCGCGGGAGGTTCCGCGCGAGGCGCCGTTTCGGCCCTTTCTCCGATCGGCCGCACGCGTCCGATCGCCGAGCGGAACAGTTCGGCGTCGTCGACGCTGACGACGGGGTCGGCAGCCTTGCGCGGGCGAGGGCGGAAGCGCTCGTTCATCGATTCCGATGGTCGGGGTCGCGGCGCGGCGCTGCAAGAGGTCCGTGCATTGCGCCGTGTCGTGGGCGTGGCACCGTGCGGCATCGGGAGGATCCGCCGTCGTGAACGTCCGTCCACGTGTCGAGGTGCGGAAGCGGTGGCAGGCACGTCGCGACGCCTTCGACGTGCGCGAACCGCGCGCGTGCGCCTCGCACATGCCGGAACCTCCCCGTGCCTCGCCGCGACGGCGTTCAGCGGGCAGGCCGAATCCGCTATGATTCCGCGTTATCCGAAAGGCAACGTCGCGCAGCGCCGCGACAGAACGGGCGCGGCACCGTCGAGGTTCGCGCGCCCGCAGGAAGGCAGGCAATGCGTGTTCTGGTCAGCAACGACGATGGCGTGGAAGCGCCCGGCATCCACGTGCTCGCGCAGCATCTGCGCGCGGTCGGCGACGTCGTCGTCGTCGCGCCCGACCGCGACCGCTCCGGCGCGAGCAACTCGCTGACACTGGACCAGCCGATCCGCGTGACGAAGCTCGACGACGGCCGCTACCGCGTCGCCGGCACGCCGACCGACTGCGTCCACCTCGCGCTGTCCGGCCTGCTCGACCACGAGCCCGACATCGTCGTGTCCGGCATCAACAGCGCCGCCAACCTCGGCGACGACGTCATCTATTCGGGCACCGTGTCGGCCGCGATGGAAGGCCGCTTCCTCGGCCTGCCCGCGATCGCGGTGTCATTGGTCACGAAGGACCATGTCGGCGAGCACTACGAGTCGGCCGCGCTCGCGGTCATGCTGCTCATGCGCAAGTTGCTGGTCGATCCGCTGCCGGCCGACACGATCCTCAACGTCAACGTGCCGGACCTGCCGTGGTCGCAGATCCGCGGCCTGTCGGTGTCGCGCCTCGGGCGTCGGCATCGCTCGGCGCCGTGCGTGAAGCAGAACGATCCGCGCGGTCGTCCGGTCTGGTGGATCGGCCCGGCCGGCGAAGCCGAGGACGACGGTCCCGGCACCGACTTCCACGCCGTGCGCGAAGGCTTCGTCTCGATCACGCCGATCCACGTCGACCTCACGCGCTACCAGGCGCTGGACAAGGTCAGCGGCTGGGTCGGCTCGCTGAACCTGCGGAGCGACGCCGCATGACGGGATTCGCGCGTCACGTCCCCGAGGCGCGCGGGCTCGGCATGACCTCGCAGCGCGCACGTGATCGTCTCGTCGAGCGCCTCGCCGAGGACGGCATCGCCGACCGCCGCGTGCTCGACGTGATCCGTTCGCTGCCGCGCCACCTGTTCGTCGACGAGGCGCTGGCCACGCGCGCCTACGAGGACACCGCCTTGCCGATCGGGCAGGGCCAGACGATCTCGCAGCCGCACGTCGTCGCGCGCATGACCGAGGCGCTCATCGAGCACGGTCTGCCGAAGCGCGTGCTCGAGGTCGGCACGGGCTCGGGCTACCAGTGCGCGGTGCTCGCCGCACTGGTCGAGAAGGTCTACACGGTCGAGCGCATCGAGGAGCTGCTGCGCAACGCGCGCCGGCTGTTCCGCAAGCTCGGCATCGCCAACGTGCGCTCGCGCCACGACGACGGCCGCCTCGGCTGGCCCGACGACGCGCCGTTCGACGCGATCATCGTCACGGCGGCGGGCGCCGAGGTCGAGCAGGCGCTGCTGGCCCAGCTCGCCCCGCACGGCACACTCGTGGCGCCGGTCGGCCCGGCCGGTCGCCAGACGCTGCTGCGCATCCGCGCCGGCGAGGACGGCTGGGTGAGAGAGTCGCTCGGCCTGGTGAGTTTCGTGCCGCTGCTCGGCGGTGTCGGGTGAGTACGTACCGTCAGGGCCTGGAGGGCCGTCGATGAAGCTGTTCCAGCCGCTCTACGAGCGTGCCTTGCGCTGGGCCGCGCATCCGAAGGCCGAGCCTCTGCTGGCGGGCCTGAGCTTCATCGAGGCGATCATCTTCCCGGTCATGCCCGAGGTCATGCTCGGCCCGATGGTGCTGGCCAAGCCGCACCGCTGGCTGCGCTACGCGACCATCAGCATGGTGGCTTCGGTGATCGGCGCGCTGGTCGGCTACGCGCTCGGCCATTTCGCGTTCGAACTCGTGCGCCCGCTGCTCGAATCACTGGGCTGGCTCGAGCGTATCGACAAGCAGGTGCTGGAGCTGCGCGAGATCGCCTCGCAGAGCCCTTGGTCGGCGTTCTGGCTGCTCGTGCTGGCGGGTTTCCTGCCGATCCCGCTCAAGATCTTCACGTGGGCATCGGGCATCGTCGGCGTGCCGTTGCTGCCATTCGTGGCGAGCATGATCGTCGGCCGCGGCAAGCGCGTGTACCTGCTGGCAGGCGTGATCCGCCTGGCCGGGCCGCGTGCCGAAGCCGCGTTGCATCGCTGGATCGAATGGATCGGCTGGGCCGTCGTGGTGGCGATCGTCCTGTTGATCGTCTACTTCAAGTTCATGCGCTAAGTGTAGGCTTTGGAAACGATGACACGGATCCGCACCTGCACCGCCGCGAGCCTCGCCCTGCTCGTGGCCGCGTGCGCGACGACGCCTCCTGCGCCGGTCGAGGATCGCAGTCGTCCCGGCTCGCGGCCACGCCCTTCCGCCTCCCCGGCATCCACACCGCGCGCGCCCGCGCCGGCGCCGGGTGGTGTGCACCGCGTGCAGCGTGGCGACACGCTGTACGGCATCGCGTTCCGCAACGGCATGGATGTCCGCGAGCTCGCGCGCATCAACCGCATCGGCCCGCCGTACACGATCTACGTGGGACAGGACATCCGTCTCGGCGAGGCACCGCCGCCGCGCCCCATGGCGGCGGCGCCGACGCGTCCGGTCACGCCGCCGTCCGCTCCTGCAACGCGTCCTGTGCAAGCCGCGCCGCCGCCGGTCGCCTCGGCACCGTCATCGACGACGGCGCCGCGTCCGGCGACGAGCGTGACCCAGGTGCCGCCTGCGTCCGCTCCGCCTCAAGTAGGGGCGAATCCGCCCGTCGTCGCGGCTCCGCCACCGGCCGCCGCGCCGCCGCCCGCTGCGGCGGCCTCGGCATCGGGCATCCGCTGGCAGTGGCCGGCCGAAGGCGCGCGCCTGTCCGGCTTCGTCGCGGGCGACCCGACGCGCCAGGGCATCGACATCTCGGGACGTGCGGGTGATCCCGTGCGCGCCGCTGCGGACGGCGAGGTCGTCTACAGCGGCAACGGCCTGATCGGTTACGGCGAGCTCATCATCATCAAGCACAACACCTCGTTGCTGTCGGCCTACGGCCACAATCGTCGTCGTCTCGTCCAGGAAGGCGACAAGGTCGAGCTCGGTCAGCAGATCGCCGAAATGGGTTCGACGAGCGCGAGCCGCGACATGCTGCACTTCGAGATCCGCAAGGACGGCAAACCGGTCGATCCGGCCGCGTTCCTGCCGCGGCGTTGACGATGCATCGGTCGGTTTCCTTGCCCGGCGCGGCGCACTAAGCTCGCCCGATGCAGGCGAACGACGCCCATCCGACGCCCGACGAGCCCGAAGTCGAGGACGTCCTCGAGCTGCTCGACGCGATCGAGCCGGTCGACGAGGAAGTGCGCACCTCCACCGGTGCCTACCTCAACGAGATCGGCCTGATCCCGCTGCTGACGGCCGAGGAGGAGTGGGCGCTCGCCGAGCGCGTGCAGGCCGGCGACGCGCTCGCGCGGCATCGCCTCATCGAGGCCAACCTGCGTCTCGTGGTGACGGTCGCACGCGGCTATGTCGGCCGCGGCGTGCCGCTCATGGACCTCATCGAGGAAGGCAACATCGGCCTGATCCGAGCGGTCGAGAAGTTCGATCCGGGCCGCCGCCTGCGCTTCTCGACGTATGCGATGTGGTGGATCCGCCAGGGCGTGCAGCATGCGATGTCCCACCAGAGCCGCACCGTGCGCCTGCCCGTGCACGTGCTGCGCGAACTCGCCCAGGTGCTGCGTGCGAACCGGGAGATCACCGCGAAGCGGGGTCGTGCGCCGACTCTCGACGAGCTCGCCCACGCGGTATCGATGAGCTCGGCGCAGGTCGCCGAGCTGTTCCGCGTCAGCGAGCACATCAGTTCGCTCGACGCACCGATGTCGGAAGGGGACGACCGTGCGCTGATCGAGCAGATCGTCGAGGACGACGACGCGATGCCCTCGCGCAGCGACGGAGAGCGCAAGGGACAACTCGACGAATGGCTCGCTGCGCTCAACCCGCGCCAGCGCCTCGTCGTCGAGCGACGCTTCGGACTCAGCGGCGTGCCTGTGCAGTCGCTGGCCGAGATCGCACGCGAGCTCGGCATCACGCGCGAGCGCGTGCGCCAGATCCAGGAAGACGCGCTGCGACGCCTGCGCAAGCTGTCGGGGCAGGACAAGGCCTGAGAGCAAGCGCAGCCTGTTGGAGTCACCCGAGCTGCCGCCCGGGACAGGTAGGGCGGAACCCGCGCAGCGGATTCCGCCGTGAAGCGCGACATCACTTCACGTTCGCTCGATCCGGCGTGCGGCGTGTGGGCCCCTTGACCGTGGACGATCCCGAGATCATGCGACGCCGTCACCCGGCACGGCGGAATCGCCTGCGGCGGTTCCGCCCTACGCGACATCCGAGAATCGTGAGAGCAGTCACGTAGGGCGGAACCCGCGCAGCGGATTCCGCCGTGAGGCGCGACATCACTTCACGACCGCTCGATCCAGCGGGCAGCGTGTGGGTCCGTCGCCGTGGACAACCCCGAAATCATGCGACGCCGTCACCCGCCACGGCGGAATCGCCTGCGGCGGTTCCGCCTTCGAAGAAGGAATCCTCAGCCCGTCGCCGGACCACCCAGCATGAACGCCGCGGCCACACGCCGGCCTTCGCCTGCGAGCAGGTTGTAGGTGCGGCTCGCCGCGGCATTGTCCATGACCTCGACGCCGATGCCCTTGCGCAGCAGCGGTTTCAGGAACTCGCGTGGCGGGAAGACCTGTCGATCGCCGGAGCCGATCAGCACGACTTCGGCGTCGAGTTCGATGAGGACGGCCACGGCGGCTTCGTCGAGCGCGCCGGCATGCGACACAGGCCAGTTCTCCACGATGCGGTCGGGCATCACGACGAAGCTCTCGCGCAGTTCGCGGTCGATCACCGTGATCGCGCCCGGATGGCAGGCGCGGATGAAGAAATAGCCTTCCGGCCGGTCGTGGCTCAGCTGCATCGGATCACTTCGGCAGCGGCAGCCGCGGTTCCTTCTCGTTGCGGCGCCACAGCGTCGCGGTGTGGCCGATCGTCTGCACGACTTCGGAGCCGGTCGCGGCGTTGATCGCCTCGAGCTGCGAGGCGCGCTCCTCGCGGTCGCCGCCGGAGAGCTTGATCTTGACCAGCTCGTGGTGGTCGAGTGCGACGCCGAGTTCGGTCAGCAGGTTCGGCGTGACGCCTTTCTGGCCGAGCAGGACGATCGGATCGAGGTTGTGCGCGAGGCCACGCAGGTAGCGCTTCTGGAACGGCGAGAGGGGCATGAACGGAATCCGAATCCGGGGGCAGGGCGGCCGGTCGGGCCGCGGAATCGCGCTATTATGGGCCCATTCCCCTGAATGATGAACGCGCGCTGCGCGGTCGAGACCCACGTGGCGCGAAGCAAATCGAGTTCCCGCTGGCTGCAGGAGCATTTCAGCGACCCTTACGTGAAGCGTGCGCAGGCCGAAGGCTGGCGCTCGCGCGCTGTGTTCAAGCTCGACGAGCTGATCGAGCGCGACGCGCTGCTCAAGCCCGGCATGGTCGTCGTCGACCTCGGTGCTGCGCCAGGCGGATGGTCGCAGATGGTGCGCGAGCGCCTCGGTGACCGCGGACGCATCGTCGCCCTCGACATCCTGCCGATGCAGGGCATTTCGGGCGTGGACTTCATCGAAGGCGATTTCCGCGAGGACGCCGTCGTGAAACAGCTCGAGGCCTTGTTGGGTGACGACCGGGTCGATCTTGTGCTTTCCGACATGGCCCCCAACATGAGCGGGGTCGGGGCGGTGGATCAGGACAGGTCGATGTACCTCGCCGATCTCGCCGCCGATTTCGCCCGGGAACGGCTGCGCCACGGTGGTGCGTTTCTCACCAAGCTGTTCCAGGGACAGGGTTTCGACGAATACGTACGGCGCTTGCGTGGCGACTATGCACGCGTCAGCATCCGGAAGCCGAAGGCATCCCGGGCGCGCAGCAACGAGGTCTATGCGCTGGCGACCGGGAAGAAGGGCTGACGGTGAAGTCTTGCGAGAGGATTCCAGATCAACATGAATGACATGGCCAAGACCTTGCTGCTCTGGGTGGTGATCGCCGTCGTGCTGCTGACGGTGTTCCAGAGCTTCAATCCGCGCGTCGCCACGACGACGGACGTGCCGTATTCGGAGTTCCTGCAGGCACTGCGCGACAACCGCGTCGACGAGGTGCTGGTCAAGAACGACAACCGCACGATCGAGGCGAAGCTGCGCGACGGCGCGAGCGTGCGCACGACCGCGCTGCTCACCGAGAAGTCGATCGCCGACATCGAGCAGGGCGCGCAGAAGGTCAAGGTCGAGCCGAGCGACCCGGGCATGCCGATCGCGCTGCGCATCCTGTTCGACTGGTTGCCGATCATCATCTTCATCGCGATCCTGTTCTATTTCATGCGCCAGATGCAGTCGGGCGGTGGCGGACGCGGCGCGATGTCGTTCGGCCGTTCGCGCGCCAAGCTGCAGGGCGAGGACCAGGTCAAGATCACGTTCGCCGACGTCGCCGGCTGCGACGAGGCCAAGGAGGAGGTCACCGAGCTCGTCGACTTCCTGCGCGACCCGTCCAAGTTCACCAAGCTCGGCGGCAAGATTCCGCGCGGCGTGCTCATGGTCGGTTCGCCCGGCACGGGCAAGACGCTGCTCGCCAAGGCGATCGCCGGCGAGGCCAAGGTGCCGTTCTTCTCGATCTCGGGTTCCGACTTCGTCGAGATGTTCGTCGGCGTCGGCGCCGCGCGCGTGCGCGACATGTTCGAGCAGGCCAAGAAGCACGCGCCGTGCATCATCTTCATCGACGAGATCGACGCGGTCGGCCGCCATCGCGGCGCCGGCCTCGGCGGCGGTCATGACGAGCGCGAGCAGACGCTCAATCAGCTGCTCGTCGAGATGGACGGCTTCGAGGGCAGCGAGGGCGTCATCGTCATCGCCGCGACGAACCGTCCGGACGTGCTCGATCCCGCGCTGCTGCGCCCGGGCCGCTTCGACCGCCAGGTCGTCGTGCCGTTGCCGGACATCAAGGGCCGCGAGCACATCCTCAAGGTGCACATGCGCAAGGTGCCGGTCGCCTCGGACGTCGAGCCGATCGTCATCGCGCGTGGCACGCCGGGCTTCTCGGGTGCGGATCTCGCCAACCTCGTCAACGAGGCGGCGCTGTTCGCGGCGCGCGAGAACGCGCGCGAAGTGACCATGCTCCATTTCGAGAAGGCCAAGGACAAGATCATGATGGGCGCCGAGCGGCGCTCGATGATCATGAGCGAGGACGAGAAGAAGCTGACCGCCTACCACGAGGCCGGCCATGCGATCGTCGGCCTGTCCGTGCCGCTGCACGACCCGGTCCACAAGGTCACGATCATCCCGCGTGGCCGCGCGCTCGGCGTGACGATGTACCTGCCCGAGCAGGATCGCCACAGCTACAGCAGGACCGAACTCGCGAGCCGCCTGGCCAGCCTGTACGGCGGCCGCGTCGCCGAAGAGCTCGTGTTCGGCATCGACAGCGTCACGACCGGTGCGTCCAACGATATCGAACGTGCCACGCAGATGGCCCGCAACATGGTCACGAAGTGGGGCCTGTCCGACGAACTCGGTCCGGTCGCGTACGGCGAACAGGAGGACGAGGTGTTCCTCGGCCGTTCGGTCACGCAGCACAAGAACGTGTCCGAGGACACCGCGCGCAAGATCGACGAGGTCGTGCGTGCCACCCTCGATCGCGAGTACGCGCGTGCGACGTCGATCCTCAGCGAGAAGATGGACATCCTGCATGCGATGGCCGGCGCGCTGCTGACCTACGAGACCATTGATCGCGAGCAGGTCGAGGACATCATGCAGGGCCGCACGCCGAAGCCGCCGAAGGACTGGACCGGCACGTCGAAGAAGGCCAGTGGCAGCAGTGATGGCGGCACGCGCGGCGAAAGCCCGATCGGCGGACCCGCCGCACAGACGCGAAACGACGCGTCGGCCGACTGAGCCGGCCTACGTCCGAAACCCAAGGCCGCCTCCGGGCGGCCTTTTTCGTCGCCAGGAGGCTGCGATGTTCCATCCCGAAATCGACTGCAAGGGCCGCGTGCTCGTGCTCGACCGGCCGCGCGTCTGCGGCATCGTCAACATGACCGACGACTCGTTCTCCGACGGCGGCCGCTACGTCGAGCCCGCGCGCGCGATCGAGCACGCGCGCCGCCTGCTCGACGAGGGCGCCGACCTGCTCGACCTCGGCGCCGAGTCGACGCGTCCCGGTTCGGCGCCGGTCGAGGCCGACGTGCAGATCGCACGCCTCGTGCCCGTAGTCGAGGCGCTCGCCGCCAGCACCGACGTGCCGATCTCGGTCGACACCTCCGACGCGCGCGTCATGCGTGCCGTCGTCGCAGCCGGCGCCGGCCTCATCAACGACGTCAACGCGCTGCGCGGCGAGGGCGCGCTCGAGGCCGCCGCCGACACCGGCGCGGCGGTCTGCGTCATGCACATGCTCGGCGAGCCGCGCACGATGCAGGACGCGCCGTCCTACGACGACGTCGTCGGCGACGTGCACCGCTTCCTGACCGACCGCCTGTTCGCCTGCCAGCTCGCCGGCATCGACCGCAAGCGCATCCTCGTCGATCCCGGCTTCGGCTTCGGCAAGACGCTGGCCCACAACCTCGCGCTGCTCGCCGACCTGCGCCGCTTCGCCGAGATCGCGCCCGTGTTCGTCGGTTTCTCGCGCAAGTCGATGATCGGTGCCTTGACCGGCCGCGAATCGACCGCCGACCGCCTCGCCGGCTCGCTCGCCGCCGCCGTGATCGCCGTGCAGCGCGGTGCCGCGATCGTGCGCGTGCACGACGTCGCCGCGACGCGCGACGCGGTCGCGGTCGTCCATGGCCTCGCCGAGGCGATCCGTGCGAATCCACGCCGCAGCGCCACGACGGGCCCCGCATCGCTCTGGGACGAGGACTGAGCGCGTTTGACGCCCATCCGGGCGGCCACTACCATCGGCCGCCTTCTCGGGCCCGTTCCAAGGGCCGCACCGGTCGTCCGGATATCGGGGTATAGCGCAGTCTGGTAGCGCGCCTGCTTTGGGAGCAGGATGTCGGGGGTTCGAATCCCTCTACCCCGACCAAACATCCCCATCGTTCGATGGCCCTTTCGGATCATCGACTTACGATCGCGATGACGGCCGCGCTGGACAAGCCGCGTGTTCTTGCACCGATACGGTGCTACACAAATGCCAGCGACCTATGTCGTTCGCCGACTCGACGCCTATCACTTCCGCCTCCGTGTTCCCGCCGAGCTTGTGCCCGCCATCGGCCGTCGCGAGCTGCACAGCAGCCTCGGCCACTCGACCCGCAAGGCGGCGTCGAACCGCGCCTCATATCTCGCCTTTCACGCGCACGCGTTCTTCGCGCGGCTGCGCCGGACCATGACCACGATGACCTCTGATCAGATTGCAGCCCTCGTCGCCGACTGGCGGCGCCGCATGTTCCAGCGCGACGGCGACATCCGCCGTCTGATCGAACTGGACGAGCACGAGACCTTCGACCGCGACAGCTATGCCGACCACTGCGAGTCGGTCGCCGGGCTGGCGGAGGAGACGCTGGAGCGGCTCGTGTCGCTACCGCAGGGCGTCGAGGGCACCAGCAGGCCGTCACGCCGTGAGCAGGACAACGCGGCCACGATGGCGGTCGACCTGATGACGACCGACGAGGCCGACTCGGACCACGTGCCGCTGATGACCCGCGCCGAGTTCGAGCAGCTCGACAGGATCGACGCGAAGGACGTCGCCCGGCAGTTCCTGCTGGCCATGGGGCAGGTCTACAACCGCAAGGCGGCCATGTGCGGCGAGGCGTTCGCGTCGGGCGCTGCTTCTGCGCCGGTCAGCACGGTCACGGCGCCGCCAGAGGCATCACCGGCCGCCGCGACGTCGATGGCGCAAGTGCCGACCATAGGAGAGGCGTGGGGCCTGTACGTTGCCTCACAGGCGAAGCGCGGTGGGGCATGGAAAGGCGGTCGAATTCCCGACAACGACGGGAAGGCCTGGGCGACGTTCTCCGTAATCATGGGGGTTGACGCTCCCGTGACCGGCATCACGCCTCAGTCGCTTCTGCGCTATGAGCGTATCGAGGAGCGCTTGCCCAACAGTCGTGTGAAGCCCTACGCCGCGATGCCTATGGCGGAGCTTATCGGGCTCGCGGAGCGCGGCGAGGTGCCTAACGATCACCTCCGGGCGAGCCAGACTCTAATGAATCGCATGGCAGCGATTCGGGGATTCGTCAGGTACTGCGCCAGTCGGCATGGCGTGGAGGTACCGCAGGCGTTCGAGTTCAGGCCCGGCGGCAGGGTGCGCGACGACGAGGACACGAGCTACGAGCCGTGGACGCCCCGCGACCTCGCGCTGATGTTCGACCCCGACGCCCTTGGTGCCTATGTGCGGAAGCGCCGGACGAACGCGCTCCGTCGCCTCGGAGAATCCACAGCTTTCCGTGACGGATCGCAATGGAAGGACTGGCCGTGGTTCATCCTGTTGGCGCTGTACACCGGGGCGCGGCTGTCGGAGCTGGTTGGCCTCCGTGCGGAGGACGTGTTGCAGTCGCATCCCGAGACGAAGACCGCAAGCGGTCAGGACGTCCCGGTCATCCGCATCGTGCCGTATGCAGGGCGGCGACTGAAGAACAAAGCGAGCACGCGGTGCGTGCCCATTCACCCTGACCTGATCCGTATGGGGTTCCTCGAACTCGCCTCGGCGAGGCGCGACCGGGGCACTGCGCGACTACTGGACTCCGCCGGCACAATTGAGAAGGGCGGAGGGCACGTGTCCGACGCGCTGAAGGCCCACGCGGAGGCGCTAGGCGCTCGACAGGCCGACGACCGCAAGGTGTTCCACTCGTTCCGGCACACCTTCAAGACGGCGGCCCTGGGCTGCATGTTGGTGGATCACGCAGATGGCCTCGTCGGTCACAAGGGGACGTCGGATGCGCCGAGCACGTATAGGCATGGCGAGAAGATCCCTCAGCACGACCGCGCCGCGAGCTTAGCCCGTGTGACTTTCGGGCTGGACGTTGAGGGGCTCCGACTGATGCTTGAGGCGATCCACCGAGGCGCGGAATGACAAGGGCTAAGGCTTTGGCAACGTCTCGGATAGCACTTGGAAGACATCCCAAACCGAGCGTAGGGCGACCACCAAAGCCATCAGCAATGCGAAGGCCATCAATAGCGACATCCAGTATCTGCGTCGGGCTCTAACGATCTTTATGTCTGTCACGATGGTGACAATGCCCTCCTCGCTTTCAAGAGGCGGCAGGCTGAACGAATACGTTCCTGGCTCGTCTTGCACGCCTCGGTCGCGCGGCTGGCCGTACTTGGTAATGTCACCGAGGGTCGCCGGAACGATGCGGCGCTCGTGTTGAGCCGCCTCACGTCTCATTCGTTCGACCTCTAGACTTAGCTTCGCGTTCTCGAGTTCGAGCTTCTTCGCGTTGAGCCGGTGTGCCCGTGCTTCGCGAACGGCGGCTACAAAGGCGAACAGAATCGTGACCTGCGCGACCGTGTTCACGATCTGCACCCAAACGACATCCAGTTGCATAGCCGTCCTCCCTGATTCTCATCGTAGCGCACGGCCGAGGGGGGCAGGGGTCAACTGCCCTGCCGACCGGACCGCCAAGCCCTAACGCTTGCCTGAGCCAATTAGGGCGGAACACAGGAGAGGTGCCCAAGCCCCTCCTGCGGCCCCCATATGGATACCCCTATGGGGTGAGAGCAAAAGATATACATGACCGGGAAACCATAAGGATTTCTTATGGAGTCCTTCGGACTCTCACGACCACCGATGGTGATGGATCAATGGTGTGGTCGATAACAGGGGTACCCTATTCGCGGTCTTCCATTGGTGGTCGATCAACAAGGTTCCCTTGTTGCTTCGCGATGAATCCAATGGACTCCACACGGTCCCCGCGATGATGTCGACGAGCCCCGTCCGGTCGCCGTCGCGGCGTCGCCTCGGAGGCGCGTAGGCGTGCCCGTGAAGCCCGCGCATAGGCAGCGCGGCCGACGACTCAGCCGAGGGTGCCGGCGTGCTCCTGTCGCGTCCTGTGCGGCCTCCGCATGTGACGCTGCGTCCGTTGCGCGACCCGTTGACACTTCGAGCATGAGACATGCACGCTATCCGTGTCGTCGCTCATCGACGACCGGGATTGGCGTCCCGAACTACTGAGGCGCACAGGCGCCTACATGGCGCTTTTTCATGCCCGGCTTTCGGCCGCTCGTGAAGCTGAAGCCCTGTTGGTCGTGCTCGTTTATGACGGGCGCAGCGGGGGCCGAGAGGCCGCCGGGTTCCTCAGTGACCGGTACGCCAACCCGTTGCGTCCGTCGCCCGATTGCGGCGATGGTTGACTATCGAAACAGGGAACCGTCATGCACTTCGCTCTTGATCTTGTCCTACTGGCTGTCGACTTCCGGATCGCCCGCGACTGGCACTTCAGTCTTTTGGCCACGCGCCACTTCGGCGTGAACCTTACCTCGTCAGGCGCGATGTTCTATGTCGGCCGCCGCGTGTTCCTCGCGCAGCCCAACATGGGCGGCCTTGACCGCCAGTGGTACCCCACGGACGGCATCCGTTCGGACTGGTCGCACCTTCACGCCTGAGCGCCGCACACGCCGTCTCGCTGACGATCGTCAGCACAGTCACCGAGGGCCGCCGAAGGGCGGCCTTCGCGTTTCTGCACTCCCCGATTTCTCTTGGTCGCGGCGGTAGAGCGCGACGCCCCACGCCTCCGCTATGCCGCTTCCAGTAGCGGTGGATGCTCCCGTGCGGCGCTCGCGCCCCCGCCGTAGGCCAACCCCCACCGAGACCGGTATTCGCCTCCCTGCGCGTGTCCTGCCGCGCTGCATGACCGGTCATCCGATTTCCCCTGACAGGGCGCTCACACGGGCGCCCTTGTCGTTTCCGTTCCACCAATGCCGCGAGCACGGCACACGCCACGAAGGAAGCAGATGTCCCGCCCCACGACACAACCGAACCAGCGCGTCACGCTGGAAGAACACACCCCGCGTCCGGTCGGCCTCACGGTCGAAGCCCGCATCACGGATGGCGGCCACAGCGTCAACCAACAGCGCATCGCTGGCCTTGATGCCGTCGCCGGCTTCTTCGCCGACAAGGCTGCCAAGCGAGCGGACGAGCTGCGGGCATCACAGGCCGCACAGGGAGTCCGCGACGCCAACCTCGACGCCGTCGACCAGCAGCTCGTGACCGACAACGAGACCTACCGCAAGGCGGTCTCGCGTACCCGCGGCCAGCGCCAGTCGATGGAGTGGTACAACAGCGCGACGCAGGCGCTTGCGCAGGCGCAGCGTGAAGACCCGAACATGGACTTCAACGCGTGGCGCGAACAGAACCTCGCGGCGCTGTACGGCGACGATGACGACGCAGACAGCCTCGGCGCGAAGAACGCCGCGGCGGCGCAGCTCGAATCGAACCTCCGCGGCCAGTTCGAGTCCCGCCGCGCGAAGGCCGAGCACGACCAGGCCATCAACGAGTGGGCCGGCGTCAACCGTGCGGCCCTCGACGGCGGCGCGGTGCGCAGCTCGGCGGCCATCGACTCCCTGCTCGCGAACGCGGCGCCGCTCGGCATCGGCGAGGATGAAGCCCGCGTGGCCCTCGCACAGCAGCTCGTCGCGCAGATCGAACTCGGCGACACGTCGCTGTATCCGCTGCTCGCCGACTCGAAGTCCAAGCTGCACCTGGATGGCGAATGGGGCGCCCGGCTGGAGAAGGCACACGAACTCGGCACCAAGCGCCGCGAGCAGGCGGACGCCGAAGCGAAGCTCCTGAAGGGCGAAGACCAGCTCCGCGCGGTCGACTCCATCAATCGACTCGCCGACCGTGGCCGCTTCGGTCTCGCGGACGCGCTGAAGTACGAGGGCCAGCTCACGAACGGCTTCCTCACCAGCGCCATGGAGCGCAGCGTCGATGTCATCAACCGTGCACGCGAGAAGGCCGAACGGGCCGTGGAGAAGACCCGCGAGGCGACCGAACGAAACGCCCTCATCGCTCGTCACCTCGCCGCAGGTACCGCGGGCCAGCTGTACGGCTCTGGGATCAAGCCCAGCGACGTGCAGGACGTGCTTGACGGCAGCTACTACGCCAGTTGGTCGGCACTCCAAGCAGCCAACGCGGACAACGATGGGCAGAGTGCCGCCGAAGCAGCGCAGCACATCGCCTCGGTCATTGAGACCGCCCAGCGGAATGGACTCATCCCGAACGCCCTCAAGTTCACGTTCGACAACGCGGACCCTGCTAACCCGCAGGCGTTCGGTCGCGTGGTCGAGAACTTCCGCACCATGAGGGCAAACGGGCTCGACAGTTACCTTGACCGGAGCATCTCGGGCAAAGCGAATGCGCTGCTGATGACCGCGAGTGATCTTATGGAAGCCGGTATGTCGTCAGTGGATGCCGCGCAGATGCTGAAGGATCGTCTGGTACCCGATGAGCGGGTCTCGCAGGCCATCAACTACAACGGCCGCAAGCTGGACGACGCGTCGCGTCGCCTCTCGAACGGCTCTGGCAAGTCGACGCTCGTGCGAACGCAGCTCCAGCCGTACGTGGAGTCGTTCCTTCGAGCCGGTGACAGCTACGACGTCGCCGAGGTGAAGGGCCGCAAGCTCTACGAGAAGAACTTCAAGACGATCGGCGGATGGCCGATGCGCCTTGGTGATGTCCCCGAGGACTTCCCGGATGTCGCGAACGAGTGGATCAACACGGTCTTGAAGCCCACAGTGGCCGAGCGGTTCGGCACAGACGCGGGCTTCACGCTTGCGCCAATCGCGGGTGCTCCCGGCAAGTTCTACATCGTTCCGGCGGAAGGGGGTTTTGATGTCCTTCGCGGAGAAGACCGCCAGCCGTTGTGGGTCGACTACGCCAATATGACGACCGCAGTCACGCAGCGCCGCCAAGAGCGCAAGGCAGCGAACTACGAACGAGATCAGCTATTCGACCAGTACCGCCGAGAGGCGCTGTTCGATCCGATGTGACCCCTAAGGGCCGACCGTCTCCGCATGGAGTCGTCGGTCCTTTTTTTCGCGATGATTTCGTCGAAAAAATCCGCGGGGGTAGTTATACAGTCGGATTGCATGCGTTCCCCCCGTGGGGGTGTCGTTCGCGCTCGACAGGGCGGGCGCTGTAGGAGGTCTCCTACGAGCGGACGCGACCATCTCCGCTTCCTGCGGTCGACCTGCGGTGCCACCATGCGCATGCCCGGGGTTCTGGCAACGCGTCCACTGCACACACGCCGATAACCGGGCAGCTCCACGGCTGCCGTTGCACTCACTCAGGCGGCATCACGCCGCGCTGGACCCTTGGTCCCGGGAGGAACCGGTCCACAGCGGCCATGCCGCCCTTGTAGACGCCCACGACCAATGCGACGCCGACGACGAGGCGGCCGGCGGTCTCGACCATGCGCTCAATCTCGCCGGGTTCCTGCATGCCGCCGAGTAGCAGCGCGACACATATGCTCGCCAGAATCACGACGAGCTGGCCCCAATCCTTCATGCACATAGCGCCCCCTGATGCGCTGTCGTCCAACTGGCGAGTATATGTGCGGATCGCAGATGTGTAGGTGATCGCGAGACCGTAAGATGTTCGCGGGGATGCTCACTAGACCGGCAAAGGGGAGGGCGCGATGGACGCGGGAGACTGGATCGCTCTGGTCGGCATCATGCTGGCCCTGTTTCTCGCGTGGTACGGGAATCCAGCCGATCGGGAGCAGCGCAAACGCGACCGACGGGCGCAGGCTCGGAGCCTTGCTCATGTTGTACTGCCGCACTTCGAGTGGCTGCACACCCGACATTCGATACTGGTTAGGCAAGTGGATGAGGGCGAGACGGGCACCGTTTCTTCGCATGTACGACTGCGAAGCCCTATTGAGGATGCGCACTCATATAAGCAGATCGACGAATGGACCGAGGTGCCCATAAAACTTCGTGAGATAGCGAAGGACTTGCATCTACTCGATACCGCCGCTGATGCCGCGCAGACGGCGCTGTACTCAGCGACGGAAGCTCACGGGATCGCGTCGGACCTCGTGCTCGACGAGCAGTGGCACGGCGGCGCCACGAGTGAAACCTACGACTCAGCCACGAAGGCCGTCCGTCGGGCTGCAAGCGACTGCGCGATCGCTGCCAAGGAGATTCGCGGGTTGCTGGAGAGTCCCAAAGGCTAAGCGGCACTCGGCCGCCGCCTGTGAGTTTCACGCCCGTGCGACCACCCGAGCGACCGCTGCGGCCGTCCACTGGCTCCCGCGTCGCGTCGCGATGCCTCGCGCATTGAGCGCGGCGGCGACCTCACGGAGCGACTTGCAGCCTGCGGCCTGCACCTGTCGGATCAGCGGCAGGACGTTGCCGGCGAACCGGTCGGCACCGTCCACACGGGCGGCCTCAGCGGCCCCACGAGCTTCATCGAGACGAGGGTTGCCCAACACCACGCCCCGACGCTTGGCGGCCTCCAGCGCGACGCGTGTGCGCTGTGAGATGAGCCGGCGTTCCTCCTGTGCGACGGCGGCGAGGATGTTAACGGTCAGCTCATTCGCGGACGGGTTATCGACAGCCACGAAGCGCACGCCGGACTCCATCAGGCGAGACACGAAGGACACGCGGCGGCTCAGTCGGTCGAGCTTGGCGATGACCAAGATCGCCTTTGCCCGCTTCGCGTGGTCGAGTGCCTTCGCCAGCTCGGGACGGGCATCGTCCTTGCCGGACTCGACGTCCGTGTACTCAGCGAGTGGAGTTACGTCGTCCCCCAGGTACCCGAGGACGGCATGCCGCTGCGCGTCGAGACCGAGGCCGGAGTCGCCTTGGCGCTTTGTCGAAACGCGGTAATAGGCGATGAACTTCGACGTCATGAACGCTCTTCCTATGGACTGTATCATCATCATACCAGCGTTTGATGATGATACAAGGGCGCTATCTGAAGAAGCCCCACACCGTCGCGGCGAATCCGACCACACCGGAAACCCATAGAGCGAGCTTCATCCAAGGCGTGCCCGCTCCGGGCGCCTCTGTGATGAACCGATCAGTCACATCGGGGAATCTGCTCGCGAGCATGTAGGGGGGAAGGGGCGGTCTCAGCGAAACCAGACCATGCCTCTTGTCCTCGGCGCTAATCTCGCGGTCCATTAAGTCCGCTGCCTCCATCGCAGGCATGGGGGTCTCGACGATGGCGATACTTTCCAAGTCGGCGATCTTGACGATTCGCCTGTTGATGTAGAGGTCTCGCGCCTTGGCGTACGGGGTAGAAATCTGCTGCTTCACCTCGTCAGCACTCATGTCGAGGGCGAGAACTTCAGGCTCCCGTACTCCGCGGCGAACAGCGAACGCTTGAAGGTATGGCATGCAGAACCCCCGTGTGAGGCGGCAATCGACGCAGCTTAGCTCACAGGACTTCGGGCATCCGAATCCGATAGCGCCCGTGAAGCACGTCAAGCTGCCGCAGGTACCCCATGAACTTCTCGTCGCTCCCGCCGGCCTGTTCGCGGATCCACTCGGCCATCCCGTAGCCCAGCTCACAGCGCCCGTGCGCCAGCCGCGTGGCCCGCTCGGCCGTGTGGACCCGTAGGGCGTCGACCTCCTTCGCGAACCACTTGCCGTACACGCCCTCGAACGACGATGCGTCGACCGAGAAGCCGCACTCGGGGTCGCCGGGGATCGTGCGGGTGGTCCCGACGCCAAGCATCTGCGCCACCGCGTCGAGCAGGGAGCGCGTCTCGGCGACGAGCTGGCGGCGCTCCTCAGGTGTCCGCTTGGCTACCTGGTCGAGCTTGCGCGAGAGCCTGTGCGCGGCGCGGGCGAGTTCGTAGAGCGTGCGGTCGCGGAGTGGGTTGGGGAGGGCGATCGAGAGCATGCCGGTGAGCTTCGCGGGGCATCGTCTCGCGGACTGAGAGCCTCCGCCGAGACGATCGCGGGGGCGCTGACGGTCGCGTCACCGAGTCGCTGGGTCGTCCCGAGAACCTCGACGAGCAGGGGCAGCACCGGGCGGTCCTCGAAGTATTCCAGCACGTCAGACCATGCCATGAAGTTCACGGTCTCCCGCTCGATGTAGTCGCGGTCGGACACCTCGTCGGCCTCGACATCGAAGGCGAGAGGATGAAGCCTTCCGGCCCACACGGTGATTCCGTGCTTCCCCCGGTCGATGACGGTCACGGCCAGATACGTGCCGTCCTGCAACGGCTCGGGAGAGCATGTGTGGGCTGTGCTCAAAGGCGCCATGTATCGCTCCCGATGGCTTGGGGCTGTTCAGGATACGAGCGAAGTCTGAGCGTTTCGTTAGGGGTTTGTTCGAGGGTGTGAACTGCGCCACGAATCGTCACGACTCTGCTGAACGATCCCGAGGGCGGTTGTGGGGGCGTTTATTTTTTCACGCCCTGGTCCGCTACACTCGGCCGACCCGCAAGGGTGCCGCGCATCCGTCCGGGCGCGTGGCGGCAACCGCAAGAACGCGTGTTGTCTGGTGCGACGAGGTCACTGGATCGGGCGTCCCTCTACCCCGACCATCTCGATCGAATCACGCCTTCAGAGCTGATCGGTCCTCGGGGCCGTACTGAGCTGTGCGCGGCGTTCCGAATAGCGGTCCGTGAGCTGCGCCGTATGCGGTCGCAGGAGTACGGTGAACCGCACGAGTTCCTCCATCACGTCCACGATGCGGTCGTAGAACTCCGACGGCTTCATGCGGCCCGCTTCGTCGAACTGTTGCCATGCCTTCGCGACGCTCGACTGGTTCGGGATCGTCACCATGCGCATCCAGCGACCGAGCAGCCGGAGCGTGTTGACCGCGTTGAACGACTGCGACCCGCCGGACACCTGCATCACCGCCAGCGTGCGCCCCTGCGTCGGCCGCATGCTGCCCACGTTGAGGGGCAGGTGGTCGATCTGCGCCTTCATGAGGCCCGTGATCGCGCCGTGGCGTTCGGGGCTGCACCAGACCTGGCCTTCCGACCACAGCGACAGTTCGCGCAGCTCGCGCACCGCGGGATGGTCGTCACCGTCCACCTGATCCGGGAACGGCAGGTCGATCGGGTTGAAGATGCGGGTCTCGGCGCCGAACAGGTTCAGGAGTCGCGCGGCTTCCTCGACGGCCAGCCTCGAGAACGATCGCGCCCGCAACGACCCGTACAGCAGCAGGATGCGGGGCCGGGGTGACGCGAGCCCGAGCCCTTCCGCGGGGCGCCCGAGGGCGGCGGCGCGATCCAGCGCCGGCAGGGCGTCCATGTCGGCGACGTCAAGCAGCGGCATCGACGCCTCCGATCGACTTCACGAGGTACGCCGCGGACGACGGGCACAGGCTCCGGAACTCTCGCGATGCCGCGATCGCCGCGGGAGCCGATGCGCGATCCGCGATCGTGAAGCCGCAGCGCTCGAAAAATGGCTGCGCGGTCGTCGTGAGCAGATGCAGACGTTCGATGCCCTGTGAGCGCGCGAGGCGTTCGAGTGCCGCCACGAGCGCTATGCCTGCGCCGGCATGCCGACGGGACGGCAACACCACGACGGATCGCAACAGGCGGTCGGCGCCGGCGCCTTCGATGCCGGCGAAGCCGAGGGTGGAGGTGTCGTCGAACCGGAAGAACCGGCGCGCCTCATCCCGTACATCGCTCGTCGGAAGGTGGGCGGCTTCGAGCGCAGCGACCAGCTCGTGAAGCGCTTCCGGTGCAATCGGGATGGCGCGTAGCGTGTTCATGGTGCTGTTCCCATGGCGACCGGCAGGATCCGACGCACCTGCGATGCTGCGGCCACGGTGGGTGGCGGAAACACGATGCGGCGTGCGCGGTGGCGCGCCATGGATGTCGAGCCGAACCCGGGAGATCGTGCAGTCGGCACGAGCACTGGCGGTCACGTCGGCGTCGCACCTGTTCCTGCACTGGCGCCGCTCGTGCGGCCTATGGTCTGCAGCGAAGAGCGCAGCGACGCCGTGTCGAGACGATCGAGCGGCAACGCGGTGAACGCAGTGATGCGATTGCGGAGATGGCGCAGCGCGGTGACGAACGCGTGCCTGCGCTCGAAGTCGGAGCCCGTGACGTCGCTCGGGTCCGTGATGCCCCAGTGGGCATTCATCGGATGGCCGGGCCAGACGGGGCAGCTCTCGCCGGCTGCGGCGTCGCAGACGGTGAAGATGAAGTCCATGACCGGCGCGTCCGGTCCTTCGAACTCGTTCCAGCTCTTCGATCGCAGGCCGTCGACCGGATAGCCGAACGCCGTCAACGTGTCGATCGCGAGCGGATGGATCGATCCCCTGGGTGTGCTGCCTGCAGAGAACGTGTTGAAACGGCCCGTGCCTTCCTTGCGCAGGATGCTCTCCGCAAGGATGGACCGCGCCGAGTTGCCGGTGCAGAGGAACAGGACATTGAAGGTTCGTTCGGTCATGGGCTTCAGCAGCAGGGGGCGAGTTCGGCGATCAGGGGAGCGCACAGTTCGGTGCGGCCGTTGCAACAGTCCTTGAGCAGGAACAGCGTGAGTTCGCGAAAGGCATCGAGGTCGGCCCGGTACACGACCGAACGGCCTTCACGCTGCGACGTCACGAGCCCCGCATTGCCGAGGATCGACAGATGCGACGACCCGGTGTTCTGCGGGATGTCCAGCACGCGAGCGACTTCGCCGGCAGGGAGGCCATCGGGCTCGGCGCGGACGAGCAGGCGGAACGCTTCGAGACGTGTGGACTGGGCGAGGGCGCCGAGGGCGGTAACGGCAGTTGAGGTATCCATATATCCAGAATAATGGATGTTTTTGAGTCGGACGGCAAGAGTTGCAGCGTGCCGACCTTTGTCACACACCGTTCGGTTGCTGGTTCGTCACGGCCGATGACAAATGGCGCCCGACCATCGCTGCCGCAGTCAGTCCGACGCTCACGAGGAAAAAGGCCGAAGGCAACGACCAGCCCTTCCCGATGAAGCCGATCAGGGCGGGACCAGCCAGCACACCCAGGTACGCCATCGAGGTGACCGCAGGAAAGGCGACGCTTTCCGGCATCGTGGTCTGACGCCCGGCGAGGGTGAACATCACGGGCACGATGTTCGCGCAGCCCACGCCTACCAACCCGTAGCCGATCAGCGAGACGGTGAACTGTGGCGTCCACGTCGCGAGGGCGAGGCCGCTGCCGGCCACGAGACCACCGATCAGCACCGCGCGGCCTTGCCCGACGCGTTCGATGATGCGGTCGCCGACGAGGCGGGTGGCCGTCATGGCCAGATTGAACGACACGAAGCCCCAGCCCGCGTGCGCGAGGTCGATGCGCTTCACCTCGTGAAGGAAGACCGCACTCCAGTCCAGGATCGCGCCCTCCGCAAGGAACGTCACGAAGCACACCGCGCCGATGGCGACGACGACACCGCGCGGCATCGCGAACGTCGGCGCATCCCGCGATGCCTTGTCGGAGCGCCACGCCTGCTGCGACACGGCCGCGATCAGGGCGACGAGCGCGACCGCGGAGCAGGACGCCGCGACGATGCCCATACCCGCACCCAGCAAGATTGCCATGAACGTCGCGCCGGCCAGGCAGCCGACGCTGTAATACGCGTGGAAGCCCGACATCATGGATCGTCCCGACGCGCGTTCGACCGTGACGGCCTGAACGTTCATCACGCAGTCCATGCCTCCCATCGCGGCGCCGAACACGACGAGCACCGCTGCGAGAGACCATGGCGTCGGGGCCACGCTCAAGAGCGGGAACGTCGCCAACATCACGATGACGGCCATCGTCATGACGGCGCGGCATCCCACTCGGGCTGCGAGGGCGCCCGCGACGGGCATGGCGACGAGCGAGCCGACGCCCAGACACAGCAGGACCGCGCCGAGCATGGCGTCATCGAGCTGGTTCCTCGCCTTGGCGAAGGGCACCAACGGCGCCCAGCACGCCACGACGAAGCCGGGGATGAAGAACGCAGCGCGGGTCGCGTGCTGCTCGAAGCGCACGGTGTCGTAACGGGTCATCGCACGTCCTCGTGATGCCGGACGGTCACGCCCTCATCCGGTGGCCGCCGCTCCGAGGAATGGCGTCATGGCGCCATTGTAATCGTTTTCATTGCGGAGCTATGCGCCGGTGCGGACAGAGCCGGCGACGGCCGCTACGCCAGTCCGCGGAAGTCACCAACGGTCCGTCGAGCGATAGGTCGCAGCGTTCCGTGTCTCTAGGTCACGTCGGTGGACGCCGCCGCAGCAGCTCTTTCGGAGCGTGCGTTGCCGACCCCCACGCCGATGATCGTGGCGACAACGGCCGACATGCCCTGGGTGAACGCCTGCGGATGCACCGGGACCTCGAGTGTCGCGTGGCCGACCAGCATCAGCGCGATCGTGCTCGTCACGACGCTCGTCAACGCGGTCGCGATGACCTTGTTCGAGGGGGCCAGACGAAAGGCGAGTGTCGCGAGCGTGAAACCGAAGACGCCTCCGGTCACGAAGGGCTGCACATAGACATCGTACCAGCCAGCCTGAGAAGCGAGCGCAAGCCGGTTTTCCAGCAGCCACGGAACCAGAGTCAGCGCCGCGGCAGCGCCCGCACCGGCGCTGGCCCCCATGGGCATGGCCAACCATCTTGCCCAGAGCCATCCATGTTGCGGCGAGCGTCGCGAGTCCGTGCGCGGGTCCATCGTGTCGTCCGAGATGTGAGCGCTGCTGGAACGTCTTAAACGGGGACGGAGCGTGTCACCCCTGCATGCCCATCTCCGCCGCGAGCAGCAGGCGTGCGGCCTGCCAGTCGCGTTTGACGGTGCGTTCGTTGACGCCTTCGAGCTCGGCGATCGCGGGGAACGTGAGGCCGCCGAAGAAGTGCAGGTTGACGACGCGCGCGGCGCGTTCGTCGACGGCCTCGAGTACACCGAGGGCGCGGTCGAGCGCGAGCACCTCGAAAGCTTCGGACGACGGATCCGGAGCGCGCTCGTCGAGGGTCACGAGCAGGGCGTCGCCACCGCGCTTGCCGGCCTGGCGGCGGCGTGCGTGGTCGACGAGCACCTGGCGCATCGCGCGCGCGGCGAGCGCCATGAAGTGCTGGCGGTCCTGCAGGTCGGTGGCCTGGCCGAGGCCGATCTTGAGGTACGTCTCGTGCACGAGAGCGGTGGTCGACAGCGTATCGCCGGCATGCTGGCGCAGCTGGCGATGCGCGCAGCGGCGCAGCTCGTCGTACAGCGCGGTGAACAGGCGCTCCGCCGCGTCACCGTCGCCACGCCGGGCGGCGGCCAGCAGGTCGGTGGCGTCATCCATCGGAATACCCGTGCAGACTGGTCGCGGGAGCATGGCCGCAGGGCCCGGCAGCGTCAATCACGCGTGATGTCGAGCGCGAGTTCGGGGTCGGGTGCGACGATCGTGGTGAGCAGGGCGCGCGCTTCATCGCGCAGGCGACGTGCGTCCTGCGCACGGCCATCGGCCTGTGCGACGCGCGCGGCGAG
This sequence comes from Lysobacteraceae bacterium PS02065, assembly GCA_029959555.1. GTDB lineage: Bacteria > Pseudomonadota > Gammaproteobacteria > Xanthomonadales > Rhodanobacteraceae > Dokdonella. Next base: position 94,743 of record JASCPI010000004.1, on the reverse strand, counting down.
TGCGAGCGTCGGGATGCGCAGGCCCGGTTCGGCGTCCGCGCGTTCGTCGACCACGCGGCGCGCGATCGGCACGGCATCGGCCACGCGGCCGAGGTCGACGAGGGCATCGGCCTCGACGATCATCATCATGAACAGGCGTGGATCGCCGGTGACGCCGGCGTTCTCGAGCATCGTGCGTGCACCCAGTACCTCGGCGAGGGCCTCTTCGGCTTCGCCGGCGCGTTCGAGCGCCAGCGCCAGGACGAGGTGCACGGCGGCGGTCTCGCGCCCTGGCCGCAGCGCGGCGTCGAAGATCGATGCCGCAGCCCGTGCGTGGGCGATCGCTGCGGCGAAGTCGCCGCGCCGAAGGGCGACCTGCGAGAGGCCGTTCTCGGTGTTCGCCATCGCGGGATGACGTTCGCCGAGCAGCGTACGCTGCATCGCGGCGGCGCTTTCGAGCAGGGCTTCGGCCTCGTCGAGCTTGCCCTGGCGCAGCAGGGCGACGGCGAGGTTGGCGCTGGTGACGGACGAGGGCACCGTGGTGTCCTGGCCGATCGCGCGCTGGGTCGCGGAGGCCTCACGGAAATGACGCTCGGCATCGGCGAAGCGATTGCGCGACGCGGCGAGGATGCCGAGCGAGTTCTGGGTGTTCGCGACGTCGCCGTGGACGTCGCCGAACACGGTGCGCTGGATCGCGAGGGCTTCCTCGAACGAGCGCTCGGCGTCGTCGAGGCGGCCGAGCTGGCGTTCCGCGCTGCCGAGCACCTGCAGGGATTCGGCGACGAGGGCGTGCGTGTTGCCCAAGCGGGCACGACGGGCGTCGAGCGAGGCGCGTGCCTCGCGCTCGCCGTCGGCCGGTCGCGACTGGCTGGTCAACATCATCGCGTAGTCGTTGCGGATCTGCGCGACGCGCGTGTCGTTCGCGCCGAGCGCGCGTGTGGCCGTCGCGATCGCGTCGTCGAAGACGCCGGCCGCCTCGTCGAAGCGGCCCGTGCGCGTGAGGATCAGTGCTTCGATCTGACGGTCCTTCGCGCGGGCTGCCGCGTCGGCACTGGACGTGTCGAGATCCGATGCCGCACGCGCGTCGGCGAGCGCTTCATCGAATCGGCTGAGCTTCTCGTTGACCTGCGCACGCTCGATGAGCGCACGTGCGCGCATGCGCTCGTCGGGCGGATCGGCGAGAACGGCCTCGATCAGCCCGGACGCCGCATCGAGGCGCTGTCGCTCGCGCTCGGTGCCCGCGAGCTCGAGGCGCGTGCGCGCGACGACGCGTGTGTCGAATCGGTCGTGGCCGGTCGCGACGTCGAGCGCGCGGCCGAGCGTCGTCGCGGCCTGGTCGTACAGGCCCAGCTGACGGTACAGCGTGCCGAGCGTGAGCAGCATCTCCGCGCGCAGGCGCGGCTGGTCCGCGAGGTCCGTGTCGATGCGCTCGATACCGCGGTCGATGAGTTCGCGCGCGGTCACCCGCGTGCCGGCCGCGGCATCCGGTGCCGCGGCATCGAACACGCCGATGAGGACGTCCTGCGCGGCGCGCGCGAGGCGAGCCTCCTCGGCGGCGCGCTGGGCCTGCCAGAGCGCGAGTGCGAATCCGACGAGCAGCGCGCACAGCGCGAAAACGCCGAGCGCGACGGCGACGCGATGGCGTTGCACGAAACGGCCGATGCGATAGCGCGCGCTGTCGGGGCGGGCGAGGATCGGCAGGCCGTCGCGCCAGCGCTTCACGTCGTCGGCGAACGCCGCCACCGTCGCGTAGCGACGCGAGGGGTCGGCGTCGGTGGCGCGTGCGACGATGATGCCGGCATCGCCGGACAGGCGTCTCGACGTGATCGGTGGTCCCGTGATGCCGGCCCGTTCGCGCGCGCGGGCGAGCGCGAGCGATGGACGTACCGCGACCTCGGAGGCGAAGGTCGTGAAGCGCTCCCCCGACAGCATCTCGAACAGCAGCGCGCCGAGCTGGTACACGTCGGTGGCCGTGGTGACGTCGCGGCCGTTCAGCTGCTCGGGAGCGGCATAGGCACGCGACACGAAGCGCGAAGCCGTCGCGGTCTGCGTCTCGAGCGTATCGGCCTCGAGCAGACGCGCGATGCCGAAATCGAGCAGGCGCGGCTGGCCGTCGGCGTCGACGAGCACGTTGGCCGGCTTGATGTCGCGATGCACGACGAGCTGGCGGTGTGCATGCGCCACGGCGGCGGCGATCGCGAGCCACGAGGACACGCGCGCGTCGAGACCGACGTCGGCACGCGTGATCCACGCCGACAGCGGCTCGCCCTCGACGAACTCCATGACCAGGAACGGGCGCCCGTCGCTGGCGATGCCGCCGTCGAGCAGGCGGGCGATGCTCGGATGGTCCAGGCGCGCGAGGATGTGGCGCTCGCGGCGGAACCGCGCAACGAGCGCATCGGAATCCATGCCTCGCTTGATGAGCTTGAGCGCACCTTGCTGGACGTAGCCGTCGCCGCTGCGCTCGACGAGATAGACGCGGCCCATGCCGCCGGCGCCGACGGCGCGCACGATGCGCCATCCCCCGACCTCGGGCTCGTCGGGCGCGCCCTCGTCGTGGTCGGCGTCGACGAGCCTGGCGGCGACGCCCGCCGCGCCGCGGTCGAGCATGTCGCTGGTCGCACCCTCGAGCAGCACGCGTACATCGGCGACGAGCGCTTCGTCACCCCCGCAGGCTTCGGCGAGCGCGGTTTCGCGTGCCGATGGAGGCTGGTCGAGGACTTCGCGCAGGATGGCGAAGACGCGACGCTTGTGCGCGATGTCCAAGGAGGGTTCCTCTGCGAAGCGCGGAGCTTCCCACACGTGCGTGGTCACTGCCCAGCGTGGTGCCGCCCTTCAGGCCCAGTCGATCGCGGCGTCCTTGCCGTGCTTGCGGCGCCAGTCGTCGCGGTAGACGCGCAGGCGTGCCTCGGGCACCAGCGTGAGCACCGCGTTCTGGCCGAAGCGGCGCGCCAGGGTGTCGAGAAGATCGATCGGAATCGCCGGCACGAGCAGCGAGGCCTCGCGCCAGGCGCCGTGCGGTGCGCAGCCCACGGCAGGCAGCATGAGCACGCCGTGGCCGACCAGTGCGCGCACGAGTTCATGCATGCGGCGCCGGTTGTCGGCGACCGGCAGGGGCAACGAGCGCGGGTTGCACGCCGTGATGATCGCGCTCGAGAGCGCAGGATCGCCACGCGGCAGGATCAACGCGACGGATGGCGGATCGCCGATGCGGATCGTGAGGCGCCGGCCACCCGGAAGGCGCACGTCGTAGCGCGTGTCGCGGTACGCGGCGAGCAGACTGGCGGGTGTGGGCGTGGCCATCGGCTCAGGCCGGCAGCTCGAGTTCCGTCACGGTGGCGGCGATGCGCGTGTCGAGGACCTCGCGATCCACCGTGGCGAGGCTGGCGTGTCCGGCCACCGCCTCGCGCAGCAGGGCGGCTTGCTGCTCGCCGCGCTGCAACGCGGTCGCATAGGGCAGGCGCGTGAACGTGACCATCGCGTAGCGTGGCATCCAGCGCGTCGGGTGGCGCGCGGCGAGTTCGCGGTCGAGTTCGCGCATGAGCAGGTAATCGGCGTCGTCGACACGGTCGCGCATCTCGATGTAGTTCTCGAGGGCCATGCGCGCGATCGCGTCGGCGTTGGGTTTGCGGCGGCGCTGGAATTCGGCGAACACGGCCGCCGTATCGCCGGAAGATCCACCCAGCAGCTCGGCGAGTTCGACCGCATCCTCGAAGCCGGCATTCATGCCCTGCCCGTGGAACGGCACGATCGCGTGCGCGGCGTCGCCGAGCAGCACGGCGCGCCCGTCGAGATGCCAGCGGTCGAGGTAGAGCGTGCCGAGCATGCCGGTCGGGTTGGACTCGAAATCGTGGCCGAGGTCGGGCACGAGGCGCAGGAGGTCGGGGAAATCCCGCGCGAACAGCGCCCGCGCACCCGCCGCGTCACGCACCGTGTCGAAGCCCGGATCGCCTTCGTTCGGCAGGAACAGCGTCACCGTGAAGCTGCCCTCGGCGTTCGGCAGGGCGATGCACATGTAGCCGCCGCGCGGCCAGATGTGCAGGGCGTGAGGCTCCATCGCGAAGCGTTCGCCGCGCTCACGGGCGGTTCGCAGCGTGTCGTCGAGGATCGACTCGGGCAGTTGCGCGAGCGGCGGGATCTCGAGTTCCTTGTAGGCGTGGCCGAGCGGCTCGAAGCGCTCGCCGAGCGGCGCCTGCGTGGCGAGCGCTGCACGCAGGGCCGAGCCGGCGCCGTCGGCACCGATGATCACGTCGACGCGGTGTTCACGGCGAACGCCATCCGCGGCACCGAGGTGCAGCGTCGAGGTCGACCAGTCGACGCCTTCGAGGGGACGGTCGAAATGGATCGTCGCGCCCGCCTCTTCGGCGGCGTCGAGCATCATCGCGTTGAGCGAGGCGCGCGAGACCGACCAGATCACTTCGGAATCGTCGCGGCCGTAGCGTTGCAGGTTGGTGCGACCTTCGAGGTCGTGGACCATGCGGCCGCGCATCATCACGGCGATCGGCGCCATGCGCGCTTCGAGCCCGGCGACGCGCAGGCCGTGCCAGCCGCGTTCGGCGAGTGCGAGGTTGATCGAGCGCCCGCCGACGAAGCCGGCGCGGCGCGGATCGGGGCGTCGTTCGAACACGGTGACGTCGAAACCGCGCCGGGCGAGCAGCGTGGCCAGCAGGGCGCCGACGAGTCCGGCGCCGACGAGCGTGATCGGGCGATGGGGCATGGCGGGCAGGGCTGATCGGGGAGGCGATTGTGCACCCGGCGAGCGAACGCTGCGAGCGTCGGTCGCGGAAGATGTCAGACCAGCATGAGACCCGGGTCGGCGGGCCAGCGCACGTCGGGCGACAGGATCGCCTGGATCGGCTGTGGCTTGCCGAGCATGTAGCCTTGTGCCCAGTCGACGCCGATGCGGCGCATGCAGTCGAGGATCGCACGGCTTTCCACGTACTCGGCCACGGTCTCGGCGCCGAATGCGCGCGCGATCGTCACCGAGGCCTGCACGAGCTGGTAGTCGCGGTCCGCGAGCGGCGCGTTGCGCACGAACGAGCCGTCGATCTTGAGCACGTCGAACGGCAGCTGCTTGAGGCGTTCGAAACTCTGCACGCCGGTGCCGAAATCGTCGATCGCGATGCGGCAGCCGAGTTCGCGCAAGGCCTCGAGCCCTTCGCGGGTCGCGCCGAGATCGGCGCCCAGCGCGGATTCGGTGACTTCGAAGCAGAACACGCGCGGGGCCAGTGGCGGGTGGCGCATGAGCGAGAGCAGTTCGCGCATGAAGCTGGTCGAGGCGAGGCTCTGACCCGTCAGGTTCACGCCGAGGTGCTCGATATGGGCGACCGCATGCCGGTACTGGCCGAGCCACGTGAACAGCTGGCGCAGCACGGCGCGGTCGAGTTCGACGAGGCGTCCGTTCGCTTCGAGATCGGCGGTGAACGTCCCCGGCGAACGCAGGCTGCCGTCGCCCATGCGCAGGCGACAGATGACTTCGCCCGACGTGATCGCGGCGTTCACGGGGGCGCCGACGCGGCAGATCGGCTGGAAGTACAGCAGCAGTTGTCCGGTACGGATGCGGCCGAGCACCTCGGAGGTCGCGGCGAGGCGCTCGCGGTGCGGATCGGCGATCTCTCCCGGAGACGGCGTGGGCCGCGACGCGCGCACCGGCTGGGTCTCGCGCAGCAGGCGCGCCTGGATCGCGGCCTGCGAGGCCATCGCGATCGCGGTGTCGAGGGCTTCGTCGCTGGCCCCGCGCAGTCGCGCGATGCCGAGGTACGGTGCGACCCGGTAGCTCGACGCCTCCCAGCGGAACTCGAACGTCTCGAGCGCCTCGATCACGTGGCGCCAGTCCGGCGTGCGCTCGCCGCCTTCGTGGCGCAGCAGCGCGAACTGGCCGCTGGTGAGGTAGAACGCGTCGGCGATGCCGACCAGGCGTGCACGCACTTCGGTCATGAGCGCCGTGTGCGCGTTGAGCCCGAGGCCGGCGAAGACCTGTTCGATGTTGTCGAGCAGGAGGTAGCCGAGCTCCGGTTCGCGCGGCGGCGACTCGGCCAGATGGTCGCGCAGTGCCTTGAGGTTGGGCAGCGCGGTCAGCGAATCGGCCGAGGCTTCCTTCTCGAGCCGGCGCTGCAGCACGCGGGTGTCGCGCGTGATCACGAACAGCACGCAGATGACCGCCTGCAGCACCACGAGCTCGATCGCGAGCAGGGCGAGCCGCTGCATGCCGACCGCATCGCCGAGCCCCTGACTCTCCCGCGCGACCGCGTAGATGATCGCGACGAGGGTCATCGCGAGCACCGGCATCGACATCCGCACGGGCAGGCGCATCACCGCCCACGCGGCGAGCGCGCCGAGCAGCAGGCGATATTCCACGATCGTCGCGGTGACCGGCGACGACGTGTCGCCACGCACGAGCAGGCTCGCGAACGCGAGGACCACGATGACGAACAGCACGGCGAACGAGCGGTCGAAGCCGCGCATCGGCCGCTCCCAGCCGCGCGAGGTGGCCCACAGCAGGATCGGCAGCACCAGCGCGGATACGCCGAAGTGCTTGGCTGCGAGGGTCTGCAATGCGTTGTTGGCGATCAGCGCGAACGAGAACGGCATCCACGGCGCCTCGAGCAGGCCGCCGACCAGCATCCAGGCGACGGGCAGCACGACCATGCCGGCGAGGATCACGCGCGCGATGTCGCGCGTGGTCGGCGCGAAATCCGGATCGCGAGGGAATCCCGCGAGCCGCGCGCAACCGACGAGCAGGCCGTAGGCCGCGAAGAAGAGCGGTACGCCGGCGGCGAGCGCGGGGCCGAGGCCACCGGATGGCGTGGTGATGCCGATCCAGACCACGGCCTGGACGGCGACCGTGAGGCGCAGCGCGAGGCGGTCGCGCATGAGCATCGCCATCGCGAACATGACACCCGCCTGCAGGTGGGCGAGTGAGCCGCTCTGCGGGGGCATGTGGCCGACGTAGTCGGCATCGTAGGGAAAGACCGCGAAACGCAGCAGCAGGCAGGCGAGCGCGAGGAGAACGGCGACGGCGTAACGATTCGGATTCACGCGCGCCGAGGCTCCAGGACGTACGGCGTCGGGATCCGTCCGCCTCGGGTCGACGATACTACGAACGCCGCGTCGTCCGCGACGCGCGCGTGGCTCAGCGTGTCGCCTTCCAGCGCGACACCGCGTCGACGAGGCGGCGGCAATCGGCGAAACGGTTGTAGAGCGGTGTCGGCGCGGCGCGGATCACGTCGGGCTCGCGCCAGTCGACGACGACGCCTTCGCGTTGCAGGTGCTCGAACAGCGAGCGCCCTGCTTCGCGCGGACCCTTGACGCGCAGCGAGAGCTGGCAACCACGGCGACGCGTGTCCGATGGCGTCGCGATCGCGAGCACGTCGTCGAGCTCACGGCGGATGAGGTCCTCGAGGTAAGCGGTCAGGGCCTCGGATTTCGCGCGCAGGCGGTCCATGCCCGCTTCGCGGAACAGCGCTGCCGACACGCGCAACGGCGCGAGCGCGAGGATCGGCGGATTCGACAACTGCCAGCCATCGGCGCCCGGCGTCGGCGCGAACTCGGGCCCCATGCGGAAGCGCGTTTCGCGGTCGTGCCCCCACCAGCCCGCGAAGCGTGGCCGCGGCGTACGCGCGTGGCGCTCGTGCACGAACGCACCGGCGACGGCGCCGGGTCCGGAATTGAGGTACTTGTAGCTGCACCAGACCGCGAAATCGCAATGCGAATCGTGCAGCTGCAGGGCGAGGTTGCCGACCGCGTGGGCGAGATCGAAGCCGACCACGCAGCCGTGGCGATGCGCGCGCTCGGTGATCGCGCGCAGGTCGAAGGCCTGTCCGGTCAGATATTGCACGCCCGGCATGAGCACGAGTGCGATGCGCGGTCCGTGCTCGTCGATCGCGCGCAGGATCGCGTCGTCGGACAGCGTGCCGTCGGGTTCGTCGGCTTCGAGCTCGATCAGTGCGGTGGCCGGGTCCAGGCCGTGGAAGCGGATCTGCGACTCGACCGCGTAGCGATCCGACGGGAACGCTCCCTTCTCGACGAGGATCGCCGGGCGCTCGGCGGTCGGCCGGTAGAAGCTCACCATGAGCAGGTGCAGGTTCACGCTGAGCGAGTTCATCGCGACCACTTCGGACGGCAGCGCGCCGACCACGTGGGCGAGGTCGTCGCGCACGAACGCGTGGTAATCCATCCAGGGGCGATCGCCGAGGAAATGTCCCTCGACCGCGCGGTCGCCCCAATGGTCGAGTTCCTCGATCACCGCGTCGCGCACCGCGCGCGGCAGGAGTCCGAGCGAGTTTCCGCAGAAGTAGGCGATCTCGCGACCTTCATGGCGCGGGATCGTGAACGCATCGCGGAAGCCCGCGAGCGGACAGCGCGCGTCCTCGGCGACGGCCCAGTCGTCGCCGTCGTGCGGCTCGCCTGCGCTCACTTCAGCGACGCCGCGATGCGGTCGCAGCCGCTGTCGTAACGCGTGATCCAGTCCTTCGCGGTCTTCTCGAGCAGCGGGCGCTGGCAGCGCACCTGCACGGCGACGTTGCCGATCAGGGTGAAGCGGTCGCGGATCGCATAGCGCGTCGCGCCACGCGTGACGTGGTAGCGGTGCACGCCGTTGTCGCGGTCGTCGAAATCGGATTCGTAGCCGCTCTGTGCCTTCGACAGCGTGTACTCGTTCTGTACGGCTTCGGCGAACTGGTCGGGCGCCCTGAGCTGGCGCGTCTTCACCGTGATGCTCGCCGTGTCCTCGGTGCCCTGGGTGGCCGGATCGGGCACCTGGAAGATGATCGCCTGCGGATTGCCGTCGGACTTCTCCATGATCGCCGTCCACGCGGACGGCACGCTGAACTTCACGCGCCCGTCGTTGAGTGTGTAGTCGTTGTCAGCCTGGGCGTGGGCGCTGCCGGCGACGGCCAGCAGGAGCAGGGCGAGCAGTCTCATCGTGTCACTCCGTGTCGTCTTGCGCGAAGCGCGCTTGGGGCAGGTCGAGCCATTCGAGCGCGGTGCCGTGGAACAGGCGCGCCTGGTCGCGCAGCGGCAGGCCGAGCGCGGCGATGCCGGCACCGGGTTCCTGTTCGCCGAGCGGGAAGGGGTAATCGGTGCCGAGCATGACCGTATCGACGCCGGCGACCTCGAGCAGGTAGCGCAGCGCGGCGTCGTCGTGCACGCAGGAATCGAAATAGATGCGTCCGAAGTATTCGCGCGGATTGCGCGCGTTGTCGGTCGCGACGAGGTCCGGACGCATGCGGAAGCCGTGCTCGATGCGGCCGATCGAGTACGGGAACGAGCCGCCGCCGTGGGCGAGGCAGACGCGCAGCTTGGGCAGGCGCTCGAGCACGCCGCCGAAGATCAGGCAGCACGCCGCGCGCGCCTGTTCGGCCGGCATGCCGACCAGCCACGGCAGCCAGTACTTGGGCATCGTCTCCTTGCCCATCATGTCCCACGGGTGCACGAGGATCGCGGCGCCGAGGTCGGCGGCCGCCTCGAAGAACGGGAACAGCTCCGGCGCGTCGAGGTTCCAGCCCTCGATGTGCGAGCCGACCTGCACACCCTGCAGGCCGAGCTGGTCCATGCAGCGTTCGAGCTCCTGGATCGCCAGCGTAGGCGACTGCAGCGGCACCGTACCGATGCCGGCGTAGTGGCGCGGGTAGCGGCGGCAGATCTCGGCCGTGTGGTCGTTGAGGTGGCGGTGCAGCTCGAGCGCCTGGCTCGGCTTGGCCCAGTACGAGAACAGTACGGGCACGGTCGAGACGACCTGCACGTCGACGCCGAACTTCGCGTAGTCGGCGATGCGTACCTCGGGATCGAACGCGTTGGCCCAGACCTCGCGGAAGAACCTGCCGTCCTTGTAGATGCGGCGGCGGCCCTCGGCGTTGACCATGACCGGGAAGCGGTCGTCGCCGTACTTCTCGGCCAGGTTGGGCCAGTGCTCCGGCAGGATGTGCGCGTGCGTGTCGATCTTCAGCATGCGCGGAGTGTAACCCGCGCCGCGTGGCGTGAAGGTGGCGTGGTCGACGCGATCAGGGCTTCGCAGGCGCCGGCGCGGGGCCGACCAGATGGCTCAGCGTGTCGATGCTGTCGGCGAGGCGGTCGCAGGCGTGCGCGATCGCCGCGGCGAGGTGGCGGTCGCCGCCGTCGGGCAGGGTTTCCTCCATCTCGGCGGCGACACGGCGTTCCTCGCCTCGCAGGCTCGGCAGGTTCAGCGTCGTGCCGTCGGCGACGGCGGTCGCGATGCGCGCGAGCAGGTCGTCGGCGCGCGTCCCGAACGCGTCGAGCGCCTCGTGCGCGGGCAGGCGGCCGGCGTCCAGCAGTACGGCCTCGAGCGCCATGCCGGCGCGGGCGAGGCGGTTGCCGTTGGCGAACACCGCTTCGGCGAACGCGACGAGTGTGCGGTCGTGGCGCGGCTCGCCGGCGAGTCGCTCGAGCGAGGCCTGTGCATTGGTGCGACGTGCGCGTGCTACCGCGCGCGCATCGGTCCATGCCGGTGCATCCGAGGTCAGGAGGGCGCGTACGTAGGCGCGATAGGCCTCGAGCATCGCCGCGAGCGCCGGGCGCAGCCGCAGCGTCTCCCAGGTCGGCCACAGCGCGTAGGCGAGCAGTGCCGCGGCGCTGCCGATGACGGTGTCGATCGCGCGCGGCAGCATCGTCTCGCCGGGTGCATCGCCGTAGAACGACATCAGGATCACGATGAGGCCGGTCAGCAATGCGACGCCGATGCCGTAGTTGACCGTCGTCAGCAGGCGGAAGCCGAAGCACAGCAGGGCGAACAGCACGAGCCGGTCCCAGGTGCCGTCGAACGCGAAGTGCACGAGCAGCGTCGTCAGCACGAGGCCGGCCAGCGTGCCCGCGACGCGCAGCAGGCCGAAGCTGAAGGTGCCGGCGAAATCGGGCTTGAGCACGATCGCGATCGTCATCGGGATCCAGTAGCCGTGCGGCAACTCGAGCACGCGCTCGGCGGCGACCGCGAGGGCGAGGCAGACGCCGCAGCGCAGCGAATGGCGCAGCGCGACCGAAGACAGCGTCAGGTTAGCGCGCAGCGTCGCCAGAGCCGACTGCGGGCGCAGCGCTTCGGGCAGGCGCGCCTCGACGGCTTGCGCGCGCATCTCGCCGAGGCTGCCGGCGAAATCGGCATTGCGCGCGGCGGAGCGCAGCTGGCCGGCGAGGCCTTCGGAACGTGCCCGCGCGATGCGCAGCAGGCGTGCGTCGCGACGGTCGGAAGCGGCCTCGCGCACCCGGTCGAGCGCGGTGATCGCGTCGTCCATCGCGGCGATGCGCTGCGTGGCCCGTTGCGGGGTCGCACCGTCGACGAGCGCCTCGGCGAGACCTTCGCAGACGTCGGCGGCGAGGCGCACGACGTGGTCGACGGCAGTCGATGCGGCCGGATCGGTGAAGTGCTCGCGCAGGTCGCCCAAGGCGAGCAGTTCGACACGCGCACGCTCGCTGATCTCGGCGAGCACGCGGAACGACTGCACCGCGATGCTGCGCGAACGATGCGCGCCGTGCAGCAGTTCCTGCGCGTACTGCACGGCCTGGGTGGTCGGCGGTGGATCGGTCGCGCGGGTGCGCGTACGCGCCATCACCGCGAGCTGGCCGAACACGGTCGCGAGTGCGTGGCGCTCGGGGCGATAGCGCTGCAGCGGCCACGCCGCGACCGCGAGCGCCGTCTGCAGCAGGCCGCCCGCGAAGATCAGCGCCGCGTGCAGCAACGCCAGATGGGGGGGCTGCGGCGTCGCCGCGGTCACCACGAGCAGGATCATCGCGACCATGCCGGCGCGACCGGCTTCGGGACCGAGCGCGACGAGCATGCCTCCGCCGACACCCCAGGCGAGTGCGGCCAGGGTGATCGCGACGAGATCGCCGCCGAGCGCGCTGCCGACGAACGCGGCCAGCGCGGCACCCGTCGCGGCGAGCAGCATGCGCTGCGCGCGCAGGCGATACGGGCCCGGCTGGTCGGAGAACATCGTGTTCAGCGCGCCGACCGCCACGCCGACGCCCGCACCGACATGACCGCTGAGCACGCCGACGACGAGCGGCAGCACGACCGAGATCGTGTTGCGCAGCGCGACACGCGTCGGCACGTCGCGCGGCTTGAGTTCGAGCAGGCGTTTCAGCATGGGCGGCGTGCGCGGGCGACGTCGCGTCGGGGGCGGGGCATCGAGGGGCGCGCGCTCAGGTGGACGGCAGGTCGTCGTAGCGCGCCGGCGCGGGATTCAGATGCCCGCAGGCCTTGCACGTGCGTGCCTCGCGCGAGCGGTAGAAGCGATCGAAGACGGCAGGGAAGTCCTTCTCGATGTCGTGCAGCACGAAGTACTCCTCGTAGAGCTTCGTGTTGCAGTGCTCGCAGAACCAGAGCAGGCCGTCCTTTTCGTGGGCGAGGCGCTTGCGCTCGATCACGAGGCCGATCGAGTCGGGGCCACGCTGCGGCGAGTGAGGCACGCGCGGCGGCAGGTAGAAGACCTCGCCCGCGCGGATCGGGATGTCGCGCACGGCACCGTCTTCCTGGATCTTGAGCACCATCTCGCCCTCGATCTGGTGGAAGAACTCGGGGCCTTCGTCCCAGTGGTAATCGGTGCGCGCATTGGGCCCGCCGACGATCATGACGATGAAGTCGCCGTCGACCATGCACTTGTTGCCGACCGGCGGCTTGAGCAGGTGGCGGTGTTCGTCGATCCAGCGCTGGAAGTTGAACGGCGGCGGCAACATGGCGGACCTCGGCTCAGTCGGCGGAACGCGTGATCGCGGCGACGCACTTGAGCTCGATCGCGATCGGTGTCGGCAGCGCGGTGATGCCGAGCGTCGTGCGGCACGGCTGTGCGGTCGTGAAGTGCTCGGCGTAGAGGCGGTTGTAGGCGGCGAAGTCGCGGGCCATGTCGGTGAGGTACACGGTCACGTCGACGAGATCTTCCCAGCGCGCGCCGCTCGCTTCGAGCACCGCGCGCACGTTGTGGAACACCTGCCGGCACTGCGCCTCGATGTCGTAGGCGACCACGCGGCCGTCCGCATCGAGCACGTTGCCCGGGATCGCGTTGGTACCCGGTTCGCGCGGGCCGACGCCCGACAGGAACAGCAGGTCGCCGACCCGGCGCGCGTGCGGGTAGGCGCCGACCGGTGCAGGAGCGCCTTGCGCGTGGACGAGGCTCACGGCGTGCCCTTGGCGTCGCGCACGGTGATGGTCTGGCGCTGCAGGCGACGGTTGGTGGTGTCGCGGGCCGTGACGATGTAGCGGCCCGGGCGCAGGTAGAGGTCCGCCAGGGGCACCGCGTCGCTGCTCTCGCGCACGCGGTCGCTCGCGATCGCGCCACGCCCCATCCACTCGATGACGACGCGATCGGCCGGGATCGCGTCCTCGCCTTCCTCCGCGTAGCGCGCTTCGACGAGGCAGGGGTAGTTCGTGTCGCAGAGCGCGCCACTGACCTGGTAGGCGATGCGCTGGCCGCCGAGCGTGAGCCAGTCCGGGCGGCCGCGGCGCGAGGTTTCGCGCGGGAAGAACACGCTGACGTCGTAGGCGTCCTTCTTGAGCGTCCATGGCGTGCCTTCGCGCGTCGTGAACACGAACGGCTGCGTGCCGTGCGAGGCCTGCGCGGATTCGGTGTACCAGGGATGGTCGTTGGACAGCTTCTCGTGCGGCACCATCATGGTCTGCTCGACGGTGAGGGGGTCGATGCCGGTGATGCGCGTGAAGTGCTGCGCCATGGCGACGCCGTCGAGGTACTTGCCGCTCTCCTGGATGTGCGCGTAGCCCGCATTGACGACGAGGCGTGCCTTGGGGTGCTTGTCGAACACGTCGCGCTTGAGGTTGCGTGCCTGTTCGGCTTCGCGTGCCGAGCCCGTCGCATCCGAGACCGCCTCGTAGGCGACAACGCGATAGCCGAGCCGCAGTGCCGTACGCACCATCTCCGCGTAGACCGGTTCCTCGATGTAGAAGCCGGTTTCGCTGGTCGGATAACCGCGCTCCTGCAGGCCGGTGTCGGTCTCGTAGAGGGTTTCGGCCGCGAACGTGTCGAAGCCTTCCTCGCGCAGCGCGGTGAGCATCTGCACGGTCAGCGTGCGGGTCAGCGCGTAGCTGTGGTTCTCGTTGAAGAACACGGCCTGCCTGCCGCGCGCGAGCCGCAGGATCTCCTGAGCGGCAGGCTGGGCCGAGAACCCGCCTCCGCGCAGAGGCGAGTCGGCGTCGTCCTTGGCCATCGGCTGTGCGATCGAGAACGCGGCGCGTGCGCCGGCGTAGTCGCCGACCCAGGTCTGGTACCAGCTGATGTACTGGTTGAAGATGACGCGGAACGGCCAGCTCGTGTCGTTGGCGTAGACGTCGCGCATGTGCAGGTACTGCGCGAGCAGGCCGGGGCGCTTCTGCGCCTCGGCCATGATGCGCTCGGATTTCATGACCGCGTCGCGTTGCTGCGTGATCGCGACGCCGCTCGGGCGCTGGATGTCCTGGGCGTGCGCCGCGCCCGTGGCGAGGCAGGCGGCGAGGGCGAGGCAGGCGGAAGGGCGTGGCATCAGGGCGTGCTCCGTCGCGGGCGATCCGGTGGTCGCCGATGGTATCGCCGCCGGTGCACGGCGGCGAGCCTGCGTGCGTTCAGTCGAGCGCGATGCAGACGTTGCGCGGTTCGGTGAAGAAGCGCAGCGCATCGACACCGCCTTCGCGGCCGACGCCGGACTGTTTCATGCCGCCGAACGGCGTGCGCAGGTCGCGGACCATCCAGCAGTTGATCCAGACGATGCCGAACTCGAGCCGCGTCGACAGGCGATGCGCGCGGCCGACGTCGCGCGTCCACAGCGATGCCGCGAGGCCGTAGCCGGTCGCATTCGCGAGGCGCACGGCGTCGGCTTCGTCGTCGAACGGGATCAGCGTCGTGACCGGGCCGAAGATCTCCTCGCGATTCGTCGCGGCGTGCTCGTCGAGTCCCTCGATCACGGTCGGCGCGACGAACCAGCCGTCCGCGCAGCGCCCGTCGGGCGACACGGCCTCGCCGCCGCACAGCACGTGGCCGCCTTCGGCGCGTGCGGTCGTGATCGCGGCCGTGACCTTGTCGAAATGCGCGCGCGAGACCAGAGCGCCGAGGTCGCTCGCGGCATCGCGTGGATCGCCGACGCGCAGCGCTCGCACCCTGGTGACGTAGCGCTCGCGGAAGGCCTCGTAGATGCCGCGCTGCACGAGCACGCGCGAGCCGCACAGGCAGATCTCGCCCTGGTTGGCGAAGCCCGAGCGCACGATCGTGGCCAGCGTGGCCTCTGACAGGTCGGCGTCGTCGAAGACGATGGTCGGATTCTTGCCACCCATCTCGAGCGAGAGCTTCTTGAAGCGCGGTGCCGCGATCGCCGCGATCGCGGCACCGGTGCGCGTACTGCCGGTGAACGACACCGCCTTGACGCGCGGATCGGCGACGAGCGCCTCGCCGACGTCGGGACCTGTGCCGTGCACGATGTTGAGCACGCCGGGCGGGAAGCCGGCTTCGGCAGCGAGCCGGCCGAAGCGCTCGGCCGTGCACGGCGTGATCTCGGACGGTTTGGCGACGACCGTGTTGCCGGTCGCGAGTGCAGGCGCGATCTTCCACGTGAACAGGTACAGCGGCAGGTTCCACGGCGAGATGCAGACCACGACGCCGAGCGGCTGGCGCAGGGTCAGGTTGATCGCGCGTGCATCGGTGGCGTGCGATTCCGACGACCAGGTCGCGATCGCGTCGGCGAAGAAGCGCAGGTTGGCGACTGCGCGCGGGATGTCGAGCGCGCGTGCGAGTGCGACGGGCTTGCCGTTGTCGCGCGACTCGAGTTCGGCGAACGCGTCGAGGTCGGCTTCGACGAGGTCGGCGAGGCGGCGCAGGCACTGCGCGCGCACCTCGACGGGGGTCGCCGACCAGCCTTCGGCGGCAGCATGTGCGGCGGCGATCGCGGCGTCGACGTCGGTGGCGGTCGAGGCGGGACAGCGTGCGAACGCGTGGCCGGTGGCCGGTTCGAACACGTCGAGGTAGGCGCCGTCGCGCGGGGCCACGGCGTGGCCGGCGACGAGGTTGGTCAGGGCGGGCAGGGCATCCATGCCGCGAGCTTAGCGGCGCGCGGCACGCCCGTCGCGTATCGCCGCCGTGGACGCACCCGCGGGACGCACGAGGCGTCCCGCGGGCGTCGGGTCACTTCTTCGCGTCGGGCTTGGCGGCGAGGCCGCGGCGCTCGAGCAGGTCCTTCACGTCGGGCTCGTGGCCCGCGAAGTCCTTGAACAGCACCATCGCGTCGGCGCTGCCGCCGCGCGAAAGCAGCGTCTTGCGGAAGTGGTCGCCGTTGGCGCGCGTGAGGCCGCCGTTGGCCTTGAACCACTGCACGCTGTTGGCGTCGAGGACTTCGCTCCAGATGTAGGCGTAGTAGCCCGCCGAGTAGCCGCCCATGATGTGCGAGAAGTACGTCGTGCGGTAACGCGGCGGCACCGGGGCGAAGTCGACGCCGGCCTTCTTGAGCGCCGAGGCTTCGAAGTCGAGGATCGTCGCGGCGGTCGGGGCCTGCGCGGCGCCGATCTGGTGGTAGGCCTGGTCGAGCAGCGCGGCACCGAGGTACTCGGTCGTCGCGAAGCCCTGGTTGAACTTGTCGGCCGACTGCACCTTGTCGAGCAGCGCCTTCGGCAGCGGCTCGCCGGTTTTGTAGTGCTTGGCGTAGTTGGCGATGATCTCGGGCCAGGTCATCCACATCTCGTTGACCTGCGACGGGTACTCGACGAAGTCGCGCGGCACGCTGGTGCCCGAGAAGCGCGGGTACTTCACGTTCGAGAACATGCCGTGCAGCGCGTGGCCGAACTCGTGGAACGCGGTGTTGACCTCGTCCCAGGTCATCAGCGTCGGCTCGCCGGCCGGCGGCTTGGGGATGTTGAGATGGTTGGCGATGACGGGCTTGGTGCCACGCAGGCCCGACTGCTGTACGTAGGCGTTCATCCACGCGCCACCACGCTTGCTCGGGCGTGCGTAGTAGTCGACGATGAACAGCGCGAGCGGCGAGCCGTCGGCCTCGAACACCTCGAAGATCTGCGTGTCAGGGTGGTACTTCGGCAGGTCGGTGCGTTCCTTGAACGTGATGCCGTAGAGCTTGGTCGCGGCGAAGAACACGCCGTTGCGCAGTACGTTGTCCATCTCGAAGTACGGGCGCAGCTGCTCGGCGTCGTAGGCGTACTTCTCGGCGCGCACCTTCTCGGCGTAGAACGACCAGTCCCACGAGGCGACCTGGAACTTCCCGCCTTCCTTGTCGATGACCTTCTGGATGTCGGCGGCTTCGGCGCGTGCATTCGCGACGGCCGGCGGCGCGAGCTCGCCGAGCAGCTTGTTGACCGCGCCGATGCTGCCGGCGGTCTCGTCTTCGAGCACGTAGGCGGCGTGGTTCGGGTAGCCGAGCAGCGCGGCGCGCTCGGCGCGCAGCTTGACGACCTTGGCGACGATGTCGCGGTTGTCGAACTCGCCGCCCTTGCTGCCGCGCGTCAGCGAGGCCGTCATGATGCGCTCGCGCAGCGCGCGGTTCTCGAGCGAGGACAGCGGCGGCTGGCCGCTCGTGTTGAGCAGCGGGATCAGGTACTTCGCGTCGGCCTTCTTGGCCTTGGCAGCTTCCTCGGCGGTCTTGATCGCACCGTCGGAGAAGCCCTTGAGCTCGTCGGCCGAGGCCACCGTCACGGCCGCCGCGTTGGTTTCCTTGAGCAGGTTCTGGTTGAACGCGGTGCCGAGTTTGGCGAGTTCGCCGTTGAGGGTCTTGAGTTTGGCCTTGTCGGCCTCGGACAGCTTGGCGCCGGCGCGCACGAAATCGGTGTGGTAGCGCTCGACGAGACGCTTGGACTCGGCATCGAGCCCGAGCGTGTCACGCTTGGCGTATACGGCCTCGATGCGCTTGAACAGATCGCCGTCGAGCACGATGCGGTCGCGGTGCGCGGAGAGCTTCGGTGCGAGCTCGGTCTGCAGCTTCTGCATCGTGTCGTTGGTGTTGGTGCCGCTGAGGCTGAAGAACACGGTCGACACGCGCGACAGCACCTCACCGGCATTCTCGAGCGCGACGATCGTGTTCTCGAACGTCGGCGCCGCCTTGTTGCCGGCGATCGCCTCGATTTCCTTGTTCGACTCGGCCATGCCGCGCTCGAACGCTGGCGCATAGTCGGCGTCCTTGATCGCGTCGAAGCGCGGGAACTGGTACGGCAGCGTGCTCTTCTCGAAGAACGGGTTCGCCGCGGCCGGTTGCGTGGCGGCAGCCTTGGCGGGCGCTTCGGCGGCGTGGAGCGGGGCGGTGAGGCCGAGCGCGAGCGCGACGGCGAGGGTCAGGCGATGGTCCATATGCGGGATCCCGGGTTCGATGCGAACCCACGAGGGTAGGCCATCGGCGCCTGACTTGCCCATGACTAAAGTCAGAGCCGTCCGTTCCGCGATGGGCGTGGCTGGGTCACACTGCCCGGCCACCCATCGGACCACCCCCATGATCGAAGCCCTGCTGCTCGCGGTGACCCGCATCACGACGTTCGCGCCCACGGGTATCACGACCAATGCGACGGGCTTCTTCTTCGAGCGCGATGGCCAGCTCTTCCTCGTGACCAACCGCCACGTCGTGCGCGAGGAGAGCATCGATCACCATCCGGACCGCCTGGAGATCGTGCTGCACGTCGATCCGGCCAATGTCTCGGAGACGACCGTGTTCTCGATCCCGCTGTACGTCGACGGCATGCCGGCGTGGCGCGAGGGAAGCGACGCCGGCGGCACGATCGACGTCGTGGTGATCGCGCTGGACCGCGCGGCGCTGCCGCAGACGCTGCTGCTTCACGCATTCACGCCGGAGCTGCTGCTGCGCGACCTCGAGCAGATCGAGGTCGGCACGGCGGTGCGCATCGTCGGCTTCCCGCTCGGTTTCCACGACACGGTCCACCAACTGCCGGTGGCGCGCCAAGCCGTGGTCGCCTCGTCGTTCGGCATCCGCTTTCAGGGCCAGGGCTACTTCCTGACCGATGCGCGCATGCACCGCGGCACCAGCGGGGCACCGGTCGCGGTACGCCTGGAGTCCGGCGAATCCGGACGCGAGCGCCTCGTGTGGACGCTGCTGGGCATCCACGCAGGTCGCTTCGACGTCGACAACCGCGACGAGGAGCAGGACGAGCGCCTGAGCCTCAACTATGCCTGGTACGCCGACATCCTCATGACGCTGACCGCGCCGCCGCAGGTGCAGGCGAAGCCTTCGCGAAGGCGCACCGCGCGCTGAGCGCGGTGCGCACCCGCATCAGTCGGCGACGCGCATCTCGCGCAGCAGGTTGCCGGCGCCGTCGACCTTGTCCATGACCCACAGCATGTAGCGCACGTCGACCTGGATCGAGCGCGTGAGCTTCGGGTTGAACACCCAGTCGGCGCTGACGCTGTCCCACACGCCGTCGAAGGCGAGGCCGACGAGCCGGCCCTGTGCGTCGAGCGTCGGCGAGCCCGAATTGCCGCCGGTGATGTCGAGATCGGCGAGGAAGTTGACCGGCAGGCTGCCGAGCTTCGGCGACGCCCACGTGCCGTAGTCCTTGCGCACGATCGCGTCGTAGGCCTCCTTCGGCGTCTCGAACGGATCCACGCCGGTGGTCTTGGCGACGATGCCTTCGGCGCTCGTGAACGGGAACAGCTCCTTGCCGTCCTCCTTGAGGCCTTGCACCTGGCCGAAGCTGACGCGCAGCGAGCTGTTGGCGTCGGGGTAGACCGCGCGGCCCTGCGCATCGTTGTAGGCGATCATCGCGCGCATGAAGCGCGGACGCAGGCGCATCTCCTCGCCCATGCGCGCCTTGCGCTGCTTCTCGAGCGCGAGCAGGTCGGGCATGAGGCCGCGCATGAGCACGAGCGCGCTGTCGTCGGACGCGGCCAGCGTCTTCGCGTCGGCCTTGAACGCGGCGAGGCGCGCGTCGGTCGTGTTGAGGCGCGAACCCGCGTACAGCGCGGCGACCTTGGCGTCGATCGTGGCATCGTCGACCTCGCCCGTGCCGAGCCAGGCATCGAAGCCGGCGACGCGCTGGGCGGGGTCCAGGCGCACGTAGCGCTTGAGCACGTAGGCGAGAACCTGAGCGTCGACGGCCGGATCGCTGCGGCGCTCCATCTGCTTGAGGTTGCCCTCGATGCGCACCTCGTCGCGCGGCTCGAAGCCGGACTCGCGATCGGCGACCGGCTTGGCGCGTTCGATCGACAGGCGCGAGGCGAGGTAGGCCGACTGGTAGAGGCTGGTGCGCGACAGGAAGCCGAGCAGGTAGTCGCGATCGCGCACGGCCGCCTGCGCGGCGACGAGCTCGCGCAGCGCGGCGATGTCGGCGACCAGCGAAGCATCCTGTCCCGACGAGGCGAGCCAGGCCTCGAGCGCGGCCTCGCCTTCCTTCTTGCGGCGTACGGCATCGGCCTTGGCGAGGCCTTCGAGCTGGCCGTGCGAGTTCTTGAGGTAGTTGTTGAAGCCTGCGACGGCGCTGGCGTACTTGACCGCGACCTCGGGATCGCGGCGGCCGCCGGCATCGATGATGCCGAGCACGCTCGTGAACGTCGCGATGAGGTTCGGGTACTGCCAGTCGATCGCCGCCGCCATTTCGTCGGCGAGGCGGTAACGGTTCGTGCGGCCCGGGTAGCCCGTGACCATGACGAAGTCGCCGCTCTCGACGCCCTTGCCGTTGACCGGCAGCCAGTGCTTCGGCTTGAACGGCACGTTGTCCTTCGAGTACGTGGCGGACTTGCCGTCCTTGCCGACGTAGGCGCGCAGGAACGCGAAGTCGCCGGTGTGGCGCGGCCACATCCAGTTGTCGATGTCGCCGCCGAACTTGCCGATCGCGTCGGACGGCGCGTAGACGAGGCGCACGTCCTTGATCTCGCGCTGGCGGATCAACTGGTAGCTCGCGCCGCCATGGAAGGTGTAGACGTCGCAGCGCAGGTTGCCCGGCTTCTCGCACTTGGCGACGAGCGCTTTCTCGGCGCGGTCGACCGCCTCGTAGCGGGCGAGGCCGTCCATGTCGTCGCGCACGCCGCGCAGGATCTCCCTGGTGACGTCGCGGATCTCCTCGGTCACGTAGACGCGCAGGTTCGGATCGCCCGGCAGCTCCTCGGCCGTGGTCCCGGCGAGGAAACCGTCGCGGATGAGGTTGCGCTCGGCGGTCGAGTTGTACTGGATCGCGCCATAGGCGCAATGGTGGTTCGTGACGACCAGGCCTTCCGGCGACACGAACGAGGCCGTGCAGAAGCCGAGGCTCACGATCGCGCCCATGGTCGGGCCGGTGAGGTCCGTGAGCTGCTTCGGATCGAGTTCGAGGCCTTGCGCGCGCAGCTGGTCGGCGATGGCGGGAAGCTGGGCCGGCTGCCACATGCCTTCGACGGCGAAGGCGGGGCTGGGGAGCGAGGCGGCGAGGACGGTCAGGGCGAGACGGCGCAAGGCGGACTCCGGGACGGCGGGCAATCGTCCTTTGTGCCCGTTTCGCGCCCGCTCCTCAAGCCCCGCAAGTCACAGGGGGCCGCGCCGCCGGAGTCATGGATCGAACCCCGAGCGGAACAGTGCATCGGATGCAGGCCGCGCGTAGGCCCCTATGGTCGGTGCCGCTTCGGGGGGGCGTGGCGTGGCCGTCCACGGCGCGATCGCGGCGCGGACGGGTGGCATCGCGAGCGGCAAGGGCGTCGGCGAAGGGAACGTCCATGCCGTCGGCGAGGCCGGATTCGCGTTGCCTGCGCCGACCAGCGGGCTGCCCGCAGCCGGCACGAGATCGAAACCCGCTAGGCTCGTGAAGCCGGGATCGCTGCCGGTCAGCGTGCCGGTCCATTCGGCCGGCACGACACCCGCGCCACTGCGGATCCAGTTGTTCGAGCCGGCGACGCGGCGGCCGAAGGTCCAGATCGCCTCGGTGTTGCGCTCGATGTTGAGCGTGCCCGCGGTGGTGCGGTGGAACACGTTGTTGTGCGACTCGACCGACTCGAGCGGTTCGAACAGGCGCAGCGCCGTGTAGGTCGATGTGCTGCCGGTGGCGAGGATCGTGTTGTTGACGAGGCGATAGCGTCCCTTGCTCTCGCCGGTGCCGTCGCCACCCAGGCGCAGGATCGCGCCGAAGCTGCCCGAATGCACGATCACGTTGCCGAGCACCTCGGAATCCTCGCGCTTGAGGTCGGCGCTCCAGCCGGCCTGTTGCGTGTTGCGGTCCGGGCCGATCAGCTCGAGCTCGTGGTAGTACGCGCCTTCGAACCAGTTGTAGTGGATCTCGTTGCGCTCGGCGCGGCTCTTGAGCAGGTTGCCGCCCATGCCGCTGTGCACGATGTTGTGGCGCATGCGGAATACCGAACCCGGGAACGCGACTTCGTCGGTCTGGATGTACAGCGCGTGACGGCTGTCACCCATGCCCGAGGTGCGGATCTCGCTGTACTCGAGGGTCAGCGAGCCCGACAGCTGGTCGCTCGACAGGATGCCGTGCGAAGGGCAGTCGCGCACGAGCAGGTCGCGCAGCACCGTGTTCGCCGCGTAGACGTACACGCAACGCGACGTGCCACCCGTGATCTCGAAACCTTCGAGCACGATGTGATTCGCATTGCGCAGTTCGATCGTGTTGGTGCCGCCCGCGAGCAGCGGACGACGGCCGCCTCCGCGCAGGCCGCGGATCACGACGGGTTGTGCCGCGTTGCCGGAGTGCTGGGATCGCACGATCACGCCGCCGGCGTAGTCGGCGCGATCGACTTCGACGACGTCGCCGGGTCGCAACGTCACGTCGTCGAGAAGCGCCTGCAGCGTCGTGTACGTACGCGTGGGGCCGACCGCGTAGGTGGCGGCAAGGGCAGGGCCGGCACTCGCAGCGAGGGCCGTGGCGAGGACAAGGGTTCGCATGGGCGACCTCCCGGCTGGGGGCGCCATCGTGCGTCAGGTCGAAAAGGCGAAGCGTGAAACGCGTCGCCGCGTGGCGACGCGAGGTTCGCGTCGTTCAGGACGCGAGGCGTCGAGCGGCTTGCAGCATGCGGAACTCGTCACTGTCGCGGCGGCCTTCCATGACGAGTTCCCAGAGCCGGATGTCCAGCTCCTCGTCGTCGGGCAGCTCGGTGGGAAACCGCACGGGGGCCGTGTCGCGCTGCGCAGGCCGGAACGGGATCACGTTGCTCATCGGGACATTCTCGCCATAAAACGGTCTCGAGTACCAATAAGCAGGGACCGTGCCATCGGTGGGCGCAGTGACGCGAAGCCTGCACCATGCCAGCATGCGCGCCCCCGGGCCCCGCGTGGCCCCGCCACGCGACCTGCGAGCATGCGCCTCAACAAGCACCTCAGTGAAACCGGTTTCTGCTCGCGTCGCGAAGCGGACCGGCTCATCGCGGCGGGGCGCGTGACACTGAATGGCAATCCCGTGCGCATCGGGGACGAGTTCGCCGAGGGTGACGAGGTCCGTGTCGACGGTCGTCCCGTGCTCGCACGGCCTGCCGCGAAGGAAGGGCGTCGTCGCCACGTCTACATCGCGCTCAACAAGCCCGTCGGCATCACCTGCACGACCGAAAGCACGGTCAAGGGCAACATCGTCGATTTCGTCGACCATGCGCAGCGCATCTTCCCGGTCGGACGCCTCGACAAGGATTCCGAAGGCCTGATCCTGCTGACCAGCAACGGCGACATCGTCAACGAGCTGCTGCGCCAGGAGAATGGCCACGAGAAGGAGTACCTGGTCGGCGTCAACAAGCCGGTGACCGAGGCGTTCCTCGCCGGCATGGCGCGAGGCGTGCGCATCCATGGCCAGATGACCAAGCCCTGCCGCACGCAACGCATCGCCAAGTTCGGCTTCCGCATCGTGCTCACGCAAGGCCTCAACCGGCAGATCCGCCTCATGTCCGAGGCGTTCGGCTACCGCGTGACCCAGTTGCGACGCGTGCGCATCGTCAACGTCAAGCTCGGCGCATTGAAGGTGGGCCAGTGGCGCAACCTCACGGAGGTCGAACTGCACGGCCTGCTGCCGCAGCGTAGGGAGTGGTGAGGCTCAGGCCCGGGCGCGTGACCATTCGGCCGCGGCGCGTCCCGCGATCAGGCCCGTCGCGAAACACGCGGTGAGCAGGTAGCCGCCGGTCGGCGCCTCCCAGTCGAGCATCTCGCCGGCGACGAAGGTGCCGGGGCGTGCGTGCAGCATGAGGGAGTCGTCGAGGCCTTCGAGCCAGACGCCACCGGCGCTGCTGATCGCTTCGGCGACCGGGCGCGCCGAGCGCAGCAGGATCGGCAAGGCCTTGATCGCGGCGGCGACGCGGTGCGCGTCGTCGAAGGCATCACGCGGCAGCAGCTCGTGCAGCAAGGCGATCTTCGCGGCGTCGAGCCCGGTCGCGCGGCGCAGGTGCTCGGAACGCGAGCGCTTGCCTCGTGGCTTGCCGAGATCACGCTCGAGCGCGGCGTGGTCGCGCTGCGGTGCGAGATCGAGTTCCAGCGTCGCATGGCCGCGGGCCCGGATCGTGTCGCGCAGCGGTGCCGACAGGGCGTAGACGAGGCTGCCTTCGACGCCGTAGGCCGACAGGACGAACTCGCCCTGGCGCGTGCGACGCGTGCCGTCGGGTGCCGTGACGGTCGCGACGACCGGCCTGATCGGCGCGCCGGCATGGTGTTCGCGCAGGAACGGACTCCACTCCACGTCGAAGCCGCAGTTGGCGGGTTCCAGCGTGGCGACGTCCATGCCCGCAGCCTCGAAGGGGGCGGTCCACGCGCCGTCCGAGCCGAGCACGGGCCAGCTCGCGCCGCCCAATGCGAACACCGTGGCGTCGGGCGTCACGCTCACCTCGCCGGCGGGGCAGGTGAAGCGCAAGGCGTCGCCGTCCCATCCCTTCCAGTCGTGCTGCACGTGGAAACGCACGCCTTGCGCGCGCAGGCGGCGAACCCATCCACGCAGCAGCGGTGCGGCCTTGAGGTCGGAAGGGAAGACGCGGCCCGAGGTGCCGACGAAGGTCTCGATGCCGAGTCCGCGTGCCCAGGCACGCAAGGCATCGGCATCGAACACGTCGAGCCAGCGTGAGGCATCGCGTTGCCGCTCGGCGTAGCGTGCGACGAACGCGTCGCGTGGCTCGGAATGCGTGAGGTTGAGTCCGCCCTTGCCGGCGATCAGCAGCTTGCGGCCGACCGACCCCATGCGATCGTAGAGATCGACCTCGACGCCGGCGGTGACGGCAGCTTCGGCGGCCATGAGGCCGGCAGGGCCACCGCCGACGACGGCGAGGCGGGGAATGCGGGGCGTGGACATCCGCCCATCGTCGCACGTATCGCCCGTGATGCCGCGATGCGATACTCGCCAGTCACCTCACGAGGAGCTTGGCGATGGCCCATGTCGGAAGCTGCCACTGCGGAAGGATCGCGTTCGAGGTCGATGGCGAGCCGACCGGCGTCATCGAGTGCAACTGCTCGTTGTGCCGTCGTCGCGGTTACCTGTTGTGGTTCGTGCCGCGCGACCACCTGCGCCTGTCGACGCCGGAGTCGAACCTGTCGACCTATCGCTTCAACAGCCACCGCATCGCCCATCATTTCTGTGCGACCTGCGGTTGCGCGCCGTTCGGTGAGGGCACCGGTGCGGACGGCAAGGCGATGGCGTCGGTCAACGTGCGTTGCCTCGACGGGGTCGATCCTTCCACCCTGAAGATCCAGCCCTTCGACGGCCGCAGCCGCTGATCGCGCGGCGCCGGACGACATTCCCGAGGACATCGAAAGCCCCATGATCGCCACGCTCGCCCTGCTCGCCGTCACCTGCGCGATCTCGTTCGTCGCCTTCAACAACGCCAAGGTGATGAACGATTTCATCCTGTGGCCGCCTGCGGTCAAGCGGCACGGCCAGTACTGGCGCCTCGTCACGCACGGGTTCCTGCACGCCGACGGCATGCACCTGCTGTTCAACATGATCACGCTGTTCTTCTTCGGCCCGCTCATCGAGCGGTTCATGGGCAACTACATCGGCACGGTCGGCTTCATCGCGTTCTATCTCAGCGCGATCGTCGTGGCGATCCTGCCGACCTACATGAAGAACGCGAACAACCCGGCCTACCGCAGCCTCGGTGCGTCCGGTGCGGTGTCGGCGGTGCTGTTCGCGTTCGTGCTGCTGCAGCCGTGGCAGACGATCTACATCTTCTTCCTGCCGTGCCCGGCGATCCTCTTCGGCGTGATCTACATCGCCTACTCGATCTACATGGATCGCCGCGGCACCGACAACATCAACCACAGCGCCCACCTGTGGGGCGCGGTCTACGGCATGCTGTTCATCGTGCTGATGGAGCCGCGCGTGTTCAGCGCGTTCCTCGGCCAGCTCGCGCAGCCCACCTTCGGACGGTGAGCTGCGCGGCCGCCGTCAGGCGGCTTCGAAGCCGTGCTTGAAGATCTGGTCGGACGGCAGCAGGCCGAGCCGGCCAGGGTAGCTGTAGCCCGGGAACACGCTCGACAGCGCATTGTTGCCGAGGTGCGCGGTGACGACCTCGCTCAATACGCGGCGGAAGTCGGTCGTCGTGGCGACGTCCTCGTTCTGGAACAGCTGCCCTGCGTTGAGGCCGCCGAACGTGCCGTACAGCTGGCCACCGGCGACGCGGCCTCCGAGAACGAGCATGGGATTGCCGCTGCCATGGTCGGTGCCACGGTTGGCGTTCTCGCGCACACGGCGACCGAACTCGCTGTGCACGACGACGACCATGTTGCGCGCGAGGCCGTCGGCGTTGAGGTCGTTGTAGAGCGCGGTGAGGACCTGCGAGAGGCCGGCGAGGCGTGCGCCGTACTGGTTCTGGTTGAGATCGCCCTGGGTGCCGTCACCCTGGTTCTCGTGCGTGTCCCAGCCGCCGTAATCCATCGTCGCGACCTGCAGGCCGATGCGGCGCTTGGCGATGTTGGCGATGAGCTTGGCCTGGTTCGCCAGTGTCGTCGCGACGCCCGAGGTCGGATAGACGGCGCCGGTGGCCGGGGTGTAGTTGGCGATGTTGAGCGTGTCGACGAGTTCGATCGCCTCGACCGTGCCGATCCCGGCCTGGTTGAGCGTCCCGGTGCCCTGATAGAGCTCGCGCATCGTGATCGTGGTGGAGAGCTTGTAGCGCGGTACTCCGTCGACGTTGCCGTTGTTCGAGTTCGGGTGGAAGCTGTTGGCGTCGTCGAGGTTCATGACGTCGCGGCGCCCGAGCAGGCTCGCCGGCGCATTCGCACCGACCGCGAGCGCGGGGATCATCGCCGCGTCCGGTACCTGTCCCGACGTGGCGAGGTGGCGTGCGAGCCAACCCGAACCGATCGAGTTGCTGCCCGGCGTGCCGTGTTCCATGTAGTCCTGCGCGTCGAAGTGCGAGCGCGTGATCTGGGCCACCGGGAAGCCGGTTCCGTGCACGATCGCGAGCCGGCCCTGGCCGTAGAGCTGGTGCAGCCCGGTCGCGGCGAAATGCAGGCCGTAGTTGCTCGAGCCCAGGCGCAGCGCGGCCGTGGTGCCGGTGGTGCGCAGGTGGATGTTCGGTCGCTGCTGCTCGTAGGCGGCACGGTCCGGACCGTCGAACGGACACACCATGTTGAGCCCGTCGATGCCGCCGCGCAGGTAGATGTAGACGAAGAAGTTCCCGCCTGCCGACGACGAGGATCCGGCTTCGGCGTGGGCCGGTCGTGCGCGCAGGCCGAGCTGCATGCCGCCGAGTGCCGTCAGGCAGATCGTGGAGCCCTTGAGGAACGCGCGTCGCGTGAGGTTGCCCATTGTCGTGCGCTCCTTCAGCGGACCATGAACTGCGGACTGAACAGGATGCAGTTCACCATCCCGCGCAAGCGGCTGTACCAGTAGTTCGGCGAGCCGTCGGTGCCGATGCCTGCGGTGTTGCCGGTCGGGCCGTTGCCGATGCCGACGTCGGCGCCGAAGGTCGAGACCGTGTCGGTGTTGCGGCGCATGAAGTCGCGCACGGCGACGTGCAATGACGTGCCGCGCCAGCCGTTGGTCTGATCCGGTACCCACTGGAACACGCGTGACAGCCAGAAGTCGGCGAGCTTGTTTGCCGTGTGGTCGGCGGGCGAGCTGCTGAACTCGTTGAGCGTGATCGTCAGCAACGGCGTCAGCGGGTCGCCCTGGCCCGCACTCGTGTTCTCGTCGAGCGTCCAGTCGATCGTGCGCCAGGCGTGAACGAACTGGCCGCTGCCCATCCAGTAGTTCGTGGTCTCGGGGAAGCCGTTCGGCGGCCGCCAGTCGAACGGACGGTGGCCCGAACGTGCGAAGCGGTCCATGAACGAATTGCTCTCGGCGTCGTTGCGACGGACGATGAAGTTGACGTCGAGGGCACGCAGTGCCGACACCACGACCTCGAACGGTTTCTTGATCTTGTTGCCGAAGTTGCCGATGTCGCGGAACGAGCCCGCGCCGGCGTCATGCAGCAGCAGCGTGCGCAGGGTGCGCTTGATCTGGTCGGGTTGCGTGCGGTTCTGCCAGAAGGTGTCGGCCGCCGCGTCGACCGCGGCCTGCGGCGGGTTCTCGCCGAGGAAGCGGCGTGCGAGCTTGGTGGCGATGTGGCGCGCCGTGCCCGGGTGGTAGGCGAGGCGATCGAGGAACAGCTGGTGCTCGCTGGTCGCCGGCGTGTTGGCGGCCGCGAACTGGCCCAGCACCGTCTTCTGGCCGATGTCGTGCTGGGTGGGCTCCATGTACGGCAGGCCCGTGTTGGTGGACCCGCTGCGGTAGAACGTCCAGCCCGTGAACGCGCGCGCGAGCTCGTAGACGTCGGCGTCGACGTAGCCGGTCGGCCACCCCGCGCCGGGTTCGCCGGCCGGGATCGTCGGCACCTGCGACTGCTGCATGTTCGCGCCGAGGTAGTTCATCGCGCCGAGCGTGTGCAGCTCGATGATCTCGCGCGCGTAGTTCTCGTTGAAGCTCGGCGCGCGGTTGATGTAGTTGTCGAGGAAGTACAGCATCGCGGGCGCTTCGAACGTCTTCTGCAGCATCGTGCGGAAGTTGCCGAACGCGTTCTTGCGGATGACGTCGCGGTCCCAGCTCACCCACGTCGGCGCCGCATAGCGGTCGAAGCCGTAGATGCTGAAGTGGTTGTGCCAGAAGTCGGAGACCTGCTCGAACAGGCCCCAGCGCGAATGGAAGGCGCGGATGAACACGGCGCGCTCGACCTCGCGGATCGGCCAGTCGCGCGTGAAGGTGCCGCCCGAGGGCTGGCCGTTGACCTCGTGGTCGGTCCACAGCTGCGTGAACGTCTTGTTGAGCGTGACGAAGTCCGGATGCGCGAGCCGCGAGGCGACGTCGGGATCGGTCACGTTGCCGCTGCCGTCGAGCGTCGGCGCGAGCTGCTGATCCACGAATGCGGTCAGGCGTGCGACGTCGTTCGCACCCAGCGCATTGAACGATTCGACACTGAAAGGCGAGCCCTTGCGCGGCCCGTAGCCCAGCCTGTTGAGCACGTACACCGCGAACGGCGGTGCCAGCACGTTGCTGCCGATCCCCGCGACGCCCGGACCCGCCGGCGCCGTCTTCGGAGCTTCCACCGCGGTACCGGTCACCGCCCCCAAGAAAGAACGTCGCGACGCGACGTCGCGATTCCGTGCCTGGCCATCCATTTCGAACCCCGAGTTGCCACCCGGGGGCGAGCATAGGCTGCTGCCGAGCCGAAGGGTTGTGATCGACTTAACCGAACCCGAACGGGACGACAGGCGGGCCAGCGGGGAGGACGGGTGGCAGCGCGGTTCAGCTCTTGCCGTGGAACAGCTCGCGGCCGATCAGCATGCGGCGTATCTCGTTGGTGCCGGCGCCGATCTCGTACAGCTTGGCGTCGCGCAGCAGGCGTCCGGTCGGGTACTCGTTGATGTAACCGTTGCCGCCGAGCGCCTGGATCGCCTCGAGGGTCACCTTGATCGCGTTCTGCGAAGCGTTGAGCAGGCAGGCGGCCGGGTCGATGCGGGATTTCACGCCATGGTCGAAATCCTGCGCGACCATGTAGGCGAACGCGCGCGAGGACTGCAGCGCCGTGTACATGTCGGCGATCTTGGCCTGCATGATGCCGAACGTGCCGATCGGCGCGTTGAACTGCTTGCGCTCGCGCGTGTAGGGCAGGGCGATGTCGACCGCGGCCTGCATGAGGCCGATCGGGCCACCCGAGAGCACGAGGCGCTCGGTATCGAGGCCGCTCATGAGCACGCGCACGCCCTCGTTGACCTGGCCGACGATGTTCTCCTCGGGGATCTCGCAGTCCTCGAACACGAGCTCACAGGTGTTGGAGCCACGCATGCCGAGCTTGTCGAGCTTCTGCGCGGTCGAGAAGCCCTTCATGCCCTTCTCGACGAGGAACGCGGTCATGCAGCGGCTGCCGGCCGGCTTCGGCGCGGTGCGCATGTAGACGAGCAGCACGTCGGCGTCGGGGCCGTTGGTGATCCACATCTTGGAGCCGTTGGCGACCCAGCGGTCGCCCTTCTTCTCGGCGCGGCAGGTCATCGAGCCGACCACGTCGGAACCCGCGCCGGGCTCGCTCATCGCGAGTGCGCCGACCCACTCGCCGCTGCACAGCTTCGGCAGATACTTCTTCTTCTGCTCCTCGGTGCCGTTGTGGTGCAGGTTCTGCACGCACAGGTTCGAGTGCGCGCCGTACGACAGGCCGACCGAGCCCGACGCGCGCGAGATCTCCTCCATCGCGACGATGTGGGCGAGGTAGCCGAGGTTCGATCCGCCGTATGCCTCGGCGACCGTCACGCCGAGCAGGCCCATGTCACCGAACTTGCGCCACAGGTCGGCCGGGAACTGGTTCTCGCGGTCGATGTGGTCGGCGCGCGGCGCGATTTCCTTGTCCGCGAACGCCTGCACGGTCTCGCGCAGCAGGTCGAGGTCTTCACCGAGCTTGAAAGGACGCATCGTTCCGCCGTCGGCCTGTCATGAGGGACGCGGAGTCTAGCGCAGTCGTCCCGGCACGCCGTTGTGCATGCGCACAGCCGACACGTGTTTGGGCTACCCTCGACCGTTTCCATGGCAGGAGTCGCGCGATGGTGGAGGCAGGTTGCGGTGACGACGGCGCACCACGCGACGGCACGCGGCGCAGGCTGGTCGCGAGCCTCGCGGCCGGCGGTGTCGTGCTCGCGATCGGCGGCTGCGGGCCGCGCGATCCGCTGCCGCAGGTCCAGCTTCCGATCAACACGCAGGAGCCCCCGATGAGCCGACACGACACCCCCGACACGTTCCGCGGCAAGCGCGTGGTCGATTTCGCGATGGGCGACAAGGCCTCGTCCGGCGATGTCGTCTACCGCCTTCGCCAGGACTACGACACGGAGGAATCGCAGCGCGAACTCGTCGAGCACTTCTTCACGCAAGTCGCACCGGGCTCGCTCGAATCGCTGATCGTCGGCGTCTGGCAGGTCTCGCACGACGACGGCCCCGACGGCATCCTCGATGTGCTCGTCGAACGTCGCGGCGAGCTCGCCGCCCTTCGCCATCTCTACGTCGGCGACATCCAGTCCGAAGACAACGAGATGTCGTGGATCATCCAGACCGGCTACACGCGCGTGCTCGAGGCATTCCCGGCACTCGAGTCGCTGCGCGTGCGCGGCGGCGAGAAGCTTTCGTTCGAGCCGTTCGAGCACGCCAACCTGCGCGAACTCGCGGTCGAGACGGGCGGCCTGCCGACACGTGTCGTCGACGGCATCGCGCGCTCGCGCATGCCGGCGCTCGAGCACCTCGAACTCTGGCTCGGCGACGACAACTACGGCTTCGACGGTGACCTCGCCACCTACGTGCGCCTGCTCGAGGCGATCGATCCGACCCGCCTCGAGTACCTCGGCCTGCGCAATTCGCAGATCACCGACGAACTCGCGGGCTACCTCGCGCAGCAGTCGTGGATCGGCGGTCTCGATACGCTCGACCTGTCGATGGGCACGCTCGGCGACGACGGCGCGCTCGCGCTGCTCAAGAGCCCGCACCTCGCCGGACTCAAGCACCTCAACCTCGCCTACCACTACGTCGGTGCCGAATACCGTGCGCGCCTCGCCGCGCTTCCGCTCGACGTCGACGTGTCCGATCCGCAGGACCCGGACGACTACGACGGCGAGCGTTACGTCGCGATCGGCGAGTAGTCACGCGTGATCGTCGTCGGCCACGCTGCGGACCGGCGCATCGCCGCGCTGCAGGACGCGCGCCGCGCATGCGGCCTCGAACCCGCACGCGTGCTCGACTGGCGCGACCTGCTCGACGCGCCGTCGCGCTTCGTCGAGGCGTTCGACGGCCGTGCCGGCGTGCCGGTCAAGATCGATGCGGCCGGAGGCGACATGGAAACGTCGCGCCGCTTCGTCGTGCGCGGCTGGTCCGTGCTCGGCCGCGCTGGTCGCGCGCCGGTGGCGACACTCGACGGCGAGTTCGTCGCGGTCGATGCCTGGCATGCCGGCGTCATGGATCTTCTGGCCGTGCTCGAGCGGGATGCGCAGGCACTTGCGCCGCGCTGGTTCAATACGCCGTCCGCGATCGCGCTCATGGGCGACAAGCTCGCCTGCCAGCAGCACCTCGTGCGCCACGGCATCGGCGTGCCGCCGCTGCTCGGTGCGGTCGATGGCTACGCGGCACTGCAGGCGCTGCTCGACGCGAGCGGGCTGGATCGCGTCTACGTCAAGGCGTGCTTCGGCTCGTCGGCGGTCGGCGTCGTCGCCTACCAGCGCAACGGTCGCGGCGCGGAGGTCGCGATCAGCTCGGCGCGGCTCGTCGAGTCCGATGGTCGCGAGGCGCTCGTCAGCACGCTCAAGCCGCAACGCCTCGAGGACACGCGCGCGATCGCGGCGCTCGTCGACGCGCTCGCGCGGCAGGGCAGTTACGTCGAGCAATGGATCCCGAAGCCCTCGTTGCCCGGTACACGCGGCCTGCAGGTCGACCAGCGCGTCGTCGTGTTCGGCGGCGAGGCACGCCAGCGCGTCGCGCGCGTGAGCACGGGTCCGCTCACGAACCTGCATCTCGGCAACCGCCGTGCCGCACCGTGTGACGTGCAGTCCGGGGACGACGCCATCGCGGTGCACGACGCCGCCGGGCGTGCCGCGCGCACGTTCGCCGGCGCGAACCTGGTCGGCCTCGATCTCGTCGTGCGGCGCGGCCGCGTGCACGTGCTCGAGGCCAATGCCTTCGGCGACCTGCTGCCCGGCATCACCTGGCAAGGCCGCTCGACCTACGACGACCAGGCGATCTGGGCGCAGGGCGAGGCGGCCCATGCCTGATCCGAACACGCCCGCACCCGACATGCACGCGATCGTCGGCTCGCACGACATCGTGCTCGTCACGCTCGACACGCTGCGCTACGACGTCGCGCAGGGCTGCTTCGAACGCGGCGAGCTGCCCGTGCTCGCGCGCCATCTTCCGGCCGCGGGATGGGAACGCCGCCACACGCCGGGCAGCTTCACCTATGCGGCGCATCAGGCCTTCTTCGCGGGCTTCCTGCCGACGCCGGCGCGACCCGGGCGCCACGAACGCCTGTTCGCGCTCGCGTTCGGCGGCAGCGAGACGACCGGTCCGCGCACCCATGTGTTCGACGACGCACCCGACATCGTCGCGGGCTTCGCACGCATCGGCTACCACACGCTGTGCCTCGGCGGCACGGGCTTCTTCAACCGGCGCACCGCGCTCGGTCGCGTGCTGCCGGACCTGTTCGCCGAGGCGCACTGGGACGAAGGCTTCGGGGTCACCGCACCGGATTCGACCGAACGCCAGGTCGCCGTCGCGTGCCGTCGCCTCGGCGAGCCCGACCTCGCCGCGAGGCGCTGCTTCCTGTTCCTCAACGTCTCGGCGCTGCACCAGCCCAACTGTCACTACGTCCCGGGCGCCGCGCACGACGGCGTCGACACGCAGGCTGCGGCGCTGCGCTACGTCGACGGCGCGCTCGCACCGCTGTTCGAGGCCTTGTCACGGCGCGGACCGGCCTTCGTGATCCTGTGCTCCGACCATGGCACCGCCTACGGCGAGGACGGCTACGAGGGCCATCGCCACGGGCATCCTGTCGTCATGACCGTGCCCTACGCGCAGGTCGAGCTGCGATGACGCGCCCCTCGTCGCTCGCCGCGTGGCTCGCGCTGCCGCCGTATCAGGCGTACTCGTACGCGTACCCGCACAAGAGCGCCTACCGCACGCTCGATCCCGCGCCTTCGCTCACCTCGCTCTGGGCCGCCGAGCCGCGCGATGCGCTGTTCCTGTACCTGCACGTGCCGTTCTGCACCTACCGCTGCGGCTTCTGCAACCTGTTCGCGATGGCGCGCCCGGCGCCGGCGATGGTCGAGGCCTACGTCGATCAGCTCGCCGTGCAGCTGCGTGCGGCCGCGTGCGCGCTCGGTGAACACCGCTTCGCGCGCTTCGCGCTCGGCGGCGGCACGCCGACCTATCTCGACGCGGGCCAGCTCGCGCGCGTGTTCGAGGCCGTGCACGCCCATGCCATGATCGACCTCGCCGCGATCCCGGCCGGCATCGAGGTGTCGCCCGAGACCGTCGACGACGCGCGTCTGCGCGTCTGCCGCGAGGCCGGCATCGATCGCGTCAGCATGGGCATCCAGAGCTTCAGCGACGCCGAGGTGCGCAGCCTCGTGCGGCCGCAGCAGCGTGCGACGGTCGAGCGCGCGATCGCCGCGATCCGCGCGCACGGCTTCCCGACCCTCAACCTCGATCTCATCTACGGCATCGAAGGGCAGGGTGTCGCGAGCTTCCTCGCCTCGGTCGAGAGTGCGCTCGCGTTCGCGCCCGAGGAGCTCTACCTGTATCCGCTCTACGTGCGCCCGCGCACCGGACTCGCGCGCATCGGCCTGCGCGGTCGCGACACGGCCGTGCACACGCTGCGTCCCGAGCCGCTCGACGATCGCGCTGCACTCTACGCCGCCGCGCGTAAGCGCCTGCTCGCGGCCGGCTACGAGCAGGTCTCGATGCGCATGTTCCGCGCACCGCACGTGCCGGCGGGCGGTGGCCCGGCCTACTGCTGCCAGGACGACGGCATGGTCGGCGTCGGCTGCGGCGCGCGCTCGTACACGCGTTCGCTGCACTACTCGTCGGCGTACGCGGTCGAGCGCGGCGGCGTGTCCGCGATCGTCTCGGACTGGCTGGCGCGCGACGAGGCGTCGTTCGCGTTCGCGCACCATGGCTTCCGCCTCGATGCCGCCGAGCAGCGCCGCCGCTTCGTGATCCAGTCGCTGCTCGTGCAACCCGGCCTGTCGCTCGAGGCTTACCGCGCACGCTTCGGCAGCGAGGTGTTCGACGATCTGCCGCAGTTGCATGAGCTCGCCGCGCTCGGTCTCGGCGCGGTGACCGACGGCGTGCTCGCGCTCGGCGAGGCCGGCATCGCGCGCGCCGACACGATCGGGCCGTGGCTCGGCTCCGAGGCCGTCGCCGTGGCGATGCAAGGGATCGCCGATGCGGCCTGACGCGCCGGCCCATCTGTCGCTGCTGTACCGCGGGCGCCTGTCGAGCTGCAACTACGACTGCCCTTACTGCCCGTTCGCGAAGACACGCGACACGCGTGCGACGCTGCAGCGCGACGCGGCCGACCTCGCGCGCTTCGTCGACTGGGTCGAGCACGACGCGCCAGCCGATATCTCCGTGCTGTTCACGCCGTGGGGCGAGGCGCTCGTGCGCCGCCACTACCGCGAGGCGATGACGCGGCTGAGCCATCTTCCGCACGTGCGCCGCGTGGTGGCGCAGACCAACCTGTGCATCGGGCTGGACTGGCTCGACCACGTCGACCGTGATCGCCTTGCGTTGTGGTGCACCTACCACCCGGGCCAGGTGCGACGCGAGGCCTTCGTAGCACGCTGCCTGCGCCTGCGCGAGCGCGGCGTTCGCTTCAGCGTCGGCATGGTCGCGCTGCACGAGCACGCCGACGAGATCGCACGCCTGCGCGAGGCGCTGCCGGCCGACGTGTTCCTGTGGCTCAACGCCTACGACGAGCGCGGGCCCGGCTACTACGATGCCGCCGACACGGCGCGTCACCTCGCGATCGATCCGTGGTTCGGCTACAACCTCGAACCGCCGCCGAGCCTTGGCGCGGCCTGCCGTGCCGGCGAGGACGTGGTCTCGGTCGACGGTGACGGTGAGGTGCGGCGCTGCCATTTCGTCGCGACGCCGCTCGGCAACCTCTACGACGGCTCGTTCCTCGGCCGGCTCGGTGCTCGCCCATGCCCGCGCGCGGCCTGCGACTGCTTCATCGGCTACGTGCACCGCAAGGACCTGCCGTTCGGTGAGGCCTTCGCGGGCGGCCAGCTCGAGCGCGTGCCGAGGGCGCTGCCGGCCTGAATCCCGGCGCGTCTTGCTATCCTGCGCGCCCCCGCGGATCCGCCGCGGCACGACGAGGACGGTGATGGCCCAGCGTATCGAGGACGCCGCACGCGCCTGCCGCGACGCGGCCACCGCCGTCGCCGCGCTGACACCGGCGCAGCGCCGCGAGCTGCTGCTCGCGATGGCCGCCGCGCTCGAGGCCGATACAGCTGCGATCCTCGCCGCCAATGCGCTCGACATGGACGCTGCGCGCGACAAGGGCATCGGCACGGCCATGCTCGATCGCCTGCGCCTCGACGAGGCGCGCCTCGCCGCGGTCGCCGCGGCCGTGCGCGAGGTGGCCGCGCTGCCCGATCCGGTCGGCATGGTCACACGCCGCGACACGCGCCCGAATGGCATCGTCGTCGAGCGCGTGCGCGTGCCGCTCGGCGTCATTGCGATGATCTACGAGGCACGCCCGAACGTGACCGCCGACGCCGCCGCGCTATGTCTCAAGGCCGGCAACGGCGTCATCCTGCGCGGTGGTTCCGAGGCGATCCGCTCCAACCTCGCGATCGCGGCGGCCCTGCAGCGTGCGCTCGTCGACGCCGGCGTGCCGGCCGCGGCGCTCACGATCGTCGAGGACCTGAGCCGCGAGGCGATGGTCGAGCTGCTGCAGCTCAACGACATCGTCGACCTTGCGATCCCGCGCGGCGGCGAGGGGCTGATCCGCTTCGTCGCCGAGCACGCGCGCGTGCCGGTCATCAAGCACTACAAGGGCGTCTGTCACCTCTTCGTCGATGCGAGTGCCGACGTCGATCTCGCGATCGGCCTGCTCGTCGACGGCAAGACCACGCGGCCGAGCGCCTGCAATGCACTCGAGACGCTGCTCGTGCACGCCGACGTGGCCGAGGCCTTCCTGCCGCAGGCGGCGGTCGAACTCGGTGCGCGCGGTGTCGAGCTGCGTGGCTGCGACCGCACGCTCGAGCTGCTGCCGTGGGTCAAGGCCGCGACCGACGACGACTACGCCGCCGAGTTCCTCGACCTCGTGCTCGCGATCCGCGTCGTCGACGACCTCGACGAGGCGATCGCGCACATCCGCCGCTTCGGTTCGGACCACACCGAAGTGATCGCGACGCGCGACGATGCGCATGCGACGCGATTCGTCGAGGCGCTGCGTTCGGCCGTCGTCATGGTCAACGCCTCGTCGCGCTTCAGCGACGGCGGCGAACTCGGCCTCGGCGCCGAGATCGGCATCTCGACCACGCGCCTGCACGCCTACGGGCCGATGGGCCTCGAGGCGCTGACGATCGAGCGCTTCGTCGTACGCGGCGAGGGCCAGGTGCGGCACCCGCCGCGCGCCTGAGCCGATGCGCGTGGATGCTCCCCCGCGCCAGGGCAGCGCCCGCATGCGCATCGCACTGATCGCCGCCGCGGCGATCGTGCTTTCCTGGCGCACGTGGTGCGCGTTCACGTTCAAGGTCAACTCCGACGAACCGCAGCACCTGCACGTCGTGTGGGCGTGGACGCAAGGCCTCGTGCCGTACCGCGACCTGTTCGACAACCACACGCCGCTGTTCCACATGCTGTACGCGCCGATGCTCGCGCTGTTCCCCGAGCGAGCCGACATCGTGGAATGGATGCGTCTTGGCATGCTGCCGCTGTACGCGGGGATGCTCGCGCTGACGTGGTGGATCGGCCGGCGCCTGTGGACGCCGCGCATCGCCTGGCTCGGTACCGCGTTGACCGCGCTGTTCCCGACCTTCTTCACGACGACGCTGCAGTTCCGCACCGACAACCTGTGGGCGCTCGCATGGCTCGCGACGGTCGCGGTGGCGGTCGCAGGCCCGCCGACGCCGGCGCGCCTCGCGCTCGCGGGTGTGCTCGTCGGCGCGACGCTCGCGGTGTCGCTCAAGACCACGCTGCTGCTCGCCACGGCCGCGATCGCGCTCGTCATCGTCGCGGCGATCACGCGGCTGCAGGACGGGCCCGGGGCGATCCGCATCGCGTCGCGCGGCATCGCGGCCTTCGCGCTCGGCGTGCTGATCGTGCCCGGCATGCTCGCGGCGTTCTTCGCGGCCGAGGGGGCGTGGCACGGCATGTTCTACGCGCTGTTCGAGCACAACGTGGTCGCCGGCCTCGGCCGCTGGTCCGACGGCGTGCTGCGTTTCGTGCTCGCACCGCTCACGCTGCCGCCGGCGCTGTGGCTGGCCTGGTGTGCGCGTCGCGGCGGGGCGAAACCGTGGGCACCGCGTGCGTTCGTGCTGCTCGCGGCTTTCGGCTACCTCGCTGCGCTGTACGGCTACTGGCCGCTGTTCACGCGCCAGGACTTGCTGCCCGTGCTGCCGTTCGTCGCGCTCGGCGCCGCCGCGGTCCTCGATCGCTGGCGCGACAGGCATGTCGCGTTGGTGCGCGCCGTGGTCGTCATCGTGCTCGTCGCATGTGCGGCTTCGATCGTCGTCGACACGAAGCCCTGGCACGATGCCGCGGCGACGCAGCGCGAGCGCCGTGCCGACGTGCTCGCACTGACCACGCCGGCGGATCTCGTCATGGACGCCAAGGGCGAGAGCGTGTTCCGTCGGCGTCCCGTGTACTGGGTGCTCGAGGGCATCACGCTCGCACGCATGCGCGACGGCAGCATCGTCGACGACATCGCCGCGAACCTCGTCGCGACGCGCACGCCGGTCGTGGTCGCCGACCGCCTGCCCGACGATGCGCGCGCATTCGTCGTGCGCAACTACCTGCGCATCGCGCCGACCGTCTACGTCGCCGGCCACGAGTTCGCCGCACACGACGCAGGCGAGGCGCTCGAGGTCGCCGTCGAGATCGAGGGCGACTACAGCGTGGTCGGACCGCACGGCGTCGTCGAGGCGACGATCGACGGCGAGCCCTTCGCCGGATCGCGCCGCCTCGAACGCGGCACCCATGTGCTGCGCACGGCGACGACGGATCGTTTTGCGCTAGTCTGGGCACCCGCGCTGCAACGCGGCCTTACCATGGCACGCCTGTTCGGCCCGACGCTTCCCGATGACGTCCCGACTCCCTGACCTCGAAGCGCGCTCGCGCGTGCTCGTGCTCGCGCCGCATCCCGATGACGAGACGCTCGCGACGGGCGGACTCGTGCAGGCCGCGCGCGAGGCCGGCGCGGCGCTGCACGTGGTCGTCGCGACCGACGGCGACGACAACCCGTGGCCGCAGCGCTGGATCGAGAAGCGCTGGCGCATCGATGCGGCCGCGCGCGCGCGCTGGGGCGCGCGCCGACGTGCCGAATGCGGCCGCGCGCTCGCGGTGCTCGGCGTCGATCCCGGCGCTGTCGATCACTTCGGCTGGCCCGACCAGGGCGTGACGACTCTGCTCATGCGCGACGGTGCAGCCGAACAGCGACTCGCCGAGCGCATCGCCGCGTTCGCGCCGACCCACGTCGCACGCCCTGCCGCGACCGACGCGCATCCCGACCACAACGCGCTGCACGTGCTGGCCGACCTCGCGCTCGCGCGAGCCGGCGCGCACGACGCGTTGCGCATGGACTACCTCGTGCACGGAGACTGGCCCGCGGG
Organism: Lysobacteraceae bacterium PS02065; assembly: GCA_029959555.1. Taxonomy (GTDB): domain Bacteria; phylum Pseudomonadota; class Gammaproteobacteria; order Xanthomonadales; family Rhodanobacteraceae; genus Dokdonella. The sequence continues at coordinate 55,119 of JASCPI010000004.1, read as the reverse complement.
CGCCGACGTCGCGACGCTCGAGGCGACGCCGGCACGCCTCGATCGCAAGCGCGAGGCGCTGCTCACGCACGAGACCCAGGTCTGCCTGAGTCGCGAACGGTTGCTGCGCCTGTGCGAGCGCACGGAGCGTTACGCGGTCGCCGGCGGTGCGCCGCGGCTCGAACGCGCTGGGCAGGGTTGGACGCTGCCGCGTCGCGGCGCGTGGCGCTGGCGTCCGCACGAGTTGCTCGTCGTGCTGCGCGAAGGGACCGACGTGCATCGCCTGCGCGTGCGCGCGGCATGGCGTGGCGAGACCGTGCACGCGGTCGGCGGCGGTCGTGTGGTCGTCACGGGCCATCACGACGGCGTGACGTTCGATGTCGAAGGCCTCGCCTTCGAGCGTGGCCACGCCAAGCTGCAACGCGCGGGTCGAAGACTCGTGATCTACGACCGCGATGGCTGGCACGCGCTCGCGCAGTGAGGGCCGCCGCGAGCGCGTGACGTGACGGTTCCGGTCAGGTCGCCATCCAGCGCAGCACGAGGCCGAGGCCGTAGGCGAGGTAGGTGCCGGTCGCGTAGCCGACCACGCCGAGCAGCACGCCGACCGGTGCGAGGGCCGGATGGAATGCCGCCGCGACCACGGGCGCCGACGCGGCCGCACCGATGTTGCCCTGCGAGCCGATCGCGAAATAGAACAGAGGCGCCTTGATCGCGCGGCCGACGATGTACAGCAGCAGGCCGTGCGTGCCGATCCAGATCGCACCGAGCGCGAACAGCCACGGGCGGTCGAGCAGGGCAGCGACGTTCATCTTCATGCCGATGCTCGCGACGAGCACGTACAGCAGCATCGAGCCGAGCTTCGACGCCCCCGCGCTCTCGAGCTTGCGCGCCGGCGAGAACGACAGCGCGACGCCGAACGTCGTCACGAGCATGACCACCCAGAAGAACGTCGAGTCGAGGCTGAAGGACTTGAGGCCGGGCGCGTTCGCGCCGATCCACGCCGAGGCCGGCTGGCCGATCGCGTGGGCGAGGCCGGTCAGCGCGAAGCCGAGGCCGAGGATGACCATGAAGTCGTTGAGCGTCGGCGTGCGCGCGTACTGGGCCTGGTGCGCGGCGATGCGTTCCTTCATCTCGTCGATCGCGCGCGTGTCGGCGCCGTTGCGCGCATCGATCTGCGCGGCGCGGCCCGACAGCGCGAGCAGGAACGCCATCCACGTGCTGCCGACCAGGATGTCGACCGCGATGAACTGGCCGAACGTGTCGGCGCTCGTGCCGAAGATCTCCTTCATCGCGAGCATGTTGGCGCCGCCGCCGATCCAGCTGCCCGCGAGCGCGGCCATGCCCGACCAAGCGTCGCCCGACACGGTTTCGGGGTTGATCGCCTTGATCGCGAGGTAGGCGATCGGCCCGCCGAGCAGCACGCCGATCGTGCCGGTCACGAACATGATCAGCAGCTTCGGACCGAGCGAGAAAAGGCCCTTGAGATCCATCGACAGCATCAGCAGCACGAGCGCGGCCGGCAGCAGGTAGTCGCGCGCGATCGGGTACAGGCCCGCGCTGTTGCCGTCGATGATGCCGAAGGTGTTGTAGAGGCCGGGGATCAGGTAGCACAGCAGCAGTGCCGGCACCCAGCCGTAGAAGCGCCGCCAGAACGGCGTCGGGCCACTCGCGGTGTAGAAGATCAGCGCGAGCGTGCCGGCGATGAGGCCGAAGACGACAGCGTCGTTGGTGATGAGCGGAAGGTTCTCGGGTTCCACGCGGGTCCTCGTCGGCGGGGGCGGGCGTGACGCGTCGCCGGGGCGATGCGCGCGGGACGCGGGAGCCGTCGCGGCTCCCGCGCGTGCAGCGGTATTACTGGCCGGTCCAGCGCTTGAGCCAGGCGTTCACGGTCTCGTGCCACTGCACGCTGTTCTGCGGCTTGAGCACCCAGTGGTTCTCGTCCGGGAAGTACAGCAGCTGGCTCGGGATGCCGCGGCGCTGCAGCGCCGTGAACGTGGCCGTGCCCTGCGAGGTCGGGATGCGGTAATCCTTCTCGCCCTGCACGACGAGCATCGGCACGCGCCACTGGTCGACGTGGTTGAGCGGGTTGTGGCGCTCGTAGGCTTCCGGCTTGTCGTACACCGTGCCGCCGTTCTCCCATTCGGTGAACCACAGCTCTTCGGTCACGTAGCCCATCGCGCGCGTGTCGAACACGCCGTCGTGGTTGACGAGGCACTTCCACGGCTCGTTCCAGTTGCCGGCGATCCAGTTGATCATGTAGCCGCCGTACGAGGCGCCGAGTGCGCAGGCGCGGTCGGCGTCGAGGAACTTGTACTTCTTGAGCGCGGCTTCCCAGCCGAGCTTGAGGTCCTCGAGCGGCTTGCCGCCCCAGTCCTGCGAGATCGAGTCGGTGAACGCCTGGCCGTAGCCGGTCGAACCGTGGAAGTTGATCGTGACGACCGCGAAGCCCTGGCCGGCGTAGGTCTGCGGATTCCAGCGGTAGCTGAAACCGTTGTTCATCGCACCCTGCGGGCCGCCGTGGATGATGAAGGCGACCGGGTAGCGGCGGTTCGCCTTGAAGCCGACGGGCTTGACCACGTAGCCCTGCACCGTGGCGCCGCCATGGCCGGCGAACGTGAAGAACTCGAAGTCGCCGACCGCGAGATCCTTGAGCGTCTCGGCGTTGGCGCGCGTGAGCGGCTTGAGGCTGCGACCACGCGTGTCGGCCGTGAACAGGTCGGCCGGGCGTTTGAGCGTGTCGCGTGCGAGCAGGAGGCGCTTGGCGCCGACATCGAACGCGCTGACCGTGCCGTCACCGACCAGCTTGGTCACCTTGCCCGTGGCGACCTCGACCGAGAACAGCGGGTGCTGGCCCCAGTCGTCCGCGGCCGTGTAGAGCAGCTTGCCGTCGACCGACTCCTTGAGGCCCGACGCCGAGCGGTCCCACGACGGTGCGATCTCGCGCGACGCGCCCGTGGCGAGGTCGAGCGCGTGGATGCCGAAGCGGTCGGCCTCGAAGCCGGGGCGCTTCATCGCGAGGTAGTACAGCGTCTTGCCGTCGCGCGACGGCAGCGGGTAGCTGTCCCAGGCGGGATTGTCGGGGGTGAGGTTCTTCGGCTGCGCCGAGCCGTCGACCGGCACCGAGAATATGTCGAAGTTGGTCGACCACGCCTGCTCGCTGCCCTTGGCGTTGCGCACAGCGAAGTAGAGCGTCTTGCCGTCGGGCGAGAACGCGTACTCGCTGGCGTCGCCGAACGGCTTGGACGGCACGTCGCCGTCGATGCTGCCGCTGAGCAGGCGTGGCGTGCCGAGCTTGCCGTCGTCGCCGAGCGTGGCCACGAGCAGCTGCGAGCGGCGGCCATCCGACCAGGTGTCCCAGTGGCGCACGAACAGCTGGTCGTAGACGCGGCCGCTGGCCTTGGCGTCGGCCGGCTTGTCGAGGCGCTTCTTCGTGCACGCGAGCGGATCGGACTCCTCCGCGCAGGCCACGAAGAGGTCGGTCGTGAACGCGACCGTGCGGCCGTCGGCGGCGATCGCGAAGCTGCCGATGTCGAGCGGCAGGCTGCTGATCGCCTCGGGCGTGCCGCCCGTGGCCGGCACGCGCCACAGCTGCTGCACGTCGTCCTTGCCGGCGACGAAGAACACGTGCTTGCCGTCGGCGCTCCACGCGCCCGACCACGCGCCGAGGCTGTCCTCGGTCAGGCGCAGCGGCTTGCCGTTGCCGAGCGGCGTGACCCACAGGCTGGTGCGGCCGCGGTTGGCCGCGTAGTCGGTGACGCGCAGCTGGTACAGCGCGCTGCGCTCGTCGGGCGAGAGCTGCGGCGAGCTGACCCGCTCGAGCGTGGCCAGGTCCTTGACCGTGAACGGCGTCGGTGCGGCGAGCGCGGGAGCGGCAGCCGCCAGGGCGACGGCGGCGAACAACGGCTTCATGGGGCGTCCTCGTCGAAATGAACCCCTGATGGTAAGCGCAGCCTGCGGCCGGCGAAAGGACGCAAGTCACGGGTGGCGCTATGCTCGCGGCTTTGCCGGAAGGACCTGCGATGAGCCGAGCCCCGCGTTGCGACCGCACCCCCGCCTGGGCCGCGCTCGGCCGCCATTTCGGCACCGGCGCGCACGCGCTGGACCTGCGCGACGCCTTCGCCGCCGACGCCTCGCGTTTCGAATCATTCTCGTTCGAGGCCGCCGGCATCTTCGCCGACCTGTCGAAGAACCTGATCGACGCGCCGACCCTCGACCTGCTGCTCGCCCTCGCACGCGAGTGCCGCATCGCCGAACGCCGCGAAGCGCTGTTCGCGGGCGAACCCGTCAACGCGACCGAGGGCCGCTCGGTGCTGCACACGGCGCTGCGCGCGCCTCGCGGGACCGCGCCGCACGGCGACGAGGTGCACGAGGTTCTCGAGCGCATGCTCGGCTACGTCGAGCGCATCCGCGATACCGCGACGAGCGGCATCCGCGACATCGTCAACATCGGCATCGGCGGCTCCGACCTCGGGCCGCAGATGGTCGTGCCGGCGCTCGACGCCTGGGTGCATCGCGGCCTGCGTTTCCACTTCGTCTCCAACGTCGACGGCCACGACATCGCGCCCGTGCTGCGCGACCTCGATCCCGCCTCGACGCTGTTCGTGATCGCCTCCAAGACCTTCACGACGCAGGAGACGATGGCCAACGCGCACGTCGCCAGGCAGTGGTTCCTCGATCACGGCGGCACCGACACGCAGCGCCATTTCGTCGCGACGACGACCAACGTCGACGCCGCGGCCGCGTTCGGCATCGACACGACGTTCGGCTTCTGGGATTGGGTCGGCGGGCGCTATTCGCTGTGGTCGGCGATCGGCCTGCCGATCGCGCTCGCGATCGGCGCCGAGGCGTTCCGCGAGCTGCTCGCCGGCGCGCATGCGATGGATCGTCATGCGCGCGAGGCGGCCGATGCGCGCAACCTGCCGCTGCTGCTCGGCCTGCTCGACGTCTGGTACCGCAACTTCCACGGCTTCTCGAGCCGCAGCGTCGCGCCGTACCACCAGGGCCTGCGGCGCTTCCCGGCCTACCTGCAGCAGCTCGAGATGGAGAGCAACGGCAAGCGCGTCGACCTCGACGGCGAGCCGGTGCCGTTCGCGACGAGTCCGGTCGTGTGGGGCGAGCCCGGCACCAACGGCCAGCACGCCTACTTCCAGATGCTGCACCAGGGCACCGACGTGATCCCGGTCGAGTTCATCCTCGTGCGCGAGCCCACGCATCCGTATGCCGACCTGCATACCAAGCTGCTCGCCAACGGCCTCGCCCAGGCGCAGGCGCTCATGCTCGGCAAGCGCGCCGACGAGGCGCTCGGCGAGCGCGTGCCGACGGCCTCGCCCGATATCGCACCGGACGTGCTCGCGCGTCACCGCACGTTCCCGGGCAACCGCCCGAGCACGACCTTCGTGCTCGACAAGCTCACGCCGGCTGCGCTCGGCGCACTCGTCGCGCTCTACGAGCACCGCGTGTTCACGAGCGGCGCGCTGTGGGGCATCAACAGCTTCGACCAGTGGGGCGTCGAACTCGGCAAGGCACTGTGCAACGACCTCCTGCCGCGCATGACCAGCGGCGACACGACCGGCCTCGACGGCTCGACCGCGGGGCTGTTGCGCCGGTTGCGTTGATGGCGTCAGGATGGCGGCTCGCGCGATCCGACCGGGCTGGCGGATTCACGAGCCGAAAGGTTCCGGTAGGTGTTGTGCATTCCCACACAAGGACGATCGTCATGCGCACAAGGATGTTGGCGTTCCTGATTCCACTGGCCGCGTGCCTGTCCTTGCCGGTTCATGCGCAGGCCGCCGCGTCCGCGGGCACGCCCTTGGCGGACGTGCCGGTCGAAGTGGAGCCCACGCGCGAGGCCGAGCATCCCGACCTCACATCCCCGCATCACGCCTCTCGCCCTGATCCCGACGGAGCGCCTCGCCGTCACGATCCTCCTCCTGCCGCCGCGACATCCCCCTCGATGACCGAGGTGACACTCACGCAGCAGTCGGGCGGGTACGAGCGCGTGACGTCCTACGAACGGGTGAAAGGAGAGTGGGTGCTGAAGTCGGACACCTTGACGTCGTGCGAACCGGCGTCGCGGTGCCAGCGGTCAGGCCGGACATTGTGAAATCGGTGCGTGCATGGCCGGTCATGACGGCGTTGTGGATGTTCTCGAATGCGGCATCCTCGAATGCGGCATCGCCCCCGCCGCCTGCCGACAGCTTGAACGACCTGTTCGCCGTTACCTGCATGAAGCACTTCTACTCGCGGGAGCAGTTGAAGGCGAGCATGAACGCCCCGGGCATTCGCGTCGCACCGCAGGAACAGTCGGAGTTCTTCCTGCGGCGTGCACCCGGAACCGCGTGGTTCGTTCCATCCCCCTCGACGACTTACGTCGTCGCGCTCAGGGACGATGGCGTCTGCATCGTCTACGCGCAGACCGCAGAGGCCTCGAAGGTCAAGGCAGGTTTCGTGGACCTTGTCGGGCGGGCACCGGCTCCGATGGAGTCCAGGGAGCAGGCCGGACTGGGACCGAATGACGATCGTGCCTCGACCGTGGCCTACACATGGTCCAGGCCCCAGGACGAGAGTGAACTTCTGTTCGTCCTGACGACGTCCGAAAGTCCGGATGTCACGGCACAGGCCATGGCGTCGATGTCTTTGGTGGGCAGGGTTCCAGCGAAGCCGTCCGCGCAGTCCGACTGATCTTCCGTCGCGCGGCATTGCACGCCGCGCCCGGAAGCCCGATGCTCGCGCCACGACGCCGGCCCCGGCGTCGACAGGGGAATCCATCGCCATGCGCTCCGTCCTCGCGGCGGTCGTGGCGTTCGTCGCGATGTATTGCGCGGCGGGCGCGTACGCCGCGCCGAACCTCGTCGTGCTCATGGCGGACGATCTCGACGAGGCGACGCTCGATCGCGCGCGCGATCTCGGGCTCATGCCGCACTTCGAGCGGGCATTCGGCGAGGAAGGCCTGCGCTTCACCGAGTCGTTCGTGACCAATGCGCTGTGCTGCCCGTCGCGCGCGACATTCCTGACCGGGCAGTACACGCACAATCATGGCGTGCTCAACATCACGCACGACGCGGTGACGCCGCAGGGATCGTTCAGCGCGTTCGACGATCGCGAACACCTCGGCGTGTGGCTGCAGCGCGCGGGCTACCGCACAGGGATGATCGGCAAGTTCCTCAATGGCTACGGTTACGTGCCGCCGCGCAACTGCCCGACCTGCGATCCGATGCGCTACGTGCCGCCGGGCTGGGACGCCTGGCAGGCGATGCCCGACTACGGCGAGCGCCACGGCGATCCGGGCATCCTCTATGCCGGCGCGTATTGCATGTACAACTACACGATCAATGTCGACGGCATGCTCGTGACCCACGGCGGTGCCGATGCCGACTACCAGACCGACGTGCTCGCGCACCGCGCCGCCACGTTCGTCGGCGGCACCCCAGGGGATGTCCGCCCGTTCTTCCTTTACCTCGCGCCGATCGCGCCGCATTTCGAGCTCTGCCTGCCTGCGGCGACGCCTTTCGAGTACGACGTGCGCGGCGCGCCGCGACATCGCGGTACGGTCGCATCCGATGTCGGCCTGGACCGCCTGGTGCCGTCGTACGACGAGCTCGACGTCTCCGACAAGCCGGTATGGCATGCACGCGAGTACCCGCCGCTGCGCGAGGCCGACAAGGACGCGCTCGACCGCGGCCTGCGCCATCGCCTCGAGGCCTTGCGCGGCCTCGACGACATGATCGGCACGCTGCGCACCGCGCTCGAGCGGGCAGGGCGCTGGGACGACACCGTGTTCGTATTCACGTCCGACAACGGCTGGCTCAACGGCGAACACCGCGCCTGGGGCAAGGTGCTGCCGTACGAGGGTTCGATCCGCGTGCCGCTGTTCGTGCGCGGACCTGGAATCGATCCCGGGCAGCTGCGTGACGGCATGGTGCTCAACACCGATCTCGCGCCGACGCTGCTCGCGCGAGCCGGTGCCGAGGCGGGCGTCGCGACGGACGGACGCGATCTCGCACCGCTGGCCGCGTCGGCGTCACCGGCTTCGTGGCGTCGTCGCGGGCTCGTGGAACACTTCCGCGACGCTTCGTGGGCGCCCGTGTCGTGGGCCGATTTCGCGGCCGTGCGCACGTCGCGTGACGATGCCGACGCGCCTTCGCAGATGTTCGTGGACTGGCGCGTCGACGACGTGCGCGTCGCGGTCGAGCACTACCGGCTCATGGTCGACCCGTGGCAGGTCGACAGCCTCGGCGCGTCGTTGCGCGAACCCCTCGCGACACAGCGTGCATCGCTGGTCGCGTCGCTGGCGGCCTTGCGCCACTGCGGCAAGGCGGGGTATCCGACGTGCGCGGCCGCGGAAGACGATGCCGAACTCGTCTTCCACGGCAGCTTCGACTGACGCGGCGAACGCCGCGTCAGTCGTGATCAGGGCGTCGTGTTCGCGTCGAGGAACGCGATCAGCTTCTCGAGCATCTCGGCACGGTTGGCTTCGTCGTAGAAGCCGTGGCCTTCGGTGCGCTTGTAGAGCCACTCGGGTTCGACCTTGCGCTTCTGCAGCTCGGCGCGCAGGCGCTCGGCGTGCACGGGCGGCACGCGCTCGTCCTGGCCACCCGCGATCAGCATGACCTTGGCCTTGATGTGGTCGACCTGCGCGACCGGCGAACGCTGGGCGAGCACGGCCTGGTCCTTGCCGAGGACCATCTCGAGGAAGCTCTGGCCGTACAGGTTCTTGCGCACATCGCCGTGGCTGAACATGAGGCGCAGGTCGTACACGCCCGCGTCACCGACCGCGCAACGGTAGAGATCGGGCTCGCGCACGGCGCCCTGCAGCGCGGCATAACCACCGTAGCTGCCGCCGTAGATGCAGACGCGCTTCGGATCGGCGATGCCTTCGGCGATCGCCCACTTCGTCGCATCGGTCACGTCGTCCTGCATCTTCGCGCCCCACTCGCCGTAGCCGGCCTTCTCGAACGCGTAGCCGCGACCGCCCGAACCGCGGAAGTTGACCTGCAGGACGGCGTAGCCGCGGCTCGCGAGGGCCTGCACGTAAGGGTCGTACGCCCACGCGTCGAACGGGCCGTGCGGACCACCATGCACGAGCACGACCATCGGCAGGTTCTTCGCCTCCTCCTTGCCGGGCGGGCGCGTCACGAAGCCCATGAGGTCGAGGCCGTCGCGCGCCTTGAGCGTGATCGGCTGCATCTGCGCGGCCTTGTCGGGATCGACCCACGGCGCGCGCGCGAGCAGGAACGTGAGCTTCTGCGTGTCGCGGTCGAGCAGGTAGTACGAACCCGGGTGCACGTCGGCCCAGGTCGAGACGATGGCCTTGCGGCCGTCACGCGTGGTCGAGACGATGTTGACGCTGTCGCCCGGGAACTGCTGCATGAGCGCGACGATCGCCTTGAGCGAATCGGCTTCCTTGTCGACCGGGTACAGCGACGGGCGACCCGGCGCGGCGCGCACGGCGACGACGTCCTTGCCGTCGAAGCTGCGCACGAGCCCGGTGTGGGTCACGGTCTTGTTCGACCACACGGGCTTGAACGCGCGGTCGGCATCGCTCCACGTGCAGATGCGGCCGACCATCTCGCCGCCGCCACAGGCCCAGTACACGGTCTTGTTGTCGCGTGCGAACGCCACCGGAGTCGCGCGGTTGCCCGAGGCGGCCTCGTCGAGGACGACCTCCCACGCGGCCTTGTCGTCGGGCCTGTGGTAGACCTTGAGCTTGAGCGCCGTGTCGTCGGCGAACGCGAAACGCACCTGGCCGGCATGGTCGACGAGGAACCTCGCGTTGCGGATCGGCCCCGTCGTGACCTTGACGCGGTTGCCGCTGCGCACGTTCATGCGCGCGACTTCGGGGAAATCGCCTTCCTTGCCGGCGTCCCACTTGTTCACGACGACGAGCATGTTGTTCTCGTCGTCGGGCAGGTCGTCGAGCACGTAGGCGCTCGCGCGCTCGGCGGTCGAGCTCTTGATCTTGGAACCGACCGAGTCGCCTTGTGCGCGGTAGCCGAACAGGATGCCGTTGCCGCTGCCGTCGGCATTCACGGCGAGCAGCTCGCCGGTCGAGATCGGCTTGTCGATGCCGCCGAGCTTCTGACCCAGCGTGTAGACGACGCGGTTCGACGCCACCCAGTCGAAATCGGCGAGTTCGTCGTTCTCGCGCGGCCTGACGTTGATGCCCTTGAGCGTGGCGATGTCGAACAGCGCGAGCTGGCGCTTGCCTTCGACGACCGCGACCGCGGCGAGGGTCTTGCCGTCCGGCGAGATCTTGACCTGCTCGAACTGCAGGTGCTTGGCGAAATCGCCGAGCGGAATCGGGTCGGCGGCGAACGCCGTGATGGGCGAGGCGAGGGTGAGGCAGAGCGCAACGGCACGCAGGGCGCGCATCGGATGTCCTTATCGGAAGGGTTTCCCGAGCATACCCAAAGGCACGCGAAACCGCCGCACGTGGCGGCGGTTTCTTTACAAGGCTTGACATGCGCGGGGCGGTGCGTCGCCCCGCGCGTCGGCTCAGCGACTGCTGCCGATGTTGGCGTCGAGGAACGCGAGGATCTTCGCGTACATGTCGGCCACGTTCGCTTCGCCGTAGAAGCCGTGACCCTCGGTGCGCTGGTAGAGCCACTCGGGCTTCTTGCCCTTGGCCACGAGCGCGCGCTGCAGGTTTTCCGACTGCACGGCCGGCACGCGCTTGTCCTGGCCACCGGCGATCAGCATGACCTTCGCCTCGAGGCGGTCGAGCTGGTTGATCGGCGAGCGCTGCGCGAGCACGGTGGCGTCGTTGCCGAGCACGGTGTCGAGGAAGCCCGAGCCGTACGAGGACTGCGGGATGTCGCCGCGCGAGCGCATCAGCGCGAGGTCGTACACGCCGGCGTCGCCGATCGCGCAGCGGTACAGCGACGGCTCCCGCACCGCACCCTGCAGCGCCGAGTAGCCACCGTAGCTGGTGCCGTAGATGCAGATGCGCTTCGGGTCGGCGATGCCCTCGGTGACCGCCCATTTCGTCGCGTCGGTTACGTCGTCCTGCATCTTCGCGCCCCATTCGCGGTAGCCGGCGCGGACGAAGTCGTAGCCGTAGCCGCCCGAGCCGCGGAAGTTGACCTGCAGCACCGCGTAACCGCGGCTGGCGAGCGCCTGCACGGTGCGGTCGTAGCCCCAGCTGTCGCGCACGTGGTACGGGCCGCCGTGCACGAACACGACCAGCGGCAGGTTCTTCGCCTCTTCCTTGCCGAAAGGTTTGGTCACGTAGCCGCGCAGCGGAAGCCCGTCACGCGCCTTCGTCGCGAACGGCTCCATCGTCGCGAGTTCGTCGGGCTTGATCCACGGCGCGCGGGCGAGCAGCGGCGTGGTCTTGCGCGAGGCGGTATCGACGAGGTGGAACGTGCCCGGGTTGAGGTCGCTCGACACTTCGACGAGCGCCTTGCTGCCGTCGAGGCTCGCCGAGGTGAAGCGCACGTCCTCGCCCGGGAACTGCTTCATGAGCTCGGCCAGCAGCGCGCTTTCCTTCGCACCCTTGTCGACGAGACTGACCGCGATGCGGCCCGGCATCGAACGCACGGCGTAGACGTCCTTCTCGTCGAACGTGCGCGAGAACTCGATCGGGGACGCCTCACCCGTCGACACCGTCTCGAGCTTGCGATCGGCCACCGACCAGCGGCACAGGCCCGAGCAGTCGAAGTAGACGGTGTCGCCGGCGCGGTTGAACGCGACCGGCGCGACGCGGCGGCCGTCGGTGGCCTCGTCGAACACGACCTGCCACGGCTTGCCGTCGCCCTCGCGGTAGTGGACCTTGTACTTGAGCGTGTTGTCCTCGCCGTAGGCGAAGCGCACGACGCCCTCGTTGTCGGCCACGAACGTGGCGATGCGCAGCGGCGCCGTGGCGACGACGCGCGTCTTGCCGTCGCGCAGGTTGATGCGGCGCGCCTCGGCGAACGCGGTCTCGCCGCCGGGCACGTTGACCATGCTCCAGTTCCACGGCTGCACCGCGATCAACGCGCTGCTGTCGTCGCCGCGCAGCGGGTCGATCAGGGTCGCGCTCGCGTACTCGCCGTCGCGGCGCTTGATGCGCGTGCCCGTGGTGCCACCGCCGGCGCGATAGCCGAACAGCAGGTCGTTGGACTGCGACTCGGCGTCGACCGTGTGCAGCTCACCGTTCGGCGCGGGCGCCTCGAGTCCGCCGACCGCCTCGCCGATCGTGTACATGATGCGCGTCGGCGAGACCCACCACAGCTGGATCACGTTGGCGTTCTCGCGCGGCAGCACGTTGAACACCTTGTTGTCGGACAGCCGGATCACCGAGACCGAGCGCTGGCCTTCGATCGTCGACACTGCGGCGAGGTAGTCGCCCTTGGGCGACAGCTTGGCGTCGTGGATCCGTGCGTGGCGCGCGAACTCCTCGAGCGTCGGTGGCGCGGCGAAGGCCTGCGGGGCGAGGATGCCGCACAGCAGCGCGGCGACGATGGCGGATCGGTTCATGGTGACTCCCTGTCGTTCTGGAATGGGTTCAGGCCTTGGCCTTGACGCGGCCGTAGCGGTCCTCGAGGCGGACGATGTCGTCCTCGCCGAAGTAGTCGCCGCACTGCACCTCGATGAGGTGGATGTCGCGGTCGGTCGGGTTCTCGAGGCGGTGCACGGTGTTCATCGGGATGTACGCCGATTCGTTCGCGTTGAGCAGGAATTCCTTCTCGCCGATGCGCACCTTGGCGGTGCCGTGCACGACGGTCCAGTGCTCGCTGCGCTTGTTGTGCAGCTGCAGCGACAGCACGTGGCCCGGCTTCACGGTGAGGCGCTTGACCTTGCAGTCGTCGGCGTCCTCGAGGATCGTGTAGCTGCCCCACGGGCGGTGCACGGTGGTGTGGAACGTGGCCGACTGGTGATTGGTCGCGCGCAGGCGGTCGACCACGAGCTTGACCTGCTGGGCGCGGTTGCGGTCCGCCACGAGCACGGCGTCGCCGGTGTCGACGATGACGAGGTCCTTGACGCCGACGGCCGCGACCATGCGGGAGTCGGACTGGATGTAGCAGTTCTCGCTTTCCACGATCACGGCCTGGCCGCGCACGCGGTTGCCGGCGTCGTCGGCCTCCGCGTCCATGTCGCTGACGGCCTTCCACGAGCCGATGTCGCTCCAGTCGAACGTGGCCGGCACCACGGCCACGCGCGGCGCGCGTTCCATGATCGCGTAGTCGATCGAGATGTCGGGCTGGGCGAGGAACAGCTCGCGCGCGAACTCGATCGGACTGGCCTGGCCGCTCTCGCTGGCATGGCAGGCACGAGCGGCGGCGATCACGTCGGGGCAGGTGACCTCGGCGGCCGCGACGAGCGCGTCGGCGCGGAAGCAGAACATGCCCGAGTTCCACACGTAGTCGCCTGAGGCGACGTAGCTTTCGGCCGTCTCGCGGTTCGGTTTCTCGACGAACGCGCCGACCGCGCGGCCTTCCAGGCCTTCGATCGCGGCACCCATGCGGATGTAGCCGAATCCCGTCTCGGGATGGGTCGGACGAATGCCGAACGTGACTAGCCAGCCGTCCTGCGCGAGCGCGGCGGCACGGCGCGCGTCGGCCGCGAACGCGTCGAGGTCACGGATCAGGTGATCGGCCGGCAGCACGAGCAGGGTCGCGTCGGGACCGCACTGCTCGAGCGCATGCAGCGCGGCCAGCACGACGGCCGGCGCGGTGTTGCGGCCGGCCGGCTCGAGCAGGAACGGCAGCTTGTCGAGGTCGGCATCCGGATGCGCGGCGTACTCGTCGCGGGTCAGGAAGTAGTAGTCGCGACCGGTCACGGTCAGCACGGTGCCGTCGTCGGACAGGCGCAGGGCACGGTCGAGCGTCTTGTAGAGCAGCGACTGGCCGTCGCCGAGGCGCATGAACGGCTTCGGGTAGGCGCTGCGCGAGACCGGCCAGAGGCGGGTGCCGGCACCGCCGGACAGGATCACGGGAACAAGCATCGGAGTCTCCTAATTCAGGTGCGCGCGGCGGCGATGTCCGCCATGACGGCGCGCAAGCCCTCTTCCCAGGTCGGCGATTGTAAGCCGAACACGAGCGCGAGCTTGGTGGTGTCGAGGACCGACCACGCGGGCCGGCGGGCCGGGGTCGGGTAATCGGCCGTGGCGATGCGGGTCACGCGCGGCGCGCGCGCGATCACGCCGGCGTCGGCGGCGGCGTTCACGATGGCCTCGGCGAACGTGGCCCAGCTGCCATGGCCGCGGCAGGTCAGGTGGTAGGTGCCGAGCGCCTGCGTGCGGTCGTGGGCGGGCAGGGCGAGCCAGCGGCGCAGCAGTTCGGCGGTCATCGTCGCGATCACCGGTGCCGGTGTCGGCGAGCCGATCTGGTCGTCGACGACGCGCAGTTCGTCGCGCTCGGCGGCCAGGCGCAGCATCGTGCGCAGGAAGTTGTGGCCGCGTGCGCCGTACACCCAGGCCGTGCGCAGGATCAGGTGGCGTGCGCCGGACGCACGCAACGCCTCCTCGCCGTCGCGCTTGGTACGGCCGTAGATGCCGGCCGGCGCGGTGGCGTCGTTCTCGTGGTACGGCGTGGTCGCATCGCCCGCGAATACGTAGTCGGTCGAGTAGTGCACGACGAGCGCGTCGTGCCGGGCCGCCCAGGCGCCGATCTCGCCGACGGCAAGGTGGTTGACGCGGTCGGCGAGGTCGGGCTCGGATTCGGCGCGATCGACCGCCGTGTACGCGGTCGCGTTGACGATGACGTCGGCGCTGGCACGATCGAGCGTCGCGGCGAGCGAGGCGGGATCGGCCAGATCGCAGGCGAGCGCGTCGCCACCGTCCTCGAGGCGGCCGTCGCGCGTCGTCGCGATCACCTCGCCGAGGCGCGCGAGCGGCGCACGCAGGGCATGACCGACCTGGCCGTTGGCGCCGAGCAACAGGATCGTCATGCGAGCAGGGGCGATGCGGTCGTCACAGCGACGGCAACCGGTCCGGCGCCACGTCGGCGAGCAGCGGCGCGCGCGCATCCTTGTCCGACAGCGACGGCTCCGCGATCGGCCAGTCGATCGCGAGCGCGGGGTCGTCCCAGCGGATCGACGCATCGGCGGCGCGGTCGTACAGCGCCGTGCACTGGTAGGTGAACGTCGCGTGCTCGCTCAGCACCGCGAACCCGTGCGCGAAGCCTTCGGGGATCCAGAAATGGCGCTTGTTCTCGGCCGACAGCACCGCGGCGGCCCAGTGACCGAAGGTCGGCGAGCCGCGGCGGATGTCCACGGCGACGTCGTAGACCTCGCCTTCGAGCACGCTCACGAGCTTGCCCTGCGGGTTCGGCCACTGGTAGTGCAGGCCGCGCAGCACGCCGCGCGCCGAGCGCGAGACGTTGGCCTGCACGAACGCGGTCGGCAGGCCGTGTTCGGCGAAGCGGCCCGCGTTGAAACTCTCGTAGAAGAAGCCGCGTGCATCGCCGTGCACGGCGGGTTCGATGACGACGCAACCTTCGAGCGTGGTGCGGATGATCTTCACGAGACGCGTCCCTCCCGCACGAGCTGCTGCAGGTACTGGCCGTACTGGTTCTTCGCCAGCGGCGCGGCGAGGCGCAGCACCTGCTCGGCGTCGATCCAGCCGTTGAGGAACGCGATCTCCTCGGGGCAGCAGACCTTGAGGCCTTGCCGGTTCTCGATCGTCTGCACGTAGCCCGAGGCCTCGACCAGCGACTCGTGCGTGCCGGTGTCGAGCCAGGCGAATCCGCGGCCCATGCGTTCGAGCATGAGCGAGCCGTCGTCGAGGTAGCAGCGGTTGAGGTCGGTGATCTCGAGTTCGCCGCGTGGCGACGGCTTCAGCGCTGCGGCGTAGTCGGTGGCACGCCCGTCGTAGAAGTACAGGCCGGTCACGGCCCAGTGCGAGGCCGGCTTGGCGGGCTTCTCCTCGATGCCGACGACGCGGCCGTCGCCGTCGAAGGCGGCCACGCCGTAGCGTTCGGGATCACGCACCCAGTAGCCGAACACGCTGGCGCCGTGCGTGCGTGCATCGGCCGCGGCGAGCAGGTCGGTCAGGCCGTGGCCGTAGAAGATGTTGTCGCCGAGGATCAGGCAGCTCGGCTTGGCGTCGACGAAGTCGCGGCCGATCAGGTAGGCCTGGGCGAGACCGTCGGGCGAGGGCTGCACCGCGTAGCGGATCGACATGCCCCACTGCGAGCCGTCGCCGAGCAGGCGCTCGAACAAGGCCTGCTCGTGCGGCGTGTTGATGACGAGCACCTCGCGGATGCCCGCGAGCATCAGCGTGCTCAGCGGGTAGTAGATCATCGGCTTGTCGTAGACCGGCAGCAGCTGCTTGCTGACGGCCTGGGTGATCGGATAGAGCCGGGTGCCGGAGCCCCCGGCGAGGATGATGCCGCGTCGTGACGTCACCGCAGGTCCTCGGGTCGCAGGATCGCGCATTGTACGTTCAGCGGCGGCCGGCCGTCGCGCCGAGGTGGCGGCCGCTGCGCAAGTATCTGAAATGACGGGCTTTCGGCGCGATTTTGCGGGCGGCCCGTCGAGGTCGTTGCATGCCGGTCGCGACAGGGTTTCATGACGTCATGCGCGCCGCGCCGTGTGCCGCGCCGGGCCGTACCGTTGCAGGCCAACCGCGCTGCGTGTACAGATAGCGTCCTACGATGGCATGACAAGGTTCCGATGAGTCCGAGCAGGGTGGCGGCAGGTGACGAGCGTGGCTGGATCGTTCCGATCGGCGGCGCCGAGGAGAAGGAGAACGATGCGCGCATCCTCGAGCGCTTCGTGACGCTGTGCGGCGGGCGTGATGCCGACATCGTCGTGATCCCGACCGCGAGCCAGCTCGTCGACACCGGCACCCGCTACGAGCACATCTTCTCGGAGCTCGGCGCCGGCCGCGTCACCGCGATGGATTTCGACACCCGTCGCGATGCCGAGGAGAACAACCGCCTCGAGCGCATCGGCGAGGCCAGCGGCATCTTCTTCACGGGCGGCAACCAACTGCGCATCGCGACGATGCTCGGCGGCACGCCGGTCGCCAAGCTCATCCGCAGCCTCAACGCGCAGGGCGTGCACGTCGGTGGCACCAGTGCCGGTGCCAGCATCCTCAGCGAGCACATGATCGCGTTCGGACGCGAAGGCGCATCGCCGACCGCCGGCAGCGTGCGGCTCGCGCCGGGCCTGGGCCTGACCAACCGGTTCGTGATCGACCAGCATTTCCGCCAGCGCGACCGCCTCGGCCGCCTGCTCGCGGCACTCGCCTACAACCCGTTCGCGATCGGCATCGGGCTCGACGAGGACACCGCCGCGTTCATCCGCCCGGACAACACGCTCGAGGTCGAGGGCAGCGGTGCGGTCACGGTGGTCGATGCGAGCGAACTCGAGTTCTCGTCGATGGACCAGGTCGGCGAGGACGAGCCGGTCTGCCTGCTCGGCCTGCGTGTCCACGTGCTCGTCGCCGGTGCGACGTTCAACCTGCACACGCGACGTGCCTCCGCCGGTTCGCTGGCGGTGTCCAAGCGAGCGCACTGACGCGCAGCGGCAAGGTCGTCCCGGCACGACCGGGACCCAGTGGCTTTCCCGGAGGGTGGGGACGCTGGAAGCCGGTCGACACGACCGGCACGACGGGGCAACGCCCCGCAGCCCTTCCAACGCCATCGGGAGTAGCGCATGCGTGTCCTGGATCGTTCGGTGTATGTGGGCCCTTCGCTGTACGCGCATTTTCCCGTCATCCGCCTCGAGCTCGACCTCGGTGAACTCGAGCAGTGGCCGACCGCGAAGCTCGGGGACGCGTTCGTCGACGGCCTCGTCGCCGCACTGCCCGGACTCGCCGAGCACGGCTGCTCCTACCGCGAACCGGGCGGCTTCATCCGCCGCATGCGCGAAGGCGAGGGCACCTGGCTCGGCCACGTGCTCGAGCACGTCGCGATCGAACTGCAGAACATCGCCGGCGAGGACGTCACGTTCGGCAAGACGCGCAGCATCGACGGCCGCCCCGGCGTCTACACGGTGGTCTACGAATACGCGCAGCGCGAGGAAGGCATCGCCGCGGGCGAACTCGCGCTGAGCCTGCTCAGCTCCCTGCTGCCGGCCAACCTGCGCGAGCCCGACAGCCTGCCGGAAGGCTGGGACTGGCCGAGCGCGCGCGACACGTTCATCCGCTACGCGCAGCGCCGCGCGCTGGGCCCGTCGACGGCTTCACTCGTGCGCGCGGCCGAGGAGCGTGGCATCCCGTGGCTGCGCCTCAACGACCAGTCGCTCGTGCAGCTCGGCCACGGCAAGTACCAGCAGCGCATCCAGGCGACGGTCAGCGGGCGCACCTCGCACATCGCCGTCGAACTCGCCAGCGACAAGGAAGAGACCAACAAGATCCTCGGCACGCTCGGCCTGCCGGTGCCCAAGCAGGAGCTCGTTCAGAGCGCCGAAGGCGCCTGGCGCGCCGCACGCCGCCTCGGCCTGCCGGTCGTGACCAAGCCGTACAACGGCAACCACGGCCGCGGCATCTCGATCCGCCTCATGACCGAGGAGGAAGTCCACGCCGGCTTCGCCTCGGCGCGCGAGCACTCGCGCTCGGTCATCGTCGAGAACTTCGTCGAGGGCGACGACCACCGCCTGCTCGTCGTCAACGGCCAGCTCGTCGCCGCGACCAAGCGCACGCCGGGCCACGTCGTCGGCGACGGCACGCACACGGTCGCCGAACTCGTCGAGGTCGTGAACCAGGATCCGCGCCGCGGCGTCGGCCACGAGAAGGTGCTCACGCGCATCGAGCTCGACGCGCAGGCGCAGATGATGCTCGACCGCGCCGGCTACACGGCCGAGTCGGTGCCGAAGGCCGACGAGATCGTCTACCTGCGTTCGACCGCGAACCTCTCGACCGGCGGCACCGCGACCGACGTCACCGACATCATCCATCCCGACAACCGCGACATGGCCGAGCGTGCGGTGCGCGCGATCGGCCTCGATGTCGGCGGCGTCGATTTCCTCTCCACCAACATCGCCGAAAGCTACCGCAAGATCGGCGGCGGCATCTGCGAGGTCAACGCCGCGCCGGGCTTCCGCATGCACGTCGCGCCGAGCGAGGGCACGCCGCGCGATGCCGCGGGGCCGGTGATCGACATGCTGTTCCCGGCCGGTTCGCCGTCACGCGTGCCGATCGCCGCGGTAACCGGCACCAACGGCAAGACCACCACCGCGCGCATGCTCGCGCACATCACCAAGATGGCCGGCTACACGCCGGGCCTCACGACCACCGACGGCGTCTACATCGACGGCCAGCGCACGGTCGAGGGCGACATGACCGGCCCGGTCTCGGCGCGCATGGTGCTGTCGGATCCGCAGATCGACATCGCCGTGCTCGAGACCGCGCGCGGCGGCCTGCTGCGCGCCGGCATGGGCGTGCGCGAGGTCAACGTCGGCGCCGTGCTCAACGTGCAGTCCGACCACCTCGGCATGAAGGGCATCGACACGCTCGAGCAGCTCGCCGAGGTCAAGCGCATCGTCGTGGAGATCGCGCAGGACTGCGCCGTGCTCAACGCCGACGATCCCAACGTGCTGCGCATGTCGGGCTACACCGATGCCAAGACCATCTGCTACGTCACGATGAACCCGTCGCACGCGCTCGTGCGCGAGCACATCCGCGCCGGCGGCCGCGCCTGCGCACTCGAGGGCGGCGTGAATGGCCAGATGATCACGCTCTACGACAAGGGCAGCCACATCCCGCTGCTGTGGACGCACCTGATCCCGGCCACGCTCGAAGGCCGCGCGCTGCACAACGTGCAGAACGCGATGGTCGCCGCCTCGATGGCGTTCTCGCTCGGCATCAAGCTCGACGCGATCCGCCAGGGCCTGCGCACGTTCGACACGACGTTCTTCCAGGCCCCGGGCCGCATGAACGTGTTCAACGAACATCCGTTCAAGGTGCTGTTCGACTACGGCCACAACGCACATGCGGTGTCGGTCATGGCCGATCTCGCGCAGCGCCTCGATGTGGTCGGTCGACGCATCGTCGTGCTCGCGGGTCCCGGCGACCGTCGCGACGAGGATCTCGTCGCGATCGCCGATGCCGTCGCCAACCGCTTCGACCACTACATCTGCCGCCGCGACGACGGCTTGCGCGGCCGAGCCAGCGATGAGGTGCCGCGCCTGCAGGCCAGGGCGCTCGTCGCGGCCGGCGTGCCGCAGGACGCGATCTCGATCATCCCGGACGAGCAGGAGGCCATCGAAGCCGGCCTGCGCATGTCGCGTCCGGGCGACCTGCTGCTCGTGTTCGCCGACGCGCTCGTGCGCTCGTGGAAGCAGATCATCAAGTTCCGCCCGGAAGGCTCGCCCGAGCCGCGTCCGGCGCCGGCGCCCGCACCGGTCGTCGAGGCGACCGTCGCCGAGCCCGTGTTCGACGAATCGGCGTTCGCGTCGGTCGGCGGCATCGTGCGCGACGAGCGCGGCATCAGCCTGTCGCGGGAGACCGAAGACTGAGCACCGAGCTTCGCGTTCCGTTCGAGGATTCCCGCCGCCTCACCGGAGCCAACCTGTACTTCGCCGTGACCGGCGCGGTGCTCGACACCGTGGGCGCGCCACCCGACGCGGCGACGCTCGCGGCGTGGCGTGCGCGTGTCGTGCAATGGCGCGACGCGCTCGGCTGGCCCGAGGCGCTGATCGTTGCGCGCGCGCATCCGGGTGGCGCCACGCTCGCGTTCGCCGCACCGGTCGACCAGCTGTTCTCGGCGACCGAGGTCAACGAGTACGCGTGGCTCGCCTCGCGTGCTGACGACCCGTCCGTCGATGCCCGCTTCTTCGCGCCCGGGCACGCACCGTTCTGGGACGAGGACTCGGCCCGCCACACCTTGCACGCGCATGCACGCGGCGAGCGCAACGCGCCGCTCGCCGCGCTCGTGGCCGCCGCGCACGCACATGATCGCCTCGCGCTCGTCGACGACGCCACGTTCTCGCTCGGCGCGGGCACCGGCGTGCAGGCCTGGCCGGTCACCTCGCTGCCGGCCGTCGACGCGGTCGACTGGCCCGTGATCCACGACATCCCGCTCGCGCTCGTCACGGGTTCGAACGGCAAGACCACCACCGTGCGCCTGCTCGCCGCGATGGCGCGCGCGCACGGCTGGAACACTGCGCACAGCTGCACCGACGGCCTCTACGTCGGCGGTCGCCTGCTCGACGGCGGCGACTATTCCGGCCCGGTCGGTGCCCGCACCGTGCTGCGCGATGCGAGCGTCGAGGCCGCGATCCTCGAGACCGCGCGCGGCGGCATCCTGCGTCGCGGCATCGCGCCGCCGCGTGCCGATGTCGCCGTCGTCACCAACGTCAGCGACGACCATTTCGGCGAGTACGGCGTCTACGACCTCGGCGACCTCGCCGACGCCAAGCTCGCGGTGGCACGCCCGCTCGGTACGCGCGGCACACTCGTGCTCAACGTCGACGCGCCGCTGCTGGTCGCGCGTGCGCCCGCGTTCGCATGCCCGCTTGCGTGGTTCGGCAGCGACCACGATGCGCCGCTGCTGCAGGCGCATCGCGCCGCGGGCGGCACGACCTGCGCGATTCGCGATGACCACCTGGTTCTGCATCACGCCGGCATTGACCACGATCTCGGCGTAGTCGACACGCTGCCGCTCTCGCTCGGCGGCCGTGCGCAGTACAACGTCGCCAACATGGCCGCCGCCGCGCTCGCTGCCGTGCACCTCGGCATCGCGCCCGCGACGATCGAAGGCGTGCTCGCACGCTTCGGCCTCGCGCCCGACGACAACCCCGGGCGCCTGCAGCACTGGACCTTCGGCGACCTGCACGTGATCGTCGACTACGCGCACAACCCCGATGGCCTGCGCGGCCTGCTCGAGGTCGCGACCGACCTGCGCGCGCCACAGGGACGCCTCGGCCTCGTGCTCGGCCAGGCCGGCAACCGCGGCGACGACGATCTGCGCGAGCTCGCGCATGTCGCCGCGGCGGCGAAACCTGCGCGCATCGTGCTCAAGGAGATCCCGTCGATGCTGCGCGGTCGCGCGCCCGGCGTGATTCCGGCGCTGCTGCGCACGACGCTGCTCGACGACGGCATCGCACCCGACGCACTCGACGACGCAGCCGACGAGATTCCCGCCGCACGGCGACTGCTCGCATGGGCAGGCGAGGGCGATGTCGTCGTACTGCCGACCCACGGCACGCAGGCCAAGCGCGCGCTCGGTGCGCTGCTCGCGACACTGGCTTCGACGGGCTGGCGACCGGGTCAGGAACTGCCCGCGGACTGAACACACGCCGCGCTGCGCATTGCCCATCACGAAGGCGGCGCGCATGATGCCGCGCCATGACCGTGAACATCCCGACCGTCGCCTCCGCAGCCGAGGCGAACCACCCACCCGGCGTCGTCAACTGCGTGGCCTATTCGGCCGGCGGGCAACGTCTCGGCGACATCACGATCGACGCGATCAGCGACGTGCTCGCGCAACCCGACACCTTCGTGTGGGTCGGCCTGCTCGAGCCCGACGAGGCGCTGCTCGAGAAGCTGCAGGAGGAATTCGGCCTGCACGACCTCGCCATCGAGGATGCGCACAAGGCGCACCAGCGCCCCAAGATCGAGGCCTACGGCGATTCGCTGTTCATCGTCGCGCAGACCGCGCAGGTCGTCACCGGCGCGATCGAGTTCGGCGAGACCCACATCTTCGTCGGCAAGCGCTACCTCGTCACCGTGCGCCACGGCGCGTCGCTGTCGTACGCGCCGGCGCGCCGCAGCTGCGAGCAGACGCCCGACATGCTCATGAAGGGGCCGAGCTACGGCCTCTACGCGGTGCTCGATTTCATCGTCGACAACTTCATGCCGATCGTGCGCAGCTTCCGCGAGGACCTGCAGGAACTCGAGGAGGACATCTTCGAGGACACCTTCAAGCGCGAGACGATCCGCCGCCTCTACACGCTCAAGAAGGAACTCGTCACGCTGCGGCTCGCCATCGGCCCGCTGCAGGACATCCTCAACCAGCTCACGCGCCTCTACCCGGGCCTGATCCGCGACGAGGTACGCCCGTACTTCCGCGACGTCTACGACCACGCCGCGCGCATCAACGAATCCACCGACACGATGCGCGAGATGCTCACCGCCGCGCTCAGCGTGAACCTCTCGCTGGTCACCGTCGCGCAGGGCGAAGTCGTCAAGCGCCTCGCCGGCTGGGCCGCGCTGCTCGCCGCGCCGACCCTCATGACCAGCTGGTACGGCATGAACTTCCACCACATGCCCGAGCTCGACAAGCCCTGGGGCTATCCGGGGATGATCGCGCTGACGCTCGGTATTTGTGGTGGGCTGTTCTGGTTGTTGAGGAGGGCGAAGTGGCTGTAGGGGGGGGCGGTCGGCAGTTCGCCTGGATGGGAGGAACTCAGCGCGCTTGCCGGCCGCCACCGAGGACATTTCGCTAGTCGGCGCACTTATTAACTTGAAAAGGTGTGGCCCTCCTGCTGGTGGAGGGAATAACATGGTTAGCTTCGAATTTTTCTTACAAGCTTAAGCTTCTTATTTAGTCCAAAATGTACAATGACATCCATCTTGGGATTCCAAGTGAGATCTTCGTCTTTATATTTGAAGAGCCACCTCTTGTTCGCGTCTAGATTGCCTATGACGCCGAAGTCGAAAAGAATCTCCATG
The DNA here is from genome assembly GCA_029959555.1 of Lysobacteraceae bacterium PS02065. GTDB lineage: Bacteria > Pseudomonadota > Gammaproteobacteria > Xanthomonadales > Rhodanobacteraceae > Dokdonella. Next base: position 31,601 of record JASCPI010000004.1, on the reverse strand, counting down.
ACATCATTGTAGGAGCGGGATGTTGAATTGACCCAAAGAGTAACTTGATTCTCCCGCGAAAGTTCGTCGTGTAAGTCGGCTGTTGAGAATTTTCCTGTGCCGATTCTCGTAATGCAATCTAGTGCCTGCTTCCAGCATGGGAGATGGCTGTGAATTTCATCTTTAAGCTCTTTGTACAGCCATGCCGAATACTCATCTTCTGCGGATTTGACCTGCGCAAACGTTATTTTCTGGCCGGAGGCAATTTGCTTCCTGCAGTACTTCATAAACTTGATTGCATCGCGTGGGCGCTCATATGTTCTACTTGCGATGTATTGCCAAAGTGAAGTCACCACCGAAGGTAGATCCGGATCGGTGTCATAGGCAATCGATTCCCATGCGTCCTCGATATTGCCAAGAGAGCTTCTGATGCGCTCTACAATGATGCGCTTCAGAGAGTTTTCCACATGATCAGCTGCTGAAGTCCAGCGCAAACGAATAACGAAGTCATCAATCTTGTTAAGATCGTTATCTTCTAGGCGATCAAATATATCAGATCGCAAGACCAGTAGCGGACGAAACATGAAATTCGCCGAGCGTAGAATGATCGATGAATCTTCTATAGCTCGGATCAAAGCGAGTAATAGCAGTCGGAAGCTTTGGTCGCCGGCTCTGAATCCTTCGTCCAGTTCATCGATAAATATCCAGTACGTACTATTAGATGTTATTCTTCTTAGTCTATCCTCAAGGGCTTTAACTATCTTTTGGTAGTGAATTTCTACAGTTGCTTCCCTATCGCTTCCGGTCGTGTGTTCGCCTTCAATCCATTTCGCGGCAATCTTGATTTTCGAGTTACTTCTTTTTAGAAGGGTAAGCGTATTGCTAAAGCCGAAGTCAGAATCAAGATTGTTTAGTGTTAAGAACGTCCTCAGATCGGCGACGTCTGCCATGGGCAGTGCACCGTGATCTTGTGATATCAGTTTTGCTAGCTCCGTGTAGATAAGGAAATGCCAAATCGGAACGAATTTTGACTTATCGCGCTGACCTCGATCGCCGAGCTCTTTTAGGTCATTAAGCGGGAATGCTCGCAGGCTTAAGTCGGCGTAGAAATCTAAGGCGCTGTCATCAGCCTTCAGTTTTAATCTCTGAATTACCGCGCTCTTTCCAGTTCCCTTTCTGCCAATTATGTAGCGCTTCTCGCCTGGAAAGATACCATCATAATCGGGCGGGTTGACGAAATACGTTGCAAGCTTATCGTCGCCTTTCGCCTCATCGCTACCCCAGTCAATCGATCTAAAGTCATGAGTCATAAGACATTCCTTGACGCATCTATGCCAGATTTCAGGCGGTTGTAGGGGGCTGGACCTTGACAGTGAGCCTAATCTGCCGCTCGGCAAAAGAACATCGGTTCCCCGGATGTACCACTAGCCGGTGTCATTTCTTCGGACCTTTGCGCTTGTTAACTTTCTTAGCCAGTGCGCTCAGCTTCTTTTTTCGCGACAAGTAGAGCTCATCGAGAACATGCGAGATGAGTTCGTAAGCGTCCATCACGTCATCGAAACTTACCTCATCGAGCGAATGGCTGCCCGCATTACCCAGCCACTTTATTGCAAAGAGCATTGCCTTCAGCTCATCCAGCTTTGAAGGCAAAAGCTCAATTCTTCTGTGGAGATTTATGGGCGTGAATTTTCCTTTTGATCGGGTAAATCGTGCGATATGAAGCTCAGTCAGCAGACACTCTAGAGCGGACCGCACGAAATTTGCGGAAGACGGAGGGCTGCAGAAAGCCAGTCGGAACGACTCCATAAGCGGATCTGAAACTGATCTTGGACAGCCATTTGGAATCGGAAGAAGTTTCAGTGGAGGTTCGAAATAAGTCGGCTTGAAAAAGTCCGCAAGCACTTGGTCAGGTTGGCCCCTCGTATCCCATTCCACATCATAATCTACGCCGCCGCGGCCACAGAGGGATACGTGATCCCCACACTTGTCATTAGTACACTTAAGAAGTGTTGAAAAGCGATACTCAGTCCAGTCAGGATCCCACGCCTCGTGGTCTTTGGCAGAAAGAGATGCCGCCGTTTCAGTTTTAGAGAATGTTTTATCGACAATTCGCAGAAGGCCGACGTCACATGTAGGACATTTCCAGTTAGGAGGGTTCTCCATACGAAAAGGTTGTTTTAGAAGCTTACGATCCACGAATACCTCCAAGTGGCACCCAAGGGATGCATCTGGGACTAGAGTGCATCTGGGACAGCCACTTTTTATCATACATCCGGAATGAGAGGCGATCATCCCGGGACACTAGGAGTGATCTGCGTCCGGGGAAATCCATCGGCATCCAGTGCGCATCCGAGGCACCCACCTTTCGAGGGATGATTGACATCCGGGACACGCACAGATTGCGCCATCCGGAAGGCGGTGGCTACGGCGGCGTCATCACCTCGAACCCATGCGCGAACAGCGCGAGCTGCACCTGCGTCGTCACCTGTGTCGCGGCGTTGTAGTTGGCATTGCCGGCCTGGTTCGCGGCGAGGGTGCAGGCGCCCATCGCGACCATCGTCACCGTGGTGCCGCTGACGGTGCACACCGTGGGGCTGAGCGAGGAATAGACGATGGGTTGCCCGGCGTTCGGCGTGACGCTGGTGGCCACGGGGTCGATCGCGAACGTGCCGCCCGGCACGAAGCTGCGGCTGCCGGCGGACGGCGCCGGGAACGTCAGCGTCTGGCTGGCACGGGCGATCGCGAACGATTGCGTCTGCTGCGCGGCAGCGGCCCACGAGGCATTGCCGGGCTGGTTCGCCGTGATCGTGCAGGTGCCGGCCGCGACGACGGCAACGGCGCTGCCGGCGACGGTGCAGACCGACGGCGTGGTCGAGCCATACACCACCGCGAGGCCCGAACTGGCCACCGCCGGTGGATGGATCGGAAACCCGTATCCCGGCCCGTAGATGCGCGCGGGTTGCGCCGGGAAATCGATGGTCTGGCTGCCCTGCGTGGCATCACCCATGAGTGACACGGAATCCGTGGTTGCTACGGCAGCCCGGAAGACGAACTCGACAGCCTGCGTCTGTCCTGCGCCGGCCACCGTGGGCGAGAAGGTGTAGATCAGCGTGCACGCCGTGAACGGGACAAGCGAGAACGGTGGTGTCCCGCAGGTGCCGCCGACGCGTGCGAAGGGCGCCGTGGCGGGCGTGATCAACATCCGGGCATCCGGGACACCCACTTTTCCAGCAGCAGGGGTATCCGGGACGCCAAGACAGCATCTTGGACACGCATGCTCTCGATTTGAATGGGACGACGTGGCGCGACGACAGTCGTCGAGCGGGACGGGCGGCAACAGCCCTTGCGTCGATGCGAAGTGCGCGCGGCAGGAGTTGCGGCGTGGTGCTCGGGCTTCGTCCGAGGCTGGCGAGACTAGGGCCGAGCGACTGATGCTTCTGTTTTCAGCCTGCGATGTCGCCGAGCTGGCGCGCTGTGGTGATGCCCTTGAGCCATCGTTGCCCCATCGCGGCCGCCTTGTCCGCGAGGCTTCGCGCTGAGCCGATCGCGCGCGCGTAGCGGTTCTCGATGCCGAGCACCTGAGATTGCCACGCGGCATCGCCCATGCCGAGTTTCCTGAGGATTGGCGGGGTATCGGCCGCGATGCTTCCGCGCTTGTCGTGACGGGTCCGGCGTCCCGTCCAATCGACCAGTTCGATGTAGGCCGTCGTCGTGATCGCGAGCACCGCGAAGCCGGGTGTGATGCCTGCGACCGGCGGGATCGATGCGTCCGACTGCACGATCGAGAGTTGGTCGATGCGTCGCTTGATCCCGGTGTGTTCCGAGCTGCCTAGATCGTCTGCAATCCCTGCGCGTATCGGATTGAGGTCGACGTAGTTCATGCACGCCAGCACGGCGGCTTCGTCGAGGAGCGCCTGGCAGGTGTAGCGACCTTCCCAGAACCTTCCAGTGCAGCCGTCCTCGCGGTTCGCGCGTCGCGCGATCGGCTCGTTGAGGCAGCGCATGAACCACGACAGATCGCCCAAGCGCTGGCGACAGACCGCCAGACGTTCGTGGTTCCCAAGCAGGACCGCCTCCTTCTCGCGGCAACGCACCGGATCGATGACGCCATCGGTCGTCGCCGGGAACAGCTTGACCCATCGAATCGCCACGTCTTCGTCGGACCATCTCTGTGCAGCGCCTGGATCGATCCGAAGCACAACATGCGTGTGGTTGCTCATCACGGCATAGGCGTAGAGCCCAACCGCGAAGATGTCCGCCAGTTCGAGCAACCGTTGCTCGACCCAGTCACGCCGGTGCTTGAACGATCGTCCGCTCAGCGCATCCGTGCCGCAAAGCCACGCCCGGCGAACGCAACGCGAGATGCAGTGATAGAAGCCGGATTCGTCCGGCGCGACGAGCCGATGGCGAGCCGTGGTCATGGCTCCAATGGTCGGAGGTCGCAACGGCTACGTCTGTAGGAGATCGTCGACTGCGCGGGTCAGGGAGCAGCTGAAAAGTGGGTGTCCCGGATGCTTTGAGCTACCTCATGGCTGATACGCCGTACCTCGTCGGTTTCGACATGCCCGGCGCGGCGTCGGAGCCTATCCAAGAAACGATACTCGTCGCGCTCCGACGTCACAATCATGGATGCGTGCCGTCTCTGATGCCCCCAGCCCGGACACCGGCCCCGTGCGGCGTCAGCCGTCGAATCCCGTCCTGAAAAGCACATCGGCGTCCTCCGACTCCACCGCACCGATGTCGCAGCGAGGTCCAATCGGGCGGATCATGCCACGCTGGTCGACCCCTGTGCAGGAATTGATCTCGACACCGTCAATCGCCAAGCTGCCAACCGGAGGTTTGTAGGTCAGCGTCGGACCGCCATTGTCGGCCAAAGGTGGAAATGGGAAGGAATCGTCGACGACCCGATCGTTGAGCGCTTCATCTAGTGGGACACAGGGGTTCTCGAGATGTGGCAATTCAGCAAAAGCGATGTTGTCACCGCCGGATGTGATCGTCGCGGAGGGGGCGTCGTTCCTGCACGTATCCAGCAGGATGGACCGACTGATGGTGACGCGGTCGAAGTTGGCCACGGCAAGCGCCGCGACATTGAAAGGGCCGTTGCCGACGATCGTACTGCTGGTGATCGTCAACTGACTAAAGTTGAGCACTGCACCGACTTCATTGTCTACCACGGTGCTGTTGTTTAGTACCGCTATGCCATCGTTGTAAAGAGCACCGGCACCGCGGTTGTGGTCGCGCCTGTTGCCGACAAACGTACTGCCCTCGATGAGGACCGAGCCACTGTTGTAGATCCCGCCCCCGAAGCGGGCAAAGTTGCCTCGAAAAGTGCTGCGCTCCACGGACAGCGTTGCACCGGGCGCGTTGTAGATGCCGCCTCCGTCAACACTGCTTCTGTTGTCCTGGAAGACGCACTCACTGATGGTGAGGTTGCCTTGGTTCTCGAGTCCGCCTCCCCCAACGTTGCCGGTTACGGCGCAGTCACGAAGAACGGCGCGACCGAGATTCCTGAGGCCAAAATTTCTTCCGTGTCGAAGGGTAAGACCGGCGATAACGGCATCAGCCCCCCCGACTTGTATCACCCCGCTGGAACTGCCCCCATCGAGTATCAGCATGTCCCTTCCGGGACCTCGAAGCGTGATGTCCTTGCTGATGGAGAGTACCGACGGCACAGCGATCGTAGACGGCGCAGGCAGGTCGAACGTAACGGTGTCGCCATGATTGGCGTCGATGAGCGCTTGGCGCAGTGAGCCCGCACCGCTGTTGGTCGTGGCGGTAACGACAATGGTGGCAGCCGGTACCGATGTACTTACGACCAACAACGCGAACCCAAAGGCCACGTGATGCGGGATGGATCGTCTGGATTGGTTCACCTAAAACTCCTCTCATGCGCGAAATAAGGGCCGGACCTCTCGAGTAGGCGTCGCCTCGCGCAAAGCGTGGCGGCATCACGGGTCTGGACGGGGCGACCATCTGTGTATCGCCCCGCCCTAGCGACAATGTGAGCGCTTTCGACAGGCGTATCGATTTGAACGACGAAGCGCGCCTATTCCTGCCATCGCGATGAGGAACCTGTTGACGGTGCAAAGAGAGAAAAGGTCAAGCATCGGGGAGGTCAAGCATCGGGGACACCCACTTTTCCAGCAGCAGGGGTATCCGGGACACCAAGACGGCACGCGTACATCCGGGACACCCACGTTGTGCCCCCACGTTGTGCCGGAGAACGCTGGCTGTCCCGGAAGCTTCGGATACTGCCGAGACATGCTTGTCCGGGACGCTCGATCCGGAATGCACTGTCGCTACTCGTCGGCCGAAGGCTCCAACGTAGCGGGCTGCAGCCACGCAGCATGCTTTCGAACGATCTCCAGGTACGAGCGTCGAAAATCCGGATGGCCCCGCGGCATCCTGGCCACGAGCGCAACGCGGTCCAGGAAGAAGGCCTCGAAATCTCCCGGCGACAGGGTGATCAATACGCGAACGGGGCGGTCATCGGCGCTGCCCTGCGCATGCGGCGTGTTGCGGGGAACGTGCGCGTACGAGCCTGCCCCCAAGTGATAGGTTTTTCCCGGCAGTCGTAGTTCGAGCGTCCCCTCGAGCACGTAGAACGTTTCGTCCATCCCGGGATGCAGGTGCGGTGGCGTCTGGTACGCCGGCAATTCATGCAGTTCCAGCACGGAGTAGCTTCCGCCCGTTCGATCGGCGGAGGCCAGTACGCGCAGCTTGCCCGCATCGTATTCGAGCCATGGGGCATCCTCCGCAGGCACCACGGTCGGCGTCGCCATGCGTGGCAGCTCGATGGCGCAGAGCTGCGAGGGAAGGGTGACCGTGACAAGCGCCCCTATCGCAAGGCGTATGGAAGCGAGGTGCATGGACTGACTCACTCCGTGACACGCCGCCGCTGGCGGCACGATTCGATCGAAGCGGACCATCGGCGCCAGAGTGGGCGCGGTCGCCGCAGGAAGTCAATCCGGCGTCCTCCTCGGTGGACGTGTCCATCCGGGACACCCGTGATGTGCGCGAAAAGCGCGGCGCTGTTCCGGCAGTTCCGTGGACGTTCTCCGAAAAGGTGGGTGTCCCGGAAGCTATCCCGGAAGCTATCGCTCGAACCCGTCCGCAAAGATCCTGTCGCTGCCGGCCGGCGTCACGCTGATGCCGTCGAACCACGTGTTCAGTGTGCGCGGACTCGATGACGTGCCGCTCTCCACGCCGACCAGCGTGACGAGGATCGCGCTGCTGGCGGTCCACTCCTGGGCCGTGACGTTGAGGAGTGCGGGATTCGCGGGACGACTCCACGAGCCGCTGTTGGACAGCGTGAGCGTGCCGGATGCGTTGGCTGCGCCTTGCGTGCAGGCCTCGCCCGCGGTGCGACGGAACTCCCAGTGCAGCTGTGCGATGTCGCCGCCCGTCGTGATGGTGCCGGTGCCGCGGCCCGAGCCGTTGATCGCGTAGAGGCCCGGGCCGGGCAGGTGCACGCATTGCTGTACGCCGCGGATCGCCTGGCCGTAGGCGACGTTGGTCTGCGTGATCTTCGCCGAGCCCGAACCCGCCGCACCCGTGGCGTTCAACGCCGCGTCGCGGATCGTGACGCCCGGCGTCACGGTGCTCCATTGTCCGAGGCCCGTGTCGAAGTCGGCGTTCACGACGAGCGGCGCGAGGGTTTGCCGCTCGAACGCGCCGACGTCGGTCGGCCCCCAGACGTTCGCCTTGATGGGCAGGTCGCGCGAGCGCGCGTTGCCGGCGAGATCGTCGCCGCCCACGGCGGGCGAGTAATCGACCGCAGGCGAGCCTGCGCGCAGGCCGTAGTCACCGTCGCCGACGAAGCGCGGGTCGGCCACGAGCGTGTAGGCGGTGCTTCCAAGCGTGGTATTCGTGTGCAGCACGTTCCACTCGACAGCCGACGTCGCCGGTGGGCTGCCTGAGCGCAGCACCGTGCCCGGTTGCCAGACGATCGAGTGCAGCAGGTCCAGGCGCATGTCCTTGGATTGCGCGAAGCGCATCATGGCCTCGCCATACGTGTTGCCCGCGATCGTGCAGCGCTCGAGTCTCGCATCGAGTTGTGAGTCTTCGAAGCGGAGCATCTCGCGCGAGAGCGAGTTGCCCTCGATCACGCACGACACGAGGCTCACGATCGCGCGGTTGGCACCGGGACCGTCGAACTCGCCGAACCCGCGGATCAGATGGCCGCCCGAGTTGGTCGACCAGTACGTGTTCGTGGCACGGAACCGGCTCGCGTTCTGGATGAGGACGACCGCTCCGGTGCCGGCATTGTCGTCTCCGTCGGCGATGTTGCCGTCGATGCGGTTGCAGTCCGGCGAGCCCGTGCAGCGCACGGCATGCGCGGGGCGCGGCGCGATGCCGAGGCAGTCGTTGGCGTGGCCCGGGTTGATCATGGCGGCGCTGGAGCGCAGGTGACCCAGGGCGTTGTAGTCGGTGTCGGCGTAGATCGCGGCACCCTGGACGGCGCGATTGCTGTCGATGCGCACGTCGGAGGCGCAGAGGATCGCGTAGGCGCTGCGCATGTCGATGCCGATGTAGGGATCGAGGTAGACGCCGCCACCGGTCGCCGAGGCGACGTTGGAACTGATGCGCACCGGGCGCGTGGTGCTGGTCGTGTAGAGCCGGGCAAGCGCGGGGTGCGCCGCGAGTGCGCCGGCGCGAATCGACATTCCGCCGCCGTAACGCGCCGAGTTGCCGTGGATCACGCCGAGTCCGTTCCAGCCCGGCGAGCCGATGTCGACGCCGGTCGTCATCTCCACGTTGATGCCGCCGCCGTGGCTCGCGGCCGTGTTGTAGCCGATCAGGACGCCGTCGCCGTCGATGCGAAGGCGGCCCCATGTGATGCTGATGCCGCCGCCCGAGCGTGTCGCCCGGTTGTCGAAGATGCGCACGTTGCGGCCGATCGTTGCCGCACCGCCGACGGCGATGCCGCCGCCGTCACGCGCACGGTTGCCACTGATCTCGACGTCTTCCAGCAACAAGGGGAAAGAGAGGGACGTGCTGTGATCGATACCGCCACCATCACCGTCGCCGACCTCGTCCCCACCGATGATGCGCAGACGCCGCATCGTGACGGCACCGCTCGCGCCCGTGATCGTCACCACGCTCGTCGATTCCCCGCCGGTACCGTCGAGCACGGTCCACACGCCGGAAGCACCACTCGTGCAATCGGGGAAGCCGCCTTCGAGCGTCAGCTCCTGGTCCGAGATGCGGATCGCCTGCGCCGTGTGGGCGACGCTGCGCGAGATCCGTATGAGATCCGCACCCGGGTTCGCCGCGGCCGCGTCGACCGCAGCCTGCACGTTCGGATGCGAGCAGCCGGTGCCGACACCGACGGTGTACGTGGCGGCGTGGCCGTCGATGGCCTGCGTGCCGGCCAGCAGCAGGACGAGCGAGGCGAGGGAAGCGGCGGATGCGTGCATGGTCGATCCTCGTGGGAATGCCATGGGCAACGCCGTCCGGTGCCGGATCCTGCCATCCGGCGACGGAACTATTCGATCGCGTGCATCCGGGACGCGTCCAACCGGGACACCTGTCCATCCGGGACACCCATGTTGTGCCAGAGCATGCTGGCTGTCCCGGAAGCTCTGGTCCAGCATGATGTCAGCGGGATCGAACGGCGGAAGCGCTGGCCGGAACGTGGGTGTCCCGAAAGCTTCCTCGAAAGCTTCCTTGGGTGTCCCGAAAGCTTCCTCAGTGGGTTCTAGCGGCTTAAGCGCTGGCCAGAAGGTGGGTGTCCCGGAAGCTTTTAGAGCATGCTGGCTGTCCCGGAAGCTCTGGTCCAGCATGATGTCAGCGGGATCGAACGGCGGAAGCGCTGGCCGGAACGTGGGTGTCCCGAAAGCTTCCTTGGGTGTCCCGAAAGCTTCCTCAGTGGGTTCTAGCGGCTTAAGCGCTGGCCAGAAGGTGGGTGTCCCGGAAGCTTTTGCCCGGATGCCTTCGTTCGGGTGGCTTCGCTGATGCGATCGACGTCGCCGTCCCTATTCGAAGCCGTGTCGGAAAACCAGGTCGATCACCGTGCCGGCTTCGGCCGCGCCGCTGTCGCAGCCGCTGCCGGCGGGTCGCGCGGCACCACGCTGGTCCACGGACAGGATGCATCGCGCGGGTGGAATCCGGTCGATCGCCGCGCTGCCTGCGCCGGGCAGCAGGGTCTGGGTCGGGCCGCCGTTCGACGCCAGCGCACCGAGTTGCGGATTGCCGGCGCCGTCTCCCGTTCCCGAAAGCGCGCAGTTCGTGCCCGCGAACCAGAGGTTGTAGCCGGCCGACGACAGCACGCCGTCGCAGTTGCCTCCGCTGTTGCCGGCCATGATCGAACGGCTGATCGTGAGCGTCGAGGACGCCGCCTCGTCGTTGTAGATGCCGCCGCCGAAGACGGCCGTGTTGTTGGCGATCGTCGCGTAGTCGATGACGCTGGTGCCGGAACCGGTCTGGTACACCGCGCCGCCACCGCCACCGGCCTGGTTTCCGGTGAACGTCGAGTTCTCGATCGTGATCAAGCCGCTGCTGAACACCGCGGCGCCGTGCCGGCCGGTGCGGTTGGACGTGAACGTGCTGGCGTCGATGTACAGCGAGCTGCCGCCGTGGGCGATCGCACCGCCGTCGCCGTTGAAGTCGGTTGCCGTGTTGGCGTTGCCGCTGAACGTGCTCGAGAACACCTGCAGCGCGCCGGAGTTGGCCACGACCGCGCGGGAGGAGCTGTTGTCGCGCACCTCCACGCGATCCAGCGCGAGGGTTCCGAAGTTCTCGAGCGCATGCGACGCGTTGAACACGCCCCGGCGCAAGGTCAGCCTGCGCAGGGTGGCGTTGCCGTTGAAGAAAACCTGGAAGAACGCGGAGCTGTTCTGGCCGTCGAAGGTGATCCTTCCGTCACCGTCGATGATCACCGTGTTGCTTATCTGCTTGTACGACGTGAACGGGATCGTCGCCGTGCCGCAGTTGAACGTGACGGTGCCGCCGCCGCTGCCGATCACCGCCGCCAGCACGTTGCTGAAGCCGGCCTCGTTGCAGTTGGCCGGACCGACCACGCCTTCCGCGGCGAGCGCGGGTGCGGGTGCGGCCAGCACGGCACACAGGGCGAAAGCGCGGATCGTCGAAGATGACATGGGGGGCATGGCGTTTCTCCTCATGAAGACATGCGGGCCATGAAGGCCCGATTCCGTTGTGCAGCGGCTTTGCCACCGGGAGGCTCTCTGCCTCGCGGGCTGCTGCCCGCGAGCAACGCCGTCCGGCGGGTATCCAGGACATCGATGATCCGGGATCGGCATCCGGGACACCTTCATCGTCGTGACGTGCCGGTGATCGGCGGCGTCAGTCGAAGCCGTTGCGGAAGAGGGTGTCGTTGGGATCGACGTATTCGAGGGTGATGCCATCGAACCAGCCGACCGTGGTGGCGGGCACGGAGATGCCGTTCTCGACGACGACGTGGGTGATGTCGATCGAACTCGTCGTGGTCCAGTCCGCTGCGGATACGGTGATCAGGGCGGGATTGGGCGCGCGCTGCCAGCTCGACGCATTGGAGAGGAAGAGGTTGCCGGACGAGGTTGCCGGGCCACTGGTGCAGGACTCGCTGCCGGTGCGGCGGAACGCCCAGCCGAGGTAGACGGCGTCGCGGGTGACGGAGGTGCCGGCGCCCGAACGGCCATACCCGTTGAGCGCGTAGGTGCCGGGACCGGGCAGGTGGATGCACTGGTGCAGTCCGGTGACGCGCAGCCCCGGCGTCGCGTTGTCCTGGGTGGCCTTGATCGACCCCGAGCCCGCGGCGCCCGCCGCGTTCTGCGTGCCGTCCCAAGTGGAGACGCCGGGGGTGACGGAGGTCCACAGGTTGCCGTCGGCGTCGAAGTCGCCGTTGTAGAGCAGCGGCGCGAGGGTCTGGCGTTCGTAGGCGCCGAGGTCGCGCACATAGCCATCGTCACGCGGCACCACGGCCAGCTTGCGGTCGCGTGGTCGATGCTCGAGGTCGATGTCGTTCCCTGCAATCGCGACGGCACGATCGACCGCCGGTGATGCGGCGCGCAGGTGGACATCGCCGCGCTCCGGATCGACCAGGCGCGGCGGCGTGGGCGATGCACCTCCTCCAAGGCTGGCGACCTCGCTCGCATACACCGTATCGACGGTGCGGCCACCGTTGCTCTGCGTGAGCGAGGTCTTGCCCGGTTGCCAGAGGATCGATCGGCGCATCTCGAGCGAGCCGTTCAACGACACGACGTGGGCAGCGCTGATGGCATTGCCGGCCAAGGTCGAATCGATCAGGTTCAGCGTGCTTTCGTCCTCGAGGCGCAGCAGCGGCCCCGACACCGTGTTGCCGGCGAAGGCGGCCGTGCCGAGCCAGATGCGGGCTTCGAACGCGCGCAGCGCGTGGGCGCCAACGTTGTTGCGGAGGCCGAGTCGTGTTGCCGTCAGCACGCCATCGTTCTGGACCACGATCGCCGCGCCGGCAGTCGCGTTGCCGGCCGTATCCTGCGTCCGATTGCCATCGACCGTGTTGCACACAACACCGGCGGCGCAGCGCACGCTGCCGACGGGTCGCCTGCAGCCGTATGCGGGAACGTCCGAGTTGATGAACATCCAGCTGCCATACGAGTCGATCGTGCCGAAATCGGAGTCGGAATAGAGGGCGCTGCCTTCCTGGGCGATATTGCCGTCGATCCGGACATCGAAGGAACAGAGCGTACTTCCCGATAACCCGCTGAAACCGCCTTCGACGGAGTCGAGGTAGATTCCGCCGCCCGTGTTGCTGGCGCGATTTCCGTACACGCGTACCGGTTGCGCCGGATCGATCGAATAAAGATAGGCCGTTGCCCGGGTACCGCCCCCTTCACTGCCGACGATGCCGATCCCGCCACCGTAGCGCGCCCGGTTGCCGACGATCGTGCCGTTACCGATGCCGGGTGAGGCGATGTATGCCTCGGCGGGCGCGACCACCATCACGCCGCCGCCGGTGCCGTACATCGGCTGGTTGTTGACCGGGTTGATGCCGAGCGCGTCGTTGTCGGCGATCGTCGTGTTCGGCGCGGTCATGATCATCGTCGCGTGGCCTTCGAGGCGCACGCCACCACCCGAGTACTGCGCGGTGTTGAGCAGGATCGTCGTGCCGGCCTCGATGCGCAGCTCGGCCGAGCCGTCCTCTCCGGCGAAATGGATGCCGCCACCGTAGCCGGCGTAGTTCTGGCTGATGCCGACATTGCGCAGCGTGAGCGTTCCGCTGCCGCGGAAATCGATGCCGCCGCCGTTGCCGGAGGAGACCTCGTCGCCACGTATGAGGTTGAGGTTCTCCAGGATGATGTCGTTGCCGCTGCCGCCGATCGTGAGCACGCTGTTGCTGCTGCCGCCTGCACCACTGAGCAGGGCACGGTTTCCGCCGCCGCTGTCATCACAGGTCGCGTACCCGCCGGTCATCGTGACGGTGCGGCTGCTGAGGGTGATGGCTTGCGCGGTGTACGTGGCGGAGTTGGCGATGCGGATCTCGTGCGCGCCGCTGGCGGGCAGCGCATTGACCGCGGCCTGCAGCGTCGTGTGCGAGCAGGCGGCATCGCCGCCGACGCGGAACTGCACGGCGGCCGCCTCCGCGCTCGCTATCGCCAATACGACCGGCAGGACTACTGACAGCGGGAAAGAGACATGCGAAATCATGGCGCGACGCTCCGTTGCCGGATCACGATGCCGGCAGACACGAGCAACGCTGGTTGGCTCGGGATCCTGTCATTCGGCGAAGGAACGACTAGGGTCAGGGGGCGACTGGCACGGACTCCTCGCCGCGCTCCGAGGGATCGAAGTCGTCCTGGAAGATCACGTCGCAAGGCGCAACCTCCAGCGTGATGTCGTCGAACCAGCCGATCGCGCTGTTGTTGGGTGGCGCGACCACGCCGTCGTCGAGCTCCTGCTGCTCAGACACGAGACGCTGCGATGGCGGAGTGCGGCGTGCACATCGCACGCGCCGCCGCGTCGAGCGTATCGGCAACACGCCGCGGCCCATCGCTCGCCGGATCGATAAGCGAACGGATGCGCGAGATGCGATCGACCGGCAGGCCGCAGCGTCGCGCATGCTCGCGGACGGCGTTTTCGTCGGCCGCGATGCAGATGCAGTAGAAGCGGTTCTCGGTGACGTAGCTGTACAGCCAATGCACCGAGGTCTCACGTGCAGCGAGGGACTTGCGCGCGATCAGCCGCAGGACCGCATCGGGCAGCGCGCCCGCGCCGGGGAGGTCGCGTTCGATCATGAAGCGTTGCATGCAGGGTTTCCGGTTGTCTAGGAATACGGGGAGCGGGCGCGTGCGGACGCCGAGACGCGTGGCGCTGCCACGCATGCGTATCGCGACGCACGCGTGGCAGGTGCCCGTCGATCAGGGATCGAAGTCGTCCTGGAAGATGATGTCGCCTTCCACGACCTCGAGCGTGATGCCATCGAACCAGCCGACGGCGCTGTTGTTCGGTGGCGCGACCACGCCGTTGTCGTAGACGACGAGGTAGACCGTCAGCGAACTCGTGTTCGTCCATTGCGCCGGCGTGAGATCGATGACAGCCGGCGTGTCGGGACGGCGCCAGCTCGTGCTCGCGCCGAGGAAGTGGTCGCCCGACGCATTGGGTGCGCCATCGGTGCAGGCTTCCAAGCCGCCGTGCCGAAGCTCCCAGTGCAGCAGCGTGCTGTCGCGATTGGCGATCGTCGTACCGCTGCTGCGTCCGTAACCGTTGAGCAGGTAGCGGCCGGGCCCGGGCAGGTGCACGCACTGCGAACGCGCAACGAAGCGCGGTGGCGAGACGTTCGTGGCGTTCACGAGGATCGATCCCGAGCCGGTGGCGCCCGAGGCGTTCTGGTCCGACACCCACGACGAGCCCGGCGTGACCTGCGCCCACAGGTTCATGTCGGCGTCGAAATTCCCGTTGAGCACGATCGGCAGCAGGGTCTGACGTTCGAACGCGCCGACGTCGAACGGTCCGCGGAAGTTGGCCGCGAACGGAAGATCGACGACACGCGGTCGGCCGAGCGCGTCGCTCTGGACGCCGCTGAGGGCTGGTGCGGCATCCATGGCCTGGGACGCCGCGCGCAATGTGTAGTCGCCACGCGCGGGGTCGGTAAAACGGGGCGGCCTGATCTGGGCTTCGGGACCGGCGTTGAGGCTCGCGACTTCGGACGCGATGACGGACTGCACGGTGAGCGATCCGCCGCTGGACTGCAGCGTGGTCTTGCCGGGCTGCCAGATGAGCGTGTTGGAGAGGATCAGGTTGCCGTCAAGTGATACGACATGTGGCGAACCGATCTCGTTGCCGGCGATCGTCACGGCACGCAGGATCGTGAAAAAGTAATCGTCCGTCTTGGTGATCACCTGTTGGCTCGCCACGTTATCGCTGATGAGCGCGTTGGTAATGTTGACGATGCCGTCGGTGGATCGGATCACGCTGCCGCCGCGGTTGCCGCGCACCAAAAGCCCCGCACGGGCGTTGACGGGATTCGGGCCACCTCGTGACTCGTTGACGTAAAGGTAGGATCTGTTGGTGTGAACGATGGCACCGTTCGTCACATTCGTGCCGTCGCCTGCCTTGTTCCCGCTGATGACGCCGCAAACCTTGCTGGGTGGGCAGCTTCCGTTGAGCGATGCCGGGAACAACGAGAGCGACGATGGTGCGTCCCCATTGATGATCGAGTTGTCGTAGTCCATGTAGGCAGCTGCGCCATCGGGGGCTTCATTGTCGGAAAGTTCGAAATTCTGGAGATGGATGCTCGCGTCGTGGTACGTGGGGATGACTCCATCGATGTCGGAACGTGCATAGAGTCCGCCGCCCGCGACGGAGGCGAAGTTGCTGCGAACGCGTGTGCGCGTCTCGGGATCGACGCCGTTGACGACGAGGGTCACATCCCGATCGACATCATCCGCCGCGACCACCGCGGCGCCGCCGCCGTAGCGCGCCTCGTTGCCGTACAGCACACCGAGGTTGTTCAGGCCCGTCGTGCCGAGCGTGGCCACGGTCGTGCTCGCGCCGCTGAGCAGCATGAGGCCGCCGCCGTAGCCGCCTTCATTGCCGGTACCGAGCGCCTTGTTGAACGCGATCGAGCTGCCCGGATCGACCATCGTCATCTCGAGGCCTTCGACGTAGATGCCGCCGCCGCTGTAGCGCGCGGTGTTCGAGTTGACGAGCACGTTTGCGCCGATGACGAGTTCGGCGCGGTCGCTGGTGCCTTCGGCGTAGATGCCGCCACCGTAGCCGGCCGTGTTGAGCATGATCGTGCTGCGCTGGATCTCGAGGATGCCGTTGCCGCGGAAGTAGATGCCGCCGCCGTAGCCGGTGCCGCCGACGTCGCCGCCGCGTAGCGTGAGCGTATCGAGCCGCACGATCGAACCGGTGTTGCCGTTGATGCGCAGCACGGGTGCCGCGGCACCGCCCGTACCATCGAGCACGGTCGCGATGCCGTCGCTCGTAGCCTGTGTGCAGGTGTCGAAGCCGCCGGTGATCGTGAGTTCCTGCGCGGTCGTGATCGTCGCGGCGACCTGCGAGTAGGCGATGCTGCGCGTGAGCCGGATCGTGTCGGCGCCGGCGCTGTTCTCGGCCGCGGTGATCGCGGCGCCGAGCGTCGCATGCGTGCAACCGCTGCCGGTGCCGACCGTGAAGGTCGCCGCGAGGGCATCCGATGCGGAGAGCGTGCTGCAGGCCACGAGTGCGGCGAGCATCGGCACGCGTGGAAGGGAGGAAACGTCCATGGGAACCTCGCTGCTGGGAGTGCATCAGCGAGTAACGCCAACTGAAGCGTCGGGCTGCCACGCGTGCGTGTCGTGACGCACGCGTGGCAGCTGGCTCATCGATCAGGGATCGAATCCGTTGCGGAAGATCACGTCGGCGGGTTCACGCACGAGCGTGATGCCGTCGAACCACGCATTCGTCGTGCGTGGACTTCCGGACACGCCGTTCTCGACGCCGACGAGCCTGATCGTGATCGAGCTGCCGAAGGTCCAGTCCGCGGGTGTCACCGTGACACGCGCAGGTACGGCGGCGCGCGACCATGACGCGCGATTGGACAGCATCAAGGTTCCCGATGTCGTCGGCGTGCCGTCGGTGCAGGCTTCGCCGCCGTTGCGGCGATACTCCCAGTTGAGCTGCGCGACATCACCGGGAACGGTGATGTTGCCGGTGCCGCGGCCCGATCCGTTCAGCGCGTACGTGCCCGGGCCGGGCAGGTGCACGCACTGCTGGCGGCCGCGGATCTCCTGGTTGATCGCGACGTTGGTCTGGGTGACGTGGACCGATCCGGAACCGGTCGCGCCGGTCGCATTCTGCTGGTTGGTCCACGACGACACGCCCGCGAAGATCTCGGTCCACAGGTTGAGGTCGGCGTCGAAATCGGCGTTGAGCACGAGCGGTTCGAGCGACTGCCGCTCGTAGGCGCCGATGTCGCGCGGGCCACGCGAGAACGCGGCGGAGTCGAGGTCGATGTTGCGTGGCAGGCCGAGCACGTCACCCAGGATCGACGGCGAGGCCCCCGCGCCGTCGACGGCCGGCGATGCGGCGCGGATCGAATAGTCGCCGCGTGCCGGATCGGTGAAGCGCGGGTTGGCGGCATAAGCTTCGGGGCCAGCGTTGAGGCTGCCGAATTCGGAGGCGATCACCTGCGTCACGGCGAGGGTGCCGCCGTTGTTCTGCAGCGTGGTCTTGCCGGGTTGCCAGATGATCGAGGCGTCGAGCGTTGTCTCGTCGAACTTCGCGAGGACGTGTCCCGCGCCGATCGTGTTGCCGGCGATCGTGGCGTTGCGCAGCCGTAACCATGAGGAGTCCTCGCCTGCGTGGCGGATGAGTTCCTGGCTCACCTGGTTGTCGGTCATGACGACATTGTCCAGATGGAGGGTGGTGTTGTTCTGGCTCGCGTAGAACAGTCGTCCGCCGCGGTTCTCCTGCATCACGACGCCCCAGCGCGAGGGCACGCCGATCGTTCCGAACCATTCTCCCAACGAGACGATCGATTCCTCCCTCAGATGGAGGATGGCCCCGGTGGTCACCTGTGTGCCGTCCAACGCATCATTGCGACTGATTTCGCCGCAGACGCGCCCCGGTGGACACTGACCTCCTCCACGGCTCGGCGTGAAGAACATCCTGCTTTTCGATACGCCCTCGCCGATCAGATAGGCCGCAGCCCCGTCAGGCGCCTCGTTATCGGAGATGGAGAAATTCCGAAGGTCGATGTCCGCGTTGGAGATGCCGCCGTTGAGGGAGTACGCCGATCGCGCATAGAACGCGCCGCCTGCAACGGTGGCCTTGTTGCCGCGTATGCCGACCCAGTGGTTCGGGTCCGTCCCCTCCACCGAGATCGTCGCGTCACGATGTTCGTCATCCGGCGACACGACGGCGGCGCCACCGCCGTAGCGTGCGAGGTTGCCGTAGAGCACGCCGACATGGTTCGGCCCGGTGGAGCCGAGCCTGGCGATGGCGGTGTAATCGCCGGTCAGCACCATGAGCCCGCCGCCGTACCCGCCTTCGGTGCCGACGCCGGTCGCCTCGTTGTTGAAGATCGTGCTGCCCGGATCGACCATTGTCATCTCGAGCGCTTCGACGTAGACACCGCCACCGCTGTAGCGCGCGGTATTGCCGACAATCGACACATTCGTGCCGATCACGAGCTCGGCGTTTCCGCCGAGGCCTTCGGCGTAGATGCCACCGCCGTAGCCTGCGACGTTGTTGGTGATCGCGCTGCGCTGGATCTCGAGGATGCCGTCGCCGCGGAAGTAGACACCGCCGCCGTAGCCGGTGCCGCCGACGTCGCCGTTGCGGATCGTCAGTGATTCCAGCTTGATGATCGCGCCTGTATTGCCAGTGATGCGCAGCACCGATGTCGCCGCGCCGCCGGCACCGTCGAGCACGGTCAGGATGCCGTCGGAGGCCGCCTGCGTGCACGTCGCGAAGCCGCCGGTGATGGTGAGCTCCTGCGAGGTCGCGATGACCGCGGAGACCTGGTTGTAGGCGATGCTGCGCGTGAGACGTATCGTGTCGGCGCCCGCGCTGTTTTCGGCCGCAGTGATGGCATCGGCGAAGGTCGAGTGCGAGCAGCCGGTGCCCGTGCCGACGGTGAAGGTCGCGGCGACCGCATCGGTTGCAGGGCATGCGCCGGCGACGAGTGCGAGCGCGAGCAGGCGGGCCGCCGGGGAAGCGCGGAGGGATGAAACGTCCATGGAAACCTCGGTGCTTGGGAACAGCTTGCGGGCAACGCTGTCCCGCGCGGGATCCTGCCATCGTGTTTTTCGACGTTCGCGTGATGCGTGCCGCGACGTCGCGTGATCGCGTCATCACGCATACGAATGCACGCGACGACGTGCGGCGCGGTGTCGGTCGAAGGGCACGCCGGGTGTGTGGATGCGTGCGCGTATGCAGGCGTCACCGCGCGCGGCGTCGGGCGCCGCCGTCGAGTGCCGGTGAAAGTGGTGGCGTCTCCCGTTCACGAGGGACGACGATGCCGCGGACGGCTCAGTCGAAGCCGTTCCTGAAGATCGTGTCGTCGGTGGCACGCTCGACACGCACGCCGTCGAACCACGCACTCGTCGTGCGTGGCTCGCCCGAGACGCCGCTCTCGATGGCGACCAGCGTGACGGTGATCGAGGTGTTGCTGTTCCACTCCGTGGGCTCGACCGAGACGAGAGCCGGGTTGGCGGGGCGCGACCAGCTGCCCGAGTTGGAGAGGGAGTGCACGCCGCTCAGCGTCGCCACGCCCTGCGTGCAGGATTCGCCGCCGTTGCGGCGGTACTCCCAGTGGAGCTGCGCGATGTCGCCGCCTGTGGTGATGTTGCCTGTACCGCGACCGGAGCCGTTGATCGCGTAGAGCCCCGGCCCCGGCAGGTGCACGCATTGGCGGATGCCACGGATCGCCTGGCCGTAGGCGACGTTGGTCTGGGTGATCTTCGCCGATCCCGAGTCGGTCGGGCCGATGGCGTTGAGCGCGTCGCGTGTGGTGACACCCGCCGTGACGGTCGCCCATTGGTGCAGGTCGATGTCGAAATCCGGGTTCTGGACGAGGGCGGGCAGGAACTGGACCTCGTAGGCACCGATGTCGCGCGGGCCCGAGCGGTTCGGGATGAGAGGGATGTCGACGTTGCGGGGACGGAAGAGGACGTCCTTGAGCTCCTTGTTGCCGGGCATGGCTACATCGATCGCGGGCGAGGCGGCCCGCAACGTGAAGTCGCCTCGGTCGGGGTCGGTGAAGCGCGGATCGCGCACGAGCGCCTCCGGCCCACCGCCGAGGCTCGACACTTCCGATGCGATCACGGATCTCGCGACGAGCGAGCCACCATTCGACTGCAGGCTGTTCTTGCCGGGCTGCCAGATGATGGCCCCGTCGATGGTGCTGTCGTCGGATTTCGCGATCACGTGGCCGGATCCTATGTCGTTGCCGGCGATCGTGACGCCCCGCAGCCACAGGTAACTGAACTCGTCGCCAGCCAGGCGGATCAATTCCTGACTCACCTGGTTGCCGCTCATGACGGCATTGTCGAGTCTGACCGGACTTCCCTGGTTGCTCGAATAGATGAGCCGACCTCCCCGGTTGTCCTGCATGATCACGCCGGCACCGATACCCGCGCTGGCCACGTTTTGGTTGATCGACAACTGGGTTCCCTCGGTCAGGCGCAGGATCGCGCCTTCCGTGGGGCCGATGCCGTCGTGGGCATCGTTCGCCGACACTTCACCGCATGGGCGGTTCAGCGGGCACGTCCCCTCATCGGTCGAGTTGAAGTAGAGGTGCGCGCCTGGACCGTCGATGTCGTCGAAGTCCATATAGGCAGCCGCGCCATCGGCAGCGGAGTTCTCGTTGAGCGCGAAGTTGCGAAACCTCGCGTGGATGTAAACCGCGTCGAACGAGAAGTCGATCGCCGGCTTCACGTAGAGGCCACCGCCCGCTACGGAGGCGGAGTTTCCGCGGATGCGGACCGGTGCCAGCGCGCTCGTACCGGCGACGATGAACGACATGTCCTCGTGTTCGGCATCCGCCGCGTAGATCGCGATGCCGCCGCCGTAGCGTGCCTCGTTGCCGAAGATGGCGCCGACGTCACCCTGTCCGGTGGTGTCGATACGCGCGTCGGTCGGATGCGATCCCGACAGCATCATCAGCCCACCACCGTAACCGCCCTCGCCGCCGCTGCCGAGTGCCTTATTGGCCGCCAGCATGGTGCGTGGCGACACCATCTCCATCTGCATGCCTTCGAGGTAGATGCCTCCTCCGCTCAGTCGCGCGGTGTTGGAACCGATGTACACGTCGGCGCCGATCCTGAGCAGGGCGGCCGAGCCCAGACCTTCGGCGTAGAGGCCGCCGCCGTAACCTGCGGTGTTGTTCGTGATGTTGCTGCGCTGGATCTCGAGTACGCCGTCGCCACGGAAGTAGATGCCGCCACCGTAGCCCGCACCGTCCTCGTCGCCGTTCCTGATCGTGAGCCGATCGAGGCGCACGATGCCGCCCGTGTTGACGGTGATCCGCATGACCGGCTCGGTGGCGCCGCCCGCACCGTCGAGGACGGTCGGCGTCGTGTCCGGCGTCGTTTGCGCACAGGTTGCGAAGCCACCCGTGATGTCGAGCGTCTGCCCGGTCGTCAGCGACACCGCGATCTGCGTGTGGCCCGTCGAGCGTGTGACACGGACCGTGTGCGAGCCGGGCGTGGCGGCGACGGTGGCGAGGGCGCCTGCGAGCGTGTTGTGCGTGCATCCTGTCCCGGCGCCGACCACGTAGGTGGCCGAGCGTGCCTCCTCGGGAACGGCGACGGCGCCCGCAAGCAGCAGGAGAACGGCGAGGACTGATGCAGCAGGGACTCGGTCGGACGACATCGGAACCTCCGGGGCAAGGTGTGTACCGGAGGGATCAACGCCGTCCGGTACGAAAACCTGCCACGCGGGTTCCCTCAGGGATCGAAGCCGGTCCTGAACAGCGTGTCCGAGCCCTCGATCTCGAGCGTGATGCCGTCGAACCAGGTGTTCGTCGTGCGCGGTTCACCCGAGACGCCGCTCTCGACGCCGACGAGCTCGATGCTGATCGAACTCACGTACATCCACTCCGCCGGCGTCACCACGATGCGCGCCGGCGCGAACGCGCGCGACCAGCCCGCGCGGTTCGACAGCACGAGCGTACCGCTGCTGGTCGGCGCGCCCTGCGTGCAGGCTTCGCCACCGTTGCGCCGGTACTCCCAGTTCAGCTGCGCGATGTCGCCGGGCACCGTGAAGTTGCCGGTGCCGCGGCCCGAGCCGTTGAGCGCGTAGATGCCGGGGCCGGGCAGGTGGATGCACTGCCGGCGTCCCCGGATCGCCTGTCCGTAGGCGACGTTGGTCTGGCTCACCTTGATCGAACCCGAACCGGTCGCGCCGACGGTGTTCTGCTCGTTCGTCCACGACGACACGCCGCTGAAGACTTCCGTCCACAGGTTCATGTCGGCGTCGAAATCGCCGTTGAGCACGAGCGGATAGAGCGCCTGCCGCTCGAACGCACCGATATCGCGCGAGCCGCGCGAGTTGAGCTTGACAGGCAGGTCGACGTCGCGGGGATTGCCGAGCGCGTCACGCACGATCTCTCCCGTCGGTAGTGCCGCATCCACGGCCGGGGAGGCTGCCCGCAGCGTGTAGTCGCCGCGTGCGGGATCCGTGAATCGCGGCTCGGCCACGACCGCCTCGGGTCCGGCGGCGAGGCTGGCGACCTCGGACGCGATGACCTGGGCGACATCGAGCGACCCTCCGCTGGACTGCAGCGTCGTCTTGCCGGGCTGCCATATCAGGGAGGCTTCGATCGTCGTGCGCTCGTGCTTGGCGAGCACGTGTCCCGCGCCGATCTGGTTGCCGGCGATCGTGACGTTGCGCAGGATGAACTCGGAGAAGTTTTCGCCGGCATGGCGAATCAGCTCCTGGCCGACCACGTTGTCGGCGATCAGGAGGTTGTCGAGCTGGACCCGCGTGTCGTTATTGCTCGCATAGATGAGCCTTTGTCCCTGGTTGGCCCTCATGACGGCGCCCCATTGGGTCTGGAGGCCGAACCCGACCTCGCCCAGGGCCAGTCTCGTATTGCCGCGCATGCGGATGATCGCGCCGCCGCCCGACGAAGAGCCGGTTGCCAGGTTGCGGCTGATCTCGCCGCACGCTCTTCCTGGCAGGCAGAGTCCGGACCCTTGCGATGTCAGCGAAAACAGTGACGAGCCCCGATTGCCTATGGTGGCTTCGTCGTCGGCCAGATAGATGGCCGCGCCGTCCGATGCGGTGTTGTCGGAGATGGAGAAGTTCCTCAGATAGAAGTTCGCGTTGACGCATCCCCCGACGGTGGTGCAGTAAGGCCGGCCGTAGAGTCCACCTCCGAGTGACGAGGTGTTCCCGACGACGCCCACCCCATGGTCCGGATCGGTCCCGGCGATCACGATGCGCCCCTCGGCGTGGTCGTCGTCCGCGGCGATCACGGCGGCTCCACCGCCGTAGACGGCTTCGTTCTGGTAGAGCACGCCGATATGGCCGGGTCCCGTGGAGCCCAGCGTCGCAACCGCGGAATGCGTGCCGGTCAGCACCATGAGTCCGCCACCATAGCCTCCCGTCAGCACGCCCCCGACAGTGGTGCCCATCGCCCTGTTGAGCAACATCACGCTGCCCGGCTCGGTCATGCTCATGCGCATGCCTTCGAGGTAGATGCCTCCTCCGCTGTAGCGTGCCGTGTTCGAGGCGATGCTCACGTCGGCGCCGACGACGAGCCTCGCGTTGGGGCCCAGTCCTTCGGCGTAGATGCCGCCGCCGTAGCCCGCGGTGTTCTGCGCGATCGCCGTGTGCGCGATCTCGAGCGTGCCGTCGCCGCGGAAGTGGATGCCGCCGCCGTAGCCGGTACCGTCCTCGTCGCCGTTGCGGATCGTCAGCGAGGCCAGCCGCACGACCGCACCGGTATTGCCCGTGATGCGCAGCACCGGTTCCGCCGCACCTCCCGCGCCGTCGAGCACGGTGAGGGGCCCGTCGGGTTCGGCCTGCGCACAGGTCGCGAAGCCGCCGACGAGGTCGAGCTGCTGGGATGTCGTGATCGTCGCGGCGACCTGCGTGTACGCGATGCTGCGCGTGAGGCGGATCGTGTCCGGGCCAGGGCTGGACTCGGCCGCGGTGATCGCGGACGCCAGCGTGGAATGGGTGCAGCCGCTGCCGGTTCCGACGATGTAGGTCGCGGCGAGCACGGGCGCGCCGTGGAACGCGCAGGCAGCGGAGAACAACAAGGCCGGGCAGGCGATGAACGGCTTCCGGCGGGCGGTCGGCGTGTCCATGGGGATTCTCGCGGCTGTGGGTCAGCCGAGGGAAACGCCATCCGGTCTTCGACCCTGCCACCGGCGTGGATCGCGGCCGCGTCGCGATCACCGCGACGGCGCCTACGCGTGTCGCGACGGTCCGCCGGGACAGGGGCAAGGTCGCCCGCAAGGCCTGGCGGATACCTGCCCGTTCGAATCCAGCATCCCGTCGGGCGCGCCGTTCAGCCGCCGCCCGCATGCCCGGCGATGCGCTGCAGCTCGACGAGCGTGGCCGGGGTGACGCCGGACGGCCTTGGGTCTATCGCGAGGGCTTCGCTGGCCGTGGCTCTGGCCTCGTCGACGCGTCCCGCACGGGCGAGCGCGCGCGCCTGCAGGGCGAGCATCGAGAACAATGTCGTCTTCTCGTCCGGCGTCTTCGCGCGCTGTTCGGCGACGACCTCGAGGATGAGCGCGAGCGCTTCGTCATGGCGGCCGACCGCGTCGAGCGCCTTCGCGCGGTAGAAGCGCGCACTGCGCACGTCCTTCGAGGCGAGGCTGCCGTTCTTCGCCGCGATCGCGAGGATGCGATCGGTCGTGCGCAGGACGTCGTCGTGGCGTTCGCGGCGGACCTCGACGCGGGCGAGGAACTGCAGCGGCGAGACGAGTTGCGGGCTGTCGTCGCCGGAGAGCTTGATCTGCTCCTCGACGGCGCGCAGGGCGAATGCGTGCGCCTGTTCGGCATCGCCGGCGTCCATGAGGATCTGCGAGAGCGAGCCGAGCAGGCGCGGGCATACGGGATGGTGCACGCCACCGGCTTCGCAGTTCGCGATGCCTTCCTCGAACGCGTGGCGAGAGTCGGCATGGCGCCGTTGCCCCGCGCGCAGGCGGCCGAGCGCGGCGAACGCGTTGAGCGTGTCGGGGTGCGTGTCGCCGAGCAGGTTGCGCCGCATGGCGAGCGCGCGCTCGATGTAGGGCTCGGCATCGCCGTAGCGGGCCTTGGAGACGAGGAAGCTGCCGTAGACGCCGATGGCCCACGCCGTCTCCGGGTGCGGGCGCGCGTAGACGCGCTCGGCGAGCGCGATCGCCTCGCGGTAGGCGGCATCGGCCTGCTCGACGTCGCCCGTGGCCGAGGACGCGTTGGCGGTCGTCAGCAGCAGGCCGATCATGTCGCGATCGGGTGGTGCGCCCGCGGCGGCCCAGTGCTCGCGTGTCGTCTTCGCGAGCGCGAGTGCTTCGCCGAACCGCTGCGACAGGGCGAGGCTCTCGGCCTCGGCGAGGTCGACGCCTCGTACGGCGTCCTCGCCCAGCGTCGCGGCGATGTTCCTCGCGTCGGCGTATGTGCGACGTGCTGCCTCGATGTCGTTGTCGCCGGCTTCGGCGCTCGCCAGAGTGCTCAACGTGGCGACGGCGAGCATGTCGCCGTGTGACGCGATCGCCGTGCGGGACGTTCCGAGCCGTTCGCGTACGGCGTTGGGCTTTGATTCGGCCAGCCACGCTTCGGCACGCAACACGTCGAGTCGGCGTGCGGGATCCGAGCCGGCGGGGAGCTTCAGCGTGTCGACATCCGCTTGCGCGCGATCCAGCAGCGCGTGCGTCCGCGGCGCCGATCCGAGCGATTGCGTCACGCGTGCGAGTGCCAGCAACAGGTCGAGTCGCGTCGCGGGCGGAAGCCTGGCGTCGGCGAGCATGCGGTCGGAGGCTTCGTCGACGAGCTCCTCGATGCCCGGACGCTTCTCGCGCGGGACCTCGGGCTGGGCTGCATCGAACAGGCCGACGATGAAATCGCGCACGGCCTCGGCGCGCTGCGTCTGCTGGTTGGCGCGGTGGGCCTCCTCGCGGGCCACACGCGCCTGCCACAGCGCGAGTCCGAGCGAGGCGAGGATCGCGAGCATGAACGCGGCCGTCGTCGCGACGCCGCCCTTGTGGCGCGCGACGAACTTGCGCGTGCGATACCAGCGCGACGGCGGATGCGCGACGACGGGTTGGCCGGCGAGCAGGCGTTCGATGTCGTCGGCGAAGGCGCCGGCCGAGGCGTAGCGGCGCTCGGGCTCCTCGGCGAGCGCCTTCATGACGATCGTGTCGAGGTCGCCGCGCAACTGGCGTCGCGTGACCTGCGACGGGCTGCCGTCACCGCCGGTCGCACTGATGCGGCTCGACGGCGTACGACCGCTGCCGTCGTTGACGCGCTCGCCGGTCAGCAGCTCGCCGAGCACGACACCGAGCGCGTAGACGTCGGTCGCGGTCGTGATCACGCCGTTGCGGCGCTGCTCGGGCGCAGCATAGGCGGTGGTGAACGCAGGCAGCAGCGTGCGGGTGACATCCTCGTCGGCCTCCAGCAGCTTGGCGATGCCGAAGTCGAGCAGCTTGACCTCGCCGTCGTCGGCGACGAACACGTTGGAGGGTTTGAGGTCGCGATGCACGATGAGTGCACGGTGCGCGGCGTCGACCGCGCGGCAGGTCACGACGAACAGGCGCAGGCGCGCGCGCAGGTCGAGTGCACGCGACTTCGCGTGCTCGACGATGTCGCTGCCGCGCACGAGCTCCAGTGCGAGGTAAGGCTGGCCTGCGTCGGTCACGCCGCCCTCGATGAGGCGCGCGATGTTGGGATGCTGCAGGGTGAGCAGGGCCTGCTGCTCGCGGCGGAACTGGCGCTGTGCCTCGGGGCTGTGCAGGCTGCGCCGCAGCAGCTTGAGGGCGACCTCCTGGCGCGCGCCGCCGATGTCGCGCCAGGCGTGCAGGACCGTCGCGAAGCCGCCCTCGCCGAGCAGGCCGGCGATCTCGAACGGCCCGATGCGTGTGCCGGCATCGGGTGTTCGAAAGGCATCGTCGGAAAGGACCCCGGCGAGCCGTTCGATGCGCGTCGGCGACGCCCCGTCATGCGTCTCGCCATCGGCGGCGAGCATCGCCTCGAGCTCGGCGCGCAGGCCTGGAGGGCAGTGCGCATCGAGATGAGCGCGCCGCGCCGCCGCATCGAGATCGACCGCGGCATCGAACAGGTCGCGCAGGCGGGCCGGATCGGCGGTGGTCATGGCATCGTTCCGGGACGCTGTGGAAGGTTTCGCGAATGCAGGGAAGGCGCCGGAGACGGCGCGATCGTGAGCCTGCCTGGCCGATGGGAGGAGATGGCGCGATGCCGGGCCTGTCTATGCGGCATGCGCTGCGATCGCATCCGTTTCGGGCGAAGGGCGCGGTGAGCGTTCGAGGTCATTCTTGGAACCCGCGTTCGAGCTCCCTCGCGTACGCGGATGGCGAGGCATCGACCTGCGCGCGGATCGACGCGGTCAGGTCGCGTGCCTCGTCCGCGTGGCCCGCGCGCCTGAGCGCTGCTGCGAGGAGCACCTTGGCTTCGAGTACGCGTGGATCCGCCGGTGGATACGGAGGACTGCGCACCGCGAGGGCTTCGCGCAGGCTCGCCACGGCAGCGCCGGCATCGCCCGAGTCGAGCTGTGCGCGTCCGAGCGCGAACAAGGTCGCGCCGAGCTGAGGCTGGCCGGGTGGAAACACCTTGCGCCCCGCAGCCACGGCGATCGTGGCCGTGGCGAGCGCCTTGACGTTGTCGCCATCCGCCGACTGGGCTTCGCTCAGTGCCGACAAGGTCGTCGGCGCCAGCGTACTCGCGGATCCCGGCGCGACGAGGAACGGCGCTGCGGCGAGTTCGAGTTCGGTGCGCGCTTCCTCGATGCGATGCTGGCGCAGCAGCACCGTTCCGAGCAGGGCGCGCAGCACGGCGGTCGTCGCGGATCCTTCTGGCTGTGACGCCAGGCTGATCGACAGGCCTTCGCGGGCGGTGTGCTCGGCGTCGTCGAGTCGCCCGCCGAGCATCTGCGCGGGGCCGAGGATCGAGTACGAGTTGATGAGCCAGCTGTTGCGCGGACCCTGTGAGCGCGTCGAGATCTCGATGGCCTTCTCCAGCGCCGCGAAAGCCTCCTCGAACTGACCCAGCTCGCGATGGTCGCGGCCGATCGCGTTCCACAACGAGACGATGTTGCGGTCGTGCAGCGCGCCCGCGCGGAGGCCGCGCTCGAGGTTGGCCTTGCGGCGGGGCAACGCTTCGGCGAAGCGCCCCTGCATCTCGGCGATGTAGATGAGGTTGGCCTCGACCGTCAGGGCATCGTGGTGGTCGGGGCCGACGGTCGCCACGCGGATCGCCAGCGAGCGCTGGAGGATGGCTTCGGCTTTCGCGAGATCGCCCTTGTCCACGAGCATGTTGCTGTACTCGTTGAACGCATGCGCGAGGCGATTGCTGTTCTCGCCGAAGCCTTCGCGGAAGCCGTCGATCGCGTGGGCGAAGGCTTCCTCGGATTCGTCGAAGCGGCCTTGCTCGCCGAGCATGACGCCGAGCAGCAGCCACTGGTCCGCGACATACTCGTGGCGCCTGCCGAGTGCAGCCTCGTCGCGGGCGAGGTTGGTGCGCAGCATGGCCTCGACACCGGTCAGCTTACCCTTCGAGATCAGCGCGTTCGCGATCATCTCGTGCGCGTTGGCGATGTCCGCAGCCGCTGGCGAATCGTTCTCGTTGATCAGCGCGAGTGCTTCGCGCGCATGCGCGATCGCCTCGTCGTGAGCGCCGGTCTCGCCGTCGATGCGCGCCATGCCGGTCAGCGTGCGCATGCGCACGTCGCTTGCGAACGCGGGCGCGGCGCTCATGTCGAGTGCGCGCTGCAGGAGATCGCGGGCAACCTTGAAGTCCCCGATCTCGATATGCAGCTGGCCGAGCAGGGTCAGTACGTCGGCCTCGAGCTCGGGTTCGCCGCGCAGCGCGGTCGCGGCCTGCTGCTCGCCCTTGGCGAGCAGGTCGCGTGCGCTGATCGGCTTGCCGCCCGAGCTGTCGGGACTCGCATGCTCGAACACGCCCACGAGGAACTGGCGCACGGTCTCGGCGCGCGCGGCGTGCGCGTGCGCGAGGCGAGCCTGCTCGCGCGCGAGATGCGCCTGCCACAGCGCGAGGCCCAGCGAGGCGAAGATCGCGAGCAGGAACGCGACCGTCGTCGCGACGCCGCCCTTGTGGCGTGCGACGAACTTGCGCGTGCGGTACCAGCGCGAGGGTGGATGCGCGACGACGGGCTGTCCCGCGAGCAGGCGTTCGATGTCGTCGGCGAACGCGCCGGCCGAGGCGTAGCGGCGCTCGGGCTCGTCGGCGAGCGCCTTCATGACGATCGTGTCGAGGTCGCCACGCAGCTGGCGACGCGTGACCGGCGTGGGGTTGCCGTCGCCTCCGGTCGCACTGATGCGGCTCGAGGGTGTGCGGCCGGTGCCGTCGTTGACGCGCTCGCCGGTCAGCAGCTCGCCGAGCAGTACGCCGAGGGCGTAGACGTCGGTCGCTGTGGTGATCGCGCCGCCGTCGCGTTGCTCGGGGGCGGCATAGGCCGGTGTGAACGCGGGCAGCATCGTGCGGGTGACGTCTTCGTCGGCCACGAGCAGCTTGGCGATGCCGAAGTCGAGCAGCTTGACTTCGCCGTCGTCGGCGACGAACACGTTGGAAGGCTTGAGGTCGCGATGCACGATGAGTGCGCGATGCGCGGCATCGACGGCACGGCAGGCCACCACGAACAGGCGCAGGCGTGCGCGCAGGTCGAGCGCATGGCTCCTGGCGTACTCGACGATGTCGCGGCCCTGCACGAGCTCGAGCGCGATATAGGGCTGGCCCTCGCGCGTGACGCCGCCTTCGATGAGGCGCGCGATGTTGGGGTGGCGCAGCGCGAGCAGGGCCTGCTGCTCGCGACGGAACTGGCGCTGCGCCTCGGGGCTGTGCAGGCTGCGGCGCAGCAGCTTGAGGGCGACCTCCTGGCGCGCGCCGGCGACATCGCGCCGCGCATGCAGCACGGTCGAGTAGCCGCCTTCGCCGAGCAGGCCGACGACCTCGAACGGGCCGATGTGCGTACCGGCGGCCGGCGGCAGTACGGGCATGTCGCTCAGTCCGGCCGCAAGCTGGCCGATACGCGACGACGACGGTCCGTCGTGTGCTTCGGCGTCGGCCTCGAGCATCGCCTCGACCTCCTCACGCAGCGAAGGTGGGCAGTGCGCGTCGAGGTGACGGCGGCGTTCGACGGCGTCGAGGTCGACGACGGCATCGAACAACGTACGCAGCAGGGCGGGGTCGTGGGGCGTCATGGTGGCTTCTGCGTGGAACGCCGGTTGGAACGATTCCGTGTCATGCGCGCATCCGTTCCGCGTGGGCGACAGCCGGTCTCGAGGTGCAGGTGTCGGCCATGTCGTCAGCCGCCGCGCAACAGGTACGCCCGCAGCGGATGAGAAGACGGCAGGCGCTGCGCGCTGCGCGAGCTTTCCGCGCGTGCTCCCTGCGCAAGGGCGGCGTCGCCGCTCGCATCCGCGGCGATCGCGAGCGCCGACTGCGCTTCCGCGATCCATGGATGGTCGTCGTCGAGCTCGGCGCGCGACGCGTCGATCGCAGTCTGCAGCCTCTCGACCGCATCGGGTGCGTCGCCGAGGCGCAACGCACGCGACACGAGTGCGGTGACGGCAGGCAGGCGGTACGGATGCTCCGCGCGAAGCTGCGAGAGCAGGCGTTCGGCGCGCGCCGCGGCATCGTTCCCGCAAGCGTCCGGAGCCGTCTCGACCTGTGCGCAGGCGAGCGCGAAGCGGGCCAGCAGCAGCGTGGAGCCGGCGATGCTCTTCGCGTCGTTCTCCGGTGCCGGCAGCAACGGCGCCGACACGTCGATGAACGCGGATGGCGTACCCTCGATGCGCACCCTCTCGGCTTCGTCGACGCCCATGGACTGCAGGACGTCCTTGTAGTGGCCTTCGATCGTCGACAACAAGCGTCGCGATTCCGCCTGGTCGGCCCGTGCCGCCACGTAATCACCCTGGCGGGTGCGCAGGGAGGCGCGGAAGCTCAGCACGATCGCGCGCGGACGCACCGATCCGGCCTCGCGTTCCGCTTCGCCCATCGCGCGGTCGCACCAAGCCTGGGCCTTGTCGAGCTGCCAACGCCAGAACGCGACGGAGCAGGCCTGCGTGGAGAACGACCAGGCACTGAGGTTGCCTCCGGCCACCTTGTCGCGCAGCGGGATCAGGCGATCGAGATCGGCCTCCGCTTCGCGCCAGCGACCCATGCCGTACTTCACGCGCGCGATGTTGCCGAGGACGGTCAGTGCCGAGCGGTTCTCGCCGGCGCCGCGCGCGACGTGCCAGTCGTAGGCGCGTTGCCGCCATTCGAGCGAGCGCTCGGCGTCGCCGTCGGCCATGTAGGCGCCACCGAGGTGGTTCATCACGGTGGCGACCTCGTCGCGGCCCGAGGCTTCCAGCATCGCGTGCGCCGTCAGGAGCGCGTCGATGGCGTCCGGTGCGCGACCGGTCTTCGAGTAGGCGAGGCCGAGGTAGGAGAGGGCGAGCGCGTACGAATCGTCGAGCGACCCCGTGGCGCGCCAGCCCGCGGTCGCCCGCTCGAGATCGGCGACGGCATCGCCGCAGCGCGCG
>JASCPI010000049.1 GCA_029959555.1 Lysobacteraceae bacterium PS02065 | reverse complement strand
CGGCCGGTGCCGATCCCGCGCTCGAGGTCCACGCCGCGCGTGACGCGCGCGGTGTCGCCGCGATGACGGGCCCGCGCAGCCGGGCGGCCGTCGAGCCGATGGCCGACCCGTTCGCATTCCTCGCCGCAAACCTCGAGGCGGCGCCGCTCAACCTGCTCGGCGGACGTTTCGCGGTCGCACATCGCGTCGCCCGCGGCACGCGCTGGTGGCGTCGTGCCGTGGTGATCGCTGCCGCCGTCGGTGTGCTCGCGTTCGCCGCGCGCGGCCTCGAAGTGATCCAGCTGCAGCGTTCGGTCGCGCGCCTCGAGGCGTCGATGGCCGACAGCGTGCAGCGCACGTTCCCCGATCTCGGTGCCGGTGAGCGTTCGCTCGATCCGCAGCAGGTCATGCGCTCGCGCGTCGATCGCCTGCGCGGCGCCGGCGAGAGCACCGGACTGCTGCGCGTGCTCGCCCAGGTCGCGCCCGTGCTCGGCGCGACCACGCGTACCGAGCTGCGCGGCCTCGAGTACCGCAACGACGTGCTCGAGCTCGGCCTGCGCGCGCCCGACGTGGCCACGCTCGACAGCCTGCGCGAGCAGTTCGCGGCGATCCCGGGCCTCGATGCCGAAGTGACCGGCCTCAATCCGCTCGACAACGGCGTCGACGGGCGCGTGCGCGTGCGCGGGGAGGGCCGATGAGCCTCGTCGCATCGTGGAACGGCCTCGCCGAGCGCGACCGCCGCGTGCTCGTGGTCGGCGCGATCGTGGTCGCGCTGCTGCTCGTGTGGGGGCTGGGCTGGTATCCACTCTCGCGCGAACGCGACCGTCTCGCCGAGCGCCTCGACGTCGCGCGCCGCGACCATGCCTACGTGCGCGTCGCCGAAGCCGAGGTGCAGCGCCTGCGCAGCGCCGGCGTGCGTACGCTGGCCGATCGCCAGGGCAAGTCGCTGCTCGCACTCGCCGACGCGAGCGCGCGTGGCGGCGGCCTCGACGGTGCGCTCAAGCGCATCGAGCCGGTCGGGCCGCGCAGCGTGCGCGCGAACTTCGAGTTCGCGCCGTTCGACGTGCTCGCCGACTGGCTCGAGGCGATCGTGCGCGACCACGGCGTGCGCGTGACCGACTTCTCCGCCGACCGCGTCGACGCCACCGGGCTCGTCAACGCGCGCGTCACGCTCGAGGACGTGCCCTAGCGCACGCGGGCATTCTTCCGCTCTTTTCTGCATGATGTGCCGATGAAGATCATCAAGTGGCTGTTCATCCTCGTCGCGGTCGCGGCCGTCGTCGCCGGCGTCATCGCCTGGACGCTGCCGGCCGACGTGGCCTATCGCCAGGTGGCGTCGCGCCTCGGTCCGGTCTCGCTCGTCGGCGTGCGCGGCACGATCTGGGAAGGCCATGCCGACAGCGTCACCGTGTTCGGGCGTGATCTCGGCGAACTCGACTGGCGCGTCGACAAGGCGCCGCTGTTCGCGCGGCGCATCAAGGCCGACCTGCGCATCAAGGGCGCCGACATCGAGAGTTCGGGTCTCGTCGAGCGCGAGTGGGATGGCCGCCTCGTCGCCACCGACGTGCGCTTCCGCGTGCCGGCGACGCTGTTCGATCCGGTGCTGGACGTTCCCTCGCTCAAGTTCCGCGGCGCCGTCACCGGCTCGCTCGCGCGCGTGGTGCTCGTCGACGGCCGCGTCACCGAGAGCAGCGGCAACGCGCGCTGGACCGAAGCCGGCGTGACAGGCCAGGCCGAGGCGCGTTTCTCCGACATCCTCGCCGACTTCGCCTCGCAGGGCGACGGCAGCATCGCCGGCACGATCGCCGACGACGGTCGCGGCGGCCTCGAGGTCGCCGGGCGTTTCACGGTGTCGGCGACGGCCTACGACGCCGAGGCGTTCCTGTCGGCGCGCAACGGGGATCCACGCGTGCAGGAGGCGTTGCGCTACATCGGCCAGCCGCAGGCCGACGGCTCGTCGCACCTCGTGCTGCGCGGCCAGCTGTTCCGGTTGTTCTGAGCGTGGCCCTCGACGCCGCGTTCCTCGCGCGTGCGCTCGCCGCCGCGCACGCCGCCGCCGACGCGGCAGCACCCGGCATCCGCGCGCGTTACCGCGAGCGCGATTTCTCGATCGAGACCAAGGCCGACGCGACGCCGGTGACCGAGGCCGACCGCGAGGCCGAAGGCGCGATCAAGCGCGTGCTGCGCGAGGCCTTTCCGGACCACGCCTTCCTCGGCGAGGAAGAGGGTCGCGAGGGCGACGGCGAGTTCCTGTGGCTCATCGACCCGATCGACGGCACCAAGGCGTTCGTGCGCGGCTACCCGTTCTTCTCGACGCAGATCGCGCTCATGCACGCGGGCGAGCTCGTGCTCGGTGTATCCGACGCCTGCGAGTACGGCGAGCGCGCCTGGGCCGTGCGTGGCGGCGGTGCGTTCATCGGCCGCACTGCGCACGATGGACGTCGCGTGCAGGTGTCCGACGCGCAGGTTTTCGGACCCGCGACGGCGGTGTCGGGCGGCAACCTCAAGACCCTCGCCGGCGATGCCGCGCGCTGGGCCGCCTGGGGCGCGATCGTCGCCGAGACCGGTCGCATCCGCGGCTACGGCGATTTCCTGCACTACCACCTGCTCGCGCGAGGCGCGATCGACCTCGTGGTCGAATCCGACCTCAACATCCTCGACATCGCCGCGCTCGTCGTGATCGTGCGCGAGGCCGGCGGCGTGTTCACGACGCTCGAAGGCGGTGCGATCGACCTCGGCGTGCGCGGTGCGCTGGCCGGTCCGCCGGCGCTGCACGCACACGCACTCGCGCGCCTCGCGACACGTTGACCGCCTGCGATCGGACGGCGCATCCGGCTACAATCGGCGGATGCGCAAACCGCCCATCGTCCTCGCCACGCGTCCCGTCGAGCAGAGCCGCTTCCTGCGCGCCGAGCAGATCGACCTCGAGTTCTCCAACGGCGAGCGCCGCACCCACGAGCGCCTTCGCGGTGCCGGGCTCGGCGCGGTCATCATCGTGCCGATGCTCGACGACGACACCGTGCTCCTCGTGCGCGAGTACGCGACCGGCCTCGACCGCTACGAGCTCGGCCTGCCGAAAGGCCGCCTCGACCAGGACGAGACCGCCGAGCAGGGCGCCAACCGCGAGCTCAAGGAGGAGGTCGGGTATGGCGCGCGCGAGCTGCACATCCTCGGCTCGCTGTCGCTGTCGCCGACCTACATGAGTTCGATGACGCACGTCGTCATCGCGCGCGACCTCTACCCCGAACGCCTGCAAGGCGACGAGCCCGAGGAGCTCGAAGTCGTGCCGTGGAAGCTCGCCGAGCTGCACACCCTGCTCGCCGAGCCCGACGTCACCGAAGGCCGCTCGATCGCCGCGCTGTTCATCGCGCGCGAGTACCTCGCCGGCCGCTACCGGCCACGCCCATGAGCCTCGAAGCGCTCGCTCTCGGTGCGTGCCGCATCGCGCAGGATGCCGCCGCGGCGATCCTCGCCGTGTACGACGGCGAGTTCGCGGTCGAGCACAAGGACGACCGTTCGCCGCTGACCGCGGCCGACCTCGCCGCGAACGCGATCATCGTCGCCGGCCTTCGCGCTCTCACGCCCGACATTCCCGTG
Source organism: Lysobacteraceae bacterium PS02065 (assembly GCA_029959555.1). Classification (GTDB taxonomy): domain Bacteria; phylum Pseudomonadota; class Gammaproteobacteria; order Xanthomonadales; family Rhodanobacteraceae; genus Dokdonella. The sequence goes on along the minus strand of JASCPI010000049.1, from coordinate 33,797 downwards.
CTCACCGAGGAATCGGCGAGCGTGCCGTGGTCCGAGCGTTCGCGATGGACGCGCTACTGGCTCGTCGATCCGCTCGACGGCACGCGCGAGTTCGTCAAGCGCAACGGCGAGTTCACGGTCAACATCGCGCTGATCGACGCGCACCGTCCCGTGATCGGCGTCGTGCAGGCGCCGGTGACGGGCGAGCTCGCCTGGGCCTGGCACGGCGGTGGCGCATGGCGACGTGCCGGAGACGGCGAGGCCGTGCGCTGGGCGACGCGCCCGCGGCAGGCCGCACTCGTCGTCGCGGGGAGCCGCTCGCACGGCGATGCGCGCCTCGGCGGCATGCTCGACCGGCTCGGTACGCACACGCTGCTGCCGCTCGGGTCGTCGCTCAAGTTCCTGCGCATCGCCGCGGGCGAGGCCGACCTCTACGTGCGCCTCGGCCCGACCTCGGAGTGGGACACGGCTGCCGCGCACTGCGTGCTCGCCGAGGCCGGCGGCGACGTGGTCGACCTGCACGGCCGCACGCTCGCGTACAACACCAGGGATTCGCTGCTCAATCCCGAGTTCATCGCGTTCGGCGACCGCTCGGTGGCGTGGCCGGAGCTGCTCGGCGCGGGTTGAGGCTTCCGCGATCCGCGCGCGGCGCGGACAATGCGTTCCTTTCTTGACCACGGGAACGCGTATGCGAACGATCGACGACCTGCTGGCGATCATGGCGCGCCTGCGCGATCCCGACGGCGGCTGTCCGTGGGATCTCGAACAGAGCTTCGAGACGATCGTGCCGTACACGATCGAGGAAGCCTACGAGGTCGCCGATGCGGTCGACCGCCGCGATTACGCCGATCTGTGCGGCGAGCTCGGCGACCTGCTGCTGCAGGTCGTGTTCCATGCGCGCATGGCCGAGGAAGCCGGGCACTTCCGCTTCGAGGACGTCGTCGCCTCGATCTGCGACAAGCTCGTCACGCGTCATCCGCACGTGTTCGGCGACGCGAAGGCCGACGGCGCCGGCGAGGTGCTGGTCGCGTGGGAGGCGATCAAGCAGCGCGAGCGCGAGGCCGGCGGCGACACCGACACGAGTGCGCTGGCCGGCATCACGCGCGGCCTGCCCGAGTGGCAGCGCGCGCTGAAACTGCAGAAGCGCGCGGCCACGGTCGGTTTCGACTGGCCCGATGTCGGCCCCGTGTTCGACAAGCTGCACGAGGAGATCGACGAGGTGCGCGCCGAGTTCGCCTCGGGCGGTGACCACGCCCGCCTGACCGACGAGATCGGCGACCTGCTGTTCGTCGGTGTCAACGTCGCGCGCCACGCCAAGGTCGATGTCTCGGCCGCGTTGCGTGGCGCCAACGCGAAGTTCGAGCGGCGCTTCCGTCGCATGGAGACGCTCGCGGCCGAGCAGGGCACGACGCTGGCCGGCCAGCCGCTGTCCGCACAGGATGCGTTGTGGGATCGCGCCAAGGCGGAGGAGCGCGCGGCCGTTCCTCCGGCTTAAACCTTTTCGGCGCTGGCCGTATCACATGCCCACCTTCAAGGGAGAATCGCCATGCGTCGCCTCGTCCTCGTTCCGCTCCTGTTCTGCGCCACGCTCGCGGCCGCGGACGACTGCCCGCACAGCGCGCGCCGCGACTTCGATGTCGACGCGGCCGGCCTGCGCGCGCTGACCGTCGCGCTCGGCTCGACCGACCTGCAGCTGCGTGGCGTGGCCGGGCTCGCCCGCGTCGAAGTGCGCGGCAAGGCCTGCGCTTCCGATGCCGCGCTGCTCGAGCGCCTGCAGGTGACGCAGCGCCGTGACGGCGACCGCCTCGTCGTCGAGGCCGAGCGCGATGCGAAATCGTCGTGGTCGCTGTTCGGTTCGCAGAAGGCGTACCTCGACCTCGAGATCCGCGTACCGGCCGCACTCGCGGCGACGGTCGAAACCGGCTCGGGCGACGTGGTCGCGCGCGACCTCGCCTCGCTCGACTACCGTGCCGGCTCGGGCGACCTCGAAGCCAGCGACATCGCCGGCGAACTCGTCGCCAAGGTCGGCTCGGGCGACATCGAGGCCGACAGTGTCGGCCGCTTCACGCTCGTCTCGACGGGGTCCGGTGATGCCAGGGTGCGCGGTGTGCGCGGCGACGTCGAGGCACGCCGCGGCGGCTCGGGCGATCTCGATTTCGAGCGCGTCGACGGCGACGTGCGCATCGGCGACATCGGATCGGGCGACGTGACCCTGCGCGACATCGGGCGCAATGTCACGGTCGAGTCGATCGGCTCGGGCGACATCTCGGCCAGCGACGTGCGCGGCGACCTCGTCGTGCGTTCGCAGGGCAGCGGCGACACCACGCATCGCAACGTCGGCGGCAAGGTCGACATCCCGCGTCGCGACTGATCGCGCAGTGGACATGCCGGAAAAACGAAGGGCCGCGCAAGCGGCCCTTCGTCGTCTGGAGCGGAGGTGCAGCGCGCGGAGCGCCGCGGATCCGTCAGGCCGCCTTGTAGGCGCCGTAGCGGCGCAGGCGCTGGTAGCGCTGTTCGAGCAGCGTCGGCGTGTCGAGGCGGTCGAGGGCCTCGAGCTGGCCGAGCAGCACGGCCTTGAGACGGATCGCCATCGAACGCGGATTGCGGTGCGCGCCGCCGAGCGGCTCGCGCACGATCTTGTCGACGAGGCCGAGTTCGAGCAGGCGCGGTGCGGTCAGGCCGAGTGCCTCGGCGGCGTCGCGGGCCTTGTCGGCGCTCTTCCACAGGATGGAGGCGCAGCCTTCGGGCGAGATCACCGAGTAGGTCGAGTACTGCAGCATGATCGTGCGGTCGCCGACGCCGATCGCCAGCGCACCGCCCGAGCCGCCTTCGCCGATCACGGTGCACAGGATCGGCACCTTGAGCTCCGACATCTCGAGCAGGTTGCGCGCGATCGCCTCGCTCTGGCCGCGCTCCTCGGCGCCCACGCCAGGATACGCGCCGGCCGTGTCGATGAAGGTCAGCACGGGCAGCTTGAAGCGCTCGGCGAGCTTCATGAGGCGCAGCGCCTTGCGGTAGCCCTCGGGACGCGGCATGCCGAAGTTGCGGCGGATCTTGGTCTTGGTGTCGCGGCCCTTCTGGTGACCGATCACGACCACGCTGCGGCCGTCGATGCGCGCGAGGCCACCGACGATCGCGGCGTCGTCGGCGTAGGCGCGGTCGCCGGCGAGTTCATGGAACTCGTCGCACATGACCGCAAGGTAGTCGAGCGTGTACGGACGTGCGGGATGGCGGGCGACCTGTGCGGTCTGCCACGGGCTCAGGTTGCGGAAGATCTCCGCGGTGCGGATCTTGAGCTTGTCCTGAAGCTTGGTGATCTCGTCCTCGATGTTGAAGGCCTGATCGTGGCTGGCATGGCGCAGCTCCTGGATCTTGGCTTCGAGTTCGGCGATCGGCGCTTCGAATTCGAGGAAGTTGGGGTTCATTCCGCGACGTTTGAAAGTTCGGTCGCCGAGTATAGCCCGTTCCGGCGGGCCGTCGCGGGGGCCATCGGTCGGGTCGGTGCAGCGCCGACGGTCACGTCACGTGACCGCCGGCGGTGCCCGAAGCCCTCCCGCGAGGGGATTACTGGCTGCGCCAGATGTTGATGCCCTGCGCCACGTCCTCGGCGTAGTTCCTCACATCGGCGATGTCACGCTGATCGGTGATGCCGCCCTGGATGGCGTTGCGCAGCGCGTTGGAGGCCTGCTGCTGATCGAGCAGTTCGGCGGCATCGGGTCCGAGTGCGGAGGCCAGCGCTTCCTTGGCCGCGTCGGTGAGCTTGCCGGTGCCGCTGTCGACGAGTTCGCCGGTGACGCCCTTCAAGGCCTCGGAGACGCGCGGGTTGCTGAAGATCTCGCCGACATAGTCGGCCACGCCGCCCTTGAGCTTGTCGAGCGGCACGCCGGCGAGGGCGACGTCGACGATGAACGAGACGAGTTCCTTCTGGGCCGCCTGCTGCGACTTGAGGTCGTTGAAGCCCTGCGTGATCGCGTCATCGGCCGCACCCGACAGCATCGCCAGTCGCTCCATGGCGTCGGCGCTGCCTTCCGTCGTGTTGATCTGCTGCTTGAGGTCCGCCGCGTAGTCCATGATCTCCGCGCGCGCCGTGCCCGCGTACGTCGAGTCCTTGTTGAACACCACGACGTTCAGCAGGCTGCCGAGGTCGGACGCGTTCTGCATGTACTGCTTGGTCGTCGAGTTCTCGACGCTGCCGGCCTTGTCGAGGTCGTACTTGGTCAGTTCGTCGAGGATCGGCTCGGAGTGGCTCGTGAAGAGCTGTCCCATCGCATCGACGCGTTCCTGATAGTTGCCGGTGCGGTTCTCGGCGAAGATCTCCGGCTTCTGTGCCGGCAGGCGGGCGATATCGGCCGCGACCTCGCGCGAGGCCGCCGTGTCGGTGCGCGAGACCTGCGCGACGAGCGACGAGAACTGATCCGGCAGCGCGACGTCGGAGGTCTGCAGCCCGTCGCGGTACGCGACCGTACTGCTGCCGATGATGCCGTCGATGTGAGCCGGCGAGACGAGCTCGCTGCCATGGGCGACGCGCTCCATGAACGATGCGAGCTGGCCTTCCTCGAGGCTGTTGAGCACGTTCGCGGCGATGTCGCCGCGCGTCGGGTCGCCGTTGAGCACCGACGCCGCGCCGACCGCGGCGCGGTTGCGCAGGTCGCCGTCGGCGACCTTGTCGTTAAGCGCGTAGTCCTTGATCAGGTGCTCGCTGTAGTTCTCGCGGAACTCGGAGATCTCGGCGTTGTAGTGCGGGCCGCCGAAGAACTCGGCGAACTCGCGCAGGTTGCGCGCGTTCTCGATCTGGTTGTCGACGGCGTCGGTGCTCGTCGAGTTGCGGTTGTAGAGGAACGCGTCGAGCGCGCTCTCGGTGCCGACGACGTTGCCGTTGGCGTCGTGGATCGGATTGCTCGGCAGCGTGCCGTCGTTGTAGGCGCCCGCGATGCCGGCCGCCATGTCGTTGCGCTGGGTCTGCGAGATCTTGCCGCTGTCGACGAGGTCGTTGATGCGGCCCGGATTGAGCCACGAGCTGAAGGCGCCCGGATCCTGGCGCAGCACCTCGGCGACGAGCTGTTTCTGGTACTCGGCGTCGCCCTTCTGCATTTCCTGGGCGAAGGCTTCGGCGCGCGCATCGTAGTCGTCGGTTCCCCAGAACTTCTTGCCGACATCGAGGACATCGCTGGCGGTCTGCGAGACGTCCGGTGTGGTCTGGGTGGGAACCTGGCTGCGTTGTTGCGCGTAGTCGAGCGCGGTCGTCGAGACGTTGGTGGGGTTGACGGAGTCGACCATGTGCGGATCCTCGGTGCGTGAGTCGGGGGGCGCGGGCGCCACGCGGCGAGTATCCGGAGCAGGGTCGGCTGAAGGACGTGGGGACTTCCCTAGGGTGGGATGACAGCGCGGTTAAGGCTGTGTTACGCCGCGCGGCGGCGAACGAAGAACCATGGGGTCGGGTTCATTTGCCCAAGTCCTGTGCCGTACAAGAGCCCCCGATTCTGGACCCCGCGTCCCTGCGCGCCGGAATGTCCGGCGCGCAGGGACATGCATCAGAACTCGACCGACGCCGACAGCCACACGCTGCGGCGCTTGTCCTTGACCTGGAAGTCGTCGTAGCAGAGGTACTCCTGCTGCGACGCGGCCAGTTCGCAGGTCTGCGCGATGAAGTCCTTGTCGAGCAGGTTGTTGACGCGGCCGGTCACGGTCAGCCAGCTCCACTGTGCGGGCTTCCACGACGCGCCGAAGTGCAGGATCTCGTAGTCCTTGTAGTACGCACCCTGCTGCGGCGTCGTCGTCGACGGCGTGCGGTAGCGCTTGGAGCGCGCTTCCGCGCTCAGTGCGAGGTTGAGGGTCTCGGTGGCCTGCCAGTCGAGCGTGGCGTTGAGCATGTGGCGCGCCGGTTCGCCGGCGATCGGCAGGCCCGCGCTGGTGCCGCTCTTCTGCTCCGACTCGGTGAACGTGTAGTTGCCGCGCAGCGTGAAGTTGGCCGGCAGCACGACGCGACCCGCGATCTCGACGCCGCGCGTCTCGGCACGCTCGATGTTCATCGCCTGGCTGAAGGTCGTGTAGCCGAGCTCGGCCCAGCCCGGGCCGACGTCGACGCAGTACACGCCGGCCGGCGCGACTTCGCAGTTCGGCGCCGCGTCGGTCGTGGCGATCTTGTCCTTGAACTTGTTGAGGAACGCGGTGACGTTGAAGCTGAAATTCCCGTTGTCGAAGTACGCGGCGAGCTCGGTGTTCGTGCTCGTCTCGGGCTGCAGGCCCGGCGTGCCGACGAACGGGCTGACGCCCTGACCGCCGAAGCCCGTGATGCCCGGGAACAGCTGGTTCGGCTTGGGCGTCTTGTAGCCGGTGCTGACGCCGCCCTTGAACGTCCACGCGTCGGTGGCCGTCCAGACGAGGTAGCCGCGCGGGCTGATGTGGTCGCCGAAGATGTTGTGGTCGTCGTAGCGCACGCCGAACGTGGCGGTGAGCGGATCGACGAAGTTCCAGTTGTCCTCGGCGAACAGCGCCCACTGCTTGTGCTTCTGCGTGGTGCCGTCGCGGAAGCCCGCGCCGTCCATGCCGAACACGCCGTCTTCCATGTCGGTGTCGTTGTACTGGCCACCGACGGTGAGGATGTGGCGTCCGAGCGGCATCTCGAGCTTGCTGTCGAGGACGAGGCCTTCGAGTTCGAGCACGCGGCGCTGGCGCGGCAGGAACGAGCCGAGCTCGGCGAGCTCTTCCGGCGTGAGCAGGCCGAGGTTGCCGGCCGCGCCGCTGCCGTTGTTGCAGTACGGCGCCATGCCGCGGCGGATGCAGACCTCGTTCCACAGCTGCTGCACCTCGGCGCGTTCGGCGACGGTCAGCGGCAGCGAGCGGCCGAGGTTGTTGGTGGTCGAGCGCATGATGCTGGTCTCGCTCGTGCCGATGTCCCAGCGGCCGATGTGGGTCAGCGCGAGCTGGTCGCGCTCGTAGCGCTGGTAGGCGGTGTAGCCGACGCGCGGTTGCACGACGCGGCGCGTGATCGTCGCCGGGTTGTTCGGGCCGGCCGGCTGCGACGGATCGAAGTCCGGGTTCGGGAACGTCGCGTTGCCGCTGCGCCACAGGCTGTCGAGGCTGTCGAGCGTGCCGGTCTGGCCGGTCGAGTTGTCGTGCTTCTGGCGCGAGATGTCGTAGTCGAGCATGAAATCGTGGTTCTCGCTCGGCGTCAGCGAGAGGCGCACGCCGGTATTCCAGTTGGTGCTCGCGACCTGCTTGCCGCCCGCGCCGAAGCCGAGCGAACGATCCCACAGCGTGCCATCCGGAAGGGGCAGCGCATCCCATTCGGGATTCGACGCCTTGGTGTCGTAGAGGCTCCCGCGCACGGCGAGGCCGAGCGTGCCCGGGATCAGCGGACCGGCCACGTAGAAATCGGTCTGGCGGCTGTCGCCGAACTGGTCGTCTTCCTGGTAGGTGTAGCCCTGCGAGAACGAGCCGTGCCAGTTCGCGGCGACCTTGCGCGTGATGATGTTGATGACGCCGCCCATCGCGTCGGAGCCGTACAGCGTCGACATCGGGCCGCGCACGACCTCGATGCGCTCGACCGAGGCGAGCGGCGGCAGGAAGCTGAACTGTCCGCCGCCGAAGTTGTTCGGGTAGAGGTCGCCGACGTTGCTCTGGCGGCGGCCGTCGATGAGCACGAGCGTGTAGTCCGACGGCATGCCGCGCATGCTGATGGTCGCCATGCCGTTCTTGTCGGTGCTCTCCATGCCGACGTCGATGCCCTCGACGTCGCGCAGCGCGTCGATGAGGCTCGTGTACGGACGCTTGGCGAGCTCCTCGCGCGTGACGACGCTGATGCTCGCGGGCGCGTCGGTGATCTTCTGCTCGAAGCCGGCCGCGGTGACGACGACCTGGTGCATCTCGGTGGTGCCTGCGTCGGCGGGGGCATCGGCGAACGCGGCCGCCGGGGCGAACGTCGCGGCGATCAGCGCGGCGAGCGCGTGACGGCGGGGAAGGGACATGGCGCGGGTCGGATTCATGGTGGTTCCGGTGGGAGGGTGAAGGAAGCAGGCGCGCGCGCGGGTTGGCGGCGGCTCGGCGCACGCGCGGAGGATTCGGGGTATCGGCAAGCGTCGGAGGACGCGCGGCGTGCGTCGCCCGCGCACGCGCGGGTGCGTCGTCGAGGGCGATGCGGACGATCAGGTGCGACGCGTCAGGCGTCGCGCGGATCGGTCAGCGCGTCGTGGGCGCGGACGGGGGCGCGCGCCCGGGACAGGCGCGGCGGCAGCTCGCGAGCAGGCTCGCGGGACGTGATGGACCGCCATGGGTCGGCGACCGGAACGCGAGCGGGAGTGCGGCATCGTCGGCGACGCGTGGCGCATCGAACGACGTCCAGATCGCGGGTGTCGGTGCGGAGGGGATGTGGACGACATCGGTCGTGACACCGAGACCTTCGCCGACACGGCGACGCTTGCACGATTCCGTGCATTCGTCGGCGAGCCGTTGCGGCGGCACGTCCTGGTCGCCCGCCTCGAACGCGAGCTCCGTCGCGACGCGCGAGCGCGCCACGTCGTGCGGTGCCGGTGCGGCGATCGCCTGCCACGACATCACCACGAGCAGCATGCACAGCACGACGACGCGTGCGACGACGCGGCGGTGCGGGCGGTGGCGGGAAACGCTCGGGGTCATGACGGTCCGGCACGCACGGGGGTGCACGGCGATGAGACAGGGATCACGTAATTTTAATGACAATCATTCCTATTCGCAATTCATTCCGCGCTGCGGCAACGCGTCGCGCAGGTGTTCACACGACACGCGGGCGGAGGATCGGACCCGAATGCCTTGCGCGACCAAGGGGATCGTCGCGTGCGCAGCGAGGACTTGTGGGGGAGTCGGGGGCGATGAAGCGAAGCCGGCGCGGACGATCGTCGCGCGCGGCGTGATGCTCAGCCCGGTATCGCCGCGCCGTAGACGCGATCGATGCCGAGCACGCCGTCGAGCGCGTCGAGCGCACGCAGCAGTTCGGGGTGCGCGCGCACGCGCCAGTCGGGGCCGAGCTCGAGCTCGCCGCGACCGCTCGCGTTGGTGAAGGCGACGCGCACGGGCGTATGGCCGCCGCGCCACGGCTCGAGCGTCGCGTGCAGGCGGTTCGCGAAATCGCCGCCGACGCCGTTGACGCGCAGGCGCAGCGCACGCGTGCGCTGCTCGCAGGCGGCCTCGATCGTCGTCACGCGCTGCGTGCGCAACTGGTAGCCACCCGAGAAATCGTCGATCGACAGGTTGCCCTCGAACACAAGGATCGCGTCACGTGTGACCAGCGGCGCGAACTCGGTCCAGGTCTCGCGGTAGAGCACGGCCTCGAAGCGGCCCGAGAAATCCTCGACGCTCACGAACGCGCGCGAGTCGCCCTGCTTGCGCAGACCCGTGACCGAACCCGCGAGCGTGAACGCCTGGCGGTCGGCGAAGCGGTTGCGTTCGCCGTCGGCGCGCTTGGCGGGCACGCGGTAGTGCTTGTCGACCTCGCCGATCGCGCAGCTGGTGACGTTGGCGAGCAGCTCCTTCCAGCTGTCGGTCGGATGGCCCGAAAGATAATGGCCGAGCGTGTCGCGCTCGCCGGCGAGGCGGCGCTCGGCTGGCCACTCGTCGACGACCGGCAGCTCGACCGGCGCTGCGGCCGGACTGCTCGCGCCGAACATGTCGTTCTGGCCCGCGAGCGCGTTGCGCGCGGTCTGCTCGGCGTTGCGCGTGGCCTCGGGCAGCTGCGCCATGAGGCTCGCGCGGTTCGGCGCGAGCGCGTCCATCGAGCCCGACAGGATCAGCGCCTCGAGTGTGCGCTTGTTGATCTTCTGCGTGTCCACGCGCAGGCAGAAATCGGCGAGGTCGCGGTAGTCGCCCGAGCGCCGGCGCGCGTCGACGACGTTCTCGATCGCGCCCTGGCCGACGCCCTTCACGGCGCCGAGCCCGTAGCGGATCGTGCGCGACGGTGCACCGGGCGTGTCGCCGTCGAGGGCCTCGAACATGTAGGCCGAGGCATTGATCACGGGCGGCAGCACGGTCAGGCCGAGCGCGCGTGCCTCGGCGAGGAAGGTCACGACCTTGTCGGTGTTGTCCATGTCCGAGGACAGCACCGCGGCCATGAACTCGGCCGGGTAGTGTGCCTTGAGCCATGCGGTCTGGTACGACACGAGCGCGTAGGCGGCCGCGTGCGACTTGTTGAAGCCGTAGCCCGCGAACTTCTCCATGAGGTCGAAGATCGCGTCGGCCTTCACTTCGGTGAGGCCGTCCTTCGCGGCGCCGGCACGGAACTTGGCACGCTCCTTGGCCATCTCGTCGAGCTTCTTCTTGCCCATCGCGCGACGCAGCAGGTCGGCGCCGCCGAGCGAGTAGCCGCCGACGATCTGCGCCATCTGCATGACCTGCTCCTGGTAGACCATGATGCCGTAGGTCTCTTTCAGGATCGCCTCGGTGCGCGGATCGGGGTATTCGATCGCCTCGCGGCCGTGCTTGCGTGCGCAGAAGCTCGGGATCAGCTCCATCGGACCCGGGCGGTACAGCGACACCAGCGCGATGATGTCCTCGAAGCAGTCGGGCCTGGCATCCTTGAGCATGCCCTGCATGCCGCGGCTTTCGAGCTGGAACACGGCGACCGTCTGTGCACGCTTGAGCAGATCGAACACCTTGGCGTCGTCGAGCGGCAGCTGCGCGATGTCGAGCGCGGCCTCGCCGTGGCGCGCGCGGCGCGCGTTGATCGCCTTGACCGCCCAGTCGATGATCGTGAGCGTGCGCAGGCCGAGGAAGTCGAACTTGACCAGGCCGACGGCCTCGACATCGTCCTTGTCGAACTGGGTGACGACGCCCTCGCCGTTGGCTTCCGAGTACAGCGGCGCGAAATCGGTCAGCGGTCCCGGTGCGATGACGACGCCGCCGGCGTGCTTGCCCGCGTTGCGCGTGAGGTCCTCGAGCTTGAGCGCGAGATCGACGAGTTCGCGGACCTGGTCGTCCTCCTCGTAGAGTCCCTTGAACTCGCCGACGATGCGGTCGGGTTCCTTGCGCGATTTCTCGCTGCGGCCGAGCGCGTCCTCGAGGGTGAGGTCGAGCGGCATCTTGGGCAGCAGCTTGGCGATCTTGTCGACGTGGCCGTAGCTCATGCCGAGCACGCGGCCGCTGTCGCGCAGCACGGCCTTCGCGGCCATCGTGCCGTAGGTGATGATCTGGCTGACGTGGTCGCGGCCGTAGGCATCGGCGACGTACTCGATCACGCGGTCGCGCTTGTCCATGCAGAAGTCGACGTCGAAGTCGGGCATGGACACGCGTTCGGGATTGAGGAAGCGCTCGAACAGCAGGCCGTAGCGCAGCGGATCGAGGTCGGTGATGCCGAGCGCCCACGCGACCACCGAGCCCGCGCCCGAGCCGCGTCCCGGGCCGACCGGGATGTCGTGGTCCTTGGCCCAGTTGATGAAGTCCGCGACGATCAGGAAGTAGCCCGGGAACCCCATCTTGACGATGACGTCGACCTCGACCTCGAGGCGGCGGTCGTAGTCCTCGCGCGAGAATCCGGGCGCGAGCGGCTGGCGCTCGAGTCGCGCGGCGAGGCCTTCGCGCGACTGCGTGCGGATCCACGAGTCGAGCGTGTGACCCTCCGGCACCGGGAAGTCGGGCAGGTAGTAGGTGCCGAACGACAGCTCGAGGTTGCAGCGGCGCGCGAGCTCGACGGTGTTCTCGAGCGCCTCGGGCAGATCGGCGAACAGCTCGGCCATCTCGGCCGGCGACTTCAGGTATTGCTCGTTCGAGTACAGGCGCGGGCGCTTCGGATCCGCGAGCACGCGGCCGTCGTGGATGCATACGCGCGCCTCGTGGGCCTCGAAGTCGTCGCGTTCGAGGAACCGCACGTCGTTGCTCGCGACGACCGGCAGGCCGAGTTCCGCAGCGAGCGCGACCGCGGCGTTGACCCAGGCATCGTCGTCGGCGCGGTTCGTGCGCACGAGCTCGAGGTAGAGGCGATCCGGGAAGCGTTCGCCCCACGCGCGCAGGGCTTCTCGTGCGGCATCGTCGCGCCCCGACAGGATCAGGCGGCCCGCTTCGCTCTCGCGTCCGGCGAGCACGACGAGGCCTTCGCCGAGCTCGAACAGCCAGTCGGCCTCGACGAGCGCGACGTCGCCGTGCCGACCTTCGGCCCAGGCACGCGAGACCAGCCGCGCGAGATTGCGGTAGCCGATGCGGTCCAGGCACAGCACGGTGACGCGGAACGGTCGCGCACGGTCGGCCGGATCGGCGATCCACAGGTCGCTGCCGGCGATCGGCTTGACGCCGGCCTTCTCGGCGGCGCGGTAGAACTTGACCAGCGCGAACAGGTTGACCTGGTCGGTCAGTGCCACCGCGGGCATGTCGGCGGCCGCGCACGCGGCCACGAGCTCGTCGATGCGGATCGTCGAGTCGACCAGCGAGTACTCGCTGTGCAGGTGCAGGTGGACGAAGCCCGCGGACATGGCGGCAGGGGGCGGCGCAGGGGAAGACCGGGAAGGGTAAGCCCCGCGTTCCGGACGGACAAGCTTGCGCGTCCCGTCGCGATGTGCCGTCCGCGCAGGGGGCGCGGACGCGTCGTGTGTCGGCCGCCGGCGTGCGAGCGCGCCGGCGTCGCAGGATCAGGCGGCGAGCGTGCGATCGGCCTCCACGGCGCGGGTCGAGCGGCTCTGGCGGCGCACCGACGACCATTCCGACAGACGCACTTCCGTGCGCACCTTGAGCAGCGTCGCGACGAGCCGCTCGACCTGGGTGGCGGTCATGCCGGCGTGCAGGGTGAGGCGGATCAGCGAGCGCTTGGCCGGCGTGGCCGGGGCGCAGAAGATCGAGCCGACGATGCCGTGGGCTTCGAGCACGTCGCGCACGTGCATCGTGTCCGCCTCGATGCCGACCTCGAGGCCGAGGATCTGCTCGGTGCCGTTGAGCAGCGGGTAGCCGGCCTCGAGCAGCGTCGCGCGCACGTGCTTCGAGATGGCGTGCAGGCGCTCGCGGCGCCACGGCTCGTCGCGCACGACCTTGTGCGCGGCGGCGATGCCGGCGAGGTCGTGCGGCAGCAGCGTCGAGCTGAAGATCGCCGGCATCGATTCGGAGGCGAAGAACTCCGTGAAGCGCTCGCGACCCGTGATCAGGCCGGCGCGGCCGACATAGGCCTTGGCGAGGCTCGCGGTGACGAAGTCGACGCGGTGTGCAAGGCCGAGCGAAGCGACCAGGCCTTCGCCGTTCGGGCCGTGCGTGCCGAGCGAATGCGACTCGTCGACGAGCAGCACGCAGTCGTGCGCTTCGGCGATCGCGAGGTAGTCGGCGATCGGGCACAGCGCGCCGGTCGTGCTGTAGACCGCATCGACGGCGATCACGCCTGGACCGTAGCGCAGCACCTGGCGCTCGAGGTGCTCGACGTCGTTGTGGTGCACGGGCACGCCCTTGGCACCGGCGCTCTTCACGCCCTCCCACAGCGAGGCGTGGCCGAGGTGGTCGACGTAGACCGGCGTGCGCTCGTCGGCGATCGACTGGATCAGGCCGACGTTGCCGCACCAGCCCGACTGCGCGAGCACGCCGCTGGCCGCGCCGAGGTCGTCGGCGATGCGCTGCTCGAGCGAACGCTGCGTGCCGGTGCCGTCCTGCAGGAAGATCGCCGACATCATGGCGCCCTTGCCGTGCGTGTTGAGCGCGTCGATCTCGGCGTCGAGGATGGTGCGGTGGCGCTGCAGCGACAGGTAGTCGTTGCTGGTCAGGACGAGGTCGTCGGCGACCGTGGCACGCCCGTGCATGATGTGGCGGCCACCCCAGTTCGTGCGCTTGCGCTCCTGGTAGGCGTCGAGGCGGCGCTGGACGAACCCGGGCAGCGGCCGGGCAGGGATGCCGGCGGTGTCGCGGGTGTCGGTCTGGGCGGTGTCGTGGGGGGCGAACGAATCGAGCATGGTGGAACTCCTGGTTGGGGTGGGGCGGAATCGTCTTCCGGGCCGATTCTGGATCGGCCCTGCTGCCGATGCATGATCGACATGGGGAAGGTGTCGGGGCGACCGAAGGGGATCGCCCCTGGAATCATTCCGCCGGCGGACGCTCGTTCCGCTGCAGCCAGGTGTCGTACGGGGTGATCGCCGGAATCTTGATGCGGAACTGTTGCAGGTCGCGCAGCTTGCCCAGGAAATAATCACCGGTGGTGCCGCGCACGAACGTCGCAGGCACCAGCCGGCTCGAGTCTAGCGGCTGTCGTGCATCGAAACCGGGATTGCCTCTCGCAAATACGGGAATCGACGTGCCATCCCGCAACGCGCGCTGCATGGTTTCAGGTGCACCGATATCGGCGGCGCGCTCGGCGTGCTCGTACAGTTCGGCCGGCGTCATGACCACGACGAACTCGGCGCGGCCGAGGTCGTCGAGGAACAACAGGCCGCGCGGCACGTCGTGGACGTACATCTCCACGGGGCATATCGAGATGAAGCCGTCCTCGAGCACGCCGACGACGTCGGGATCGCGCAGCATCGGGTAATCGCCGATGGCGAGCGTCTCGGCGAGCGTGCCGAAGCTGCGCCGGAAGTAGCTCCACTGCAACTGCACGATCGCTTCGCGCAGCTCCTCGACCACGGTCGGGCTGCCCTTCTCGATGAAGCGGTCGATGAGGCCGCGGTTGAAGGCCTCGACCGCGGTCGGCAGTGCGGCACGCCCGGTCAGCAGGATGCGGCCGACGTTCTCGAGCGGCAGCTGCTGCAGGAACTCCATGCCGTTCATCTCGGGCATGTGCCAGTCGACCACGGCGACCGAGATCTCCGAGAAGCGGTCGGCGTCGTAGGCGATGCGGTGGATGCCGGCGACGTCGAGGATGACCCGCGACGCATCGCCGCGCTGGCGGTAGATCAGGTCGGCGACCGGGCTCTCGCGCTCGGTCGAGAGCTGCGCGGCGCGCAGGGCCGCGCGCGCCGAGGTGTAGCTGTCCAGGTGCACGCGCGGGCCGAGCAGCGGGGGCAGCAGCTCGAGGTAGCGTGCGTGATCGTCGACGTGCAGCACGCGCGTCGGGAAATAGAACGGCGGCAACGGGAAGGGGAGGTCCTCAAGGCTCACGCGTGGCGGCCTCGGCGTCGAGCACGGGAAGCGCGATCGTGAACTCGGTGTACTTCTCGAGTTCGGAGCGGCAATCGATCGAGCCGCCCATGCGCTTGATCGCATCCCTGCAGAACGCCAGGCCGATCCCGAGCCCGGTTTCGGGGCGCTCGGCCCCGGTGACGAAGCGGTCGAAGATGCTCGGCAGCAGCGCGGGCGGGATGCCCGGGCCGGTGTCGCGCACGACGACGAGGCCGTGGTCGGCGAGCGTTCTCACGGTGATCACGATGTCGCCGCGCCCGAAGCGCGTGGTGTGGTGGATGGCATTCTTGAGCAGGTTGAACAGCACGTTGAGCAGAAGCGGGGACGAGCCGCGGAAGCGGAAATCCCCCTCGATCGAGACGCCGACCTTCTCCCGTTCGGCCGGCGACGCGTAAGGATAGCGATCGACGGCCTCGCCGACGATCACCGAGGCCTGGAGGATGTCGGCGGCGTGCGACTCGGCCGGGCGCGCCGCGGCGAGCAGCATCTCGATCGTGACGAAGGCGTGGTTGACCTCTGTCTGGATGATGCGGCTGCCGCTGCCGATGGCGCTGATCGCGCTGCGGTGCACGGGCTGCACATCGAGGCCCGCGGCGCGTGCCTTCTGGTAGCCGTCGACCATCGCGTCGACGTGCTTGAGCGAGCCCATCGCGGCGAGGCGGATCGATGCCAGCGGCGTGCGCAGTTCATGGGCGATGGTCGCCGCGGTCGCGGTGAGGCCGTCGATCCTCGACTGGTACTCGATGCTGCGGGTGACGTTGAAGATGCCACCCGACGCGAGCACGAACGCCCACACGGGCAGCATGAGCTGGGCCTGCTCGGCGTGGAACTCGACGTGCGGGGTGAGCATGAAGGCGATGATCGCGAGCACCGTGCCGCTCGCGATCGAGATGATCGCCGCCTTGAGGTCGAACATGAGCAGCACGATGAACACGGCGGCCAGGTGCGACATGAGCCAGACCGTGTTGAGCCCGTTCATGAGCATCATGTAGGCGAAGAAGAACGGCAGGTCGACGATGACCGCGAGGTACCAGTACAGCGGCAGCCACTTGCGCACCGGTTCGGGCCAGCGCCGCACGAACAGCAGCGGCAGCGCGATCGCGCTGAACACGAGGCGCAATCCCAGCGACTCGAACGGCTGCGGGTACCACCACGTCCACACGAAGTAGTACAGCGGCGTGCCGAACACGCCCATCGCGCCCATGATGACCATCTTGGGTTCGGCGAAGTAGGCGCGCGTGCGCACCGACTCGAGCAGACGCTCCCAGGCGAGCGCGAGCTTCGCGCCGATCGAGGGCGCGTTCATGCGGGCGATGTCCGTCGGAAGGGCATGCGGGGCGGGATCGTGGGAGTGGAGAATGCCGGCCGCGCGAGCGCCCGGCACCGGCGTGCCGGCGTGGCCACGCCGGAGCGCGCGGTCACCTGGTCATCAGGCGCCCGTCGCGCCACCCGCGTGCTCGCGCTGGTCCAGCCAGCCGCGGTAGGTCGAGCATTCCGCCTGCTTCCACGGTGGCGCCTGGTCGAGCGTGGCGACGACGACGTCGCCGTTGCGCCCCTGCAGGACCGTGGCGCGCAGGAGGTCGTGCGGCGTGACCGCATGGCCCGCACGGAAGAAACCGTCGGCATCGCCGCGCCAGTCGATCCACTGCCGGTCGGCGAGATGGTCGGCGTACCACGGCGGCGCGCCGGCGCCGAGCGCGGCTTGGCGGCGGCGTTCGTAGACGGCTTCGGAGAACACGAGGACGAACTCGGAAAGGCCTTCGGCGTCGATGAACAGCACGCCGGTCGGATCGTCACAAAGGTACATTTCGACCGGTGCGATGGTCAGGTAGCGACGCAGCGCGGCTGCCACGCCAGGATCGCGCGCGAAGCCGAAGCGCGCATCGGCGTCGTCGGCGAAGCCGAAATGCCGGTCGGCGCCGAAATAGCGCGCCTGCAGCGCCGAGACCGCGTCGCGGATGCGTTCGAGGAAATCCGGGCTGGTCTTGTCGATGAAGTAGTCGATGAGGCCTTCGTCGAGCGCCTGCGTCGCGATGCGCCGATCGGCGCGGGCGGTCAGCATGACGCGGCCCACCGGCGTGCCGGCGAGCTGGCGGCAGAAGCCGAGGCCGTCGAGGTCGGGCATCGCGTAGTCGACGATCGCGACCGCGACGTCGTTGAAACGCTGCGGATCGTCGACGATGCCGCGGATCGCGCCGAGGTCGGCGGCCGACAGCGTGCGGTCCTTGCGGAAGCGTTCGACGAGGTTGCGCGACACGCTCGGGCGCGCGTGCGCGGCCTCGATCGCGGTCAGCGCCTTGCGGGCCCAGCGGTGCCGCGACACGAGGATCTCGGGCTCGAGCACCGACTGCAGCAGGGTCGAGTAGCTCGTGCTGTCCTCGACGTGGACCACCGTGGTCGGATGGAAGAACGGCAGCAGCGGCGTGGCGGCCTCAGGCAGCATGGCGGATTCCCTTCGGTATCGACATGACGATCCTTGTGCAAGAAGCCGGCCACCGGCGCGGAAGCCCCGATCCTAGCAGCATTCCACGGGTACGGAAGTCGCGCGGATTCACATGCCGGCGGCGTTGCGCGCGTACCACGCGCGCACCGGCGCGAAGCTGCGCCGGTGCATCGGCAGCGGCCCGTGGCGTTCGAGTGCGAGCAGGTGCTCGGCGGTCGGATAACCCTTGTGGCGCGCGAACCCGTACTCGGGGTGGATCGCGTCGAGCTCGCGCATGAGACGGTCGCGCGTGGTCTTGGCGAGGATCGACGCCGCGCTGATCGCCGGATCGCTGGCGTCGCCACCGACGATCGCACGGCCTTCGCAGGGCAGGTCGCGCGGCAGGCGGTTGCCGTCGACGAGGGCGAGGTCGGGCCGTGGCTGCAGCGCCGCGACCGCGCGCGACATGCCGGCCAGCGTCGCCTGCAGGATGTTGAGGCGGTCGATCTCGTCGGCCTCGACGACGCAGACCGCGTAGGCCAGCGCACGGTCGCGGATGCGCAGTGCGAGGGTTTCGCGACGCGCTTCGGTGAGCGTCTTGGAATCGGCGAGGCCCTTCGGGCGCCGCGTCGGGTGCAGCACGACCGCGGCGACGACGACCGCACCGACGAGCGGGCCACGGCCGGCTTCGTCGACGCCGGCCGTGCGCTCGCGCGGCACGTCGCGGATCGCGAACAGGTCGAGGTTCATTCGCGCAGGTCCTGCAGCGTGTTGAAGACGTGGTCATGGTACGAGGTGAGCAGCGTCTTGTCCGCGCAATCGAGGTAGCGTCCCTTGCAGCGTTCGCGCAGCAGCGCGTTGGCCTGGTAGAACGCATCCTTCGGGACGCCGGCGGCGTCGAGCAGCATCGAGCCGAGGTAGACGATGTCGAGCGTGTCGTAGTCGGGCAGGCGGCGCGTCGTGAAGCTCGTCTTGAGCATGTAGTAGGTGATGCGGCTCGTGTTCGGGCCGGCGGTCTTCGGCACCTTCTTCGGGATCGAGTGCATCGCGCCGTCGAACGAGGGCTGGTGGTCGCCGAAATGCATGAGGACGACCGACCGGCCACTGCCCCAGAGGAACGCCTCGAGCTCGCGCAGCATCGCCGCCGAGGCGTGCAGCCGCGCGAGGTAGTTGCCGAGGTTGAGGTTGAGCCAGTCGTCCAGGCGCGACGGCGTGAACTTCCCGCGGAACAGCGGCTGGTCGAACGGCGGCGGCAGTTCGGCGAGCGGCGTCATGTGCGGGCCGTGCTGGTGCAGCGTCAGCGTGACGATGAACAGCGGCCGGTCGGGGTGCGCCGCGCGTTCCTCGGCGTGCACCTGCCTGAACACGCGCAGCAGGTCGGCGTCTGTGCTGTGCCAGTCGAGGCCGTAGTCGTTGCCGTCGTAGAACGCGTCGAAGCCGTAGTCGGCGTAGGCGTTGCGCGCATTGAGGTAGTCGCCGCTGACCGGGTAGATCGCGATCGCGCGGTAGCCGGCCGCCTTGAACGCGTCGGGCAGGGTATGGGCGACGCGCGGCGCGAGGTTGTACGGCGCATAGAGGCCGGCGTTGCCGAACAGCACGTCGGCGAGGCCGGTCAGCAGCGCGAACTCGCTGGTCCAGGTGCCGCCGCCGAACGTGTGCACCGTGAGCGGTCCGCCGGCGCGCGTACGCTTGTCCTTGCGGAACATGTCGACGTCGCACACCGGCAGCGTGCACACGGCGAGGATGCGCGGGTCGAAGGTGCTTTCCTCGAGCACGGCGACGACGTCGGGGCGCGTCTGCGCACCGCGCAGCGGCGTGTTCATCGTCCACGTGATGCGACGGTCGACCTCGCCGGTGATCGTGGGCTTGCGCACGTCGGTGTCGCTGAACGACGTGAAGAACGCCGTGATGTAGCTGCGGTCGACGACCGTCGCCCACATCGGCTTGTTGAACGCGCGCGCGAACGGACCGTCCGGTTGCACGCAGGCGAACACGATCGCCATCGTCGCCGCGGTGCCGGCCAGTCGCACGAGCGCGCGTGGCCCGCGCCGTGCGAGTCCCCAGCGCAGCGGCTGCTCCCAACGCCACGCGGGCAGGATCAGCAGCGGAATGATCGTGCACACGATGACGGTCGCGCCGAGCAGCAGCGGATAGCGCCCGATCAGCTTGAGCGTGTCGAACGTGAGGTAGTACTCGAGGTCCGGCGCGAGCACCGGCGTGAGCAGGTAGGCGAACTTGAGCGAGCTCGCGAGCAGCAGCGCGCCGAAACCGACCACGGCGACGACGAGCGCGAACGCGACGCGCGCCGACGCGAACAGCAGGCTCGCCGTCGCGGCGGCCATGAGCACGCCGGCGAAGAGTTTCTCGGCGACGGCCTTCTCGTCGAGCGGGCCGACCGCGAACACGGCCAGGAACGCGAGCGCGGCGAACACGCGCAGGCGCCGGCGGCGTCGTTGCGCACGCGCGCGTGCACGCTCGGCGCGTGCCTCCGCATCGATCGGGGAGGGCGTCGTGTCGGACGCGGCAGGAGGTTCCATTCGACGCGCGATGCTGGGCACTGAACGCTCGGGCGTCAATGCACGGCGCAGCACGGCGTGCCGCCGTCGAAGCGCGTCGACCGGTTCAGTGCCCGGCCAACTCCGCCACGGCGTCTGCCGCCGCCCGGTCGCCGCCGCCGCGCAAGGCGTCGTGGATGCGTCGGTACTCCGCCACGAGCTCCGGCGGAGGCGGATCGCGCAGCATCGGCAGCAAGGCCTCGGCGAGGGCCTCGGGCGTGCAGTCCGCCTGCATCCGCTCGGGCACGAGGTCACGTCCGGCCAGATGATTGGGCAACGAGTAACGCTCGACCTTGAGCAGGCCGAGGCCCTTGACGATCAGGTGCGTGAGCGCCGAGACGCGATACGCCACGACCATCGGCCGCTTGGCCAGCGCGGCCTCCAGTGCCGCAGTGCCCGAGGCGAGCAGCACGGCGTCGGCCGCGATCATCGCCGCGTGCGCCTGGCCGTCGACGACGTGCACGCCGAGGTCGTGGAACGCGGGATCGGCCAGCAGTGCGCCGAACGCCTCGCGGCAGCCCGCGTTGGCCATCGGCGCGACGATCGCGAGTCCGGGAAGGTGGTGGCGCAGCAGACGCGCGGCGCCGAGGAAGTCGCGTCCGAGGCGACGGATCTCGCCGAGACGGCTGCCCGGCAGCAGCGCGAGCACGGGTGCGTCGCCGGGCAGCCCGAGCGCGGCGCGCGCGGCGGCGCGATCCGGTTCGTCCGCGAACGCATCGGCGAGCGGATGGCCGACGAAGCGCGCGTCGACGCCGTGACGCGCGTAGACGGGGGGCTCCATCGGGAACAGGCACAGCACGCGGTCGGCGCTGCGACCGAGCTTCGCCGCGCGTCCTTCCCGCCAGGCCCATACCGAGGGGCTCACGTAATGGACCGTGCGCAGCCCGGCCTGCTTGAGGTCACGCTCGAGGCCCAGGTTGAAGTCCGGTGCGTCGATGCCGACGAACACGTCCGGACGCAGCGCGAGCGTGCGCCGACGTACGTCGCGGCGGATCGCGAGCAGTTCGGGCAGGTGGCGCACGACTTCGGCGAGACCCATGACGGCGAGTTTCTCGGCCGGATACCAGGCCTCGAGGCCGGCCGCGATCATGCGGGGGCCACCGATGCCGGCGAAACGCGCCTCGGGGAAGCGTCGGCGCAGGTCGTCGACGAGGCCGGCGCCGAGCAGGTCACCCGAGGCCTCGCCGGCGACGAGGACGAAGGAGGGGGCCTGGGTCATCGCGGTGCCCGCGCGGTACCACGCGGGCATCCCGCCGCGCGGTACGAAGCGGGCCGCATCCCGGTCAGCGCACGAGCGAGCGCTGGCTGCGCTCGATGAAGTCGAGCATCAGGCGCACATCCGGTGCGCCTTCCGCCGCACGTGCGAGTTCGCCGCGCGCCTCGGCCAGCGGCAGGCCCGAGAGGTACAGCGTGCGGTAGGCGCGCTTGATCGCCATGATGCGGTCGGACGAGTAGCCGCGCCGGCGCAGGCCTTCCGAATTGATGCCCTTGGGCTCGGCGAAGCTGCCGGCGACGGTCACGTAAGGCGGCACGTCGCGGTTGATGATCGCGCCCATCGCCGTGAACGCGTGCGCACCGACCTGGCAGAACTGGTGCACGAGCGAGAAGCCGCCGAGGATCACCCAGTCGTCGACGACGACGTGGCCGGCCAGCGACGCCGCGTTGGAGAAGATCACGTGGTTGCCGACGATGCAGTCGTGCGCGATGTGCACGTAGGCCATGAGCCAGTTGTCGTCGCCGATCTTCGTGAGGCTGGCGTCGTCGTCGGTGCCGCGGTTGAACGTGACGAACTCGCGGATGACGTTGCGGTCGCCGATCTCCAGGCGCGACTTCTCGCCGTGGAACTTCTTGTCCTGTGGCGCCGCACCGATCGAGGCGAACTGCCAGATGCGGTTGTCGCGGCCGATCTTCGTCGGCCCCTCGATGACGACGTGCGGGCCGATCGTCGTGCCGTCACCGATCTCGACGTCGGCACCGATCACGCTGTAGGCGCCGATGCTGACGTTCTGGCCGATCCGCGCCGCCGGATCGATGATGGCGGTCGCGTGGATCATCCGTCCCTCCGCTCCGCGCACAGCAGCTCGGCTTCGGCGACGACCTCGCCGTCGACCTTGGCCTGGCCCCAGAACAGGCCCATGCGCTTGAGCGTGCGCTTCTGCTCGACCTCGAGCACGAGCTGGTCGCCCGGCACGACGATGCGGCTGAAGCGCGCCTTGTCGATCTTGACGAGGTAGAACAGCGCCGGCTGGTTCGGATCGGCCGAGACCGACAGTTGCACGAGCGCGCCCGAGGCCTGCGCGAGCGCCTCGATGACGAGCACGCCCGGCATGACCGGATGGCCCGGGAAATGGCCCTGGAAGAACGGCTCGTTGATCGTGACGTTCTTGATCGCGGTCAGGCGCTTGCCGGGCTCGCACGAGATCACGCGGTCGATGAGCAGGAACGGGAAGCGGTGCGGGAGCAACTGGCTGATGCGGCGGACGTCGAGCGGCATGTCGCCCGCGCCCGGCGACGTGGAGGTGTTCATTGCGGGTGTCCCTTGTCGATGTCGGCGAGGCGACGGGCCCATTCGTCCAGGTGACGGAAGCGCGCCGCATTGCGGCGCCACAGGCGTCCTTCCTGGATCGGCATGCCCGACGAATATTCCCCGGATTCGCGGATGGAGTGGTTGACCAGACTCATCGCCGTGATGGTGACGCGGTCGGCGATGGTCAGGTGGCCGATTATGCCAGCCGCCCCGCCGATGAGGCAGTGGCGGCCGATACGGGTGCTGCCGGCGATCGCGGCGCAGCCGGCGATCGCCGTGTGGGCGCCGACGACCACGTTGTGGGCGATCTGGATCTGGTTGTCGAGGCGTACGTCCTCGCCGAGTTCGGTGTCCTCGAGCGCGCCGCGGTCGATCGTCGTGTTGGCGCCGATCTCGCAGTCGTCGCCGATGCGCACGCCGCCGAGCTGCGGCACCTTGATCCAGTGGTCGCGGTCGAACGCGAGGCCGAAGCCGTCGGCGCCGATCACCGCGCCGGGGTGCACGAGCACCCGGCGTCCGATCCGCACGCGCGTGACCAGCGTGACCCGCGCGACCAGGCGCGACTGCGCGCCGACCACGCAGTCGTGGCCGATCACGCAGTGCGGCCCGATCACGGCGCCGTCCTCGATGCGCGCGCCGTCCTCGACGACGCACAGCGGGCCGACCGACGCGGTGGGCGATACCGTGGCGAGCGGGCTCACGACGGCGCTCGGGTGGATGCCCGCATGCGCCGCCGGTACGTGCTCGAACAGGGCGGCGAGCTTCGCGAAGGCGACGTAGGGATCGCGTGCCACGAGCCGCGCGGGTCCTTCGCCGTCCGCATCGGCCGCGCGCACGAGCACGGCGGCGGCCTGGCTCGTCGCGAGCTGGGTCCGGTAACGCGGGTTGGCGAGGAACGTGACCTGGGTCGGACCGGCGGAGGCGAGGGTGCCGACGCCGTCGACGCGCAGGCCGGGATCGCCGAGCAGATCGAGCTCGAAGCGCCCGGCGAGATCGCCGAGCGTGTGGGAAACGGTGTCGTTCACGGAGTGGCCCTGGCCGCGTGCTGGCGCTTGAGCTGCTCGAGCACCTGGTCGGTCACGTCGATGCGAGCGCTCGCGTAGACGACCGGGCTCGGCACGATGAGGTCGATGCCCTGCTCGCGCGCGAACGCGACCACGGCGTTGTTGATCTCGCGCCAGCTGCGGTCGAGCTCCTGGTCGCTGCGCGTCTTGAGTTCGCCGCGCAGGTTGTCGCGGTTGCGGCGGATCGAGCGGTCGAGGGCGTCGATCTCGCGCTTGAGGGATTCGGCCTCGTCGCGGCCGAGCGTCGCGGCATCGCGCTCGTGGCGCGAGCGCAGCGCGGCGAGGCGCATCTCGTCGGCGGTCAGCGCGGCGTCGCGCGGGGCGAACTCGCGCTCGAGCTTCTGGCGGCCCGCGAGCACCTGCGGGGCGTTGTCGAGCAGACGCTTCATGTCGACGTAGCCGATGCGCGGCGCGACGTTCTGGGCGAAGGCGGGCAGCGCGACACCCAGGGCGAGCATGACCATGAGCGCACGGGGCATCGCTGTCCTTGGTGCGCTTCGAACCACGCCGCCCTCCGTCCGAGAAAGTGCCTCGTCAAGCCGCTCCGACCGATCCTACACCAGCCGCGTCAGAACTGAGGGCCGAACGAGAACTGGATCGTCTCGGTGTCGTCGCCGTCCTGCTTGCGCAGCGGGCGCGAGATGTTGATGACGATCGGTCCGATCGGCGCGCGCCACGAGAACGACAGGCCGGTCGATGCGCGCAGGTCGCTCGCCGAGAACGCGTTGTAGTCCTTGAACACGTTGCCGACGTCGACGAACCACGACAGGCGCGTGGTGTTGTCGTTCTCCTTGACGAACGGCGTCGGGAAGATGACCTCCGCCGTGGCGACCGTCTTGAACGCGCCGCCGAGCGGCTGGCGATAGCCGTCGATGATGTCGTAGGGGCCCAGCGTGTTGTCGCGGAAGCCGCGCACGTCGGAGCTGCCGCCCGCGAAGAAGTTCTCGAAGAACGGCAGGCCGCGCGCACCGACCTCGTAGCTGACCGGCGGATCCTGGCCCTCGTCGGTGACGGTGCGGTACTTGCCGCTGTAGCTGCCGCCGTAGCCGAGCGAGACGGTGCCGAGGAAGGTGAGCTTCTCGGTCAGCGGGAAGTACTGGGAGTAGCGGTAGTTGGCCTTGAAGTACTCGACCGTCGAGCCCGGCAGCGTGGTCTCGAACGAGACCGTCTGCAGCGAGCCGCGCGTCGGGTTCCAGTACTTGTTGCGCGTGTCGCGCGCGTAAGAGAGCTCGAGGTTCCAGGCGTGGAACGTACGGTTGCCGAGCGCGGCGAGGTAATCCACGAAGCGCTGCGGGGTGAAGCCCGGATACGCCGTGATCTCGGTCTGGCTGACGCCCAGGCGCGTGTTGAGCGTGCCGTTCTCGGTGAGCGGCAGGCCGATGTACGTGCTGAACGCATCGCTGTTGGTGAAATAGCTCGCGATGTTCGCTTCGCCCGAATCGAGCTCGCGGTGGCTGAGGTCGTAGCCGAGGCCGATGCCGTCGTCGGTCAGGTAGGGCTCGTAGTACGAGATCGCGTAGCGCTTGAGGTACGAGCTGCGCTGCAGCGTGACGCCGACACGGTCGCCGGTGCCGAAGAAGTTGTTCATCTGCACCGCGATGCTGGTGATCAGGCCCTGCACCTGCGAGTAGCCGAGGCCGAACGTGAACTGTCCGGACTGCTGTTCTTCGACCGTCACGTTGATGTCGACCTGATCCTCGGTACCCGGCACGGCCGGGGTCTCGACGACGACGTTCTTGAAGAAACCCAGGCGCTGCAGGCGGATCTTGGAGCGGTCGATCGCCGCCTGCGAGTACCACGCGCCTTCGAGCTGGCGCATCTCGCGGCGCAGCACCTCGTCCTCGGTGTGCAGGTTGCCCTTGAAGGCGATGCGGCGCACGTAGACGCGCTGGCCGGGCACGATCTGGAAGTTCAGGCCGACTTCGCGCTTCTCGCGGTTGACCTCGGGCAGCGGGTTCACCTGCGCGAACGCGTAGCCGATGTTGGCGAGCACGGCGGTGATCGCGTCGGCGGACTGCTCGACCTTGCGGCGCGAGAAGATCTCGCCGGACCCGATCGAGAGCTGCTTGCGCAGGTCTTCGTCCTTGAGGATCAGGTCGCCGGTCAGCTTGATGTCGGTGACCGTGTAGACCTCGCCTTCGGTGATGTTGGCGACGACGTACATCTTGCGCTTGTCGGGGCTCATCGCGACCTGGGTCGAATCGACCGCGAAGTCGACGTAGCCGCGGTCGAGGTAGAACGACGACAGGCGCTCGAGGTCGCCCGACATCTTCTCGCGCGAGTACTGGTCGTCCTTGGAGTACCACGACGTCCAGTTGGTCTCGTCGGACTGGAAATCCTCGCGGATCGCCTTGGCCTTGAACGACTCGTTGCCGACGATGTTGATGTGCTTGATCTTGGCCGGCTTGCCTTCGACGATGTTGATCGCGACCTCGACGCGGTTGCGGTCGAGGTTGACGACCGCGGTCTTGACCGAGACGTTGTACTTGCCGCGGTTGTAGTACTGGCGCGTCAGCTCCTGCTGCACCGAGTCGAGCTTGAGGCGGTCGAAGGTCTCGCCCTCGGCGAGGCCGATGCCCTTGAGGCCCTTGCGCAGGTCGTCTTCCTTGAGGTCCTTGTTGCCGCGGATCGCGACCTTGGAGATCGACGGGCGCTCCTGCAGGGTCACCACGAGGATGTCGGCCTGGCGCGACAGCGTCACGTCGTTGAAGAAGCCGGTCTTGTAGAGCGCGCGGATCGCCTGCTCGGCGCCGTCGGCGGTCAGCATGTCGCCGCGCTCGACGGGCAGGTAGGTGAACACCGTGCCCGGCGCGATGCGCGACAGGCCGTCTATGCGGATGTCCGCCACCCGGAACGTGTCGAACGCGTACGCGTTCTGGGAGCTGAGCCAGGCGAGCATGAGCAGGGCGGCGATACGCTTCATCGTCACTTCCGTAGGGACAGGCCGGGAACGCGGCGGGCTGCGCAGCGTCCGCGATCGATCAGGGGCAGGGCCGGCTCAGAATGAGAGCCGCAGGATGTCGTTGTAGAACGCGAGCCCCATCAGGGCCGCCAGCATCATGAGGCCGACGTACTGGCCCGCGATCTGGACGCGCTCGCTTACCGGACTGCCTTTGATCAGCTCGATAAGGTAATACAGCAGGTGTCCGCCGTCCAAGACGGGGATCGGCAGCAGGTTCATGATGGCCAGCGCGAGCGAGATGATCGCGAGAAATTGCAGGAACCATGCAAGGCCGAGCTGCGCCGATCCGTTGGCGAAGCGCGCGATCGTGATCGGTCCGGACAGGTTCTCGAGGCTGGCCTGGCCGAACACGATCATCTTGAGCATGTTGAGCGAGCTCGCGGTGACGTCCCAGGTTTCCGCGAACGCGCGCGGCACGGCCGCGAGCGGACCGTAGCGCAGGGTGGCGTCGTGGGCGTCGGGGGCGGCGATGCCGATGATCGCGCGCGAGGCGCCGTTGGCACCCTCGACGCGGGTCGGGGTGACCGAGAACGAGAGCGTCTCCTCGCCGCGCTGCACGCGCACGCCCAGTTGTGGAGTCTTCGAGGATTCCTCGCCGATCAGCGTGCCGATGTCGCCGAAGCCCGTGACGGCGCGGCCATTGATGTCGAGGATGCGGTCGCCCGCGAGGAGCCCGGCGGTCGCGGCCGGACCGCCACGCTCGGCCTTGCCGACCACGGGAGCGAGCTCGCGCGGAGCCAGGCTCAGGCCAATGCGGTCGAACAGCTGGCGCTCGCCGACCTCCGGCCCGAGGGTGCTGAAGGCGAGCGTGCGGCGCGTTTCGGCGCCTGCAGCGGTCACGACCTCGACGGCGGCGTCGCGGCGACCCACCGCCGATTCGCCCAGCTTCTGCAGCGCCTTGCTCCAGGAGTCGATCGGGTCGCCGTTGACGGTGACGATGCGGTCGCCCGCGAGCATGCCGGCCTCGGCGGCGACGCCGGTCGGTGCGGCGACGACCGGCAGGTAGTCGGGGCGGCCGACCACGAACATGAGCCAGAAGGCCGCGACCGCGAACACGAGGTTGAAGGCCGGGCCGGCAGCCGCGATCGCCATGCGCTGCAGCGGCGGCTTGCGGTTGAAGGCTGCGTCGGCTTCGGCGGCCGGCACGTCGCCCTCGCGCTCGTCGAGCATGCGCACGTAGCCGCCGAGCGGGATCGCGGCGATCGCGTACTCGGTGCCGTCACGGCCACGGCGCATCCACAGCGGCCGGCCGAAACCGACCGAGAAGCGCAGCACCTTGACGCCGAAACGGCGCGCAATGACGTAGTGCCCGTACTCGTGGAACGTGACCAGGAGGCCCATCGTGACCACCAGCCACCACACGGAACCGAACAGCTCGCTCATCGACGCATCTCGAAAGGGGACCGGGACTCAGGACTCAGGACTCAGGACTCAGGCGGCCCGGCGCGCCATGATACGGTGGGCGTGGCGGCGCGCGGTTAAATCACTGTCAAGCAAGGCTTCGAGCCCGGCGACGGGGCCCGCAGGGAGGTCGGCCAGGCAGGACTCGATGACCTCCGCGATCGCCGTGAAGGCGAGGCGCCCCTCGAGGAACGCGGCGACCGCTTCCTCGTTGGCGGCGTTGAGCGTGGTCGGTGCCGTGCCGCCCGCGCGCAGGGCGTCGTAGGCGAGATCGAGGCAGCGGAACGTCGCACGATCCGGCGCCTCGAAGCCGAGGTGGGCGGTGCGCACGAGGTCCAGCGCGGCGACGCCGGCGTCGAGGCGCTCGGGCCAGGCCAGTCCGTAGGCGATCGCCGTGCGCATGTCCGGGTTGCCGAGCTGGGCGAGCATCGAGCCGTCCACGTACTCGACCAGCGAGTGGATGATGCTCTGCGGGTGCACGACCACGTCGATCGCGTCGGCGGGTGCGCCGAACAGGAAATGCGCCTCGATCACCTCGAGGCCCTTGTTCATGAGCGTGGCCGAATCGACCGAGATCTTGCGGCCCATGCTCCAGTTCGGATGCGCACAGGCCATCGCCGGGGTGACGCGCGCGAGCTCGTCGCGCGAGCGGCCGCGGAACGGACCGCCCGAAGCGGTCAGTACGATGCGGCGAACGCCCGCGCGGCCGAGGTCGGGACGACCTCCCGGCAGGCACTGGAACACCGCGTTGTGCTCGGAATCGATCGGCAGCAGGTCGCCGCCGCCCTCGGCGAGCGCCGCGGCGAGCAGCGGCCCGGCCATGACGATCGCTTCCTTGTTGGCCAGCAGCAGACGCTTGCCCGCGCGCGCCGCGGCGAGCGTCGAGGCGAGGCCGGCCGCGCCGACGATCGCGGCGACGACGATGTCGGTATCGCCGTTCGCGGCGGCTTCGACGAGCGCCTCGGGACCGGCCAGCACGCGTGTCGCGACGCCCGCGGCGACGAGGCGCGCGCGCAGCTCGGGCTCGCAGGCGGGATCGGCGATGACGGCGAGATCGGGACGGAAGCGTTCGCACAGCGTCGCCAGCGCCTCGACGTTGCGGTGCGCGGCGAGCACGCCGGCGCGGAAACGATCCGGGTGCCGCGCGATCACGTCGAGCGTGCTCGCGCCGATCGAGCCGGTCGCGCCGAGGACCGCGACGCGCTTCATGCCGGCAGCGTCAGGTCGATGAGTGCCTTGCCGATCGCGAACACCGGGATCGCCGCGAACACGCCGTCGAGGCGGTCGAGCATGCCGCCGTGGCCCGGGAAGATCGCGCCCGAATCCTTCACGCCGGCCTGGCGCTTGAGCAGACTCTCGAACAGGTCGCCGACGATCGAGACGACCACCACGAGCACGGTCAGCACGAGCAGCGCGACGAGATCCGCGCCGCGCTCGCCGAGCAGCGTCGCACAGGCGAGCGCGAACAGGGCCGTGCCGGCCATCGCGCCCCATGCCCCCTCGCGGGTCTTGCCCGGGCTGACCCGCGGCGCGAGCTTGGTGCGGCCGAACCGGCGGCCCGCGAAATACGCGAACGAATCGGCGGCCCAGACCAGCGACAGCGCGAACAGCGTCCACACCGGGCCCAGCGACGGGTGGCCGTGGATCTGCATGAGGCCGGCCCAGGCCGGTACGAGCGCGAACAGGCCCGCGATGAGCTTGAGCGAACGGTTCGTGCGCACGGGCGACGCGCCGAACGAGAAGTGGCGCAGCCAGAACGCCGCGACCAGCCACCAGGCCACGCCGAGGCCGATGACGATCCACCACAGCGGCGTCTCGCGCGCGAACCAGAGCCCCGCCAGCACCGCGGCGACGAGTACGGTCGTGGTGATGCGCATCGCCTGCGAGGTGACGCCGGCCAGCGCGGTCCACTCCCACCACGCGATGAGCCAGGTGATGCCGACGATCGCCGCGAACAGCGGCGTCGGCGAGAACAGGATGATCGACACCGCGAGTGCCGCGAGGACGAGTCCGGTCAGGATGCGTTGCTTCATGCGGTTCCCCCTCAGCCAGCGGCCGCGACCTGTTCGGACGTCATGCCGTAACGGCGCTCGCGCCGTGCGAACTCGCGCAGTGCCGCGTCGAGCACCTCGGCGTCGACGTCGGGCCACAGCGTATCGATGAACACGAGCTCGGCATAGGCGACCTGCCAGAGCAGGAAATTGCTGATGCGCAGCTCGCCGCCCGTGCGCAGGAACAGGTCGACGGGCGGCTGGTCGTGCAGGCTGAAGAACGGCGAGAGCGAGGTTTCGTCGATCGTGGCGGGATCGAGCGTGCCCGCGGCGACGGCTTCGGCGGCGCGGCGCGCAGCCTGCGCGATGTCCCAGCGGCCGCCGTAGTTGACCGCGACGTTGGCGTGCAGCGCGCGGTTGCCGGCGGTGCGTGCCATCGCCTGCTGCATGCGTTCGCGCAGTTCGTCCGAGAACGCGGAAAGATCGCCGACGAAGCTGATCCGCACGCCGTTGGCGTGCAGTTCGTCCACCTCGCGGTCGAGCGCCTTGAGGAACAGCTGCATGAGCGCGCCGACCTCGCCCTCGGGGCGCTTCCAGTTCTCGCTCGAGAACGCGAACAGGGTCAGCGAGCCGATGCCACGGCGCAGGCAGAACTCGACCGTCGCGCGCAGGGACTTCTGCCCCTCGCGGTGACCGACGGTACGCGGCAGCAGGCGACGCTGCGCCCAGCGGCCGTTGCCATCCATGACGATGGCGAGGTGGCGCGGGACGCGTGTCGTGGAAGGGGCTTCGCTGGCGGAGGCCATGCGGGCGGCTCGGCGGGCGATCCTCAGATCGCCATGAGCTCGTCTTCCTTGGCCTTGACCACGCCGTCGACGTCCTTGACGAAGCGGTCGGTCAGCTTCTGGACGTCTTCCTCGGCGCGGTGCTCCTCGTCCTCGCTGATCTTCTTGTCCTTGAGGAGTTCCTTGAGCGTGTGGATCGCGTCGCGGCGGATGTTGCGGATCGCGACCTTGGCGTTCTCGCCCTCGCCGGCGACGTGCTTGGAGAGTTCCTTGCGGCGCTGTTCGGTCAGCGCGGGCAGGTTGATGCGGATGACCTGGCCGACCGTGTTCGGGGTGAGGCCGAGGTTGGAGGCGAGGATCGCCTTCTCGACCGCGCCGACCATGTTCTTCTCGTACGGCGTGATCGTCAGCGAGCGCGCATCGACCACGGCCACGTTGGCGACCTGGTTGAGCGGCACGTCGGAACCGTAGTAGGACACCTGCAGCGGCTCGACGATCGCGACGCTGGCACGTCCCGTGCGCAGGTGCGCGAGGTCGTGGCGCAGCGACTCGACGCTCTTGGTCATGCGCGTCTGGGTGTCCTTCTTGATGTCTTCGAGCATGGTCGTGTCCTGCGTAGGGCTTAGCCGGCGGAGTATAGCAGCGCGTCCGCGGACGGCCGCCGCAAGGGCAGGGAGGCGCTCAGCGGGTGTTGCTGACCAGCGTTCCGACGGTCTCGCCGCGCATGAGGCGCATGAGGTCGCCCGCGCGCGACATGTCGTAGATGCGCAGCGGGATGCGGTGGTCGCGACACAGCGCGATCGCGCTGGTGTCCATGACCTGCAGGTTGCGCTGGATGACCTCGTCGTAGGTGAGGTGGTCGTAGCGCGTCGCGGTGGGATCCTTGGCCGGATCGGCCGTGTACACGCCGTCGACCTTGGTCGCCTTGAGCAGCAGGCCCGCGCCGATCTCGATCGCGCGCAGCGCGGCCGCCGAGTCGGTCGTGAAGAACGGGTTGCCGGTGCCGGCCGCGAACAGCGCGATGCGGCCCTTCTCGAGATGGCGGATCGCGCGGCGGCGGATGAAGTCCTCGCAGACCTCGTTGATCTTGATCGCGCTCATCGTGCGCGCGGTACCGCCGGCCTTCTCGATCGCGTCCTGCATCGCGAGCGCGTTCATGACCGTCGCCAGCATGCCCATGTGGTCGCCCGTGACACGGTCCATGCCCGACGCCGCGAGGCCTGCGCCGCGGAAGATGTTGCCACCGCCGATCACGACGCCGACCTGCACCCCGACACGCTGCACCTCGATGATCTCGCGCGCGAGCCGGCTGATGACCTTGGGGTCGATGCCGTAGTCGGCTTCGCCCATCAATGCCTCGCCGGAGAGTTTCAGAAGGATGCGCTTGAACTTGATCTCGGGCATGTCGGCTCTCCGGGCGGCGGGCAAAACTGATGCAGTATAGCGGCCACCGTGCCCCGCCCACAAAAAAACCCGCGGTCACCCGCGGGTTTTTCGTCGCAGCCATGGAGAGACTGCCGGCGCCGTCGCTTCTGCCGGCTTGAATCGCCTCGACAAGCCGGATCCAGCCGAAAGGCAGAGTCTCGCCGAAGCCGTGCGTCACTCCCCAGTGCGGCCAGGGATGGCCGCTTCTGGAGCTGCATCGGGAGCACGAGACCTGGGAGCAATCCTCGATCGCAAAGACCAGCGATCAAGAACGATCGCAAAAGGGCTTCCATCACGCACAAAAAAAAGCCCGCGGTCACCCGCGGGCTTCTTCTTGAGTCAAGGCCGGCTTCGCTGTCCTCGCGGCCCATGGAATCGCTTCATCGAAGCGCATCCAACCCCAGGGTCAGGTTTCAACGAAGCCGTGCGTCACTCCCGAGTGCGGCCATGGATGGCCGCTTCTGGCGCCGCATCCGGAGCGCGAAACGGGAGCCGTCCCTGAACGCCAAAAGCGGCGATCAGGGATGATCGCAAGAACCTCAGGCCAGGCCCGCCTGCTTCATGACCTCGGCCGCGTAATCCTCGACGACCTTCTCGATGCCTTCGCCGACCGCGATGCGGTGGAAGGTCACGACTTCGGCGCCTTCCTTCTTGAGCACGGCGCCGACGGTCTCGTTGGTGTCGAGCACGTACGGCTGGCCCGTCAGCGTGACCTCGTTGACGATCTTGGCGATCTTGCCGCTGATGATCTTCTCGAGGATCTCGGCCGGCTTGGCCTTGTCCTTGTCGGTCATCTTGGCGAGCTCGATTTCCTTTTCCTTGGCGACGAACTCGGCCGGGACGTCCTTCTCGGCGATGTACGGCGGGTTCATCGCGGCGATGTGCATCGCGAGGCCACGCGCGAGGTCGGCGGAACCGCCCTTGACCTCGACGAGCACGCCGATGCGGCCGCCGTGCAGGTAGCCCGCGACCGTGTTGGCGCTGTCGATGCGCACGAGGCGACGCAGCTGCACGTTCTCGCCGACCTTGGCGATGACCGCGGCGCGCGCTTCCTCGACCGTGCCGCCACCCGCGTACGCGGCGCCCTTGAGCGCCTCGACGTCGGCGGCGCCGAGCGCGGCCTTGGCGACGTTGTCGGCGAAGGCGAGGAAGTTCTCGTCCTTGGCGACGAAGTCGGTCTCGCTGTTGACCTCGACGAGCACGGCCTTGCCGGCGTCCTGGGCGAGCACGATGCGACCTTCGGCGGCGACGCGGTCGGCCTTCTTGTCGGCCTTGGCGAGGCCCTGCTTGCGCAGCCACTCGATCGCGGCTTCGATATTGCCGTCGTTCTGGGACAGCGCCTTCTTGCATTCCATCATGCCGGCACCGGAACGCTCGCGCAGTTCCTTGACCATCTGTGCGGTGATTTCCATCGGAGAACCTCGATTGGCTTGCGGTGCGCGGCGCGCACCGGAGGATGACGCGGGTCCGCCGCGCGCAGGGCGGCGACGTCGCGGTGCCCAGCGTGGCCGGGCCGCGTGACCTGCATGTTTCGGCTGCGCGGCGACCGGCTGGGCGGTCGCCGCGCGACGTGACGCTTACTCGGAAGCCGCCTCGCCCGGCTTGCCGTCGCGCTTGCCGCCCGGGCCGCCCCGGTGTCTT
>JASCPI010000048.1 GCA_029959555.1 Lysobacteraceae bacterium PS02065 | reverse complement strand
TGTTTTGTGGGGGGGTGGTGGTTTGTTTTAATAACGCCCGCGCCCCGGCGCGCGGGGGGGGCCCCCCCCCGGACCGCGATCAATCGCGGTTGAACTTCTCTTTCAGCAACGCGCCGAGCTGGGTGGTCGCACCGGTGCTGCCCGAGTACTCGTCGAGCACCGACTGCAGCTCTTCCTCGTCCTTCGCGCGGATCGACAGCTGCAGCGTACGGCCCTTGCGATCCATGCCGATGAACTTGGCTTCGACCGCATCGCCGACCTTCAGGTGCAGCGTGGCGTCCTCGATGCGCTCCTTGGCGATGTCGTTCGCACGCAGGTAGCCCTCGATGCCGTCCGCGATCTCGATCGTCGCGCCGCGCGCGTCGACTTCCTTCACGGTGCCGTTGAGGATGCTGCCACGCGGGTGGTTCGCCATGAACTGGCCGAACGGATCCTGCTCGAGCTGCTTGATGCCGAGCGAGATGCGCTCGCGCTCCGGATCGACCGCGAGCACGACCGCCTCGATCTCGTCGCCCTTCTTGAAGTTGCGAACGAGGTCTTCGCCCGAAGCCTGCCAGGAGATGTCGGACAGGTGGACGAGGCCGTCGATGCCGCCGTCGAGACCGATGAAGATGCCGAAGTCCGTGATCGACTTGATGCTGCCGACGACCTTGTCGTTCTTCTTGTAGATGGCCGCGAACGCTTCCCACGGGTTGGCGCGGGTCTGCTTGATGCCGAGCGAGATGCGACGACGCTCTTCGTCGACGTCGAGCACCATGACCTCGACCTCGTCGCCGACCTGCACGACCTTGGACGGGTTGACGTTCTTGTTCGTCCAGTCCATCTCGGACACGTGGACGAGGCCCTCGACGCCCGGCTCGAGCTCGACGAAGCAGCCGTAGTCGGTGACGTTGGAGACCTTGCCGATGATGCGCGTGCCGCTCGGGTAGCGGCGGCTGATCGCGACCCACGGATCCTCGCCGAGCTGCTTGAGGCCGAGGCTGACGCGGTTGCGCTCGCGGTCGAACTTGAGGACGCGCACGTCGAGCTCGTCGCCGACGTTGACGACTTCGCTCGGGTGACGGACGCGCTTCCACGCCATGTCGGTGATGTGCAGCAGGCCGTCGATGCCGCCGAGGTCGACGAACGCACCGTAGTCGGTGAGGTTCTTGACGACGCCCTTGACGACCGCGCCTTCCTGCAGGCGATCGAGCAGCTGCTCGCGCTCGACGCTGAACTCGCTCTCGACGACCGCACGGCGCGAGACGACCACGTTGTTGCGCTTGCGGTCGAGCTTGATGATCTTGAACTCGAGTTCCTTGCCCTCGAGGTACGACGGGTCGCGCACCGGGCGCACGTCGACGAGCGAGCCCGGCAGGAACGCGCGGACATCCTTGATGTCGACCGTGAAGCCGCCCTTGACCTTGCCGGAGATGCGGCCGACGACGCTCTCGTTCTTCGAGTGGATTTCCTCGAGCTCGTCCCACACGAGCGAGCGCTTGGCCTTCTCGCGCGAGAGGACCGTCTCGCCGAAGCCGTTTTCGATCGAGTCGAGGGCGACCTTGACCTCGTCACCGACGTTGATTTCGAGTTCGCCCTGATCGTTGCGGAACTGCTCGATCGGAACGACGCCCTCGGACTTGAGGCCGGCATTGATCACGACCACGTCGGAGCGGATTTCCACGACCGTACCGAGCACGATCGAGCCAGGCTTGAGCTTGGCGATCGACTGCTGGCTCTGCTCGAAGAGTTCGGCAAAGCTTTCGGTCATGGTTTCGGCGAGACTTGCATTCATGTTGGATTCCAGTGGGAGA
Organism: Lysobacteraceae bacterium PS02065; assembly: GCA_029959555.1. GTDB lineage: Bacteria > Pseudomonadota > Gammaproteobacteria > Xanthomonadales > Rhodanobacteraceae > Dokdonella. The sequence goes on along the minus strand of JASCPI010000048.1, from coordinate 36,524 downwards.
CAACAGACCGCAACACCGGTGTGGCACGCTGGCGCACGAAAACGGGGTTCGATCCACCTGTCAGGGGCATGCGGGCATGCCATGGGTTGAAACCGGAGCACGACGTGCGCCGGGACGGTTTTCCTCCTGCCCGCGATCAGGCGGGACGAACGACGGAAAGCACGGCAGCGACCACGCCGTCGACCGGGATACCTGTGGTATCGATCGTCAGGGCGTCGTCTGCCGGGCGTAGCGGCGCCACCACTCGGGCGGCATCGCGCTCGTCGCGCGCCTGGATCTCGCGCAGGAGGGCGGAGAGGGTAACATTCAACCCCTTATCCTTCAACTGCTTATACCGCCTGCGTGCACGCTCGTCGGCACTCGCGGTAAGGAACACCTTGAACGGTGCATCGGGGAAGATCACGGTGCCCATGTCGCGGCCGTCGGCGACCAGCCCGGGGCCCTTGCGGAAGCCCCGCTGCTTGTCGAACAGCGCCGCGCGCACGCCAGGGAACGCCGCGATCGCGGACGCCGCGGCACCGGCCGTCTCGGTGCGCAGCTCGTCGGTGGCGTCGTGGCCGTTGACGACCACGCGGGTCTCGCCGCCGTCGCCCGGATCGCGGAACACGATGCGGGTCGCCTCGGCGCTGCGTGTGACCGCGGCCTCGTCGGTCAGGTCCACGCCCGACATGCCGGCCGCGTAGCCGACCGCGCGATACAGCGCGCCCGAATCGAGCAGGTGCCAGCCGAGCCGGTCGGCGACGAGCCGGCTGATCGTGCCCTTGCCGGACCCTGACGGGCCATCGATCGTGAGGACGGGAATCGGCGTGGCGCTCTTGGGCATCGGGTCGCGACCTCGGGTTTCGGGCGCGGCGGCGCGCGGCACGCGGGAGGTGCCGCGCGCATGCTGCCGCGCAAAACGTCATTGTAGCGCCTGGGGCCTCGGCTTGACCGGCGTCAACGCACAGTCATGCACGCACGGGGAGACTGCGGGCATCGACTACCCGGAGATTCCGCGATGTACACGCATGTGCTCGTCCCGACCGATGGCAGCGAACTGTCCGACCTCGCCGTCGACAACGCGATCCGACTCGCCACCGCGCTCGGCGCGCGCCTCACCGCCTGGGCCGGCGCCGAGGTCTATGCGATGACCTACGCCGAAGGCGCGTTCGTCGACCAGGCCGCGTTCCGCGAACAGGCGCTGGCCGGCGCGAAGCGGCGCGTGCAGGCCGTCGTCGAGCGCGCCAGGGCGGCCGGCGTGCCCTGCGAGGGCGTCGCCGAGGACTGCGAGGCGGTCTGGCGCGGCATCGTCGACGCGGCGGCGCGCGAAGGCTGCGATCTCGTGCTCATGGCCTCGCACGGCCGCAAGGGCTTGTCGGCCGTGCTGCTCGGCAGCGAGACCCAGAAGGTGCTCACGCACTCGAAGGTGCCGGTGCTGGTCTACCGCTGAACCACGGCGCGCGCGGCGCGCCGTGGCGGCATCACGGTGCGTCGATCGTGAATCCGCAGCCGTTGGCGAGCGCGACGAAGCCCGGGAACGAGGTCGCCACGTTGGCGCAGTCGCCGATGCCGATCGTGCCCTCGGCGACCAGTCCGGCGACTGCGAAGCTCATCGCGATGCGATGGTCGCCGTGGCTCTCGACCTCGCCCGCATCGAGCCTGCCGCCTTCGATGACCGCTCCGTCGGGCGTTTCGTCGATCCGCACGCCGAGCGCCCGCAGGCCGTCGGCCATGACCGCGATGCGGTCCGATTCCTTGACCCGCAGCTCGGCCGCACCGCTCACGCGCGTGGTCCCGCTCGCGGCCGCCGCGGCGACGAACAGCACCGGGAACTCGTCGATCATGTCGGGCACGAGCTCGACCGGCACGTCGATGCCGCGCAGCGGTGCATGGCGCACGCGCAGGTCGGCGACGATCTCGCCGCCTTGCGTGCTGCGTGCTTCCTCGGTGATGTCGGCGCCCATGAGGCGCAGCGCCTCGAGCAGGCCGGTGCGGCGCGGGTTGAGCCCGACCGCGCGCAGCACGAGGTCGGAACCCGGTACCAGCGTCGCCGCGACGAGGAAGAATGCCGCCGACGAGAAGTCGGCCGGCACGACGACGTCGGTCGCGTGCAGGCGGTGGCCGCCCGTGAGCTTCGCCCAGCCGTCGCCGAACGTGATCGGCCAGCCGAATGCGGCGAGCATGCGCTCGGTGTAGTCGCGCGTCGGGTGCACTTCGCGCACCTCGGTCTCGCCTTCGGCGTAGAGACCGGCGAGCAGTACCGCGGACTTGATCTGGGCACTCGCGACCGGCGGCGTGTACGCGATGCCGCGCAGTGCGCGACCGCCGGCGACGCGCAGGGGCGGACGACCGCCCTCGCCCGCCGTGATCGACGCCCCCATCGCCTGGAGCGGATCGATGACGCGGCCCATCGGGCGCTTCGACAGCGAGGCATCGCCGACGAGCACGCTGTCGAACGCCTGCGCGGCGAGCACGCCCGCGAGCAGGCGCATGCCGGTGCCCGCGTTGCCGCAGTCGATCGCGCCATCGGCCGCGCGCAGGCCGTGCAGGCCGACGCCGTGCACGATGCGGCGCGACGGCGACGGTGTCTCGATGCGCACGCCCATGCGCGCGAACGCGGCGGCCGTCGCACGCGTGTCCTCGCCTTCGAGGAAGCCGTCGACCTGCGAGGTGCCTTCGGCGAGCGCGGCGAACATCACCGCGCGGTGCGAGACGGACTTGTCGCCCGGCACGCGGATCTCGCCCGTCAGCGCGCGTCCGCGACCGCTGGTCCAGCGCAGCGCGCTCATGCGAGGGCCTCGAGCAGGCGCTCGTTCTCGGCACGCGTGCCGATGCTGATGCGCAGCATCTGCGGCAGGCCGTACGCACCCATCGGACGCACGATGATGCCGGCGTCGTACCAGGCCTGCGCGATCGCCGCAGCACGCTCGCCCGCGTCGAGCATGAGGAAGTTGCCCTGCGACGGCAGCACGCCGAAGCCGCGCGCACGCAGCGCATCGGCAAGACCGTCGCGGTCGGCGACGACGCGGGCGACGGTGTCGTCGAGGTAGGCCGTGTCCTCGAGCGCGGCAGTCGCCGCGGCGAGTGCGAGCGCGTTGCCGTTGAACGGCTGGCGCAGGCGCGCGAGCACGCCGGCGACCGACGGGTCGCTGACCGCATAGCCGAGGCGCAGCGCGGCGAGCCCGTAGGCCTTCGAGAACGTGCGCGCGACGACGAGGTTCGGATGGCGCGCGAGCAGCGCGGTCGCGGGGCCGAGGCCCGGCGCGGTCGCGAACTCGAGGTAGGCCTCGTCGAGCACGACGATGACCTCGCGCGGCACCCTGGCGAGGAACGCGGCCAGTGCCGCGTCGTCGAACCAGGTCCCGGTCGGATTGTTCGGATTGGCGAGGAACACGAGGCTCGTGTCCTCGCGCACCGCGGCGGCGAGCGCGTCGAGGTCGTGGCCCAGCGGCATCGCCGCGTGGTCGCGCGGCAGCGCCGGCACGACGACCGCCTCGGCGCCGACCGCGGCCGTCGCGATCGCGTAGACCGCGAACGCGTACTGCGAGAACACCACCGAACGCCCCGGCCCGGCGAAGCACTGCGCGAGCAGCACCAGCAGTTCGTTCGAGCCGTTGCCGAGCGTGACGCCGGCCGGCGCGACACCGAAGCGGCGTTCGAGCGTGCGCTTGAGCGCAGTGCCGTCGGGATCGGGATAACGGTGCGCGTTCGCGAGCACGGCCGTCATCGCCTCGACCGCGCGTGGCGACGGGCCGTACGGATTCTCGTTGGAGCCGAGTTCGGCGGGCGGCCGGGTGCGCTCGCGCGCGCCCTGCTTGTCCGAACCGGTGTCGTAGGCGCGCAGCCTGGCGATCGCGGGCATCGCCCGCGCGAGCGCGTCGAAACTCACGGCACGGCCACCGGGTAGGAGCCGAGCACCTTGACCTGCGCGGCATGCTCCTCGAGCTCGGCGAACGCCTGGCGCATCGGCTCGTCCTCGACGTGGCCGGCGAGGTCGATGAAGAACGCGTACTCCCACTTGGCCTGGTGCGACGGCCGCGATTCGATGCGGCTCATGCTGACACCGTGGCGCGCGAACGGGCTCAGCACGTTGAACAGCGCGCCGGGCTGGTCCTTGATGAAGACCAGCACCGAGGTACGGTCGTGGCCCGAGGCGGGGAACAGCTGGCGGCCGATCACGAGAAAGCGCGTGGTGTTGTCCTTGTTGTCCTCGATCGGACTCATGATGACCTTGCGCAGGCCGTAGACGTTGGCCGCGGCCTCGCCCGCGATCGCCGCGGCGTCGTCGGCGGCACGCGCGCGGCGCGCGCCTTCGGCGTTGCTCGACACGGGCACCTTCTCGACCTTCGGCAGGTTGCCGCGCAGCCAGCCCTGGGTCTGCGCGAACGACTGCGGATGCGAGTAGATGCGTTCGATGTCCTCGATGCGGCCCGAACGCGACAGCAGGAACTGGTGCACGCGCAGCTCGACTTCGCCGCAGATCTTGAGGTTCGAGGTCAGGAACATGTCGAGCGTGACCTGGATCGTGCCCTGCCCCGAGTTCTCGACCGGCACCACGCCGAAATCGGCGTTGCCGTTCTCGACCTCCTGGAACACCTCCTCGATGCTCGCCATCGGCATGCCGTGCGCGGAACGTCCGAAGTGCTTGAGCACGGCCTGCTGGCTGAAGGTGCCTTCGGGGCCGAGGAAGCCGATCTTGAGCGGCTCCTGCTGGGCGAGGCAGGCCGACATGATCTCGCGGAACAGGTGCACGAGCACCTCGTCGCTGAGCGGGCCTTCGTTGCGGTCGACGACCATGCGCAGCACCTGCGCCTCGCGCTCCGGCCGGTAGTAATCGATCGCGGCGGCCAGCGGGCCCTTGGCGAGGCCGACCTGATGCGCGAAGCGCGCACGCTCGGCGATCAGCGACTGGATGCTGCGGTCGATGCCGTCGATGCGCGCGCGCACTTCGGCGAGCGTGGGCGTGGCGCTGGATTCGGGTTCTTGGCTCATGGGGATCCGGAAAACGTGGGAAGCGACGGCTCAGCCGTGGCGGCGCGCGAAGTCGCGCATGAAATCGACGAGCACGCGCACGCCCTCGACCGGCATCGCATTGTAGAGCGAGGCGCGCATGCCCCCGACGGCCTTGTGTCCCTTGAGCGCGAGCAGGCCGGCATCCTTCGACTCGGCGAGGAACGCGGCATCGAGTTCGGCACGCGGCAGCGTGAAAGGCACGTTCATCCACGAGCGCGCCGCGGCCGCGACACGGTTCGTGTAGAAGCCGCCCGAGCCGTCGATCGCGTCGTACAGGAGCGTCGCCTTGGCATGGTTGCGCTCGCCCATCGCGGCGAGGCCGCCCTGCGCCTTGAGCCACTTGAACACGAGCCCGGCGAGGTACCAACCGAACGTGTTCGGCGTGTTGAGCAACGAACCCTGCGCGGCGTGCTCGGCGTAGTCGAGGATCTTGGCCAGCCCGACCGGACGCCGCGCGAGCAGGTCGCGCCGCACGATCATGACGACGAGTCCGGCCGCGGCGATGTTCTTCTGCGCGCCGGCGTAGACGAGGCCGTAGCGCGTGATGTCGAGCGGCTTCGACAGGATGTCCGAGGACATGTCGGCGACCAGCGGCACCTCGCCGACGTCGGGATCGGCGTGGAACTGCACGCCGTGGATGGTCTCGTTGCTCGTCACGTGCACGTAGGCCGCGCCCGGATCGAGCTGCCAGTCGGCGCGCGGCGGCAGGTCGGTGAAGCCGCCCGCCTCCGACGTCGCGGCGACGCGCACGCCGACGTACGGCGCGGCCTCGCGCACGGCCTTCTCGCCCCAGGCGCCCGACACGACGTAGTCGGCCGAGCGGTCCGGCGCGGCGAGGTTCATCGGGATCTGCGCGAAGTGCTGGGTTGCACCGCCCTGCAGGAACAGCACGGCGTAGTCGGCCGGGATGCCGACGAGGTCGCGCAGGTCGGCCTCGGACTCCTCGGCCAGTGCCATGAAGGCCTTGCCGCGGTGGCTCACTTCCATGACCGACGCGCGTTCGCCGTTCCACTCGAGCAGTTCGGCCTGCGCCTGGCGCAGGACCTCCTCGGGCAGCGCCGCGGGACCTGGACTGAAGTTGTAGGCTCGACTCACGATCACTCCCGCCGGCAGGCGTGCGGCGGGGCCGCGAACCGGCACGCGCCGGAGGACGCGGAAGCGTATGCCGCATGATGCATCGCGGCAAGCCGGCGCGGGGCGGTCCGACGCCGCATCCGTGGCGCGCCGCCTGACGTACACATGAAGGTGTTGCGATCACGTGCGCGCAGGAAGGGAACCGGCGTCGTACCCTGCGTTCCAACCCCGACGCCTGCCGGAGTCGCCCATGCCCGCTTATCGCCCGCCCCGCATCCCGTCATCCGAGATCACGCCCGAGGCCGTCTGGACACGACGCCGCGAGCTGCTCAAGGGCATGCTGCTCGCGCCGGCCCTGCTCGCCGGCTGCTCGCGCGAGTCGGAGGCCGAGGCCGCCGCGGCGGCACCCGAGGCCGAGCCCGAATGGGGGCGTCCGTTGTCGGCGACCACCGGCAGTCCTTACAGCACGCGCGAGGCACCGACGCGCGCACGCGACGCGACCACCTACAACAACTACTACGAGTTCGGCACCGACAAGGCCGACCCCGCGCGTACCAGCGGAAAGTTCAAGTCCGAGCCCTGGAGTGTCGAGATCGCCGGCGAGGCCGAGGTCACCGGCACGTTCACGCTCGAGGACATCCTCAAGCCGCATACCCTCGAGGAACGCATCTACCGGTTGCGCTGCGTCGAGGCCTGGTCGATGGTGATCCCGTGGATCGGCATCCCGCTCGGCGACCTGCTCAAGCGCTTCAAGCCGACCTCGAAGGCCCGGTACGTCGCCTTCACGACCGTCGAACGCCGCGGCGAGATGCCGGGCCTGCGCTATCCCGTGCTCGACTGGCCGTACCGCGAAGGCCTGCGCATCGACGAGGCCATGCATCCGCTCGCGATCCTCGCGGTCGGCCTGTACGGCCGCACGCTGCCGCCGCAGAACGGCGCGCCGCTGCGCCTCGTCGTGCCGTGGAAGTACGGCTTCAAGAGCATCAAGTCGATCGTGCGCATCGACTTCACCGAGAAGCAGCCCGCGACCTCGTGGAACCTCTCGGCAAGCGAGGAGTACGGCTTCTACGCCAACGTCAATCCCGATGTGAGCCATCCGCGCTGGAGCCAGGCCACCGAACGGCGCATCGCCGGCGACGGCTTCAACCTGTTCGGCAACCGCCTCAAGACCCTGCCGTTCAACGGCTACGCCGAGCAGGTCGGTTCGCTGTACGCAGGCCTCGATTTGCGCCGGAACTACTGATGGCCGCGCGCCGGGACGCGATCGCCTGGAGCAAGCCGTTCGTGTTCGCGGCGGCACTCGCGCCGCTCGCGCTGCTCGTGCTCGACAGCGTGCGCGGCACGCTCGGCCCCGACCCGGTCGCCCAGCTCGAGCACGCCACCGGCGCGTGGGCGCTGCGCTTCCTGCTCGCGACGCTCGCACTGACACCGCTGCGGCGCGCGACCGGCTGGCCCGGCTGGATCCGCTACCGGCGCATGCTCGGCCTGTTCGCATTCTTCTACGCGACGCTGCACCTGGTCGTGTACGTCGTCGTCGATCTCGGCGGCTTCTGGTCGCAGCTGCTCGGCGAGATCGCGAAGAAGCCCTACATCACGGCCGGCGTGCTGGCCTGGCTGATCCTCGTGCCGCTCGCGGTGACCTCGACGCGCGGCATGATGCGGCGCCTCGGCCGACGCTGGCAGGCCTTGCACAAGCTCGTCTACATCGCCGGTCTCGCCGCCGTGCTGCACTACCTGTGGCAGGTCAAATGGGGCGAGACGATCGCGGTCGTCGAACCGCTGGTCTACACCGGCGTGTTCCTCGTGCTCATGGCGGCACGCGTGCCGGCATGGCTGCGCGCGCGGCGCGCGGCGGCCTGAACCGGGACTCAGCGGCTGCCGAACCAGATCAGCCCGGCGATGCCGAGGCCGATGAGGCCCGCGACGGCGATCAGCCACCACACGCCGTTGCCGCCGTCGTCGGTGTCGACGGCGTCGGACGGCAGCGTGATCGCCTGCATCGTCTGCGTGATCGCGGGGGCGGCATGCGCAGGCGTGAGCGCGACCTGGCCGCGCTGCGGATAACCCGGTGCCTCGAGCACGAAGCGGTTGCGCCCGAACGCGATCTGGTCGCCAGGGTGCAGCACGGCATCGAGCACGTCGACGCCGTTGACGGTGACGCCGGACCTTGCATCGAGGCGGCGCAGGTGGATCGCGTCGCCGCTCAGTTCGATCGCGACATGGCGCTCGGCCACCTCGGCCTCGTCGATGTCGAGCCCGGCGCCACGCCCATGGCCGATGACGAGCGCGTCCGTGATCGGGACGGTCTTGCCGAAATGCGCGCCGGTGACGCCGCGCAGCACGACGGCGACCGGCCCCTGCCGCGGTGCGGCGCGCGAACCGGAAGGCAGCATGGTGACGATGCTCTCGTCGCGGTCGGGCTTGAGCAGAATCGCGGCCGAGCCGACGTTCACGACGTCGCCGAGCCGCAGCAACGCCTTCTCCACAATGGGACGTGCGTTGACGTGGGTGCGCGCGGCCGCGTCGGTCACCTCGAGGATGAGGCCGCGCGGATCGACGAGGATGCGTGCATGGCGCGGCTGCAACGCGCCCGATGCGAGCACGATCGAGTTGCCTTCCGCGCTTCCGATGCTGACGACGCCCTCGCCGACCGTCACGTCGGCATGCTCGCCGTTGGGAAAACTCAGGCGCATCGATGCACCAGTTCCAGAAAGTCGGCGCACTCTATCAGGATGTGACAGGACTGACATCCGGCCGGACCGGCATCGTGCGCGCCCCTGTCGGGCCGCCCCGCGAGTCGGGCATCATAGCGGTCGCTGCCGCGCGCGGCGCCGGCAGACCCAAAGGAGACCCCCATGGCGCGCATCGACATCCGCCGCAAGCACAGCTACACCCTCAAGGACGCGAAGAAGGCGGTCGACGCCCTCGCGAAAAAGCTCGCCAAGGAACACAGCCTCGACTGTGCCTGGCAGGACAACACCCTCGAATTCTCGCGCAGCGGCGTCAAGGGCCACATCGCGTTGACCAAGGGCGAGATCCACGTGTTCGCCGAACTCGGTTTCCTCATGGGCATGCTCAAGCCGCAGATCGAGGCCGAGATCAACGACTACCTCGACGAGCACATCGACTGACCGATGCTGGACCTGCGCACGGCCCGCGCACCGGGCAAAGCCTCGCGCCCGCGGCGCATCGGCCTCGCCGTCGCGGGAGGCGGCCCGATCGGCGGCATCTACGAAGTCGGCGCGCTGCGCGCGCTCGACGAGGCCATCGACGGCCTCGACATGAACGCGCTCGATGTCTACGTCGGCGTGAGTTCGGGCGCCTTCGTCGCCGCCGCGCTGGCCAACCGGCTCGACACTGCCGACATGTGCCGTGCCTTCATCACGGGCGATTCGGACCAGTTCCGCTTCGCCCCCGAAGCGTTCGTCCGGCCTGCCCTGTTCGAGTACCTGCGCCGTGCCGCGGGCGTGCCACGCCTCGTGCTCGAGTGGCTCGTCGACGCGGCGCGCCATCCCCTGCAGCTTCGCCTGTCCGACCAGCTCATGCGCCTCGGCGGCATGCTGCCGACCGGCCTGTTCGACAACGAGGCGATCGAGCGCTTCCTGCGCGAGGTGTTCACCTCGCACGGTCGCAGCAACGATTTCCGCACGCTGGCGCGCAAGCTCTACGTGGTCGCTGTCGAGCTCGACAGCGGGCGAGCGGTGCATTTCGGCGCGCCGGGCCACGACCACGTGCCGATCTCGCGCGCGATCGAGGCCAGTGCCGCGCTGCCGGGCGTCTACCCGCCCGTGAAGATCGACGGCACGTACTACGTCGACGGTGCGCTGCGCCACACCTTGCACGCCTCGGTCGCGCTCGACGCCGGCGCCGACCTCGTCTTCGCGATCAACCCGCTCGTGCCGATCGACGCCGCCCACGCGCACACGCTCGGCAAGGCGGCCAGCGCGAGCCTCGTCGACGGCGGCTTGCCCGCGGTGATGTCGCAGACCTTCCGCACGCTGCTGCAGTCGCGCATGCAAGCCGGCCTGCCGCGCTACGAGCGCGAGTACGCCCACGCCGACCTCGTGCTGCTGCAGCCCGACCGTGACGACGCCGACATGTTCTTCACCAACGTCTTCAGCTTCGCGCACCGGGAGCGCCTGGCCGAGAACGCCTACCGCACGACCCGCGCGGACCTGCGCCGCGACGCCGCGCGCCTCGCCCCGCTGCTCGCGCGGCACGGCCTGCGCCTTCGCGAGGACGTGCTCGCCGACGACAGCCGCACGCTGCTGTCGGGCCTGCGCGACAAGCCGGCACGTCGCACGCCGGCAACGACGAGCCTGCATCGTGCGCTGGACGACCTCGACCGCGCGCTCGCGCCGGACCGTGCACGTGCCGCGAAGCGTCCGGGGCGCAAGGCACGGCGACCGGAGCCCGCGGCCTAGGCACGAAACTCTAGGCGCAACCGCTAGTCTTTTTCACTTTCGGGTGCATCCGCACGCGAAGTCCTTGATGGAGGGAAGCATGAGCAAGCCGAAGTTGAAGTCGCGCGCCACGTCCGAAGCGCCCGCCCCCAAGTCCGGCCGCGGCGGCGGCAAGCTCGTCGAATCGGCCCAGCACATCTGGCTGGCCGGCCTCGGCGCGTTCGCCAAGGCGCAGGAGGAAGGTACGCGCATGTTCGAGGCGCTCGTGCGCGAAGGCTCGGCGCTCGAGCAGAAGACGCGCAAGTTCACCGCGGGCAAGTCCGACGAGGCGCGCAGCGCCGTCGAGGCCGCGGTCGGCCAGGTGCGCGAGCGCAGCCAGGAGACCTGGGACAAGCTCGAGAAGGTGTTCGAGACGCGCGTGTCGCGCGCCCTGTCGCGCCTCGGCGTGCCGGGCAGCGGCGAGATCAAGGCGCTGACCGCACGCGTCGAGGAGCTCGCGCGCGAGGTCCACGCGCTCAATGGCGGCTCGACGCGCAAGACCGCGGCCAAGCAGGCACCGACGAAGGCCAAGGCTGCCGCGGCGCGCTCGGTGTCACGCGTCAAGGACGAGCTCGCCGACGTCGCGCGTGAGCTCGAGAACGCCCAGCTCAGCAAGGCGACGGTCACGCCCGCGAAGAAGCCCGCCCTCAAGAAGGCGGCGCGCAAGCCGGCCGCCAAGGCCGTGAAGAAGGCCTGAGGTCTTCCTGCACGGGGACGCCGACGGCGTCCCCGTGCGGTGCACGCTTACCAGTGCACGCCGCGCATGAGTGCGGCGAATGCGACCTGCTCGCTCGACGGTCCCTGCGATTCCTCGCGCACGCCCTTGATGCCCTTCGACGCGGCCGAATCCGGGAACAGCCGGAACGCCGTGTTCATGACGATCTCGTAGGCGCGCGGCGACACCGCGTAGAACAGCTGCGCGAAGATGCCCGTGCGCGTCGCCACGCGGACCGGGCGCTCGATGATCGCCTCGACGACGAGGTCGGCGGCCTCGTCCGGCGTCAGCGTCGGCACGGAGTCGTACATCTTGGTCGGCGCGATCATCGGCGTCTTCACGAGCGGCATGTTGATCGTCGTGAAGTTGATGCCCTGATCGGAGAACTCGGCCTGCGCGCAGCGCGAGAACGCGTCGAGCGCGGCCTTCGAGGCGACGTACGCCGAGAAGCGCGGCGCATTGGTCAGCACGCCGATCGACGAGATGTTGATGATGTGGCCGCGATGGCGCTCGGCCATCTTCGGCAGCACGCCCATGATCAGGCGCAGCGAGCCGAAGTAGTTGAGCTGCATCGTGCGCTCGAAGTCGTGGAAGCGGTCGTAGCTCGACGCGATCGCGCGGCGGATCGAGCGACCCGCGTTGTTGACGAGGATGTCGACGCCGCCGTGGTCCTCGTGCACCTTGGCGACGAACGCGTCGCACGAAGCGAGGTCGGCGAGATCGACCTTGTAGATGTGGCAGGTACCGCCGGCCTCGGTGATCTCCTTCTGCGTCGCCTCGAGTTCCTCCTCGCCACGCGCGCAGACGACCACCTTGGCACCCGCTGCGGCGACCTTGAGCGCGACCGCACGGCCGATGCCCGAGGTGCCGCCGGTGATCACGACGACCTTGCGGCGCACCTTGCCCGACAGCGAATGGTCGACGAACAGGTCCGGATCGAGGTGGCGCTCCCAGTAGTCCCACAGGCGCCACGCGTAGGTCTCGAGCTTGGGCAGCACGATCTTCGAGCCGCGCAGCGCACGCTCGGTCTCGCGCGAGTCGAAGCGCGTCGGGTAGTTGACGAACTTCATGACCTGCGCGGGGATGCCGAAATCGCGCAGGAACATGCCGACCATGCGCCGCACCGGCGGCAGGCTCGACAGCGCCTGGCGCACCGCGCCGGGCACGAACGCGAACATGCGCGCGTCCAGGCGCATGGTCATCTCGGGTGCGTGACCTGCACGCGCGAAGATGTTGAGCACCTCGCCGATGCGCCGCGGCGCGGGATCGGTCAGGTGGAAGGTGTGGCCGTCGAGCTTGGGCTTGTGCGCGATGTGGTCCATCGCGGCGGCGACCCAGTCGACCGGCACGAGGTTGATGCGCCCGCCCTCGAGGCCGATGGTCGGCATCCACGGCGGCAGCACTTGGCGCATCTTCTTGATGAGGCGGAAGAAGTAGTACGGACCGTCGATCTTGTCGGTCTCGCCGGTCTGCGAATCGCCGATGACGATGCCCGGGCGGTAGATGCGGAACGGTACCGTGCACTCCTTGCGCACGAGGCCTTCGGAATCGTGCTTGGTGCGGAAGTACGGGTTGTCGAGCCCTTCGGCCTCGTCGAACATGTCCTCGCGGAACACGCCCGGGTACAGGCCGGCTGCCGCGATCGAACTCGTGTGGTGGAAGCAACCGGCCTTGATCGCGGTAGCGAGTTCGAGCGCGTGGCGCGTGCCCTCGACGTTCGCGGCGACCTGCGCCTGCTCGTCGGCGGCGAGGTCGTACAGCGCGGCAAGATGGAAGAAATGCGTGACCTTGCCCGAGAGTGCGCGCAGCGTCGCCGGCGCGATGCCGAGCTTCGGCTTGGCGAGGTCGCCGACGACCGCGGCGAGACGGTCCTCGCCGACGCCGAGCTGCTCGCGCAGCGCCTCGAAGCGAGCGAGCGACTCCTTGCGCACGAGGCAGTGGATCCTGCCCTTGCGCGCGAGCAGGCGCTCGATGAGGCGGCGCCCGATGAAACCGGTCGCGCCGGTCACGAAGTACGTCATGTGATCCCTCCCGTGGGTGTTCCTGGCATGCCGCTCGCCGTTCGTCAGAGGGTCGGCGACACGCCTTGTCCCGTCGAGCATAGTCGTCCGCCCTCGCGGTTTCCATGCACGCCATGGATCGCGTTGACCCTCGTCGTCGGCGCGTGATAGAACGCCCGGACGCGTGGGGACGCGGATCATGAGAACGAGGGCACCATGTCCGACCTGAAAGCCCGTTTCGAGAAGGCCGCCGAAGACGTCAAGCAGCTGTCCGAGCGTCCCGACAACGACACGCTGCTCAAGCTCTACGCGCTGTACAAGCAAGGTGCCGAAGGCGACGTCTCGGGCCCCAAGCCGGGCTTCTTCGACTTCGTCGGCACGGCCAAGTACGAGGCCTGGACCAAGCTCAAGGGCACCAAGGCCGAGGACGCGATGCAGAAGTACATCGACCTCGTCGCCAAGCTGCGCGCCTGACCGCGCAGCGACGGAAGGCCGGGCGTGGCACGCCAGACACGGGAAAGGATCCTCGAGACCGCGCTGGCGATGTTCAACGCGCAGGGCGAGCCGAACGTCACGACGAACCACATCGCCGACGAACTGGGCATCAGCCCCGGCAACCTGTACTACCACTACCGCAACAAGGACGACATCATCGGCCAGCTGTTCGCGCGCTACGAGCAGCGCATCGACAGCGCACTGGCCGTGCCCGAGGACCGCCTGCCGAACCTCGAGGACGTCTGGCTGCAGCTGCACCTCGTCTTCGAGTGCATGTGGGAGTACCGCTTCGTCTACCGCGACCTCGTCGACATCCTGTCGCGCAACCGCAAGCTGCGCGTGCACTTCGCGCGCATCCTCAAGCGCGCCTCCGAGAACGCCGCCGGCGTCATGCGCGGCCTCGCCGCCGCACAGATCCTGCGCGCGAGCGCCGACGAGATCCACGCCACCGCCGAGAACATCGTGCTCGTGGCGACGTTCTGGCTCAACTTCGACGCCGTGCGCCACGCGCGCACCGACAAGGAAGCGCCCGACATCGGCCGCGGCATCCACCAGGTCATGATGCTGGTCGCCCCGTTCCTGCGCGACGCCGAGCGCCTGCACCTCAACACACTCGCAGGCGCTTACCTGCGCTGACGCCTCCACACCACGAAACGGACCTCGATCATGCACAGGGGATGCGTGCTCGCTCTCGCTCTGCTGCTGGCGGCACCCTGCCCCACGGCACACGCTGCGGACACCGATGCAGCGCCGAAGGCGGACATCTCGCGCGGGTACCTCAACCTCACGTTCCCGCAGCCGATGGACAGCTGGAGCAACGCGACAAGAGATGACTGGCTGACGCTGACCCCCGCCTTGCCGACGCGTTGCCACTGGTCGTCGGACACGCGGCTCTCCTGCACGTTCGCCGATGACACGAAGGCATCCGCTGCCACGCGCTATCGCATCCGGATTCCCGCAGGACTCGTCACACGGACGGGCGAGGCACTGCCCGCTTTCGATCTCGAGGCGGAGACCGACCGGCCGAAGCTGCGAGCTTCGATCGCGAAATGGAACGACGGCCTGCCGACGCTCGAGCTGCACCGTGACGACGACATCGAGACTCAGGCGATCACCGGCGTGCTGCGCCTCACCATCGCCGATGTCGAGCATCCGGTCGTGCTGCGCGACGTGCCGCCGGAAGGCCGCTACGACAGCGGCCACACCGAGGTGGTCCTGCCTGCCTCGATTCCGCGTGACGCCAAGCTCGTGCTGGCCATCCGCCCGGGCCTGAAGTCGAAGGCCGGCCCGCTCGAGGGCCTTCAGGACGAAGTCCTCGCCGACGCGACGATCAACGAGCGCTTCCGGCTCCGCGAGGCGACCTGCACCGACCCCGTCGACGGCAGGAAACGCCCCGCCGACGCACGCCACCTGCGTTGCCAGCCCGGCATGATCACGCTCGCGTTCTCGCGCGCGCCCGACGCCGACGCGATCGAAGCCTTCGCGCGCAGCCTGCGCGCGCCGATGCGCCTGGACACGAAGCGCAGCGACACCTTCAGCGGCGGCAGCTACTCGCCACGCGGCGCGAAGGCACCGTCGCATACCGTGCTGCTCGTCCTCGACGAACCACGCAAGCGGGTTCGCGTCACGCTGCCCGCGTCGATGCGCAGCGGCGGGGATACGCTCGCCGAAGACGTCGAGCTCCGCATCGCGACCGGCGACCAACCTCCCGTGATCGCCTCGGCGTATTCGAAGCACCTGCTTGCCGAGCGCAAACTCCCCGAACAGCTCGCCTGGTCGGTCAACGCACGCAACCTCCCATTCACGGTCGAGGCGATCGGTCACGAGAACGCGAAGGACGAGGGTCGCACACGTGGCTGGCGCAGGAACCGCCCCCAGCCGATCCACTCCGCGACCATCGCTGCCGCGATCGCCGAGGGCGGCTGGGCGTCTCTTCGTCCGGCGTCGGAACGTTCTAGGCCCATGGAGATCGCAGCCCCCTCCATCGACCTGCTCGCGATGAGCGGCCGCCGCGACGTCATCGCCTGGGCGCATGCGTGGGACGACGGGCGTGCGCTCGGCGCGATCCCGCTCGAGCTGCTGCGCGACGGACGCGTCGTGGCCGAGGCCGAGACGGGCGCGGACGGCGTCGCACGATTCGAACTTTCCCCGAATGACGAGGACGATGAGTCTTCGCCGAAGTGGACCGTGCGCGCACGACTCACGGACGTAGACGCACACCCGACCGTCGCCGTACTCGCAATGGGCCATACCGACATCGGCGATCGCGCGGACGAGGCGTACTGGGGCGTCACCGACCGCCCGCTGTACCGTGCGGGCAACACCGTGCGCTACCGCCTCTGGCATCGCGAGGCCTCCGGCGGACGTTACCTGCCGACGTCGCGCAAGGCCGCACCACTGCTCGCGCTGAGGAAACTGTTTGACGAGAAGCCGCTGCTCACGTGGCCTGCGACTGCACGCGATGGCGACGGCCTGTCGGGCGAACTCGCGCTGCCGGCCCATCTCGACGACGACGATTACTGCATCGGGCCCGTGCTCACGGACGATTCCTACAGGAACGACGACCAGACCGGAGCGTGCTTCTTCGTCGGCACGCATCGTGCCCAGGACCTCTGGACCGATGCGACCTCGCCGGCCACTTTGCTGCGCGATGGCGACACGTTCGCGCTCGACGTCGAGGCCGGCTATTACTCGGGGGGTGCCGCCGCCGGCGTCACGGTCAACAAGCTCCAGACCATGCTCACGCCGCTGTCGCCGTCGAACGCATTCCCCGCACATGCGGCCTACACGTTCATCGACGTGAACGACAACGATGCCGCTGGCGGCCTGCCCGTCGCGGACGAAGCCAGCCTGCACGACACGACCGACGCGAAGGGACGTGCGCGCATCGAGATTCCGGTCCGTTTCGTGTCGCGCGACCCCGAGAGCGCACTGAAGCTGCCCCCATTCGGGTTGCTCAAAGTGACGGCTTCGGTCGGTCTGTCGGATCGCGAGGACACCATCACGCGTGCGGCACAGGTGCACTACACGCGCCACGATCGGTTCGTCGGCCTGCGCAGCGAGCCGGCCTGGATCGACGCGACGACCCCGATCACGTTCGCGGCGGTCGTCATCGACGCGCAAGGCCGAACCTTGCCGGATGCACAAGTGAAGGTCGAGGCGAGTTTCCAGGGCAACGGAAGCGAGCCGGCCCCCGCATCCAACGAGACGCTGGCGAGCTGCACGCTCGCCGGAACGGCGCCGACCGCGTGTGACGTCGCGCGCACGCGCAGCGGCTGGTACGTGTTCGAGGCGACGTCGGGCGACGCGGCACCCACCCGCCTCGCGCGTTATGTGCATGTGCGCCATGACGGTGAAGGCAACCGAACGAGCGCACGCGGCAAGCAGACATCGCTCGAACTTCTCGAAGAACCCGGGCACGCCGCGACCACGCTTCGTCTCGTGCTCGAGCACGCCCACGGTGCGAGCGACGTGCTGTTCGTCTTCGCGCGCGGCGACCGCATCCTCGGCCATCATGCCGCGCGCATCGAGGGCGATCACCAGGTGTTCGCGCTCGACCTTCCAGCCGATGCGCAAGGCGAGATCGAGCTGTGGGCTGCCGTACGCACGACCCGCCACCATGTCGACCTTCCCGCGGGGTACCGCGTGCCGCCACGCGTGGAGTGGACCTCGCTCGATGTCGTGATTCCCGTCGATCCCGAGGCGAAGCCACCGATCACCGTCGCGTTCGCGGACGCCACGTCACGCCCAGGCCGTGAGATCAGCTTCACGGCGACGAATACCTCGTCGGCAGCACGCGACGTCGTCGTCGCGGTCATGGACGATGCCTTGCGCGCCCTCGCGGGAAACAGGCTCGAGTATTCGGACCCGCACGGCCCACACTGGATCGGCGCGAACGAGTACACCGGCAACGGCTTCAACCGGTACGACTTCAGCGGATGGAACGAGGGCGCATGGAATCTCCAGGCAAGAGTTCCTCGCGGTCCGCTGCGGCGCGCCGACATCGAATCATCCGCACCGGTCTTCAGCATCGGCTCCGACCGACTCGAGAGCGTCGTCGTGACGGGCTCGCGTATCGAGCGCGTGGATGTGTTCACGGAGGGCCAGGCGCCGGTCCGCGGCGTGAAGGAGCGCGCCTCCGCGGCCGGCCTCGTCGACGACGCGCTGCGCTCGCGTTTCGCCGATACCGCGTTCTGGATGCCCGGTGCGCGCCTCGCGCCGGGCGAATCGCGCACATGGACGATCACCCTGCCCGACAACCTCACACGCTGGCGCGCGGTCGCGTGGAGCAGCGACGATGACGGCCACTTCGACATGACCGATGCGGCCCTCGAAAGCGGACTGCCGCT
Source organism: Lysobacteraceae bacterium PS02065 (assembly GCA_029959555.1). Taxonomy (GTDB): domain Bacteria; phylum Pseudomonadota; class Gammaproteobacteria; order Xanthomonadales; family Rhodanobacteraceae; genus Dokdonella. The sequence continues at coordinate 18,457 of JASCPI010000048.1, read as the reverse complement.
CGAGGCGCGCGTGCAGGCGCCGGTACGCGTGTTCTCGGGTGACGAGGCCGTACTGGCGGTCCATGCACGGCAGTCCGGCACGATGCCGCGGAAGGTCGTGGCCCACATCGACACCACGGGCAACGGCGTATCCGACACGATCTCGCGCCGCTTCGTGCTGGCGCCGCAAGGCCAACGCAGCATCAGGACACCGCTGAAGGCACAGACTCCGGGATCGCTGACCACCACCGCCCGCATCGAAGGTGGCGGCGATTGGGACGCGGTCGGCGCGAACACCGAAATCGCCACGACCATTCGACGCACGCGCAGGACCCAGGCCGGCTGGATCACCGACGAGGGCGTGCGACTCGCGCTTCCGGCGCTGCCCGAGGGCACGGTCGCCGCCGACGTCTCGATCGAGGCGACACGCGGCATGGGGGCGTGGGCGCGCCAGTGGATCGACGACCTGCGTGATTACCCGCACCGCTGCTGGGAGCAGATCCTGAGCCGTGCCGTGGCCGCGGCGATCGCGATCGAACGCGACCATGCGGCATGGTCCGATGCGCGCGCCGTCGTGCAGGAGGCGCTCGACAACAGCGCGGTGTTCCAGGACGAGAACGGCAGCTTTCGCTATTTTCCGCGCCTGCCGGGCATCGTGTACGACGAGGAGCGCGGCGAAGCCGCGCTGACGGCCTACTCGCTCGAAGCCCTCACCCTGCTGAGTGACCTCGGCTACGCGGTGCGCGAGGACGTTCTCGACGACGCGCGTACGTTCCTCGGCAAGCGCGCCAAGTCCCCGGCGGGGAGCGACCGAAGCGACGTACGCCACGACGACGCCGTCATCGCCGCCGCCGCGATCGGTGCGAAGACGCCCCCGGTGGCGCCGGGAAGCACGGCGTGGACGACGCTGTCCGCGCCCGCACGCACGGCCGTCGTGCGCCAGCTCGCGACACGCTCGCCGGCTGTCGCACGCGACGCACTCTCGTCGCTCCTGGCCGAAGCGCCGTTGAAGGCGGGCACTCGCAGCTTCCGTGCCGCGACGAGAAGCGACCGCTGGATGGGATCGGACATGGCCGTGCATTGCACGCTGATCGAGCTCGTCGCACGGCATCCCGACCTCGCACCACCCGGCACCGATGCGCAACTCATGCGCGGCCTCGTCGACCTCCACGCGGGCGGCCAGCCTGCGGTCGACACGCAGACCGGCGCGCGCTGCCTGATCGCCGCCCGTGCCGCCGAACCGCCGCATGCGACGGCCGTGACGTCGACGGTCTCGATCACGCACGGCGAGACCCGCGATGCGTTGGTCGTGCCCGCAACCGGCGAACCGGCACGCTGGCGGGGTACTGCGCCCGCCGGAACCGTCTTCGGACTCGGCAGCAAAACGGCCGGCAAAGCCGCGCTGGGCTTCGTCGCCACCGCCGAGTACGACGAGGAGATGCGTGAAGCGTTGCCCTCCGCGATGGGCCTGGCCATCGATCGGCATCACGGCGTGTTGCGCGACGGAACCTGGGTGCCGGTTGCGAACGTCACGCTCCGCGACAGCGACTGGATACGCACGACGCTCGTCGTCACGACCGCCGCGCCGCGCCACTTCGTCGCGCTGACGGATGCGGTCGCCGGTGGCCTGCAGCCAACCGACCTCAGCCTGGGCGGCGTCGCCGGCGTGACCCTGGAGAGCGTGTCCGACACCGGCAGCGGGTACTTCGCGACGCGCAAGCTCGATCCGCGTTCACCACGCTTCTACGCGGAGTACCTGCCGGCCGGAACGCACGAGGTCCACTACTTCGCGCGCGTCGGCAACGCCGGCGACTATCTCGCTGCACCGGCCGTGGCCGAACTCATGTACGGCAACGCGACGCAGGCGCGCACGGCATCGACGCGACTGCGCATCGCATCCACGTCGACGCACGACTGACGGGCCGTCCTGTTCCGTCACATGCCGTGGCGTGGAAAGCAGCCCCGAAAACACGAAAGCCGCTGCGGGGCAGCGGCTTTCGTCGGAACACGTCCGGCGCGCGTGCGCCGGTCGGTGGGCTCAGCGGCGCGCGCGCACGCGCTTCGAAAGCGCATCGACGCGCGCGATCAGCGCATCGACGTCGGCCTTGGACGGCACGCCGGCGTACGAGAGCACGCGTCCGGTGCCGCGCTCGAGGGCCGCTTCGGCCTGCGCGCGGACCGCGACGAGGCGCTCGCGCACGGGCTTGAAGCGCACGCTCGCGACGGTCTGCGCATCGCGCGCGACGCTGCGCGCGTAGGTGCCGCCGCGTGCGCGCAGCGACTCGCCTTCGGCGGCGAGCACGTCGAACGTCGCCAGCGCCTGTTTGCGCGCGAGCGAGAACGCGCCGAGGCCGGCCAGCCACAGCTTGCGAGCCACGTCGTCCTTCGCCACCACGGTGCCCGCACGGCGGGCCTTGATCTGCTTGGTCATCGCATCGTTCCTCCAGGGACACCGCACGCTGCGGCGAGGGTGGCGATGATCGGCCGCGCACATCGAGTAATCACACTACCGCGTGCACGCCTGCCGGCGCAGGAGACGCGCGACCGATGCGCGTGAAGCGGCCGCTCATCCGTCGCGAGGGTTCAGCCGTCGCGACGGACACGCTCCTCCCACTCAGCGATGCGGACGGATCTGCGTGCTTTCCTGCTTGCGGTCCCAGGCGCGCAGCTCGTCGCGGATGTGCGCGATGCCCTGGCGGCCGAGCGTGTTGCGCTTCTCGTCGAGCACACTCGCGTCGAGCAGCTCGGCGAGGCGCTGCGCGGTCGGCAGCAGCGCGTCCCAGGCATCCAGTGCGGGCAGCGGGCCCGGCAGCGCGAGGAAGAACGTGACGCCCGGCGTGGCCAGCGTGTCGACGCGGGCCATGTCGAAATGACCCGGCTTGACCATGTTGGCCATGCTGAAGATCGGGCCTTTCTCATGCTTGCCGGCGAGCATGCGGTGGAAGATGCCGCGGTCGCCGAACACGAGGCCGGCCTTCTCGGCCGCGACGACGAGGTCGCTGCCGGTGATCGTCTCGCCGGGACGCGCGCACACGAACACCGTGACGATGCGGTCGATCGGACCTTCGGGCCGCACACCGACGAGCGGGCGCGGCGGCAGCTTCGGCGCGCGCGGCTCCGCATCGGCGGCATCGCCGAGCAGATCGAGCTGCTCGCCGTCACCTTCGGTGGCGGCGTCGAGACGATCGGTGTCGTCGTCGCCATCGAAGGTCGGCTCGACGCGCTCGCCGTTCGTGCCGCGCGACGGCGGCGGCTTGCGCGTGCCCTGCCCCGGCTTGCGCGGACGCCCGAAAAGATAGATCAGGGCGAGCGTGACGAGGCCGACGACGAGGATGATGAAGCGCATCTCGCCGGTGCCCAAGGCCTGTTGTTCCATCGTGTCCTCCTGCCGGCCGCGGTCACGCGGCGCCGGCGAGTTTAGCGGCTTCGGCGAGATCGACCTGCACGAGGCGCGACACGCCCGGTTCGCGCATGGTCACGCCGCAGAGCTGGCTGGCCGCTTCCATCGTCACCTTGTTGTGGGTGACGAAGATGAACTGCACGCGCTCGCTCATCTCCCTGACCATCGACGAGAAGCGGCCGACGTTGGCCTCGTCGAGCGGCGCGTCGACCTCGTCGAGCAGGCAGAACGGCGCGGGATTGAGACGGAAGATCGAGAACACGAGCGCGACGGCGGTCATCGCCTTCTCGCCGCCCGAGAGCAGCGAGATCGAGGTGACGCGCTTGCCGGGCGGCCGCGCCATGATCGCGACGCCGGTCGAGAGCAGGTCCTCGCCGGTCAGTTCGAGGTAGGCCTGGCCACCGCCGAACAGACGCGGGAACAGTTCCTGGAAGCCCGAGTTGACCTGGTCGAAGGTCTCCTTGAAGCGCTGGCGCGTCTCGCGGTCGATCTTGCGGATCGCGTTCTCGAGCGTCTCGAGCGCGGTGCCGAGATCGGTGAGCTGCGCGTCGAGGTAGACCGCACGCTGCGATTTCTCCTCGTACTCCTGGATCGCGGCGAGGTTGACGGGCTCGAGGCGGCGGATCTTGGTCTCGATGTCGTCGAGGTCGGCCTGCCAGCGCTTCGCATCGATGTCTTCGGGGAGTTCCGAAAACAGCGATTCGATCTCGAAGCCTGCCTCGGCGATCGCCGCGGTGAGGGCCTGCGCGCGCAGGCGGTGTTCCTGTTCGCCGAGGCGCAGGTCGGACAGACGCTGGCGGCGCTCGGTGAGCCCGTCGACGATCGCGTTGCGCTCGTGGTCGAGTCGACGCAGTTCGCCGTCGCAGTCCTCGAGCGCGCGACGCGCCTCGACGAGCTGGCGGTCGACGAGCAGGCGCTGGTCGAGGCAGACCTGGCGCTCGGCCTCGAGATCGGCGAGCGGGTCGCCGCTCGATTCCATCTGCGCGGCGATCTCGGCGCGGCGCGAATCGAGCTGCACGAGCTGGCCCTGCATGCGCTGCAGCGACTGCTCGAGCGAGGTCAGCGCGGCACGCTTGGATTCGACCGACAGCGCCGCCTGGTGGTAGGCCTCGCGGGCCTCGCGCGCGTTCATGCGCGCTTCCTCGCGCGCCTCGAGCTTGCGCCGGCGTTCGGCGTCGAGCTGCTGGCGCTGCTGCTCGAGATCGCCCATGCGTGCGACGGCCGAATCGAGGCGACCGCGCGCTTCGCGGGCCTGTTCGCGATCGGCATCGAGCTTGGTGATCAGGTCGCCGAGTTCGCCGTCGACGCGCTGCAGGCGCTCACGCGCGCCGTCGAGGCGACCACGCTGGCTCTGCAACTGGCCCGCGATCTCGGCGAGGCGACGCTGGGTCATGTAGACCTCGCGCTGCGCGTCGTCGCGCTGGCGCTCGGCCTCGACGCGCGCGAGCTTCGAGTCGTCGAGTTGGGTGGCGTGTTCGTCGAGTTCGGATTCGAGCTGGGCGATGCGTTCGCCGAGCGACACGATCTCGCGCTCGCGCGCGAGCACGCCGACCTGCGAGCCCTGCGCACGCGCGACGCGTGCGAAGCCGGCGCCGAGCCATTCGCCTTCGGGCGTGATCAGCGACTCGCCACGCGCGAGCGAGGCGGTGCCGTGGCGCGCGTCGTCGAGCGTGGCCGCCGTGCGCACGCGCTCGAGCAGCGCGAGCACGGCGGACGGTCCACGCACGTGCGCGGCGAGCGTGCCGGGCGCGCCGTTCGACGAGGTGCCCTGTGCAAGCAGCGTGAGGTCGGCTTCGGCGAGCGCGGCGAGTTCGGCGGCGAGCTCGGCCGGCGCGTCCACGAGCACGGCGTCGAGCCAGCCCTGCAGCACGGTCTCGACCGCGCGCTCCCAGCCGGTATCGACATCGAGCACTTCGCCGAGGCGGCGCGCGTTCGACAGGCCGAGACGTGCGAGCCAGGTCGACGCACCACCGGCATCCTCGGCGAGCGCGGCGTGCTGCAGCGCCTCGAGCGAGGCGAGGCGGCCGCGCGATTTCTCGAGCTCGCTGCGCTTGGTACTCAGCATGGCCTGCAGCTGGCGCTCGGACTCGACGATGCGCTCGAAATCGACGCGGCGTTCGTCGAGCGTGCCGCCGAGCGTCTCGGCCTGCTCGCGCAGGTTCGCGTGGTCGTCCTCGAGCGTGCCGAGGATGCGGCCGAGTTCGTCGAGATCGGCAGCCTTGCGCTCGGCCTCGAGCGCGTCGCGACGACGATCGGCCTCGACGCACTGGCGGTCGAGGTAGTCCAGGCGCGTGCGTTCGATCTCGGCGGCCTGCGAGGCTTCGGAGCTCGAACGCGCGTAGGTGTCCCATTGTTCCTGCCACTCGGCGATGCCGGCTTCGGCCTCGCGCAGCACCTCGGCGGCACCTTCGACGGCTTCGTTCATCGCTTCGTGCTGCGGCGCCGAATCGGCGAGCGCGAGGCGCAGCGTCTCGGCCTGCGCAGTGTCGCCACCGATGTGGTCGGACAGCTCGGTCCATGCACGTTCGGTCTCGACGCGCGCGCGCTCGAGCTGTTCGCCGAGCACGCGGCTGTGCTGGATCTGCTGCTCGACGCGTGCGATCTCGGCACCGACCTTGTAGACGTCCGCCTGCACCGCGTTGAGATGCTCGGTCGCGGCGCCGTGGCGCTCGCGGCTGGTCTCGATCAGGGCTTCGCGCTGGCGCTGCTCGGCGAGCTGCTGCTCGATCGCGAGCTCGGCCTGGCGAAGCGCACCGGCCTGGTCCTCGAGTTCGGCCTTGGCCGTGCGCAGCGTGACCGCCTTGAGCTCGGCCTCCTTGCGCTTGTGCTGGGCCTGCAGTTCCTGCCAGCGCTCGGCCGCCTTGGCCTGCCGGTTGAGATGCCCGAGCTGCTTGTCGACTTCCTCGCGCACGTCGCGCACGCGATCGAGGTTCTCGCGCGTGGCCTTGATGCGGCTCTCGGTCTCCTTGCGGCGCTCCTTGTACTTGGAGATGCCGGCCGCCTCCTCGAGATGCCCGCGCAGCTGCTCGGGATCCGATTCGACGATCTGGCTGATCATGCCCTGCTCGATGATCGAGTAGCTGCGCGGGCCGAGTCCGGTGCCGAGGAAGATGTCGGTGATGTCGCGGCGACGGCAGCGCGTGCCGTTGAGGAAGTACTGCGACTGGCCGTCGCGGCTGACCGTGCGCTTGACCGAGATCTCGTTGAAGTGCGCGTACTCGCCGACGATCGTGCCGTCCGCGTTGTCGAACACGAGCTCGACCATCGCCTGACCGACCGGCTTGCGCGAGCTCGATCCCGAGAAGATCACGTCGGTCAGCGAATCACCACGCAGGCGGCTCGCCGCACTCTCGCCCATGACCCAGCGGATCGCGTCAATGATGTTGGACTTGCCGCAGCCGTTAGGGCCGACGACCGCCGACATGTTGGTCGGCAGGTGCAACGAGGTCGGGTCGACGAACGACTTGAAGCCCGCCAGCTTGATCGTGGTCAGTCGCATGCGTGTCGCGTCGTCCGTGCAGTCGTGGTGTCAGCGCGCCGCATCGGCGGGCGCAGGAGGGGCGGGTTCGGTCGTCGTCGGCGTGGCGACCTCGATCTTCGCATCGCTGCGCAGCTTCTCGAGGCGGCGGTCCGACAGCTGCGCGACGAGCGTCGCACGAATGCCGTCCTTGACGTCCTCGAACTTCGGCGGCGTGAACGGCGTGGTCGCGGTCACGTGCACGACGTGCCAGCCGTAAGGCGTCTGTACGGGCACCTTCGAGGTCTCGCCGGCCTTCAGCGTGGCGAGAACCTTCGCGAGAGGCTCCGGGATCTGGTTGAGGTGCACGCCGGGATACGCGCCGGCCTGCACGGCCTTGCCACGCCATGCGTCGAACACCTCGGCGAACGGCTTGGCGATCGCCTCGTCGGCGACCGCGAGCGCGGTCTCTTCCTTGTCGAACAGCAGTTGCGTGAAGTCGTATCGCGCGCCACCCGCTCGCGCGGTCTGCTGGTCGTACTCGCCCTTGAGCACGCTGTCGTCGATCGTGGCTTCGTTGCGGATGCGCACGATCGACGCGTTGGCGACGCCTTGCAGGCGGCTGATCTCGACTTCGGCGGCGAACATCGTGTCCCTGGCGAAGCCCTGCTTCTCGGCTTCCTGCGCGAGCAGCACGTAGTCGGTCAACTCCTTGAGCGCACGCTCGCGCTGCTCGGGCACGGAGAGATCGAGCTCGCGCCCGCGCGCCAGCGCCTCGAGCAGCACCTGCGGCACGGGTTGCCCGTTGACGGTCTCGGCGACCGGCAAGCCGGCCGGGAGTCCATCGGGAGCCTTGCCGCCCGAACACGCCGCGAGGGCGAGCACGAGCATCACGGGCAGTGCCACGGGGTACCGCTGGGTCATCGTGTGTCCTCCGGAAGACGCGCGTCGATCGCGAGCGCGTGGATGTCGGTCTGCATGAGTTCGCCCATCGCGGCGTAGACCGCGCGATGGCGCGCGAGCGGCGCCTGGCCGCGGAACGCTTCGCTGGCGAGCTCGACGCTGAAATGGCCGCGGCCATCGCGAGCGCCCGCATGGCCGGCATGACGATGGCTGTCGTCGCGCACGACGAGGTGCGTCGGGGCGAAGGTCTTTTCGAGGCGTTCGCGGATCACCGCGACGCGATCGATCACGGCAGCACCTTGCGGAAAGGCCGCACGCTGACCTCGCGATACACACCGGATGCAAGATAAGGATCGGCGTCGGCCCAGGCCTGCGCCGTGGCCAGATCACCGAACTCGGCGACGATGAGGCTGCCGGTGAAGCCCGCGGGACCCGGGTCCTCGGCGTCGATCGCCGGGAACGGACCGGCGAGGAGCAGCCTGCCTGCGTCGCGCAACTGCTCGAGGCGCGCGACATGGGCCGGGCGTGCGGCCATCCGGCGCTCGAGGGAATCGGCCGTGTCGATGCCGGTGATGACGTACCACATGCGAGGTGCTTCCACGGGGGGATCGTCATGTTAGCCGAAGCCCGCACGGTGAAGGTGCTGGACTTGGCCGGCGCGACGCCTTACGCTAGCGCACGAACCGGTGGGAGCGCGGCATGAAGCGCTCCCGCGAGGGTCCGGCGGGTACCGGACCACGCCTCCCCGGCTCATCCTGCGCATCGATGTGATCCCGGGCTGGATGTTTCCCGGGTGCCCCACGGCAATCGGTGCGGCGTTGCAGAACCGTTCGACCACCCATCGCGCCGGCGGATGCCGGGCCGGGAACTCCCGACGATGGGCCGCGAACGGCGCCGGCGATTCCGGCAAGGCACACGATTCGGTAACACCCCTCGATGGCGTTGGGCGCCCTGCGCAGCCCGTGCCACAGGACAGTCGCATGGTGACGGCGCGAAATCGCCGGCCACGCCCACGGGTCCGCCGCGCTGCGTCGCGCGGGCCGATGCCACGACATGAATGCCACGGGATCCAGGTACGCGTTGCGCCGTGAGGCGCCGGCAGGCCGGATCGGACCATGACCAACCCCCAAGCCGAACTCCAGAACCAGGACAGCGACTCGGGCAACGCCTTCGCCGGCGTGCCGCAGCAGCAGGAGATGCCGCTCGCGATCGTGCGCGGCGAGCCGGTGCTGCAGATGCCGCAGGACCTCTACATACCGCCCGATGCGCTCGAGGTCATCCTCGATGCGTTCGAAGGCCCGCTCGACCTGCTGCTGTACCTGATCCGCCGCCAGAACCTCGACATCCTCGACATCCCGGTCGCCGAGATCACGCGCCAGTACGTCGACTACATCGACCTGATGCAGGAGATGCGCTTCGAACTGGCGGCCGAATACCTCGTCATGGCCGCGATCCTCGCCGAGATCAAGTCGCGTCTGCTGCTGCCGCGCCCGCCCGATGCGGAGGGCATCGAAGAGGATCCGCGCGCCGAACTCGTGCGCCGCCTGCAGGAGTACGAGCGCTTCAAGAAGGCCGCCGAGGACATCGACGCCCTGCCCCGGCTCGAGCGCGACACCGTGGTCGTCGCGGCGTTCGTGCCGGACCGCAACATCATCCGCCTGCCGCCACCGGTCGAACTGCGCGAACTGCTGCTCGCGCTCAAGGACGTGATCAAGCGCGCCGAGCTCACCGGCCACCACGAGATCCAGCGCGAGGCGCTGTCGGTGCGCAACCGCATGAGCGACGTGCTGCGCGACCTCGGCGACGGCAGTTTCCACCGCTTCGAGACGCTGTTCGTGCTCGAGGAAGGTCGTCGCGGCGTCGTCGTGACGTTCCTCGCGATCCTCGAGCTCGCCAAGGAGCAGCTCATCGAGATCAGCCAGGGCGAAGCCTTCGCGCCGATCTACGTCAAGTCGCTGGCGACCGCCGGCGAATCCGAATCGAGCCCATGATCGAACCCGACTCGCTCAAGCGCATCATCGAGGCCGCCCTGCTCGCGGCCAGCAACCCGCTGTCGCCCACGCAACTGCTCGCGCTGTTCGGCGACGAGGAAATGCCCTCGCACGACGACATCGCCCACGCCCTCGCCGACCTGCAGGCCGACTGCGAGACGCGCGGCATCGAGCTCGTCGAGGTCGCTTCGGGCTTCCGCTACCAGGTCCGCGCCGAGGTGCACGGCTGGGTCGCGCGCCTGTGGACCGAACGCCCGAGCCGCTACTCGCGCGCCCTGCTCGAGACGCTCGCGCTGATCGCCTACCGCCAGCCGATCACGCGCGGCGAGATCGAGCAGATCCGCGGCGTCGCGGTGTCGACCAACATCGTCAAGACGCTCGAGGAACGCGAGTGGGTGCGCGTGGTCGGTTACCGCGACATGCCCGGCAAGCCGGCACTGCTCGGCACGACGCGCGGCTTCCTCGATTACTTCAACCTCAAGTCGCTCGACGAGCTGCCCGCGCTGAGCGACATCCGCGACATCGAGGAATTCGATCCGCAACTTGCCCTCGACGGCGCGCCGATCGCACGCATCGCCGCGCCGGCTGCCGATGCCGCAGACGACGAAGCCACCGGCGAAGGCGACCTTCCCGAAGGCGACGTGCAGGCGCTCGCCGACGCGGCGGCCGCACTCGGCGACGTGCAGGACGGTGCGGCTGACGACACGGATGCCGCTGCCGGCACGACCGATGCGGCGATCGAGGACACCTCTGACGACGAAGAGACACGTGAGGTGTCGGCGGATGGCGATGTCGACACGTCCACCACGCGTGACGACACCGCCGCGACGCCCGACACCGATGTCGACGCCGACGGCCACGATCCCGAAACACCCGATTCCGGCGACGACGCCGACACTTCTACCCCCAAGACCTCGCCGAAGCGCGATGGCGGCACCACGGAGCACGACGCATGACTTCCCCCGTACGCAATGTACTTTCCCTCAAGCGCTCGGTGTCCGAGGAGACCGCCGGCACGATCGAGGAACGCCTGCACAAGGTGCTCGCGACGGCGGGGCTCGGCTCGCGGCGCATGCTCGAGAACCGCATCGAGGCCGGCGAGATCCAGGTCAACGGCGCGGCCGCTCCGGTCGGCTCGAGCGTTCGCCCGGGTGACCGCGTCGAGCTCGACGGCAAGCGCTTCGTCGTCATCAGCGACAATGCCGAGCACGCCCAGGTGCTCGCCTACAACAAGCCCGAGGGCGTGGTCACCACACGCGAGGATCCCGAAGGCCGCCCGACCGTGTTCGAGCAGCTGCCGCGCCTCAAGGGTGCGCGCTGGATCGCCGTCGGCCGCCTCGACATCAACACGACCGGCCTGCTGCTGCTGACCACCGACGGCGATCTCGCCAACGCGCTCATGCATCCGCGTTCGGAGCTCGAGCGCGAGTACATCTGCCGCGTGCACGGCGAGGTGCCCGACGAGGTGATCGAGCGCCTGCGCAGCGGCGTCGAGCTCGAGGACGGTCCCGCGCATTTCGACGACATCGGCGTGATCAGCCGTGGCGGCAGCCATTCGTGGTTCCGCGTCGTGATCCGCGAAGGCCGCAACCGCGAGGTGCGCCGCATGTGGGAGGCCGTCGGCCTCATGGTCAGCCGCCTCAAGCGCGTGCGCTACGCGAACGTCGAGCTGCCGCGCCTGCTCAAGCGTGAACACAGCGTCGAACTCGAGGCCGACCAGGTCAAGGCGCTGCGCGAGATCTGCGGTGCCGGCGAGCCCGAGCCGCGCCTCACGCTCGCACCGGTGATCGGCCAGCGCCGTGCCGCGACGACCGAATTCCGTCCCGATCCGAAGGCCCAGGCCGGCTGGAGCGGTGCACGCAACGACGAAGCGCGCGAGTTCGCCGCGTTCGACCGCATCCGCGACGACGGCTGGCGTGCGCCCTCGGGCAACAAGGGCAAGCGTGCGCGCGGCGGCGGTGGCCCGCGTCCGAGCCGTCCGCGTCCGGCCGCTGGCCAGGGCGAGGGTTCCAAGTACGTCGATCCGGGCCTCAACCCGGCCGTGCTGCGCAGCTGGTTCCCCGATGCCAAGCTGCCCGGCGACCGCCGCGGCAAGCCGGCACGCGGTCCGCGTCCGGATGTGCCGGGCCGCGGTCCCAACCGTGCACCGTCGTCGTCGCAGCAAGGTGGTGACGTCAACGGCAACGTCGCGCCACGCGGCTACCAGGGTCGTGGCGGCGATGCCCCGCAGGGCAATCGCGGACCGCGCGGTGGTGGTGGCGGCAACGGCAATCGCGGCAACTATGGCGACGCCCATGGCAACCGCGGCACCTACGGCGACGCGCACGGCAACCGTGCACCGTTCGGCGACGATGCGCGCGGCAACCGCGGCCCGCGTGGCCCGCGTTCGAACGATGACTCGATCGGCAACCGCGCCCCGCGCGAGGACGGCAATCGCGGCAACACCTGGGGCAACCGCGGCAGCGCAGCGCCGGGCAATGCACCGCGTCGCGGTCCGGGCGGCGGCGGTGGTCGTCCCGACGGCAATCGTGGCCCTTCCGCGGGCGGTGGCGGCCGTGGACCGGGCGGCGGTGGCCGCCCGGGTGGCGGCAACCGAGGTCCTGCCGGCAGCGGACGCCCGGGCGGCGGCAATCGTGGTCCTTCCGGCAGCGGTGGCGGCAACCGCCGCGGCGGTGGTGGCGGCAATGGCCCGCGCCGTCCGCAGTAACGCGACGGCACACGCGTGACGAAAAAAGGCGGAGCTCAGGCTCCGCCTTCTTCGTTTCCGCAGCCCGTCATCGGGGAGATCGATCGCGGCACCACGCCGAGTCGAGTTTCACGTTCGACCGTCCCACCAGGACCATCGCCCTCGATCTCGCCGAAGCGCTACGCGGTTGCACCGATTCGCCGGACACTCCGCCGACCGATCATGGCGACGAAGGCATCAGCCACACGCCGGCAACAAAAAAAGGCGGAGCTCGCGCTCCGCCTTCTTCGCATCGCCGGGTGATCGTGGCGATCAGTCGAGCTTGAGGCCCTTCTTGTTGCTGTCGCGGCGCTTGCGCTCCTTCGCGGCGTAGTCGCCCTCGCAACCGCCCTTCTCGACCATGACGCAGCTCAGGTAGTCGGTCACCTCGACGAGCACCGCGCGGATCGCCTTGCCGGCCGGCGTGTTCTTCTCGCTGGCGAGGTTGCCGCCGAAGCCGCCGCGGAACACGCCGACGCTGACGCCGCCACCCGAGGTACGGCCTTCGACCGTGCGCGAGAAGTCGACTTCACCGGTCTCGGCGTTGACGACGCGCACGTCGACCGCGATGTAGGCCTCGCTCTTCTTGCCGCCGAGCGAGATGCCCTTGAAGCTGACGCCACCGCCCGTGCTGGCCGTGTTCTCTTCGTACGCGGTCACGGTGCCCATGACGAGGTACTGCGCACCCGTGAGCTGGCCCATCTTGGCGCCGGTGCCCGACTTCACGCGGCCCGACGCGGCGAGGTTCTGCTCCTCGAGCACCTTCTCGAGCTTGGCGCGCTCGACGACGCGGAAGTTGCCCGTGCTCGACAGCTCGTTGGAGAGCATGCCCGAGAGCTCCCAGCCCACGCCGCCACGCCACCATCCGGCACTCGTCTCGTTCTTGAACTCGGCGATGCCGACCGACGGCTTGCCGCTCTGCGCGGCGGCCGAACCGGCCATTCCGAGGCCGGCCACGGCCAGCATCGCGACGACGACGAACTTCTTCATGCTTCGGACTCCTAAAAATGGATTCGTATCGTGGATCGCATCTCGCGGAACACGCCCTTGCGTCGCGACTCGAACCGCATGCGTGGTCGTCGTTGCGACCGGCGCGCGCGCCGCCCCATTCGTCACGCATCCCGGCGATCCGCGGCATTCTAGCAGGGCAGTACAACGGAAATGAGGCGACGACACGGGCCACGCCGTGCACGGCGCACGCCGCAGGCGTCGATCCCGTCACAGTACGCACGATGGCGCCGGAAGCTGACACGGCCGCCACGAATCCTGCATCGATCGCGCAGGTTTTGCGCATAACCCACTGGAAACATGCGATTAACCGCGCCGACACGGCGCGTGACGACACTGTGCGTGCCCCCTGGAGATTCCCGATGTCCCTGCTCGCCTTCGAACCCCACCTGCTCGGCTACCGCATCGAGCGCACGACCGATACCGAGGACGCGCCGTACCAGGTGTTCGCCCCCGACGACACCGGCGAGCTCGCGCGTTTCCGCGACCGCCCGTCGGCCGAGCAGTTCATCGTCATGCGCGAGCTGCGCGCGATCGAGACACGTCCGCGCCATCCTGCCTACTGAGCCCCCGTAGCGGCTTGCCTGCACCGCCGCTTGCGTTCAAAGTGGCGCGCACCGCATGCGGAGCCGCCGGCTTGCAGGACGTCCAGCTCTACCACAATCCGCGCTGTTCCAAGTCGCGCGCCGCGCTCGAGCTGCTGCGCGGGCGAGGTATCGAGCCGCGCATCGTGGCCTACCTCGACGAACCGCCCGCGGTCGCCGAACTCGAGCGTCTGCTCGCCCTGCTCGACCTCGAGCCACGCGCACTCATGCGCCGCGACGAGGAGGCCTATCGCGAACTCGCCCTCGACGATCCTTCGCTCGACCGCCGCGCGCTCGTCGAGGCCATGCACCGCCAACCGCGCCTGATCCAGCGCCCGATCGTCGTCTCCGGTTCGCGTGCAGCGATCGGCCGCCCGCCCGAGGCGATCCTGGACATCCTCTGATGGACAAGCTGCAGGCGATGCAACTGTTCACGCGCGTCGTCGACGCCGGCAGCTTCACGGCCGGTGCCGAGCAGATGGGCATCTCGCGCGCGCTCGCGAGCAAGCTCATCCAGAACCTCGAGGATGCGCTCGGCGTACGCCTGCTCAACCGCACCACGCGGCGCATCAGCCTCACCGATCCGGGCAAGAACTATTACCAGCGCGTCGCCGACCTGCTTTCCCAGCTCGCCGAAGCGGAGGCCGAGGCCGCGGAACTGCAGGTCGAGCCGCGCGGGCGCCTGCGCGTGAGCGTGCCGATCTCGTTCGCGGTCGATCACCTCGCCGCCGCGTTCGCGGACTTCCAGCGCCGTTTCCCGCGCGTCGACCTCGAGCTCGGCCTCAACGATCGTCTCGTCGACATCGTCGACGAGGGCTACGATCTCGCGATCCGCATCAGCCGGCTCGCCGATTCGAGCCTCGTCGCGCGGCGCATCGCACCGGCCAGCCTCGCCGTCGTCGCGTCGCCGGCCTACCTCGCCGAGCACGGCACGCCGGTGCATCCGGACGACCTCGCCCGGCATGCGATCCTGATCTACACGCTGACCGCGAAACCCGAGGAGTGGACATTCCTGCGCGGACCCGAGAGCGTGTCCGTGAAGATCCACGGCAAGCTGCACGTCAACAACGGCGACTTCATCGCCGCGACCGCGATCCACGGCGGCGGCATCGGCCTGCTGCCGAACTTCATCATCCACGAAGCCCTGCGCAGCGGACGCCTCGTGCAGGTGCTGCCGGACTGGATCGTGCCGCCGATCGGCATCTACGCGGTGTATCCGCAGACGCGTGCCCTGCCCGCGAAGACGCGTGCGCTGATCGATTTCCTCGTCGAGCGTTTCGGGCCTGAACCGCCGTGGGAAAACCTGCGGATCCCGCTGACCGCCGACGCCGTACGCAAGCCGCCGGTCAAGGGACGATCGTGAACGCGTCGGCGTCCCTCCACGCGGGGAACCGCGTGCGGTGTGCGACCAGCGCGGCAGGATCGAACGCGACCGTGACCACCTGCTCGACCGCGCCGAGTTCGACCAGCGGCTGGCCCAGAGCGTCGAGCGCGACGCTGTCGCCGGCGTAGGACAGCTCGTTGCCGTCGACGCCGACGCGATTGACGCCGACCACGCAGGCGAGGTTCTCCATCGCACGCGCGCGCAGCAGCGTCGACCACGGGTAGCGGCGCGCCGCGGGCCAGTTCGCGACGACGACGAGCAGGTCGTAGTCGAAACGCTCCGTCTCGCGGTCGTAGCGGTTGCGCAGCCACACCGGGAAGCGCAGGTCGTAACAGACCTGCGGGCAGACACGCCAGCCGTTCAACTCGACGACGAGCCGTGCGTCACCGCCTCGGTAGCGCTCGTGCTCGTTGGCCATGCGGAACAGGTGGCGCTTGTCGTAGACCTCGAACCGACCATCCGGACGCATCCACACGAGGCGGTTCACGCAGGCGTCGCCTTCGCGGATCACGAGGCTGCCGGTCACGACCGCTCCGACCTCAGCTGCGAGCGCGGCGAGCCAGCGAAGGCCTTCGCCGTCCATCGCCTCGGCGTTGCCGAGGGTCTCGTTCGTGAAGCCCGACAGGAACGTCTCGGGCAGCACGACGAGGTGGGTCGTGCCCGCGAGCGGCCGCACGAGGCCGGCGTAGTAGTCGCGGTTCGCGGCGGCGTCGTGCCAGCGCGTGGCGCCCTGCACGAGCGAGACGCGCAGCGGCAGCGAGGGCAGCGTCGTCATGGCGTGGTCCTTACAGGCCGCGCAGGCGTTCGGCGCCCGCGCGCAGCACGTCGTCGGACTTCGCGAAGCAGAAGCGGATCAGGCGCTGGTCGGCCGGCGGGCTCTCGTAGAACGACGACAGCGGGATCGCCGCGACGCCGGCGCTCTTGACCAGCCATTCGCAGAAGCCGAGGTCGTCCTTGTCGCTGATCGCCGAATAGTCGACGACCTGGAAGTACGCGCCGGCGACCGGCAGCAGGCGGAAGCGCGAGCCTTCGAGCAGGCCGCGGAAGAACTCGCGGCGCGCCTGGTAGAACGTGGGCAGTTCGAGGTAGTGCTGCGGCAGCTTCTCGAGCACCTCGGCGAGCGCGATCTGCGCCGGCGTGAACGTGCAGAACGTGAGGTACTGATGGACCTTGCGGAACTCGTCGCTGAGCGCGCGCGGCGCGACGCAGTAGCCGATCTTCCAGCCCGTGCAGTGGAAGGTCTTGCCGAACGAGCTCACCACGAAGCTGCGCGCGGCGAGCTCCTCGTGGCGCAGCACGCTCTGGTGCGGCGCGCCGTCGAACACGATGTGTTCGTAGACCTCGTCGGACAGCACGAAGATGCCGGTATCGCGGGTCAGCGCCGCGAGCGCCTCGAGATCGTCCGCAGAGAACACCGAACCGCACGGGTTGTGCGGGGAGTTGACGATGATCATGCGCGTGCGCGGCGTCACCGCGTCTCGCACGCGCTGCCAGTCGACCGAGAAATCGCGCGCGTCGAGCGGCACGTGCACGGCCACGCCGCCGTTGAGCTCGATCGCGGGCTCGTAGCTGTCGTAGCACGGGTCGAGCACGATGACCTCGTCGCCCGTGCGCACGACCGCGGCGACCGCGGCGAACAGCGCCTCGGTGGCGCCCGACGTGACCGTGACCTCGGTGTCGGCATCGACCTTGCGCCCGTACAGCGCCTGCGTCTTGAGCGCGATCTGCTGGCGCAGCGTGGGCCAGCCCGTCATCGGCGCGTACTGGTTGCGGCCCTCGGCCATCGCACGCGTGAGCGCGTCGCGCAGTTCCTGCGGGCCGTCGAAATCGGGAAAGCCCTGGCCCAGGTTGACCGCGCCGTGCGTCGCGGCGAGCTGGCTCATGACGGTGAAGATCGTCGTGCCGACCTTCGGCAACTTGGTCTCAATCTGCATGGATGATGCGGTTCGGATGGCCAAACGCCGATGGTAGCACGCAGGTCCGGAGCGCCCGTTACACCGCCGGGCACGATGACATTGTGTATCGTCATGTCGCGCCGTTAAGCTGTCGCGATGTTCCGTCGTGCACGCCCGTCGTCGATAGCCCGCATCGCGCTCCTCGCGATGCTGGCGCTGTGCATGCTCGCCAAGCCGATGTTCGCGCTCGCAGCCGAGCTGCACCACGACCTGCACGCGTTCGCGCATGCGCTCGTGCACGCCGACGAAGCCGACGCGGCGGACGATCATCCTCCGGCCGGGCCGGACGATGCCGAGCACGGCCCGGCGACGGGCTGGCACGCGGTGATGCACCTCGATTTCTGCTGCGGCGTGCTCGCGGTGACGGCGCATCCGATGCCCGTGCTCGCGCACGTGCCCTCGCCGGCCCTCGTGGCCACCGGCATGCCCGTGTTCACGGGCATCGCCGCCATGCGGCACTTCAGGCCTCCGATCGCGGCGTGACGCCCGACCGGCCGTGACGGCCGGATCCACGTCCCGTTTCCTTTCCGGAGTCTCCCCATGCGTGTCCGATCGGCGGCGCTCGCCGCCTTCGTCGTCGCGTGCTGCGTGCCCTTGCACGCGCGCGCCGACGCCCCCCTCACCCTCGAGGACGCCTACGCACGCGTCCTCGCCCGCCATCCCGATCTCGAAGCGTTCCGTCCCGCGCGCGAGGCCGCCGAAGCCGAACTCGAAACCGCGCGGCTGGCGCCGCAGCGTCGCGTCGTGGCCGATCTCGAGAACGTGGCCGGAAGCGGCGCGAACTCGGGTTTCGACGCCGCCGAAGTCACGATCGGCCTCGCCTCGGTGTTCGAACGCGGCGACAAGCGGAGTGCTCGCAGCGCGGTCGCCCAGGCCCGCGTCGACGCGCTCGTCAACGAACGCGAGGCCAAGCGCCTCGACCTGCTCGCCGAAGTCGCGCGGCGCTACCTCGATGTGGTCGCCGCCGAGGCGACGCGCGTGATCGGCGACGCCGACGTGGCGCAGCGCGAGCGCGCCGTCGCCGCGGCCACGCGCCGCGTGCAGGCCGGCGCCTCGCCCGAGTCGGTGCGC
>JASCPI010000047.1 GCA_029959555.1 Lysobacteraceae bacterium PS02065 | reverse complement strand
TCCCCCCGGGTTTGGTTTTTTATGGTGGGGGCCCGACATACATGGCCCCCCCTTCTGTTTTTGCAGTCTGCCGCTTCCCGCGTCGGGCCTGTACCACGCACGACCAAGGTGCCATCCATGACCGACACGAAAGCCGAAACCCCCGTCGCGGAAGCCCTTGCGAGCGTCCACACGACCAACTTTCCCGAGCTCCTGCGCCAGCTCGGCGGCTGCCTGCTCGTGACGACGTACCAGGCCGGCAAGCTGGTGATCCTGCGTCCCGACGGGGCCAGCATCAACACGCACTTCCGCTCGTTCAATCGCCCGATGGGACTCGTCGCCGACCGCGAACGCCTCGTGCTCGGGGCGCGCGTCGAGATCGCCACGTTCCGCAACATGCCCGACGTGGCGAAACGCCTGCAGGATCCGCCTCGCCACGACGCGGTCTACATGGCGCGTTCGGGCCACATCACGGGCGCCATCGACATCCACGAGATGGCCTGGGATGCGAATGGCGATACCTGGTACGTGAACACGCTGTTCTCGTGCCTGTGCACGCTCGAGGAGCGCTCGAGCTTCGTGCCGCGCTGGCGGCCGCGCTTCGTGAGCCATTACGCTCCCGAGGATCGCTGCCATCTCAACGGCCTCGCGATGCGCGACGGCAAGCCGCGCTACGTGACCGCGCTCGGCGAGACGAACACGCCGCAGGGCTGGCGTGTCAACAAGCGCGACGGCGGCCTGCTCATCGACATCGAGAGCGACGAGGTCGTCACGCGCGGCCTGTCGATGCCGCATTCGCCACGCTGGTACGACGGTCGCCTGTGGGTGCTCGAATCGGGCCGTGGCGCGCTCGTGACGGTGGATCCGGAGACCGGGGAGCGCACCGACGTCGCGCGCGTGCCGGGCTTCGCGCGCGGCATCGACTTCCTCGGGCCGATCGCGTTCATCGGCCTCTCGCAGCTTCGCGAGACCAACGCGTTCACCGAGATCCCGATCACCGAGGACAACAGCGATCGCCTCAGCGGCGTCTGGGCGGTGCACATCCACACCGGCCGCACCGTCGCCCTGCTCAAGTTCACGGGCGGCGTGCAGGAGATCTTCGCCGTGCAGGCGATCCAGGGCGTGCTGTTCCCCGAGATCGTGCACGAGGGCGATCTGCTCGCGAGTGCCTACTCGCTGCCCGAGGCCGCGCTGCGCGAGGTGCAGTTCTCGCCACCGAAGGCCGAGGATGCCAAGCCGGCCGCACCCGCCACCGGATACGGCGCGCGCTGACCGCGCGGGCGGCGGCGCGCACCACGCGCTAGACTGCAGGACTTCACGCTGGCGGCGATCGCCCCGGCGACGCCGTCCTTTTGCCGTGCCCCGATGTCGACTGCCCTGATCACCACGCCGCTTCCTCCCAACGCCCGCCAGCGCCGCCAGTGGATCGCGCCCGACGGCTCCGCGCTCGCGCTCGCGATCGCCGACGCCGCGCGCCGCCACGAAGGCCTCGTCGTCGTGGTCACGCGCGACACGCACGCCGCGCACACACTCGAGACCGAACTCGGCGTGTTCGCCGACGCGCAACTCGAGGTGCTGCAGTTCCCGGACTGGGAAACCCTGCCCTACGACCTGTTCGCACCACATCCCGACATCGTCTCGCAGCGCGTCGCGACGCTGTACCGGCTACCCGCGCTGTCGCGCGGCGTGCTCGTGGTGCCGGTGGCGACGCTCATGCAGCGCCTCGCGCCGCGCAGCTACATCGCCGGTTCGGGCCTCGTCATCGCCGCGGGCGAGCGCATCGACCTCGGCGACGAACAGCGCCGCCTGTCGGCCGCCGGCTACCGCAACGTGCCGCAGGTGCAGGAGCCGGGCGACTTCGCGATCCGCGGCGCGATCCTCGACATCTACCCGATGGGCAGCGCGGTGCCGTACCGCATCGAGCTGTTCGACGACGAGATCGACTCGATCCGCACCTTCGATCCCGAGACCCAGCGCTCCGACGCCAAGGTCGAGCGCGTGCAGCTGCTGCCCGCGCGCGAGTTCCCGCTGACCGAGGAGACCGCGCGCGCGTTCCGCAACACGCTGCGCGAGCGCTTCCCGATCGATCCACGTCGCTGTCCGCTCTACCAGGACATCAAGGAAGGCACGGCGCCGGCCGGCATCGAGTACTACCTGCCGCTGTTCTTCGAAGGCAGCACGTTCGGCCCGCCCGGAACGCTGTTCGACTACCTCGACGACGATGCACTGTTCGTGCTCGGCCCCGGCGCACTCGACGCCGCCGAAGGCTTCTGGACCCAGGCTTCCGACCGTTACGAGCAACGTGCGCACGATGTCGAACGCCCGATCCTGCCGGTCGCAGAGCTGTACCTGCCGCCGCAGCAGCTGCGCGAGCAGCTCAACCTGCAGCGCCGCATCGACGTGCTCGCACGCGGCGAGGACGACCACGCCGCCGATCTCGGCACGCAACCCGCACCGTCGGTACCGCTCAACCGCAAGCACGAAGCGCCCGCCGAGGACCTGCAGCGCTTCCTCGAGGCCTACCGCGGCCGCGTGCTGCTCGCGACCGACTCGGCCGGCCGCCGCGAAGCCCTGATCGAGCTGCTCGCCGGCGCGGGGACACGTCCCGTCACCGTGCCGTCGTGGCGCGACTTCGCCACCGGCGACGCACGCCTCGCGATCACGGTCGCCTCGCTCGAGCAGGGCTTCGCGCTGACCGAGCCCGCGCTGACCGTACTGACCGAACGCGAGCTGCTCGGCGAGCGCGTCCAGCAGAGCCGCCGCCGCAAGCGCGCGGCGCGCGATCCCGAAGCGATCATCCGCGACCTCACCGAACTCGCGATCGGTGCGCCGATCGTCCATGTCGACCACGGCGTCGGCCGCTACCAGGGCCTGCTCAAGCTCGACGTCGGCGGGCAGGACGGCGAGTTCCTCGCGATCGAGTACGCCAAGGGCGACCGCCTCTACGTGCCCGTCTCGCAGCTTCACCTGGTCAGTCGCTACTCGGGCACCGCGCCCGAACTCGCGCCGCTGCATTCGCTCGGCGGCGAGGCCTGGGAGCGCGCCAAGCGCAAGGCCGCCGAGAAGGTGCGCGACGTGGCCGCCGAGCTGCTCGCGATCTACGCGCAGCGTGAAGCGCGCCAGGGCACGTCGATCGAGGCCGATCGCCTCATGTACGACCAGTTCGCCGCCGCGTTCCCGTTCGAGGAGACGCCCGACCAGCTGCAGGCGATCGAGGCGGTCATCGCCGATCTGCGCGCGGCGCGCCCGATGGACCGCGTGGTCTGCGGCGACGTCGGCTTCGGCAAGACCGAGGTCGCGCTGCGCGCCGCGTTCGTCGCCGCGATCGCCGGCAAGCAGGTCGCCCTGCTTGCGCCGACCACACTGCTCGCGCAGCAGCACTACCAGAACTTCCGCGACCGCCTCGCCGACTGGCCGATCCGCGTCGAAGTGCTGTCGCGCTTCAAGTCGAAGAAGGAGACCGACGCGGCGCTCGACAAGCTGCGTGAAGGCCAGATCGACATCATGATCGGCACCCACAAGCTGCTGCAGCCCGACGTGCGCTTCAAACAGCTCGGCCTTGTCATCGTCGACGAGGAACAACGCTTCGGCGTGCGCCAGAAGGAGCAGCTCAAGAAGCTGCGCGCCGAGGTCGACCTGCTCACGCTGACCGCGACGCCTATCCCGCGCACGCTCAACATGGCCATGGCCGGCCTGCGCGACCTCTCGATCATCGCCACGCCGCCGGCGCACCGCCTGGCCGTGAAGACGTTCGTCGGCACCTGGGACGTCGCGCTCGTGCGCGAGGCGTTCCAGCGCGAGCTGCAGCGCGGCGGCCAGGTCTACTTCCTGCACAACGAAGTCGACACGATCGAAAAGACCGCGCGTGAACTCGAGGCGCTCGTGCCCGACGCGCGCGTACGCGTCGCCCACGGCCAGATGCCCGAGCGCGAACTCGAGCAGGCCATGCTCGATTTCTACCGCCAGCGCTACAACGTGCTCGTGTGCACGACGATCATCGAGTCCGGCATCGACGTGCCGAGCGCGAACACGATCATCATCAACCGCGCCGACCGCTTCGGCCTCGCCCAGCTGCACCAGCTGCGCGGCCGCGTCGGGCGTTCGCACCACCGCGCCTATGCCTACCTGATCGTGCCGGAAGGCCGCGCGATCACGGCCGATGCCGAGAAGCGCCTCGAGGCGATCGCCTCGCTCGAGGAACTCGGTGCCGGCTTCACGCTGGCCACCCACGACCTCGAGATCCGTGGTGCCGGCGAACTCCTCGGCGAAGGCCAGTCGGGCCAGATCGAGGAAGTCGGCTTCACGATGTACCAGGACATGCTCGATCGCGCCGTGCGCGCGCTCAAGTCGGGCAAGGTGCCGGACTTCGACCTCACCAGCGACCACGAGGCCGAGATCGAACTGCACCTGCCCGCCCTGATCCCCGACGACTACCTCGCCGACGTCAACGCGCGCCTCACCCTGTACAAGCGCATCGCGAGCGCCCGCGACGAGGATGCGTTGCAGGAGCTGCAGGTCGAGATGGTCGACCGCTTCGGCCTGCTGCCGGATCCGGTCAAGCATCTGTTCGCCGTGACCGAGCTCAAGCTCCGGGCCACGCCGCTCGGCATCCGCAAGTTCGAGCTCGGCGCGAACGGCGGACGCATCGTGTTCGTGCCCAAGCCCGCGGTCGACCCGATGACCGTGATCCGCATGGTGCAGACGCTGCCGAAGGTCTACGCGCTCGACGGACAGGACAAGCTGCGCATCAAGCTGCCGCTGGAAGGTGCGACGGAGCGCCTGCGCACGGCGGGCGAGATCCTGACTGCGTTGTCACGCAAACAACCGGCATAATCGGGACGACCCGTCGTTCGAGGATTCCCCATGCGCCACGTGACCCTCGCCGTCCTGCTCACCCTCGCACTGGGCGGCTGCCGCAGCCCCGAGGAGCCGGCCGCCGCTGCCGAAGAGGACGAGGCGATCGCGATGGCGTCGTCGACCGGCATCCTGCGCGGCGAGGCCACTTACCTCGAGCGGATCGCGATCCCCGGCGCGATCCTGCAGGTGCAGCTCGTGGACAATCTGCTCGCCGACGACCCCGGTGCCGTCATCGCCGACAAGGCTTTCACCGACCTGCAGGGGCCTCCGTACGCGTTCTCGCTGTCGTTCGACCCGCTGCGCGTGCGCACCGACGGCAGTTATTCGCTGCACGCGAGCCTGCGCGACGCCGATGGACGCGTCGCCTTCGTCACCGACACGCGCGTGGACGTCGATCCG
Organism: Lysobacteraceae bacterium PS02065; assembly: GCA_029959555.1. Classification (GTDB taxonomy): domain Bacteria; phylum Pseudomonadota; class Gammaproteobacteria; order Xanthomonadales; family Rhodanobacteraceae; genus Dokdonella. The sequence goes on along the minus strand of JASCPI010000047.1, from coordinate 33,567 downwards.
GCCAACGAGGAGGTCGTCACGTTCCGCATGATCCGTGTGTCGGCCGAGGAGCCGACGGCCGAGGCGCGCCTCGAGGAATGGCAGTGCGGCGATCGCCGCGTCAGCGTGGTCGCCAGCGGCGACGCGCTCGGCGTCAGCGTCGGCGAACGATCGCTGACACTCGCCCCCGGAGGGGCGGCGAGGCACGCCGATGCTTCGGGCAATGCGTTCGAGGTCACGGGCGACACCGCGAAGCTCACGCTCGACGGCGCCGCTGCGATCGCCTGCTCACGCGTGCCGTCCCCCACTGCCACGCCGGCTCCCGACGCCGGCGGCTGAGTGCGGTTCGGCACGATTCAGCCAGCGCGGGCTTGATCGCGCTCTAATCGGTACGCCGCCGAGTGCGGCGCCTCTCCTCCCTGCACAGGAATGCCGAGATGAAGAAGACGATGATCGCGGTCGCCCTGGCCTTCGCCTGCATCGGCACGGCCTCCGCCAAGGACATCCCCAAGGCCGAACTCGACGCGCTGGTCAAGGCCGGCACGGTGTGGTCGGTCGACAAGCTCGAAGCCGCCGTGCTCGCCAAGTACCCGGGTGGAAGGCTCGAGGACGGCGAAGTCGAGAAGCACCGCCGTGGCTACGTCTACGAAGTCGAAGTGACCGACGCCAACGGCGACGAGTGGGACATCGAAGTCGACGCGACCAACGGCAAGATCATCAAGACCGAAATGGACTGATGGTGTTCACGGTGCCGCCGCGGTCGCGGCGGCGCTTGGCGCGTTCCAGATGCGCGTCCACAGCGCACCGAGTTTCGCGCGTACGTCCCACGGCCACTCGAGCTGGCGCACCGGGATCGCCTCCCAGCCCTCGCCGACCTGCCGCGCGACCTCGAAGCGGAAGCTGTAGTCGGGTTCCACACCCATGCGCAGGTCCGACAGCACGAGCACGCCGTCTCGGACCTCGGCCTTGAGGAAACCGCTCGAGAACCACATCAGGCGCTCGACCGATGCGAGCCGGCCGTTGGCAGCGAACGCGGCGGCGTCGCTCGCGTGCCGCGAGAACACGAGCGGCCCTTCGTCGGCGACGAGCGAACGTTGCGCGGTGAGGTAACCGTCGGGCGTCAGCACGACGACCTGCCAAAGCAGCGTATTGAACGGCGTCGGTGCGCTGTACAGCCGGGCATCGTGCACGCCCTGGGCCGCGAGCGTCTCGCGTGCCGCGTGTTCGACAAGGTGCTTGGCCAGGACGCTCCAGGCGAGGTAGGCACTCGATGCGACGAGTCCGAATGCGAGCCATGCCCGAGCGGATGGCCGGGCGCCGACGATCGCCACGGCGACGCACGCGGCGATCAGCGGCAGCGTGTAGAGCGGATCGATGATGAAGATGCTGCTGACCATGACCGGCGACATCGGGATCGGCCAGAACAGCTGCGTGCCGTAGCTCGTCATCGCATCGAGCATCGGATGCGTCAGCAGGGCGAGCTGGATCGCGGCGAACCATCGTCGCGGGTGCTCGCGCACCGGCTCCCAGACGCGTTTCGCGAGCAGCCAGATCAGCCAGCCGAGCAGTGCGAGCACGAAGACCGAATGGGACGGACCGCGATGCCAGGTCATGTTGGTGACCGCATCGACGCCCGACAATGCGAGCGGTATGACGTCGAGGTCCGGCAAGGTGCCGAACACGGCGCCGGCGACGAGGGCGCGGCGACGATGCGCAGCGGGAACGACGGCAGCGGCGAGCGCACCACCGAGAACGATCTGGGTCAGCGAATCCATCCCGCGATCATAGCCGAGCACCCGTCGTCGCGAAGTCGGCGGCGGTCGTCATCCGCAGGTCGATGCGCTCCGGTGTTTACGTCCGCGCAATGCTTTTATGACGTCCATTGCACACATGCGTGGCCGCAAATCGGTGACCATCGAACGACGCTTCCGGAGTACGGACGTGATGAAGACCCTTCCCCTCCTTCTCTGCCTTTCGCTGGTGACCATGACGAACGCCCAGACGCCGCCCCACTCGCCCGCCCCCGATTCCGCCGAAGCCAAGGCCATCGCGACGACCGTGCGTGCGGCGGTCGCGCGCGAACTCAAGCAGGACGTCGCGATCGACCTCGATGTCGTGAACATCTCGGGTGACTGGGCCTTCGCGACCGCGAACCTCGTCGACACGAACGGTGGCGCCTACCGGTACAAGGGCACGCCACTCGAGGAGGCTGCTGCCGCCGGCGGCGTATCGAACCTCTATGCGGGGCTTCTCAAGCATCGCGACGGCGCATGGAGCGTCACCACCCAGGCGATCGGCCCGACCGATCTCGCGTGGGAAGACTGGCCGCAGCGCTTCGGTGCGCCGACGTCGTTGTTCGCGACCGACTGATCGAGGCCGCCCTGCGACGATGCCGCGCAGCATCGGGTTCGCGGCATCGTCGTGCGCAGCGGATCGATCACGTGAAGGGTCGCCTCGACGCGGCGTGGAGGTCGACGCCGTGGTGATGCGCGTACGCACTGTCGGCACATAAAAGATCGGGAGGCGGACCAGGGGAAATCCGCCTCCCGATCCCGCCTGGCCCTGTGCGCAGGCTTTGAACCGGAGTGTCCGGGTCGTGCGTGTGGATCACGCACGGCCCGCTCGCGTCACCGTCAGCGCGGCGGCGTGAGGATCGTGTAATGCGACGTGTTGGTGAACCAGCTCCCGCTGTCGTAGGTGATGCGCTGGGTGCCGTCGGCGTTGCGGTTGTTCGAACCGATGAAGGTCACCTTGCCGTTGTCGTTGCTGGCGACGATCTCGGTGTGCGACATGCCGCCGCCCTTGATGATCACGACATCACCGGGCTTCGCATTGGCGAGACTCGTGGGCGTCCAGCCGTCGTTACGCAGGTTCGTGTTGAGCTGCGAGACGCTGTCGCTGCGCTGGCCGTGCGTGATCAGTCCGGCCTTCTCGAGCACCGCCGAGACGAAGTTCGCGCAGCAGACGTTGCTCGGCACGTTCGGATTCATCGGCAGGTCACCGCTGCGCTTGAGCTCCGACGCATTGCGGTCGAGGAACTGCTCGGCGATGCGTGCCGGGTTGCTGCCCGAGACCGGCGTCGAGTCCGATGGTCCGCTCGGCCCGTCGACGCGTCCGCCACCGCCGCCACGCTCCGTGCTCGTGCCGCCGCTCGGGATGCGGATCTCCTGCCCGGGGTAGATGAGGTTCGGATTGGAGATCTGCGGATTCGCCGAAATCAGCGACGACAGCGACACGCCGTGCTCCTGCGCGATCGCCGACAGCGTGTCGCCACGCTGCACCGTGTGGCTCGAAGCCTGCGCCTGCGCGCCGGACGGCAGGTTCACCTGCTGGCCCGCGTGGATCAGGTTGGGGTTGGAGATCTGCGGATTCGCCGCGATCAACGACGACAGCGAGACACCGTGCTGCTGCGCGATCGCCGAGAGCGTATCGCCGCGCTTGACCGTGTAGTCGCCACGCGACGGCTGCGTCGACGGCGTGTCGCCGCCGCCACCCGGCTGCGGCTTCGGCGCGGGAGCGTCGGAGATCTCGCCGCTGATGCGATCGCGCACCTTGCTCGTCGCTTCGCCGGCCGTGATGCGGCCGTCGCGATTGAGGTCGAGACCCTTGTTGGACTCGTAGGCCTTGGATCCCGCGCTGAACAGCGTGGTGTTCGCATCGGGCTTCGGGCTGCCCGACAGCACGGACGTATAGACGGCCTCGAGCGTGCCGAGGCGGCCGGTGAACGGCTGGAAGTACTTCTCGACGTACTTGAGCTGCTCGACCGAAGACATCTGCGACAGCTGCGACGTCGACGTACCGAGGCCCTTCGCGGTGCTGTCGAGGAACTGGATGAGACCGGTTGCCGAACTGGTCGGGTTCTTGACGCTCGGTGAGAACGTGCCACCGGTCTCGAAGCTCATCGTCGCCATGATGTATTCGGGCTTGGTGCCCAGTCGCGCGGCCATCGCCTCGACACCGGCGATGAACTCGGGCGTCACGTTGGGGTTGCCCTGCACGCCGGCGATGCGGTTGTAGTCGAAGCTGCCCGTCGGCGCCGCGGCGTTGACGTCGGCCGACACCGCTGCCGCCTGGTTGCCGCCGCTGCCCGACGACGGCACGTTGATGTGCTGGCCACGGTAGATGACGTCGGGATTGCGGATCTGCGGATTCGCCTCGAGCAGATCGGCGACCGTGGTGCCGGTTTCGCGGGCGATCGAGGAGAGCGTGTCGCCGCTCTGTACCGTGTAACCGCTGTCCTGCGAGCCGAGGCTCGCGGTGCTGGTGGGGGAACTCGCGACGGCATTGACCTGGGACATGCTGGACCTCGCAGGACTCTGTGGGCGGATCCCGTGCCGGCGCAGCCCGACATGGACGATGCCCGATTGCAGCATCGGCATGCGTGTCGTGCCCATCCGGCATTTCCCCAGCTCGGGTTTACCCGAGGTCGCCCGACGCGTTCAGGGTTAACCCGAGAAAGGGTTCATCCGTATGTCGCTGTCCGCGACGTGAATGCAGACTCGTCGCGTCGACAACCCTTGATGGAAGGAAGGAGGAGGACCCATGAGCATTCTCGGCAACAACAATCCGTTCGGCGGCAATCTTTTCGAGAACATCCAGTTCCGCGCCGCGGTCAACCAGTCGCTTTCGGGCGTCGATGCGAGCATCGGCACCATCCAGGTGCGCGCCGCGCTCGACAACGTCGACGGCCGCAACCTCTCCACGCAGGAAAAGAACACGCTCGTCGCGGCGCTCGACGTGCTCGGCGCCGACGGCCAGATCAGCCAGGCCGACGCCGAGGTACTGACCGGCATGATCGACCGCTTCGAGTCGACGGGCCAGTTCATCGATACGCTCACGGGTGGCAACAACGGCAGCTTCCTCGGCAGCTCGCAGTCGTTCCTGCCGTTCTCGCCGTCGAGCCTCGCCTCGGCCTTCCCGGGCAGCCAGCTGTTCGGCAACATGCTCGGCTCGCTGATCGACAAGGTCGTGCAGTCGTTCAAGGACAGCCTGTTCCTCGGCGCCGCCAACAGCATGATCGACGGTTGCGCGAAGTCGACCTACGGCGGCGACAAGGTCGCCGCGGCGCTCGACAACGCCGACCTGTCCAAGCTCAATCCCCAGGAACGCGCCAAGGTGCTGTCGATGATCGGCTTCGCGTCCGCCGACGGCCGCATCAGCCTGATGGAATCGCGTGCGATCTGCGATTACCTCGATGCCGCGCAGGGCAAGAACTGCGGTTGCGCGTCAGGTGAGTGGACCGTTCAACAGGACGGCGGCAAGGCCAACATCGACATCGGCAACTACACGATCCAGCTCAACGAGGGCAACTCCGAGTTCATCGTCACGAACAAGGAGACCGGTGAGCAGACGCGCATCTGGGGCGACCCGCACTTCGAGCACAACGGCTCGCACGTGGGCGACTTCTACGGCACGACGACGCTCAACCTCGCCGACGGCACCAAGATCACGATCAACACGACGCCCTACGAGGCCGGCGGCAACGGAGCCACGTTGTCGAGCACGCTCACGATCACCCAGGGTGATCGCGCGATGCTCGTCACCGGCCTCGACCAGAACAACCTCGGCGACCTGCAGATCTCGCAGACCAACAGCTTCGGCGGCCTGGTCGACGCGTTCGTCGACGACGGCGTGAACATCTACGAGAACACCGAGGACGGCCCGTGGCTGCGCCTCAACGCCGGCGGCTGGATGCAGGCCATCGACGGCAACTTCCTGTCGCAGATCGTCTGATCACACGCAAGCGTCCTGCCTGCTTCGATCCGGGAACCCGCACGCGACGCGTGCGGGTTCCTTCGTTTCGGGGAGACGCTGCGCGCACTAGGGACATCCCCAGATACCCGAGCACCGATACGGGTGATACTTTCGGGACGCGTCAAACAGGGGCTCATAACAGGTTGTAGCGAGGTCGCCCCATGAGCACAACGCCGATTTCCTCGTCGTCCGGATACGGTTTCCCGGCCGGCCTTCCCGAAGACCTGCCGGACGCCGCGACGCTGGGCCAGACCACCGACGGTGGTGACGGCGGCGATGCCGGCGATCAATTGGCCGACGGCCCGCGCGGCGGTGGCTTCAAGAACGGCGGCGGTGGAGGCGGCCTGCTCGGCGATTTACGCGACAGTGCCCAGTCCGGACTGGGCCTCGTGGCCGGTGGACAGAGCGGACGTTTCGGCGAGGTCACGACACCCAACGCCGCGAGCCAGCCGAATCCCGGCGGGCAAAGCCCGGGAAACCCGAACGCCTCGGCGTTCCCAGGCCAGGCAGGAGCCAACGGACAGGCGCCGGGGGGCACCAACGCCGGCCAGCAGAATCAGGGTGGCCCCACGATCGGCACCAACCCGAATGGCGCCGCAGGCAACGGCCAGAATCCGGGCGCGACGCCAGGCGGCCAGAATGGCGGCCTCAACGGCAACCCGACGACCGCTACCGGCAACACGGGAATGACGCCCGGCACGACCACGGGCATGCAGGGCAACGGCATCATCGGCGGTACCCTCAACACGATCGGCAACACGGTCGGTTCGCTCACGGGTGGTCTGCTCGGCAGCGGTGGCGTCCTCGCCGCTCCGCTTTCGATCCTGTCGGGTGGCTCGTTCGGAGGCATCGGCAGCGTGCTCTCGGCAGCAGGCTCGATTCCGCTCGCGGTAGGTCAAGCGGTGAGCAACACGGCCGCCTACGTCGCTGGACAGGGATCGTCGAACCCGAACCCGTCCGCCAACGCGAATCCGAACGGCAACTCTGCATCGACCACGCCGTCGACGGCGCCCAACTCACCCGCGCATCCGACCCACGCATCCGCGAGTACGCCCGCTGCGAATCCCGCGGGCACGACCACCCCGCTCAACGCACCGCGAGCGTCGACGTCCCCTCAGGCAGGGCCGTCGACATCGACGAATGTGAACCCCATGCCGGCTCCACCGACGCAGACTGCGGCGGGGCGCCCGGCAACGCCTGGATCGGTGGCCGAGCCCGCGCATCCCAGTGCCGCAGCCAGTGTGACGCGCGGCTCGGTCACCGATCTGCCTCAAGTCGCCGCAGCACGCCAAGGCGTGCCGACGCTCGACACGCACGCGACGACGAACCCGACGAACGCTTCGAATGCGCAAGCTGCAGCGCGGCAGGGTGGACTCAATGCCATACAGCCGTTGGTCAACCAGAACAACGTTCTCACGCTGATGCTGGCACCGCATGCCCAGATCGCCGCCGAGGACGGCAGCATCACGCATACGGCGTTGTTCCGTGGCCAGACCGCGGACGGCCAGGAGGCCGTGCGCGACATCCTGGGACGCAGCTACGTGTTCAGCGCCGACGGCAAACTCGTCACGCGCGCACAGGAGCGCCTCGGCATCGAAGCCGTCGAAGCTTCCCGAAGCGATGCGATCGACGCGGACTCCGCGGCCAACCACGGCGAACTCTCGACGCACGACCTGCTCTGGAAAGTCGTCGCGCCGGCGTTCGTCGGTGTCGGTGCCCTGCTCGGCGGTGCGACCGCCGGTGCCGGCATCGCGGCGGGTTCGACCGGAATGGGGGGAACGTTCCTGTTGTTCGCCGCGGCATCGATCCTCGGCTACGGTGCCGTGCGCGCGGTCTCCAACCTGCGCGAGATGTCGGACGACGGCGCGTCGATCAAGCCGCTCGAGAATCCCGCAGCGCGCACGCACTGGATCGCGGCAGGATCACAGTCCGTCGGCAGCCTCGCGTCGCTCGCGTTGCTGCTGATCTGACGACCGCAGCGGATCGACGGCGCGCGGTCGATCCGGAACGGCGGCCGCGCGACCCGGGCGATTCGTGGACGGTACTGGTGCAACGCTGCTCCCGGCGCATGCGGAGACCACCGCCCGCAACCGAACCGCCGCGACGCGAGCCGATGGCCGTGCTCAGGAGCAGGCCGCGGCACGCGCCGAGGGTTCAGCCGCGCAGCACGGCCTCGAACCGGATCTCGCCCAGTCCACTCGCGCCGAAACGCTTGACGAGATCCGGTGCGCACTCGCGCAGGGCATCGCGCGCCTCGGTCGACGTGACGTCCGCACGCAGGGCCCAACCGTTCTCGTCACGCGTGAGCGTGAGATCGGTGCCGGGCATCAGCGTGTCGGCCATGCGCATCATGACGCGTGCATCATGCCGGCCGAGCCCGGACTCCGACACCAGCATCTGGCGAACGTGCTTTTCGATGAGATCGGCGAGCCCGGGAGTCGCCGGCGGCAGCGTCGGTGGTGGCGCGGGCGCCTCGAGCGACATGCGGTGGCTCTGCAGGAGCGCCATCATCTCCGGTGGAAGGACGTCCTCGCGACGGCGTTCCAGCTCGCTCTCCTGCCCCCGCGGCCGCACATGACGCGCAGGCTCCTCGGCCTGCGCGGTACGCTCCTCGCGGCGCTCGAACATCTGGCGGAACTGGTCCACGTCCTCCTTGGGCACCGGTGCGCGCGTGCGCGCCTCGCCGTCGTGCTTCTCGCGACGGACTTCGGGTCTTGCCTCGCTCGACGACGTACGCATGCCCTCACCTCCCGTTCGCGACGCGGTGGACGACCAGATCCTCGACCATCGCCTCGTCGATCGACTCGCGACGGGCGTCCCGATCGCGCAGCCATTGCTGCTTCTGCTTATCGAGTGCGTCGAGCTTGGCCTCGGCGCGGAAGAACTCGGCGACCGCGTCCGACAGCTCGTTGCGCGCAGCCTCGAGGGCACGCTCGGCGGCATTGAGCTCGGCCGTCGTCTCGCCGATGCGGATCGCGAGCAACGAACGACGTTCGTGCAGGCGCCCCGGCTCGAGCGGCGACGCACCTTCCGTGACGAGCGCGCACAGGCGCTCGCCGCAGGCCTTGCGCTCGTGAACGAGCTCGTCGAGCCGCGTACGCACGGCATCACGCGCGGCCTCGCATTGGGCGACGCGCTCGCGACGCCGCACGACCTCGGCCATGGCACCGTCGCGGCGCGCGCGACGCGCGACGATGAGCGGTTCGAACGGACAGCTCTTGCTCATGGGAACAGTCTCCGCAGGCCATCCACCGCCTCGCTGAAGGGCGAGAGGTAGGACGGCGGCTGCCGCAGCAAGGCACGCATGGCCTCGATGCGCGCGATCGCGAAATCGGCATCCTGGTCGGAGCCGGGTTTGTACTCGCCGAGTTGCAGCAGCAACTCGATCTCCTGATGCTTGGCGATGTACTTGCGCAACATGCCCGCACCGCGCTCGTGGTCGGCATCGACCACGCGCGACATCACGCGACTCGCACTCGAAAGGATGTCGATCGCCGGATAGTGGTAGCTCGCGGCGAGCTTGCGCGACAGGATGATGTGGCCATCGAGGATCGAGCGCACTTCCTCCGCGACCGGGTCGGAGCCGTCCTCCTCCTCCATCAGCACGGTGTAGAAGGCCGTGATCGAGCCACGCTCGTTCATGCCGGAACGCTCGAACAGGCGCGGCATCTCGGAGAAGACCGACGGCGGATAGCCACGCCGCGCCGGCGGCTCTCCGACGGCGAGGCCGACGTCGCGAAGGGCGCGCGCGTAGCGCGTCGCCGAATCCATCATGAGCAGGACGCGCTTGCCTTCGTCTCGGAAGTACTCCGCGATCGCGGTGCCCAGGTGCGCGGCGCGTGCGCGCTCCGATGCGGGGCGATCCGAGGTCGCCACGACGAGCACGCTGCGCGCCAGGCCTTCCTCGCCGAGGTTGTCGTGGATGAACTCGTTGACCTCGCGGCCTCGCTCGCCGACGAGCACGATCACGTTGACGTCGGCATCCGCGCCACGCGCGAGCATGCCGAGCAAGGTGCTCTTGCCGCCGCCGGCGACCGCGAAGATGCCGACGCGCTGGCCTTCGCCGACCGTCAGCGCCGCGTCGATCGCACGCACGCCGCTCGCGAACGGCTGACCGATGAGGCGACGCCCCAGGGGATTCGGTGCCTCCCGATGGATCGGCACGTGGACCTCGCGCTCGAACGCGGGCTTGCCGTCCATCGGCTCGCCGAGCGGATCGAGGATGCGTCCCAGGACCCCGGGGCCGACGCCGACCGTGGCCTGGCTGCCGACCGCGATGACTTCGGTCGCCGTCGAGATGCCCTCGAGCGGGCCTAGCGGCGTCAACAGCGTCTGGTTGCCCGACAAGCCGACGACTTCCGCGGCGAGGCGCTTGCCTGCTCCGGGCGTTCGCAGCTCGCAGAGCTCGCCGATCGAGGCATGGATACCGGTGACACGGATCAGCGTGCCGTAGGCTTCGGCGACACGGCCGACGTGGCGTACGGCGGTGCTGCGGGCGAGCGCGGCGAGCAGCGGATCGGCTTCACCTTCCGCCGCGACGATCGGCGCCTGCAACGTCGCGTTCACGCGTCGTCCCCGGCAGTCGCGGCACGGCGCAATGCGTTGCCGAGGGCTGCGAGCTGCTCGTCGAGGCCCGCCTCGACCTTGCCGCCTTCCGACACGAGCACGCAGCCCAGCGGCGCGAGATCCGCATCGGCGACGACCTGGATCTGGGTGACACCGGGATGCAGCTCGCGCATCGAACCGACCGTCGCCTCGACGTGGGCGAGCGCATCGGTGTGCACGCGCACCTGCAGGAACTGTTCGGCCTGCATCTCGCGCACGGCCTCGAGCACGAGCGCGGGCACGAGATCCGCCGCCGAGAGTCGCGGCGCCACGCGCGAGACGACCGCACAGGCCAGGTCGGCGATGCGTGCACGCTCGCGCGAGAGCAGCGCACGGGTCTCGTTCTGCACGCGCAGCAGTTCGGCAGCCATCTGCGCGAGCCCTTCGACACGTCCCGCTTCGAGACCCTGCCGGTGAGCGTCCTCGAGGCGACGGTCGAGCTCGTCGCGCGCGCCCTTGCGGATGGACTCGGCACGCTCGAGCAGATGGGAGGCGTCACGCAGTGCGTTCCACGCGTCGCGCTTGACGATGCCGCCGCTGATCGATAGCGACGGGATGTCGAGGTCAAGGACTGCCGGTTGCGCGGTCATTGGCGGCCTCCGTATCGACGATGGAAACAAGATGGGCGACGCCGACGTCGGTCAGCCACGGATCGACTGCCGCGACGGCGACGCCGGGAGGTGCACTGAGGCGAAGACGCTCCACCGCGACCGGATGCGAGGCGGCGACGAAGGCGATCCATTCCGCCAGGCCGCGACGGCGCACTGCATCGAAAAGGCGGTCGTCGCAGCCGATCACGGCATCGAGGGCATCGCCGGCGGCGTCGGCGCGATCGGTCGCGGCGCTGTGGCGTGCGAGCGCGCCGGCATACCGTTGCGCGCCGAGCACGCGCCGCAGGCGCAACACGTCGTTGCGGTCGACCCGGGTACGGATCGCCGGCGCGAACGCGAACGCGCCGATGTCGAGCGCGAGCGTCTCGAGCGTCGCGCCGGGCAACAGCATCCAGCGGCCGTTTCGCAGCACCTGCGGCAGCACGGCGGGCACGCTGCCGAACAACACGGGTGCGGCGGACACGGCCAATGAGCGTGCGAGCAGCCGACGCCCCGCCGGCGAGCGACGCGCCTCCTCGACCAGCGTGGGCTGCATGCCGTCGAACCACGCGGTGTGCGCGCCGTCGAGTGCGGCGCGCTGCAGCAAGGCCCACGACATGTCAGCCACGACGACCACGCGCTTCGGACTGGGCCGCCGCCGGATCACGGCGACGCGCGCCACGCCACGCCCATGCGGCGAACGCGGCTCCGGCCACCAGCAGCAGCGGGATGCCGACCGCCGCGGCCGTCGGAACCGCCTTGAGCGACGCCGTGGGCGCCGACGGAGTCGCTCCGTTCGACGCCGAGAGCATCTCGCCCGGGGTACGCGTGAAGAACTTCACGGTCACCTTGTTGACGTTGTCGAGGCCCTCGACGCCGTCGGTCACGATAGCCTTGATGTCGGTCTCGCGATCGCGCAGCTTCGCACCCGCATTCTCGATGATGACCACCGAGGCCGACGCCGACTTGCCCTTGTCGCCGATCGGATCGGGTTCGGGCAAGGCGATGTGCACGCGTGCGCGCACGACACCGTCGATCTGCTCGATCGTGTGCTCGAGTTCCTGTGCGATCGCATACAGGTAGCGGGCGCGTTCCTCGAGCGGCGAGGACACGAAGCCTTCCTTCTTGAACACGACGCCCATCGACTCGAACGGCGCGCCCGGCAGGCCCTTGGACTGCAGCAACTGCATCGCGGTCGGGAAATCCTGCTTGGTGACCTCGACCGTCCAGCCCTTCTTGTTGTCCGCGGGACGCTTGTCCGCGTCGATGCCCGCCGCGAGCAGCGCGCCCTGGACCTGGTTGGCCTGCTGCTCGTCGAGGTTCGCATAGAGCGTCGTGCGCCCGCACGCCGCGAGCGACAGTGCGAGCAACAGGACGCCGATACCACGCAGCATGGTGGACATGGTGTGGCCCTCGTCAGGACTGCTGGCGGAACAGCTGCTGCACGCCATCGGACGTGCGGTTGGCGACGTTGGACGTGAGTTCGCAGTGGAACAGGAACTCGTGGCAGCGCACCGACAGCATGAGCATGTCGCCAGGCGTCAGGTCGGCCGAACCGGTCGCGGTCTGCGACAGGTCGCCGAGCTGGCTCACCTGGCCGTTGAGCGAGTTCAGCGTGCCGAGCAGTGCACGGAACCCTTCCGAGTCCGAACCCGCCGCAGCGGCCACCGGATCGGTCTGCGCCGTGCCGCGCTGGGCATCGGCATAGGCCTGCTGGAACTGCGCGACGTCGATCACCGAGCGCGGCGCATTGGCGGCGGGCGTCGCCGCCGCCGTGACCGCGGAGATGTCGACCATCACCGGAGCAATCTCAAGACTCATCGCATCGTCTCCTTGTACGTCGGGTCGGGTACCCCGCCGGCGCGAGCGCCGGCGACGGCATCCGGTCACGTCACTGCTTGCGGCCGAGCGTCTCGAGGGCCTGGCCGACGCTGTTGTTCGACGTCGACGCGCTGTTGGACATGAACTGCATGCGCATGCTCTCGGCGCTGATCTTGACCATCATCGACGGCTGGTCGCCGCCACTGGTCAGGCCTTCGGACATGGTCGCGATCGTCGCGGCCTGGTCGTCGAGCGCCTTGCCCCACGCACCGGCCATGGCCTCGAACCAGCTCGATGCCTCTCCTTCGCTGACACTGCGCTTGCCGCTGGAACCGATTCCGGAACTCGCGGCCTGCGTGATCGCATCGATGCCGAGCATGCGGGCGTTGGGATTGGTGATCGTGGACATGTGTCTTCCTCCAGTAGACGCCGGTAGCGACCCGGCGGGATTGATCGGCATCAGCCCTCTTCGGGGGGTGCCGTGCGTTGCGCGGATACGGCGGCGGCCTGCCCGCCCGTGTCCGCCTTGCCCTGCTGCGTCTCGTCGCCGTCACCTTCCGCGCCATCGGCGGAGGGGGATGGCTCGACACGCATGTCCTCGGTGATCGCGCGGGAGACGATCGCGCCCGTACAGTCGAGCGCCCGGACGGTCTCGCCGGTCATGACGTAGACGTCCTGCCCGTCGACAGCGTGCAGCCGGCCTCCGCACGGGAGCTCGGCGCCGGCGAAGTAGCGCGAACCGTCGCCCATGACGATGTAGGGATCCGTTCCGCCGACGGCGACGACGATGCGTCGCGCGTCTTCGGCGAGCGTCGGTGCGGGCTCGACCTTGCGTCCGCCGTCGAGATTGACCACCGCGACCTTGGTCAGGCCTTTCACGTCACGCAAGGCTCGCGACGCGAGCACGGCGTCGAGCTGCTTGCCGTCGCCGAAGTGACCGCTGATGCCGACTTCGCCGTTGCCTCGGTACTCGGTATCGGCACGCAGATCGGACAGGCGCAGCACTTCACCGACGTCGTTGGCGAGATCCCGGCCGCTCCGCACGTCGACATCGGCGACCACGCCACGCGCCTCGAGGTCGCTGCGCAGGCGCTCGATGCTGCGGTCGTCGCCGGCGAGCCCGGACACGCGCAGCTTGCCCTTAGCGTCCTGGTCGATCCGGGCGTGTTCGAGCGCCACGTCACGCACGCTGGTCTCCAGCACGGCACGCGGCGAAGGCGGCGCGACCTCCGTCGTCGGCTGCAGCGTGGCCGCGGCGATCGCCGTGGCCACGCAGACGGACAGTCCGAGCGCGACCAGCAGCACGCGCGAGCGGCCGCGCAAGGCGGCCGTGCGGATCGGCTCCGCCACGGGAGGGGCGACGAGATCGTCCCAGCGCGGATCGGTGTTCTCGCCGACGGCGAGCGCGGCGTCACCGAAGCCCAGCACCTCGAAGGGCCTCAGGACCGTGGATTCACCCGGCGCAATCGAGCGTCCATCGATCTCGAGCGCGCCTTCCAGGGCACGCGCGGTCCACGTCTCGCCGAGGCTCAGGAAACAATGATGCGGCTTGACGTCGGCGTCGGAGAGGATGAGGTCGCAGTCGTCCGCCGTGCCTACGAGGACCATGTCGCCGGGTGCGCACCTGCGCTCGGCGCGCAGGTGCAGCCCACGCACGATGCGCAGGCACACCACGGGTTGCGGGACCATCCGCTCAGTCGTTGTTGCCGTCATCTCGGCCTCCTACGTCTGTCCGGTCGCGGGCTTCGTCGCGTCTCGCGTCATGGCGCCGGGGCTGCCGGTGCCGCCGAAGCGACCTGTTGATCGGGCGCGGGCAGCGGCGTCACCGACGCACTGGGTGTGCCCGCGTTCTTCTTCGCCTTGCGCTCGCGCTTCTCGGCGGCTTCACGCTCGGCGTCGTCGATGTGGAGCGTGTCGACGCTGATCTCCTCGTTCGCGCGCGGCTGGGGCGTCTGCCCGACGATCGTGTTGAGCGGCACCAGGCGCGGCGTGATGAGGAACAGGCGCTCGATGCGCTCCATGCGCTTGGCCTCGCGGCGGAACAGTGCGCCGAGCACCGGGATGTCACCGAGGCCCGGGATCTTGTCCACGTCCTTGCCGCTGAGGTTGCGCACGAGGCCACCGAGCAGCAGGCTCTCGTTCTCGTTGATGAGGGCCTGCGTATTGACGGCCGCGCGCGTGACGCTCGGATAGTTGACGATCTGGCCACGCGTGTTGGTCGCGCTGAGCGTCACGTCGCCGTCCTCGATGCCGACGAGAAGGCGGATGCGCTGGCGATCGCCGTCGAGCACGATGTGCGGCGTGACGCGCAGGATCGTGCCGGCGACAACGTTGAACAGGTCCACCTCGTAGGCGCCGTTGACCGGCACGTACAGCGTGCGCGTGTTCTCGATGACCGCCTCGACGTCGTTGAGCGTCAGCACCTGCGGACGCGACACGACATGCGTGACGCCCTGGTCGGCGAGTGCGTTGACACGGGCGATGAAGTTGTACGAATCGCCGATGATCGCACCGAGCTGCAGGCCTGCACTGCGCTGCGGCAGGTAGTCGATGTTGTTGGCGCCGAGTGCATTGAGGAACTGCTGCTTGACGGTGTCGTCGCCGCCGAACAGCACTTCGCTGCGGCCGTTGCGCCAGCGCCAGTCGATGCCGATGTCGCGCAGCTTGCGCTTGTCGACGTCGATGATCGTCGCCTCGAGCTGGACGATCTGCGGCTCGATGTCGAGCTGGCGGATGAGGTCCGCGTAGAGGTTCATGGACTCGGGTGAGTCACGCACGATGACCGCGTTGCGGTAGCGATCGGCGACGATGCGCACATCGCGCGAACGCTGTGCCTGGTAGCTGCCGAAGGACGGCGTGGTGACCTCGTCCTCGTAGACGATCTCGTCACCGCCCGGCGGGCGCGCGGGCGGCGGCAACTCGCCGGCGACGCGCGTGGACTTGGCCGAACCCGCGGCGAGGCCGCGTCCCTTGAGCGAGGTCTGCGTCGTGCTCCGCGCGCGGTCGCGCGCACCGGCGAAATCGGGCATCTGCTCCTGCGAGTACATGAGCTGCTGGAGGATGCTCGCGACGCCGGGCACAGTGATCTCGCGGCTTCCCGCCGTGAACGTCGTGTCGGATGCCCACGCATACTTGAGGGTGAACACGCGCATCGTCGCCGACGTCGTCAGCTGCTGGTGCTTGAGCGTGTCGGTGAGTTCCTTGGCCTGCTCGATGAAGCGCGGCGCACCGGTCACGACGACGAGACCACTCTCCGCGCGGGCGTTGAACGTGTTGGCTGAGTCGCCGAGGCGCATCTCGTGGAACGCACGCACGAAATCCTCGACGCGGTTGGTCGGCACGGCGAAGTAGCGCGTGATGCGCTCGTTGAGCTTGTAGACGTAGACCGCCGAGCCGTCGTAGTAGGCACTGAGCTGGTTCGCGCTCGCGATGCTGCGGAATACCTGCTCCGGAGTGCCACCCCGCGGTCCGTTGAGCGTACCGGCCTGGCTCTCCACCAGCGGACTGAGCACGACCTGCATGCCCTGCTCCGCGAAGAAGCGCGTGAGGAACTCCTTGAGCGGCTCGCCCTTGAGGTCGTAGTTGACCTGCCCCCGCTGGAACGGGATCGGCGCAGCCCACGCCGGCATCCCCACACAAGCCCCCAACACCAGTGCCAGCCAGCACGACAGCGCGCGTGTCCTTCCAAGCCGCATGTGTTCACCCCGTTTCAGTTGTTGTGATCTGTTCTTATGGTTATCGGCGGCTGTTGGGCCGCCGGCGACGCTCTTCCTCAACCCGTGATCTGGCCCAGCGGTACCAGCTTGATGTCCGGTACGAGCTCCTGGAACGACAGCACCGGCAGCTCGAAGAACTCCACCTCGGTGAGCTTGCGCAGGTGACGTCTCACATCGAGCGAACCGAGCAGCGCGGTGCCGTTGAATCCACCCTCGTTGCGACGCCAGTCACCGATCTGCGCGAGCACGCGCGCGGCGAGCTCGGGATCGACCGCGAGCTGGCTGCCCGCGTTGCTCACGCGCACCGAGTTGCGCAGCTTGTCCTCGAGCTCCGGATGCACCACCAGCACCTTGAGCGTGCGATCTTCCGCGGCGTGCCGGTCACTGATGTGACGGCGCAGCGCGACACGCACGTACTCGGTCAGCATCACGATGTCCTTCTCGCGGCTGCCTGCGTCGGTGATCGCCTCGAACACGTCGCGCAGATTGCGGATCGGGACGCCTTCGTCGACGAGCCGCTTGAGCACGTCGGCGACACGCTGCGGCGCGAGCACGCGCAGCATCTCCTTGACCAGGTCCGGGTACTCGCGCGTCATGCGCGTGAACAGGTTGGACGCTTCCTGGATGCCGATGAAAAGGCTCAGGTGGCGTTCGATGGCGATGCGCGAGTGCGCGAGCAGCGTGTCGGCGGCATCCAGCGGACGCGAGGTCGCCGGAACCTTGCCATCGGCGGCCTGTTCCGCGGCGCCGACCAGCCAGGCGCCGTCGAATGCGGGCACGAACCCGACCTGCGGCGCGACGAGCTGCTGTGCGCCGGCCTCCTGCTGCGCCGCGAGTGCGGTGCCACGCAGGTAGCGCGCGTCCGCTCGAAGGACGCCGGCGCCGATGCGCACGCCGAACGCGTAGAGACGATAGCCACCGGGCTGCAGGCGCTCGTTGGAACGCACGCTCGGCACGGGGATCGGCACGCCGAACTCCTCGCGCAGATCGGCCGCGAGCGCGAGCATGCCGTCGCGCACGCGGGCCGGACCGATCGTCGTGCCGATGCCGCGCTCGATCTCGAGCAGCAGTCCCGGCAGCGGAACGAAATCGCCCTCGACGAGCGACTGCGGCCGCGTCGCGAGCTCGTTGCTGGGCTCGGGAACCTTGAAGAGGCGGCGCAGGATGCCCACGCGATCACGCATGCGCCACGCGGAAAAACCGAGCAGGCCGAGTGCGAGCACGAGGAACGCGGGCTTCGGAAAGCCCGGCACGAACAGCAGCAGCAGCGCCACCAAGCCGGCGATGATCGCGACGCGCGGCTCCTTGGCGATCTGCGAAGAAATCGCTTCGCCGAGGTGCTTGTGGTCCTCCTCGCCGGTCGTGCGGGTGACGATGAGGCCCGCCGAAATCGACGCGAGCAGCGCGGGGATCTGCGAAACGAGCCCGTCGCCGATCGTCAGGATGCTGTAGGTGTGCACCGCTTCGCCGATCGGCATGCCCATCTGCATGACGCCGACGGCAAGACCGCCGAGCAGGTTGACGATGATGATCACGATGCCCGCGACGGCGTCGCCCTTCACGAACTTCATCGCACCGTCGAGGCTGCCGTGCAGCTGGCTCTCCGTTTCGAGCAGGCGACGACGGCGGCGCGCCTCGTCCTTGTCGATGAGGCCCGAGCGCAGGTCGGAGTCGATCGACAGCTGCTTGCCGGGCATCGCGTCGAGCGTGAAGCGCGCCGCGACTTCGGCCACGCGCTCGGCACCCTTCGCCACGACGATGAACTGCACCACCGTGATGATCAGGAAGATGACGATGCCGACGACGAGATTGCCGCCGACGACCATGTTCCCGAACGTGTCGATGATGTGCCCGCCGTTCGCCTCGAGGAGGATCAATCGCGTGATCGCGATCGACAGCGAGAGACGGAACAGCGTCGTGATCAGCAGCACGCTCGGGAAGCTCGAGAATGCCACCGGGGAAGGAATGTAGATGGCGAGCAGCAGCAGGCCGACACCGATGAGGATGTTCAGCGCGACCAGCATGTCGATCAGGAGGATCGGCAGTGGAAGGATCATCAATGCGACGATCGCGACCACACCGAACGCGAGCACGACGTCGCTGTAGGTGCGTTTTCCAGCCATAGAGGACGCCACGGCGCTCATGCTAGAGCCTCCGCACGACGTTGGCAGGCTGGGGTAAACCCTACCCTGCAGGGGACGATCTGGCCCAGGCAACTCCCTGACGAAGCTTTCACGACCTGCATCGCAGGCACGTGCAGAGTTGGATGGACGTTCGCGGGAATCGCAGCGTTCACGCGTTCATCTCTTGTTGTGTCCCGGCTTCGCCCCTGTACGTCGCCGGAAGTTTTTGTTTGCGATGGTGGAGGCCATCGACATCGATTCACGCATCACGTGATCGATGTTGAAATCAGCCTAGCACACGCATTTTTTTTTGAACAAGTCCAGTTTCGTGATCGACGCGTGAACATTTTGTTGCATGCATCACGCCTCGTCGCGTTCGTCCTGCGCACGCGATCCTTCACGCGGAAGCACGGCGATGCGTGACACCTGTGCACTCGTCACGCCGATGACGATGGTGTGCGCACTTCCCTCAAGAAGCACCACACGCTCGCGCGGCCCGACGGCGAGGATCTGTTTCACACGCAACGGGCCGTCGTTCGAGACGAGCCCGTAGCGACGCCTCACGACCACGAGCGCGAGGATCATCGCGCCGACGACGAGCACGAGCGGGACGATCATCGACAACAGGGTCGACTGCATCGACGGTACCTGCGTCGGCTCGGCGTTCTGGGCGTACGACGATGCGGACACCAGCGCACACACGACAAATGCGACCTTCGCGTGAAGAAAGCGATAACGAAATAGCGATTGCATAAACGACCCTCGTTTGTGTAAAGCTTTTACGCGAGCCATCGGCGGCGCCTTGCGAAGCGACGCCACCTCCGTACCCTCCGACAAGAGAGCGACGCGGCATGGTTGTGACGGCAGACACACGCGCCAAGCGTGCCACGGCGACTCGCCGCGGCGCGAGTCCCACACGCGACGACGACACATCGATCATCGATGCATTGCCGATGGCATGCGCGATCTTCCGCGACCGTGACGGCATGCTCGTCGCGTCGAACGCGGCGTTCCGCTCGGCCTTCGACGCCGACGCCACGCTCGCGTCGCGCGCATCGTTCGACGCCCGCTTCGAGAACACCGTCGATGCGGCAGGCGACGACGCCGAGCTCGCGCGTCGCGAAGCCTTCCACCCTGCGACGCGACGCTGGCACGAGCTCACGTGGTCGACCTTCGTTCACGCCGGAGAAGCGTGTTCGATGCTCACCGCGATCGACATCACCGAGCGCCAGCAGGCCCTCAGCGAACACAAGACGCAGCACGAGCGACTGCTGTTCACGTCGCGTTCGATGTCGGTCGGCGAGATGGCCACGACACTCGCACACGAACTCAACCAGCCGCTCGCCGCGATCGTCAACTACCTCAGCGTGGGCATGCGCCTGCTCGAGCGCGACGGCGACCGCACGCGGCTCGGCGAGGCGCTGCAGTACGCGCGCGCGCAGGCCGAACACGCGAGCCAGGTCATCGGTCGCCTGCGCGAGTTCGTCCGCGCACGCGAACCCCGTCGCGAGTCGCACGCGCCGGATCGCCTGGTCGACACCGTGCTCCGGCTGCTCGCGCTCGAGGCGGAGCGCCATCGCGTGCGCATCGTGGTGGACGTTCCCGACGCGCTCCCCGACGTGCACGTCGACCGCGTGATGGTGGAGCAGGTCCTGCTGAACCTCATGAAGAACGGCATCGAGTCGATGCGTGAAGCCAGTCAACGAACGCGCACGCTCGACGTGCGAGCGTTCCTCAACCTCGACGATCAGGTCGAGTTCCGCATCACCGATCGCGGATGCGGACTGTCCGAGAGTGCGGCCGAACGCCTGTTCACGCCGTTCTTCACGACCAAGAACGACGGCATGGGCATCGGCCTCGCGATCTGCAGATCCATCGTGGAGTACCACGAGGGCCGCCTGTACTTCGAGAACAACCCCGCCGGTGGCAGCGTCTTCGTGTTCACGCTGCCACCCGCAAGAGACTGAAGGAGGATCGATCATGCGCACGGTGGTCCATCTCGTCGACGACAACGAAGCGTTCCGGCGTTCCACGGCGTGGCTGCTCGAAGCGGCCGATTTCAACGTGCGCGACTACCCCGGTGCGCACGAGTTCCTGGTCGCGCTGGATCGCGCGAACGGGAGCGCCGGCGGCGACGCCTGCATCGTCAGCGACATCCGCATGCCCGGCATGAGCGGCGTGGAGCTGCACGACGAACTGCGCAAGCGCGAGTGCACGCTGCCCATCGTCTTCATCACCGCACACGGCGACGTTCCTCTCGCGGTCGAGGCGATGCGCAAGGGTGCGAGCGACTTCCTCGAGAAGCCGTTCAGTGAGGAGCGGCTCGTGCATGCGATCCGTGGGGCGCTCGAGCAGCACCACGAGGTGCCGGCGCGCTCGCCCGACGCCGACAGGAAGCTCGCGACGCTCACGCCGCGCGAGCGCCAGGTCATGGCCCTCGTCGTCGCGGGGAAACTCAACAAGCTGGTGGCCGACGAGCTCGGCATCAGCATCAAGACCGTCGAACTGCATCGAGCCAACATGATGAACAAGCTCGGCGTACGCAATCTTCCCGACCTCGTCCGCCTGACGATGGGGCAGCCATGAACGCGGTGCTCGCGTCGTCCGACGCCAGGCCTGCAGCCACATCCGTCCGAGGTCGCCTGCCGGCGCTCGTCCCCGTCGTCGCCGAGGCCCTGGCGTCGCTGTTCTCGCGCAGACGCCTCTGGAATCTTTCAGGCGAGCCGCCGTACTGGTTCGAGGTGTTCGTCGCTCCGCTCGACCCCGTCGGGGAGCGCATCGGCATCGTGATCGACGGTCGCCCCGGCGAACTCGTGCTGACCGCGGCGACGCCGGCGAGCATCGGTGAGCTCGACTGGAGCGACTACGCCGGGACGGCCCGCCTGACCGCGTGGACGCTCGCCCACCAGCGACCGATGATGCGACTGTCACGGGTTTTCAAGGGCATCGTGCTGCCGCAGTCGCTCGGCGACGCGCGCGCGCCGGTCGCCGAAGGCCTCCTTGCGATCGGCTTCCGGATCGGCGAGGGCGACGACGTGCTCGACGAGGGCGTCATGCGCATCGACCCTGCGCTGGTCGCGCGCCTCATGGCACGCGAAGGCGATGCGTCACCGCGGGCCGTCCGCCGGCAGGCGCTTTCCACCCTGCCCGTTCGCCTGCGCGTCGGCGCCGAGGGACCGAGCCTCGCCGTCGCCGAATTGCGTGCGCTCGAGCCCGGCGACGTGATCGTGCTCGGCGCGCGCCAGCGGGCCTTTTCGAGACTCAGAGTGATGCCCACCGACGGCCGCCCATCGGACGGCTGGTCGGCCACGTGGGAGAACGAACGCGTCCGCATCGACGCGCGCGTCCCCTGGACCCTCCACGACGGGAGCGAACCCATGCAAGATTCCGCCGACACCCCCACCCAGAGCGCCGAAGGCGCGCCCGCGACGCCGCCTGATCCACTCGGCGCCCTGCCTCTTCGCGTCGACTTCCAGCTCGGCGAGCTGAGCATCCCGCTGTCCAAGCTCTCCGAACTCGAGCCTGGATACGTGTTCGCGCTGGGCGAGCAGCTCGACCAGGCCCGCATCGGCATCCGTGCCAACGGCAAGCGCGTGGGTACGGGGCGTCTCGTGGCCGTGGGTGACACGATCGGTGTCCAGCTGGAGGGATGGGACATCGATGGAATTCAGTAGCTTCAGCCCGGCGCTCGTCATCGTCACGGTCGTCGGGCTGGCGATGGCGCCATTCGTCGCCGTCATGGTGACCTCGTTCACGAAGATCGTCGTCGTGCTGAGCCTGTTGCGGAACGCTCTGGGCCTGCAGCAGGTTCCGCCGAACGTCGTCATCAACGGCCTCGCGATCATCCTGTCCATCTACGTGATGAACCCGGTGATCCTGAGCACCTACGATGCCGTGAACACGAAGATGCAGGAGCAGCCCGAGGCGACGATGAACGTCGAGCGCATGCTCGACCTCGTCGAGGCCGGCAAGGAGCCGCTGCGCGACTTCCTGATCCGCCACTCGAGCGACACCGAGCGCGCGTTCTTCCTCAACAGCGCGCAACGGCTGTTGCCGGAGGAGCGCCGCGCGAGCGTGACGGCCAACGACTACATCGTCGTGGTGCCGGCTTACACCGTCGGCGAACTCACGGCCGCGTTCCAGATCGGCTTCCTGATCTTCCTGCCGTTCCTGATCATCGACCTCGTCGTGTCCAACATCCTGCTCGCGATGGGCATGATGATGCTCTCGCCGACGACCGTGTCCTTGCCGTTCAAGCTGCTGCTGTTCGTGTTCCTCGACGGCTGGGCCAAGCTCGTGCACGGCCTCATCCTGACCTATCGCTGAGGCCGGCATGGGATACGACATCATCCGGCTCACCCAGGACGCGCTCTGGATCGTGCTCGTGCTGTCGGCGCCGCCGATCATCGCGGCGTCGGTCGTCGGCCTGCTCATCGCCTTCCTGCAGGCCGCCACGCAGCTGCAGGAGCAGACGTTCAGCTACACGGTGAAGTTCGTCGTCATCGTCATCGTCCTTTTCGCGACGATGTCGATGCTCGGTGGCACGCTGTACCACTTCTCCGACCGCCTGTTCACCGATTTCCCGAACATGGCGCGGCACTGATGCCGTTCGAGTACTTCGGCAACAACGTCCTCGGCATCGCACTGACGCTGCCGAGGATCACCGCGGCGTTCCTCGCGCTGCCGTTGCTCAGCAGTTCGTCGATGCCGCCGCTGGTGCGCAACAGCTTCTTCGTGAGCCTCGCGATCCTGGTGTTCCCGCTCGCGTCGGCCGCAGCGCCCTACATGGCCATGGGCGACGGCAACTGGCCGATGGTCATCGTCAAGGAGCTGTTCGTCGGGCTCGCGATCGGCTTCACGTTCGGCATCGTGTTCTGGGCGATCGGCGCGGCCGGCAACCTCATCGATGCGAAGGTCGGCACGACGATGGCGAGCGTCGTGGATCCGCTCGCCGGCCACCAGACCTCGCTGACGGGTGCGTTCCTCACGCAATTCGCCGCATGGCTGTTCATGGCCAGCGGTGCGTTCACGATCTTCCTCGACGTGCTGCTGACCAGCTACCAGGTGTGGCCGGTGAACGAGTTCCTGCCGAAGCTGCACCAGGCAGGCGAGGCGTTCTTCATCAACCAGTTCAGCACGATGATGACGATCGCGCTGCTGATCGCGGCGCCGGCGCTCGTGATCATGTCCCTCGTCGACATCGGCTTCGGCCTGATCAATCGCTACGCGCAGCAGCTCAACGTCTTCCAGCTCGCGCTGCCGATCAAGTCCTGGATCGCGACCTGGATCGTGCTGCTCATGCTCGGCGTGCTCGTGCAGGTCGTGCTGCAGCACATCGCCACCAACAAGGCGCTGCTCGGCATCCTCAAGAACATGATCGGCTGACGCCGCCTCCGGCTACTTGCCTTCGCGGGCGTTGCGCATGTCCTCGGCCCAGCGCAGCACCTCGGCCACGGCCTGGAAGAATTCCGACGTGACGTAGTCGTCGACCTCGACACTTTCGTTGAGGCCGCGTGCCAACGCCACGTTCTGCATGATCGGCACGCCCGCCTCCTCGGCGGCCTTGCGGATCATCGCCGCCTCGTGATCCTCGCCCTTGGCGACGACGACGGGAAGCTCCGTCTCGCCCGGCTCGTAGTGCAGCGCGACGGCGACATGGGTCGGGTTGGTCACGACCACGCTCGACTTGCGCACGGAGTGCAGCATGTTCTGCTGCGACCACTCCTGGTGGAGCTGGCGCCTGCGGCCCTTGATGTGCGGATCACCTTCGCTCTCCTTGGATTCCTGGCGGATGTCGCGCCGGCTCATGCGCAGGCGCTTGATGAACGAGAAGCGCTGGTAGAACGCGTCGAGCGCCGAGACGAAGAAGAACACGAACACCGTCCACGCGCCCATGCGCAGCATGCCGGCCCAGTGCGCGCTGCCGATGTTGCCTGCCTGCCCGAGAGGAAGCTCGATGTACTGCGGCAGCAGCGACCACAATACGATGAGGAAGATGACCGTCAGCCCTGCGGTCTTGAAGATCGACTTGACGACCTCGACGAGGTTGTCGCGCGAGAACATGTTCTTGATGCCCTCGGCGGGATTCAGTCGCGAGATGTCGGGCTTCACGCGCTTGGGCGCGAACACGGTGCCGATCTGGATGTAGTCGGTGAACAGGCCGAGGATGCCGGCGACCATCATCACGGGCACCGTGAGCACGAGCAGTGCCATCGTGCCCTGCTCCATTGCCTGGTGCAGCGCGACCACGCCCGGCCGCGCGATCGCGTCGAACATGCCTTCGAAGAGCCCTTCGAGGTAGCGGTAGTACGCGGGCGTCAGCAGCCAGACCGCCATGAGCCAGACCAGCACGAGCACGGTGCTGCTGAGCTCCTTGCTCTTGTGGACGTCGCCGTCCTTGCGCGCATCTTTGAGCTTCTTCGCTGTCGGTTTCTCGGTGCGGTCACCGCTGTCGTTCTTCTGGCCGCTCATTCAGGGTGTCCACCGGGCGCGTGGTCGTAGTATCGGCCGGACGCCACCGGGGTGGCGCAAGGGTTAACCCCAGATGCTGCGAACCATGTCACGCTATAGTCTGTGCATGCGGTCATCCGGCCCCGAGGCCATGACCTATCGGAAACCATCATGAAGATTCCTTCGGACAACATCGGATCCTCGCTGCTCAAGCCGCTCGACGCGGAGCTTGTGGCGGCGCTCGATCCCACCCGCCTGGCCCTCGACGGCCTGCATGGCGGCGTTGCGTCCGAAGCGGGCATCGAGGTCTCCCAGCCCGCCGGCCACACGGCATCGCGCGATCCCGGCGAAGCGCTGCTCGCCACCGATGTCTGGCAGGGTTCCGCACCCCGACTCGACCTCGGTGCTCCGACGTTCGTGCAGGCCGGCAGTTCCGCCGACCTCGACCACGCCGTCGACACGATCCTCGCCGGCCTGCGCTGAACCCTGGCCCGATGAACACGGCTGCCGCGCGGCATCCGATCGTGGCGTCGGCAGGACGTCTCGCAGGCGCACTCGTCTTCAATCGCGATGCCGACTTCCGCCTCGCCTTGCTCAAGCGCGTCGCGCGCCGTCTCGGTGACGACGAAGGCTATCCGACGTTCCTGAAACTGCTCGTGACGATCGCCGAGGGCAACGACGACACGGCCCGCCGCGCGCTCGCGGCGACCCTCGGTGTAGGCCTCCGCCGCAACGACCTGCCTGGTGGCCAGCTGACCGCCTGGGGCGCGAGTCGCCTGTGGGAAGCCGGCACCCAGGTCAGCGGCGCCCTCGCCGGATCCCTGTTCGGCTCGTCGGCGCCGCGGCGCCAGTACGGTCCGATCGAATTCCTGACCGCGTGGTACGCGCAAGGCACCCATCGCACGCGACTCGGCGAAGAGGTCTACGCGCAGGTGCTCGAGCGACTCGTCGACCTCGTCAATGCCGACGACGACGCGCGTGCGCTCTACCCTCGGAAGCTCGAGGCGGACACGCAGACCGAACTCGAAGGCGTCTACATGCGCGGCACCCGGCAACGCCTCGCGGCGATCGCCGGTGCGTGGAAGCAGGGTGCCGCCGCGTCGGCCGTCGCCCAGGCGGCGATCGCAGGCGGAAGCGAGCCACCGGTGGCCGTGCCGCCCGGCTGGCTCGTACGCAACCTCTGAGCGAACCCGGCGCATCGTCACCGGCGGCAACGTGCTCAGACGCGCTGCATGCCCCGCACGGTCAGGCGCGTCTTCTTGAGGTTGATCGCCTGGCGGTTGAGCATGTTCTTCTGAGTGGTTTCGGCCATGCGCTGGAGTGCAGCGCGATCACCGGACGCCTTGACGTCGTCCCAGGCCTCCAGCGCGAGCATCGTCTCGTAAACGAGCGCCTCGCCGACGAGCTGGCGACGACGCGGATCGGTCGCATCCTCACGCCCCTGCAGGGATCCGGAAAGCTGGCGACTCACCGCACGCGCCACGTCGGGCGTCGGCAGCGTGGCGTCGTGCACGATGCTCCAGAGACCGACGATCTGCGCCGCGAGCATGTCGGCGAGGTCGAAACGGTCGAGTCCCGTCGCGGCGAAGCGCGCATCGAAGGCCGCGCCGACGTCACGCGAGGCGAGCTCACGCTCGACCTGTTCGGCCGGGATGCCGCCTTTCGCGACGATCGACTCGACGAGCTCGGCGCGCACCTGCGCAGAGACCTGCGGGTCGTTGCCGATCGGCCACGACGACGACGCTTCCTTCAGATGTGCATTCATGCAACCTCGCTTCGGCCATCGCGTCGGATGGCTCCGGAATGGTGGGGCCGCCGCACCCAGTCGGCGCGCTCGAGCTGGAACGACAGCGCTTCACGGCCGAGATGCTCGGTCGGACCGGCTTCGCTGAAGCCGAGTCGGCGGAAGATCGCGGGCACGGCGTGGTTGTCGGGATGGCAGAAGCCGCGCAGGCGTGGCAGCTGCAGTGCGCCGAAGGCATGGTCGCGCAGTGCGCGCGCACCTTCGAGCGAGTACAACTTGCCGAAGGCGGCCGGCATCAGGCGTGCGCCGAGCTCGATGTCGCGCTCGGCGCCGAGCACCGGCACGAGCGAGAACAGGCCGACGAACGCACCCGCCGCATCGCGGGCATGCCAGATGCCGAGCCCCGGCGAATCGGCGTAGAGGTGATTGGCTCGTACGATGAGCCCGACCGTCTCGAGGAAACCGATCGGCACGCTCTCGAGCAGCAGGGCGCGAACGCGCTCGTGCGCGTGCAGCTCGGAGAGGTCGTCGACGTCGGAAAGGCGCAAGCCGCGCAAGGTGAGCCGATGGGTCGCGAGCAGTGTCGCACCGGGATAGTCGCGACGCGGTTCGCGGCGTCGACCGACGTCGCGTGCGACCGATGCCTGCGCGGAGGGCAATGCCTGTGGCGCGGACATCTCAGCGCAACTCCAGGCCGGACGAGGTCAGCGACAAGGCACGCAGGTCGACGTTCTGGCGTGCCATGACGTCCTGCGCGGAGTCCGCCAGCGTGACGAGGTATTGCGTGGCATTCTGGGCCTGCGCCTGCTCGCGCACGCGGATCAGCGTCACGGTCTGGTACATCATTGCCTCGGCGATGCGCTGGCGCGTCGCCGCGTCGGGAGGGCTCGCCCCGCTCTCGGCCATCTGCTCCTGGATCTGCGCGACCACACCATGGACCTGGTCCGTCGTGGGCAACGGTGCGTCGTTCGCGGTCATCCACATCACCACGAGGTGCGCCGACGTGATGTCGGCGAGATCGTCGTCACGCAGCCCGTAGGGCTTGATCGCCGTGTTGAAGAGATCGCGCACGTCGTTGCGCGTGTAGTACGTATCGAGCTCGCGCGCCGTCTTCTCGTTGGTCGACTGCGCCATGCCGCGGATGTAGTCGCTCTTGACCGCATCGGAGACCGAGGGGTCGTAGCTCACGCGGTACGCATCGCGCGGGTAGACCGCTTCGTTGCCGCCCGCCGCGACGGGAACGTCACGCGCGGACGAGGTGCGTGATTCGGCTCGCGCCAGGCGTTGCTCCGCACGTGCGGAGGCCTTGGCCTTGCGCGCCTTGCCCGAGACCTTGTTGCGGTAATCCTCGGTGAAGACGCTGCCGTAGAAGATCGACTGGCCGTAATTGGGGACGTCGAACATCATCGAGTCGCCGCCGATGCTCTGCGCCGATGCGGCGCATGGGGCGAGTGCGAGCGATGCCACGACGAAGACGAATCCTGGAACGCGACGAGTCCTCAGCATGTTGACCTCCGGAGCCGTTTCCAAGCGATCGACCTCGATCACTGTAGTCGTTGCGTGATTCGAAAAACGTGAAAGAAAGGCGATTGCGACGCGTGGAAGAAGGGAAAAAACGTGGCCTGCATCAAAGAAAACGGGCCGCAAGCGGCCCGTTTTCCCATCCAGCAAGCCGGATCAGTTCTTGCGAACCGCCGAGGACATGCCCTCGCCCACCGACTTGATGGCCGTCGTCGCGGCATTCATCAGCGTGGAGAACTGCTGCGAGATGGTCTGGAACTCGGCCATCGTGCTCGGATCTTCCTTGTCGATGTTGTCGACCGCGTCCTGCAGTTCGTCGGCCAGCGCGTCGAGCTGCTTGCCGAGCGCCTCGGCCATCGCACGGATCCAGCCGGCCGCGCCACCGGCGCCGCCCTTGCCCGCCGTCTTCGAACACGCGCCGTCGGCACCGGCATCCTCACGCTCGAGACCCTGCTGCGCAATGGCCTGGGTGAAGAGGTCCGTGACCGAATCCTGCAGCTCCTTCACGTCGCGCTGCAGCGAAGCGATCTCGGAGGGCGTGCCGCCCGTCGCCTTGCCGAGCTGCTCGATGAATTCGTTGGCGTCCTGGATCGCGCCGCCGACATCGCCCATGCCCGCCTTGAAACCGGCGCTGATGAGCTCCTTGAACGGCTGGTCGATCGGCAGGTTGTTGATCGCCTGGTCGACGACTCCGGAAAGGAGCTGACCCGCGAGCTGACCGATCATGGCGCCGATCGGGCCACCGAAGATGCCACCGACGATCGAGCCGATGCTGCTCAGAAAGTTGCCGCCGCCACCGATAGACATTTTCCACCTCCAAATGGTTGGGATCATTTACCCGCTACGGCAGTGCGAGGAGTCGTTTCCCTGCGCTGCCAGTGGAGCCATCTTGCTACGGTGGATCGGCGTTGTGAGCCGGGACATACCCTAACTAGGGTTTACCCTGAACGAACTCCGCGCCGACCCGTCAAGGCTTCGCAGGAGCATCGGCGGAATCCGGCTCGAAGGCCTTCGCGGCAGGAGCCTTGCCGTCCACGCAGCGCCCCTTCCAGCGTGTCGTCGACCAGGCTTGCGGTGCTTCGCCCGCAGCGCATGCGGCGATCACGGTCGCTTCGACGAACCCGCCGAAGCGCTCGTCGCCACAGCCATCCTCGAGTGCGGCATCGAAGCGGCGCCGCTCGTGCAAGGCACCGCCCGCGAGATCGACCGCGGCGAAGCTCGAGCTGCCCTGCCCCATGTTGTAGAAGTCGACGCGCAACACGAGCGTGTCGACCTTCGAGGGACCACCCTTCACGACGGACTGGATCGTGCTGCCGAGCGATGTCGGCAGCTTCACGGCGAGGCTCTCGCCCTCGTACACGGCAAGGATCGCCTCGGGTTGCCGCGGATCCGCGGCGATGGCGGGATCGCGCTGCACGAGATGGACGGTCTGCGCGCGCCCCGGCTGCGTGAACGCACCGGTGACGCCCTTGCCGACCCGCGCGCCGTCGGCAGCCGCACCGAAGACGTCGCGCACGACGCGGTCACGCGCGGCCGCGGGGGCGTCGTCGTAGGCGGAAAGAGAATCCTCGCGAAGATCGAGGATCGTCACGGGCGAGGCGCACGTCGCGGCGAATCCGGACGTCGACCCGACGAGGAACGCGAAAGGCACGAAAAGCACACGGCTCGGAACCGACATGACGACCTCCATCGTGGGGAGGGTCGATTCTTGGTCGCGACGTCGCGCGCCGACAACCCGGCGCGCGAAGCGTGTTCAGCGGAAAGTCGAATGCCCTGCGTTCAGGCAAACGCTTGCGCGGCGGTCTCGAAGGATCGCAGGCGTGCAGCGTGGTCGTGGATGTTCGCCGTGAGCATGAGCTCGTCGGGACGATGCCGCTCGATGAACGCGTGCAGGCCGTCGCGCACGCGCGCCGCGTCGCCGATCACGGCGCAGGCGAGCGCATGCTCGACGCCGACCTTCTCGATCGGAGTCCAGAACGCCTCGATGTCGTCGATCGGCGGCGGCACGAGCCCGAGGCGGCCACGGCGCAGGTTCACGAAGGCCTGCTGCTGCGTCGTGAACAGGCGCCGGGCCTCGGCGTCCGTCTCGGCCGCGACCACGTTGACCGCGAGCATGGCGTGCGGCGCCGAAAGTCGCGCGGAGGGACGGAAGTCGCGCCGGTAGAGCTGCAGTGCCTGGGTCATCGCGTCGGGCGCGAAGTGCGAAGCGAACGCAAAAGGAAGCCCCAACATCGCGGCAAGGCGCGCGCTGAACAGGCTCGAGCCGAGCAGCCATACCGGCACGTCCACGCCGGCGCCGGGCACCGCACGCACCGGCTGGCCGGCAACCGCGGGTTCGAAGTAACGCAGCAGCTCCGCGACATCCTCGGGGAACGCTTCGGCACTGTCGTGGTAGCGGCGCAAGGCCCTCGCGGTCGCCTGGTCCGTGCCGGGCGCACGCCCGAGGCCGAGATCGATGCGCCCGGGATACAGGCTGGCGAGCGTACCGAACTGCTCGGCGACCTGCAGCGGTGCATGGTTGGGCAGCATGATGCCGCCCGAACCGACGCGGATCGTGCGCGTGGCGCCGGCCACGTGGCCGATCAGCACGGCGGTCGCGGCGCTCGCGATGCCCGGCATGTTGTGGTGCTCGGCGAGCCAATAGCGCGTGTAACCGAGCGACTCGGCGTGCTGCGCGAGCGACACCATGTTCGCGAACGCGCGGGGAACATCGGAACCCTCGGCGACGGGCGCGAGGTCGAGGACGGAATACGGGATCATGGCGGGCTTCGATGGAACGTCGCGTTCCAGATGGGGACGCGTCGGCGGAACCCCAGAGCGGCGTCAGAAACGCAACGACAGGCAGCTCAGGCCGCCGTCGAGCTTCGCGAACTCCGACATGTCGAGCACGAGCGGCAGATAGCCGAGATCGCGCAGCTTCGCCTCGGCGAGCGGATGGCCTGCGGCCAGCAGCACGCGGTCGTTCACGCGCACGGCATTCGCCGCGTACGCCTCGCTCGCATCGACGACGACGGTCTCGAAATCCGCGAAGGCCGCATGCCCGGCGAGCTCGGGAATCACGAGCAGGCGCCCGTCGCCGAGCCACGATACGCCGCTCTTGAGATGCAGGATCGAGCGCTCGCCACGCACGTCGACGACGCGGGGCGCGAGCCCGATCGCACGAAGCCATGTCGCGAGCTGCCGGGCGCCGTCCTCGTCCGTGCGTTCCGACACGCCGACGAACACGATATCGCCGGCCTCGCAGACATCGCCCGCGTCGAGCGTGCCGGGCTCGCGTATCGCATCGGGTTCGAAACCGCGCGCGACGAGCGCGTCGTGCACGTCAGCCACCTCACCGAGCCGAGACGGCGCACCAGGGCGGGTCGTGATCGCGCGTCCGCGCGCGATCAGCGCCGTGTCCTCGACGAACGGCGCATCGGCGAGTTCGTCGGATGCCGGCATCCTCGTCAACGCGAGACCGCACTCGAGCAGTGCATCGCAGTAACGCTGGTGTTGCAGCAGGGCGAGCTCGAGGTTCGGCGTCCCGAGCGGTTCGCGCGAGAGACCATGCGCGAACGTCGCGCCAGGCGGCCTCACGATGGCTCGCGTGAAACGCATCAGCGCTTGCCGGCCTCGCGGATGATCGCGAGCGCGTCGGGCTCACGGCCCGTGCGCCAACGCGACACGACCTTCCAAGTCGCCGTGTCGATGACGGCCACGACGTCACCACCGCTCACGGCGGCGTAGGCGCGCTTGCCGTCGGGGTCGACACGCGCACCGATCGGCAGCGCGGTGTCGCCGAGCATGCTCGGCTGGTAGGTCACGCCGGGCTCGTCGAGCGCGATGCGCGCGATGGAACGACGCGCCGGGCGATCGAACACCTCGAGCACCGCAGCCTTCGCGTTGGTCACGAGCGCATGGCGATCGTCGGGAGAGAACGCGATGCGGATGGGGAAGCCCTTCGTCGGCAACGTCGCGACGACCTTCAGCGACGCCGCATCGACGATCGAGACGGTGTCGTCCTCGCGGTTGCTGACCCACACTTCGGCACCGTCACGCGTGATCGCGATGCCTTCCGCACCCTTGCCCGTGGCGACGTCGGCGACCTTCGTACCGGTATCGAGATCGACGATGCTCAGGACGCCGGCTCCCACCTGTGTCACGTAGGCCTTTCTGCCATCGGGCGAGATCGCGACCATGTGCGGCTTGCCCTCGCCCACGTCGATGCGGCGCAGCACCTTGCCGTCGACGATGTCGACTTCCGTGAGCTGACCGCTGCCTTCGGTCGTCGCGACGAGTCGACGGCCGTCGGGAAGGAAGCGCATGCCGTGTGGGCGCTTGGCATCGCCCAGATCGATCGTGCGCGCGACCTTGCGGGCCTGCCAGTCGATGACCGTGATCGTGTTGCCCGCGCTCTTGCCGTCACCGTAATCGGAGACCACCGCGAATCGGCGGTCGGGCGACACCTCGATCTCGTGCGGGCCGGTGCGCGTCGGAAACTCGGCGATCTTCTCGCCACTGCCGAGATCGAGCGCATGCACCGATGCGGCGCTCTTGTTGCCGACCAGCAGGACGTCGGCCGCGAGCGCCGCACCCGACAGCACGGAAGCCAACGCGAGTGCGAGCACATTGCACGCGATGGATGGAAAGGTCATGTCGAACTCCTTGTGGGGCATGCCACGACCTTAACGCATCCATCGCGGAAGCCACCGTGCCGTTCGGCCCGGACGGGGTTGGGCGTCAACGCTGCTTGCGCATGCCCTGGTTGCCACGCGCGTGCACCAGCGATGCACCATACGTCGATTCCGGTGCATGTGCCGTGCCCGGGACACTCGGCACCGCCGCGTCGCTCGAAGGCAAGCCCGCTGCATGTGCGTCGACATCGTGGCGACCCGTGAAGGCGTTGGCGGCGGGATACGACGGGCCTTCGGCATTGCGCTGCTTCTTCGCCTCCAGCACTTCGAGGAAATGCTCGCGCGCGATCTCGGGCGACACCGGTGCAGGCGTCGCGGCCTTACGCGGCTTGCGCGGACGCTCCAGCTGCTGCGTCGGCACCGGCGTACGACGCAGCGGTGTCACGCGAGCCGCTCCGGCTTCACGCTTCTGCACCGCCTTCTTCGCGGGAGACCTGCTTGCCACGGCTGACGCCTTCGCAACGGCCTTCTTCGCGACAGCCTTCTTCGCGACAGCCTTCTTCGCGACAGCCTTCTTCGCGACAGCCTTCTTCGCGACAGCCTTCTTCGCGACAGCCTTCTTCGCGACAGCCTTCTTCGCGACAGCCTTCT
>JASCPI010000046.1 GCA_029959555.1 Lysobacteraceae bacterium PS02065 | reverse complement strand
GCGTTGCGCCGCGTGATGCGAGGGCGGGGACGGGCGGGCCGCGCGCGCTGCGCGGCCCGCCGGGCGATCACTTGAGCAGCGAGCGCAGCATCCAGGCGGTCTTCTCGTGCGCCTCGAGGCGCTGCGTGATGAGGTCGGCGGTCGGCTGGTCGTCGGCCGCGTCGGCGGCCTTGAACGCGGCGCGGCCCGTGCGTGCGGCGGTCTCGTGGCCGTCGACGAGCTGCTGGACCATGTCCTTCCACTCCGGCACGCCGGTCTCTTCCTTGATCGAGGTGAGCTTGCCGAACTGGGTGTACGAACCCGGCGCGTAGACGTCGAGGCTGCGGATGCGCTCGGCGATGACGTCGGCGGCCGTCCAGAGCTCGTTGTACTGCGTCTCGAACATCACGTGCAGGCTGTTGAACATCGGCCCGGTGATGTTCCAGTGGAAGTTGTGCGTCTTGAGGTACAGCGAGTACGTGTCGGCGAGCACCTTGGACAGGTGGTCGGCGATCTTCTTGCGATCCTTCGCGGAGATACCGATATCGATGGCCATGGATCGTTCCTCGAGGCAGGTGGAGTGGCGTCGCGTGGCGGATGGCGCGTGCGTGGCGGTCGTTCGTGCCCGGCCGGGCCGGCGGGCTATCATATGCGGTCCGTCTGAACGGAAAACCAGCGCGCCGTGCGGTCGTTCCGCACGCCGTCGCCTGCAGGTGCTGCTGTCCCGATGTCCGACCTGAAATCCCTCCAGTCCGCCCTCGACGGCGTGCTCAGCCGCGACCGCGGGCGCCTGATCGGCCGCCTGCGCAGGCTGTCGCGCCCCGGCGAGGCGAATGCCGACGCGATCGCGAAGCTCGCCGCCGACATCGAGGCCTCGACGGCGATCGTCGCGCGCCGCGCCGCACGCGTGCCCGTGATCGCCATCGACGCATCGCTGCCGATCGCCGCGCGCGCGGACGAGATCGTCGCCGCGATCCGCGACCATCAGGTCGTCGTACTGGCCGGCGAGACCGGTTCCGGCAAGACCACGCAGCTGCCCAAGCTGTGCCTCGCGGCGGGGCGTGGCCGCGCCGGCATGATCGGCTGCACGCAGCCGCGCCGCATCGCCGCGCGCACGGTCGCGCGCCGCGTCGCGAGCGAGCTCGGCACGAGCGTCGGTGACCTCGTCGGCTTCCAGGTGCGCTTCACCGAGCAGGTCGGCGAGGACGCGCTGGTCAAGTTCATGACCGACGGCATCCTGCTGGCCGAAACGCAGGGCGATGCCTGGCTCGGCGCCTACGACACGATCATCCTCGACGAGGCGCACGAGCGCAGCCTCAACATCGACTTCCTGCTCGGCTACCTCAAGCGCCTGCTCGCGAAGCGTCCCGACCTCAAGCTCGTGGTGACCTCGGCGACGATCGACACCGCACGCTTCGCCGAGCATTTCGGCGATGCGCCCGTGATCGAGGTCGAAGGCCGCACCTATCCGGTCGAGGTGCGCTGGCGCCCGCTCGAGTCGCGCGAGCGCGAATCCGCGAAGGCGTCGCCGCCGGGCGGGCACGGCGCGCGCCGCAACGACGGTCCGCGCGCGCCGCGCGAATCGGGCACGACCGAGCAGATCGTCGCCGCGATCGACGAGATCACCGCCGAGGATCCGCGTGGCGACGTGCTGATCTTCGTGCCCGGCGAGCGCGAGATCCGCGATGCGCACCTCGCGCTCGCGCGCCGCCAGTACCGCGAGACCGAAGTGCTCGCGCTGTACGCGCGCCTGTCGGCGACCGAGCAGGACCGCGTGTTCCGCCCCGGCACCAAGCGCCGCATCGTGCTCGCGACCAACGTCGCCGAGACCTCGCTGACGGTGCCGCGCATCCGTTACGTCGTCGACACCGGTACCGCACGCGTCAAGCGCTACAGCCAGCGCAGCCAGCTCGAGCGCCTGCACATCGAGCCGATCTCGCAGGCCGCGGCCGACCAGCGCAAGGGCCGCTGCGGTCGCGTCGGGCCCGGCATCTGTTACCGCCTGTATGCCGAGGACGACTACACCACGCGGCCTCGCTACACCGATCCCGAGATCCTGCGCACCTCGCTGGCCGGCGTGATCCTGCGCATGCTGAGCCTCGGCCTCGGCGATGTCGCCGCGTTCCCGTTCGTCGAAGCGCCGTCGGAGCGCGCGATCGGCGACGGTTACCGGCGCCTGCTCGAGATCGGCGCGATCGACGAACAGCGCCGGCTCACCCCGGTCGGCCGCGAGATCGCACGCGTGCCGGTCGACGTGTCGCTCGCGCGCATGCTCGTCGAGGCGACGCGCCTCGGCGTCGAGCGCGAACTGCTCGTGCTCGCGGCCTTCCTGAGCATCCAGGATCCGCGCGAACGCCCGGCCGATGCGCGCCAGCAGGCCGATGCGGCGCACGCGCCGTTCGTGGTCGCGAAATCGGACTTCCTCGGCGTGCTGGTGCTGTGGGCCGCGTACAGCGAGGCGCATGCGGAGCTCACGCAGTCGCGCCTGCGCGACTGGTGCCAGGAGCGTTTCCTGTCGTTCCTGCGCATGCGCGAGTGGCGCGAGCTGCACCGCCAGCTCGTCGTGCTCGGCGACGACGGCCCGGCCCGGCCTCGCGCGAAGGCGCGCGACGCCGCGTCGCCGCTCGAAGGCGACGCGCTGCACGAGGCCGTGCACCGCTGCCTGCTGTCGGGCTGGCCGACCCAGGTCGGCCGCAAGGACGAGCGCGGCCAGTACCGCGGTCCGCGCGAGCGCCGCTTCGGCGTGTTCCCGGGCTCGGCACTGGCCAAGTCGCCGCCGCAATGGATCCTCGCCGGGCAGATCCTCGACATCGGCAAGATCTACGCGATGCAGAACGCGCGCGTGGAGCCGGCGTGGATCGAGCAACAGGCCGCGCACCTCGTGCGCCGTTCGTGGCGCGACGCGCACTGGTCGCGCAAGCGCGGCGCCGTGCTCGCTTACGAGCACGTCAACCTGTTCGGCCTCGCGCTGGCCGAGAACCGTGTCGTCACGTTCGCGCGTCAGGACCCCGAAGAAGCGCACGCGATCTTCGTGCGCGAGGCGCTGGCGACCGGCGAGATCGACACGCGCGCCGATTTCGTGCGTGCCAACGCGCGTGTGCTCGCCGAGGCACTCGAGATCGAGGCGCGCCAGCGTCGTTCGGGCCTGCTGCGCGAGCCGGCCGAACGCGCCGCGTTCTTCGCCGGCAAGTTGCCGGTCGAGGTGAACTCCACCGCCGCGCTCGAGGCTTGGTACCGCAAGGCGCCGCCGGCCGAACAGGCGGCACTGCGCTGGTCGCTCGACGACCTCATGGCCACGCGCGCCGGCATCGCCGCCGAGGATTTCCCGACCCGCCTCGAGGTCGCCGGACAACGCCTGCGCCTCGAGTACCGCTTCATGCCCGGCGACGCCGCCGACGGCGTGACCGTGCAGGTGCCGCTCGCGTTCGTGAACGCGCTCGGCGCGCAGCAGGCCGCATGGCTCGTGCCGGGCCTGCTCGTCGAAAAGGTCGCGGAGATGATCCGCGGCCTGCCCAAGGCGCTGCGGCGCAATTTCGTGCCGGCGCCCGATTTCGCGCGTGCGTTCGTCGAGACGCTGGTCCCCGCGTCGCGCGAGCGCGCGCTGGCGGTCGCGCTCGCCGACTACCTGCAGCGCGTCACCGGCGTGGCGATCCACGCTTCCGATTTCGACGGCATCGACGTTCCCGCGCACCTGTCGATGCGTTTCCGCGTGCACGATCCCAACGGCCGCACGCTGGCCGAAGGGCGTGACCTTGCGGCGCTGCAGGCGCAGTGGGGGCAGGCCGCGCGCAGTGCGTTCTCGGCGCAGGCCGATGCCGATCTCACGCGCGAGGACGTCGACGGCTTCGATCTCGAGGCGATCCCCGAACGCATCGTCTCGCCGGGCGGCCTGGCCGCGTACCCGGCGCTCGTCGACCTCGGTGACAGCGTCGCGCTGCGCGTGTTCGAACGCGCCGACGAGGCGCGTGCCGAGCACCGCCATGGTGTGGAGCGTTTGCTGCGGCGCGCGCTCGCCGACCGCATCAAGCAGGCGCGCCGCCAGCTTCCGCTGGCCAACTCGGTCGCGCTGCGCTGGGCCGCGCTCGGCAGTGCCGAGACCTTGCGTGCCGATCTCGTGGAGGCCGCGCTCGCCGAGAGGCTGCATCATCACGCACCCGAGGCGCGCACGCGCGACGTATTCGAATCCCTGCGTGCGACGATCGCAGCCGAGCTGTTCCCGGCCGCGGTCGAGCGCCTCAAGGTCGCCGAGGCGATCATCGAGGCGCATGCCGAGCTGCTGCAGTGGCTCGATCCGCCGCTGATGGGTTTCGCCGGCGCGAACTACGCCGACCTGCGTGAGCAACGCGACGAACTGCTCGCGCCGGGCTTCCTGCGCGACACGCCGGCCTCGCAGCTCGCGCACCTGCCGCGCTACGTGCGTGCGATGCGCCTGCGCGCCGAGCGCCTGCGCCAGGATCCCGTACGCGACCAGGCGCGCATGCTGCAGGTGCACGGCTACTGGCGCGAATACCTCAAGCGCCGCGCGAGCGGCGCCACGCCGTCCTCGCTCGCGACGTTCCGCTGGCTCATCGAGGAGTTGCGCGTGTCGCTGTTCGCGCAGGAGCTCGGCACGCCTTCGCCGGTATCTCCCAAGCGCCTGTCGAAGGCGCTCGAGGCGATCGATGCGGGAACGCCTGCCTGACGGCCGGCGGGGGGATCACTTGATGCGCGTCACGGAGACGCGGCACTGGCAGGGCTCGACCACGAGCAGCCAGTTGCCCATGAGCTTGGGCTTGATCGTGACCTCTGGATTCTCGTAGGTCTGGCCGCTGTAGCCGCCGGCCTCGGCCTGCTGCCATTCCTGGCCATTGTCGAGCTTGAAGATCGTCTTGCCGCTCCAGCCCTTGAAGGTGCCGACGATCCTCGCCTGCACCGCCTCGCGGCCGCTGTCCTGCGCGCGGAAGCCGTACTTCGGATCGCGGCTGCCCGGCTCTTCCGGGGCGCGGCTGCCCGCTTCGTCGATGCCGCCGCGGCCCTGCAGCCAATCGTTGAGCCCCTTGAGCTCTTCGGCGGAGAGCTTGTCGAGGCCGTAGGCCTTGAACTGCGCGGCGGACATGCGCTCCTCGAGCGTCGAGCCCTTCTGGGCGAAGACGGTCGGGGCGAAGATGATGCTCAGGGCGACGATGAGCGCCTGCAGCGCTCGGGAACGGCGGAAGGTCGTGGGCGTCATGGGATCGATGGGCTCGGTCGGGTTACTGGGTCCGCTTGACGCGGATGCTGCAGTTGCAGCCCTTGACGACCATGAGCCAGCTGCCCATCGACATCGGCTTGATCGTCACGGCGGCGTCGGTCATGCGCACGTCGCCGCGCGAGACGGACTCGCTCTGCTGCCACTTCTGTCCATTCGCGAGGGTCACGATCGTGCGGCCACGCCATCCTTCGAACGTGCCGTTGATGGTCGACTGGATCGTCTCGCGCGCGGTCTCGTCGGGGTAGTACACCATCGAGCCGTCGGTGCGCTTGACCGGCGCGACCGAGGCGCTGATGCCCTTCGTCGAAAGCCAGGTGTTCAGGTACTTCAGCTGATCGGCGGAGAGTCGGTCGAGGCCGGAGGCTTCGAACTCGTCCTTGGACATCCGCTCCTCGAGCGAGGTGGCCGGGGCTTCCGCGGCGTGGGCGCCGAAGCCGGTGAAAGCGAGCAGGGCAATCGTGAACAAATTGCGCATGAACGGGATCCTGTCGACAAAACAACGCATCTGAAGCGAAAAACGCTTACCCAACACCAGCTTAACAGGTGCGCGGGGAACGATTCTGTGGTTAGATTCGAGTCAGCCGAGTCTATCATCGCCAGCAGATGCCGGCTCGTTGGCCAGACCTTTGCACGTGCTGGGCCTGCGGGGGTACGGAAGTTCCCCGCGACGACTTCTTGACGGATGCCATGATGACCCGAAGTTCCCCGCTTTCCTTCCGCCCCCTTGCCGCCCTTGCGGTGGCAGCAGGGCTCCTCGTGGCCGGTACCGCGCACGCCGAAGTCTACGCACTCGTCGGTGGTGATGCGGCGACGGGCGACCAGGCGACGCTGCTGCTCGACGGCAGCGTGCCCAATGCCTTGAGCTACGACCGCCCCGTCGGCGGCGGCACCGTCGCGCTGGCCTATTTCAGCAGCCACCTCTTCTGCATCGACACGCTCGGTACGGCATCGCAGACGACGCTGGCGCCGCGCAACCAGGTCCCGGTCACGGTCGGCGAAGACGTCTGGAAGTTTCCTCCGGTCAACATCCGCGATCTCGAGTACGTTCCGGGTGGCATCCGCATCGGTCATGCCGCCCAGGTCGCACAGCGCCAGTACCGCTGCCTGACGGCGTCGCCGGGCGCCAACAACCAGGAATCGTGGAATGCCAGCATCGGTCTGCTGACCACGGGTTTCGGCGACTACATCGGCGCGAACAATGCCGGCGTCGGCGTCGAGCCGCAGCAGCAGCCACCGAGCGGCCCGCACCAGAACCTCAAGGTCACCGCGCAGAGCTTCACCGGCTTCGCGGGGCGCGAAGTCGCGGTCGTGCGCCTCGAGGCGCAGCTCGATGCGACGACGCCGTCGCGCGTCGACGCGATGCTCGTCGAGGGCTACAACGCCAAGGCGCTGGGCAGCTCGGCGACGTGGTGTCTGCTGAGGCCCGACTGGGTCGACGGCACCGCGCCGCCTGCGACGCTCTGCGACGACACGTCGATCGTCTATCCGGGCCTGTCCAAGCAGACCGGCGAATTCGCCCG
Organism: Lysobacteraceae bacterium PS02065; assembly: GCA_029959555.1. Taxonomy (GTDB): domain Bacteria; phylum Pseudomonadota; class Gammaproteobacteria; order Xanthomonadales; family Rhodanobacteraceae; genus Dokdonella. The sequence continues at coordinate 33,295 of JASCPI010000046.1, read as the reverse complement.
TGTCGGCGTCGGCTTCTACCCGTCGTTCGCCGGGCCGTTCCATGTCCTCGTCTATCGCCAGGCCACCGGCACGCCGAGCGCAGGCGTGGCCAAGCAGGGCTTCGCGATCCTGCGCCTCCAGGAAGGCCTCGCCGGCGTTCCCGAAGAGATGCAGGACTGGTACCCGCACGACAGCGTCTGGTACTCGTACTGACGTCCCGCCACGCCACCGGCGCCTCGCCGCGCCGGTGGTGACGGGTCGCGGCGACACGCCGCAACCCGCCGCGACCGGGACGCGCCACACTGGCCCCTCCTTTCCGGTCGTCCTTCCCTCCTCCTCGTGAACGTTCGCGACGTCGACGCCGAACTCCCGTCCGCGGACGCCGTCGCGCGGGCGCGCGTCTGGATCGACGCGCGCCTCGCGATCGAGCCTGCGGCGCTCGCATCCTGGGAAGCGTCGCGTCAGGAACGCGAAGCCACGCTCGACGTGCTGGCGCGGATCGGCGCCGGTGACGACGCGGCCGTGGCGTCGCTCGTGCACGACGCGGTCGAGTCGGGCCTCGCCGTCGACGATGCGTCGCTCGCCACGTTCGGGCAGGCGATCCCGGCGCTCGTCGAGGGCCAGCGTGCCGCCGCGCGCGTCTGGTCGCTGCATGCCGCGCGTGGCAACGCACAGGGCATGGAGGGCCTGCGCCGGCTCCTGCTCGCGATCGTGCGCGACCTTCGCGTCGTGTTCATCCTGCTCGCTCGCCAGCTCGTGCGCATGCGCGCCGCGGTGTCGCTGCCCGAGGATTCACGTCGCGCGCTCGCCGAACTGACGGCCGACATGCACGCGCCGCTCGCCAACCGGCTCGGCATCTGGCAGATCAAGTGGGAGCTGGAGGATCTCGCGTTCCGTTATCTGCAGCCCGACACCTACCGGCGCATCGCGACGCTGCTCGACGAGCGTCGCGGCGACCGCGAGGCCTGGATCACGCACGCGCGCGACGCGCTGCAGGACGCGCTGCGCGAAACCGGCCTCGACGCCGACGTCGCCGGCCGTCCGAAGCACATCCATTCGATCTGGCGGAAGATGCAGAAGAAGGGGCTCGCATTCTCGGAGCTCTACGACATCCGCGCGCTGCGCGTGCTCGTGCACGACGTGCCTGCGTGTTACGCCGCGCTCGGCGTCGTGCATTCGCTGTGGCCGTGCGTGCCGGGCGAGTTCGACGACTACATCGCCAATCCGAAGGGCAACCACTACCAGTCGCTGCACACGGCGGTGGTCGGCCCCGGCGGGCGGGCACTCGAAGTGCAGATCCGCTCGCACGACATGCACGCACACGCCGAGCTCGGCGTCGCCGCGCACTGGCGCTACAAGGAAGGCGGTGGCGGCGATGCGAGCTTCGAACGCAAGATCGCCTGGATGCGTCAGCTGCTCGAGGCGCGCGACGAGCGCGACGACGACGGCGCGCTGCTCGCCGGCTTCCGCAGCGACGTGGTCGAGGATCGCGTCTACCTGCTCACGCCGAAAGGCCAGGTGCTCGACCTGCCGCGTGGTGCCACCGTGCTCGATTTCGCCTACCTCGTGCACACCGACGTCGGCCACCGCTGCCGTGGTGCCAAGGTCAACGGTCGCATCGTGCCGCTGCACCATCAACCGGCCAGCGGCGACCGCATCGAGATCCTCACCGGCAAGACGATCGAGCCGCGCCGCGACTGGCTGTCGTCCCACCACGGCGTCCTCAACACCTCGCGAGCGCGCGAGAAGGTGCGTACCTGGTTCAAGCGCGCCGACCACGAGCAGAACGTCGCCGCCGGGCGCGCGATCCTCGAGCGCGAACTCAAGCGCCTCGCGCTGGGCGGCATCGACCTCGACACGCTGCCGCCGCGCTTCGAGCTGCGCACGCTCGACGACCTGCTCGAGGCGCTCGCCATCGGCGACGTCACGCCGACCCAGGTCGCCCGCACGCTGCACGCGTCCGAAGCACCACGCCCGGCACCCGCGCGCACGCCACGCGCGCCTGCCGCGACGCGCGACGGCGTCGTCGTGGAAGGCGTCGGCAACCTCGCCAGCATGCTCGCGCGCTGCTGCCAGCCGTTGCCGGGCGATCCCATCGAAGGCTTCATCACGCGCGGGCGCGGCATCAGCGTGCATCGCAGCGACTGCGTGCAGCTGCAGCGCCTGCGCGAGCTCGATCCCGAGCGTGTCATCGAGGTCGAGTGGGGTGGTGCGCGCCGGCAGGTCTACGACGTGAACGTGCTCGTGCGCGGCTACGACCGCAAGGGCCTGCACAAGGACGTCACCAACGTGATCGCCGCAGCCAATGTCTACATGCTCGCGGTGAATGCGAAGGTCGACCCGCGCGGCAACGAGGTCGAGATGAGCTTCGCGCTGCGCGTCAACGACTTCGGCCAGCTCTCGGCGCTGCTCGGCCGCCTGCTCGCGGTGCCCAACGTGACCGAGGCGCGCCGCCTCGCCTGACCGCAGCGATCGGGGGTCCCTGATATGCTTGCCGCCGTGTGCCTGCATGAACGCGGGCGCCCTGCAACGGACGACGCCTGAACCGTGATCGAGATTCCCGGATATCGACTGCTGCGCCAGCTCGGCCGTGGAGGCATGGCCACGGTGTACCTCGCCGTGCAGGAATCGGTCGATCGCGAGGTGGCACTCAAGGTCATGTCGCCGGCGCTCCTGGCCGACCCGAACTTCGGTGAACGCTTCCAGCGCGAGGCGCGCATCGCGGCACGTCTGCACCACCGCCACGTGGTCGGCATCCACGATGTCGGCCGGCAGGGCGACTACCACTACATCGCGATGGAGTACCTCTCGGCCGGTCCGGTCCTGAGCAAGGACGGCCAGCCACGCTCGGTGCCGTTCGCGCTGCGCGTCATCCGCGAGATCGCGACCGCGCTCGGCTATGCGCAGCAGAAGGGCTTCATCCATCGCGACGTCAAGCCCGACAACATCCTGCTGCGCGACGACGGCTCGGCGGCGCTGACCGATTTCGGCATCGCGCGCGCGAGCGATTCGGCGACGCGCATGACCCGCACGGGCGCCGTCGTCGGTACTCCGCACTACATGAGCCCCGAGCAGGCGCGTGGCAAGCAGATCGACGGGCGCTCGGACCTCTACAGCCTCGGCATCGTGCTCTACGAGATGCTGGTCGGACGCGTGCCGTACCACGCCGAGGATTCGCTCGCGGTCGGCATCATGCACATCACCCAGCCGGTGCCGAAGCTGCCCGAGGCGCTCGAGGTGCTGCAGCCGCTCGTCGACGGACTTCTCGCGAAGGAGGCCGAGGACCGCTTCCAGACCGGTCACGATGCGGCGACCGCGATCGCACGCTACGAGAAGGCGATCGCGAGCGGCGAACTCGAGGGTCTCGACGGCGAACCCGAAGGCTTCGCGCGCGACGTGCGTTCGATGGACACCAGCGTGTCGCCGGCGACGCCGCCGATGCCGTCGATGCGTGCCTCGCGCCATTCGCCGCCCGACGGCGCACCGCGTGCCTCGCGCGCCGAACCGAACCTCGGCCGCCTCGACGAGATCATGGCCGCGACCGACGAGCACATCCTGCGTGCGAGTCGATCGGGACGCCACGCCGCCGCACGAGCGCCGAAGCGCCGTCGAGGCGCCTGGATCGCCGCCGCGGTCGTCGCTCTCGTGCTCGTCGTCGCCGGCGCCGCGACATGGCGCAACCAGGACCGTCTGCGCGCGCTGCTTCCGAACACCGAACTCAACACCGTGCTCGCGCGCGCGCAGCAGGCGCTCGATGCCGGACGCCTCTCGGGTACGCAGGGCGACAGTGCGCGCGAACTGTTCCAGCAGGCGCGTTCGATCGATCCCGACAACGACCTCGCGCGCAGCGGACTCGCCGAGGTCGGGCGCCGCCTGCTCGACGATGCGCGTGCGGCACTCGCACGTGACGACATCACGACGGCCTTGCGTCTCGTCGCCGATGCGCGCGAACTGCTCGGCGGCGGTGCCGAGGTCGACGCGATCGCGAAGCAGGTCGGCGATCGCCAGTCGCAGGGCGACGAGATCGAGGGCCTGCTCGACCAGGCGCGCCAGGCGCTCGCCTCGGGGCGTCTGCTCGACAAGGACGGCGCGGCGGCACTGTACGCCCGTGTGTCGGCGGCCGATCCCGGCAATGCGCTCGCGCGCGCCGGCACCGGCAAGGTCGCCGAGGCGCTCGCCGCGCAGGCCGGTGAGGCGAGCGACAAGGGTGACGAGGCGACCGCGATGGCGCGCATCGAGTCGCTCGCGCGCATCGTGCCCGATCATCCGGGCCTTCCCGAACTGCGTGGCCGCGTGACGCGGCAGCGTGAGGACGCCGCGGCCGCACTCGAGGCCGACCTCGCCAGGGCCGAGGCGCACCTGCGCGGCGGCCGCGCGAGCGGCGCCGGTGACACCGCGCAGGCGCTGTTCGAGTCGGTGCTCGCGCGGGATCGCGACAACGTGCGCGCACGTGCCGGGCTGCGCCGTGTCGCACAGGCGCTCGTCGTACAGGCCAGCGCGGCGATCGACGACGGCAACGCGGACACCGCGGAGCGTCTGCTCGGCCAGGCCGAGCGGCTCTCGCCCGAACTCGCCGACCTGCGCAGCGCGCGCGTCGGCCTGCGCGAACTGCGCGAACGCGTGGCGATCGCCGCGGCTCGTCCGACGCTGACGCCCGCGGACGAGCAGCGCCTGCAGCGCCTCGTCGCCGACGCGAACCTCGCCACCGAGAACGGTCGCCTGATCGAGCCGCCCGGCAACTGCGCCTACGACAAGTTCCGCGCCGCGCTCGCGATCGACGGCGGCAATGCGGCTGCGCTGGCCGGTCTCGAGAAGTTGCCCGCGCGTGCGCGCGACCTGTTCGATGCGAGCCTGCGCGACGGTGACCTTCCGCGTGCGCGCGGCATGATCGATGCGGTGCGTCAGCTCGCCCCGTCGGATGCGTCGATCGGCGCCATGAACGAACGTCTCGCGACGGCCTACCTCGACCAGGCCGACGCGCGCATCGGCGCGAACGAAGGCGAGGACGCTGCGCGCGCGATCGACGCTGCCCGCCAGCTCGCGCCGTCGAGCCCGCGCCTCGCACCGCTCGAGCAGAAGCTGCGCGCGTGGCGCTCGGCCAACGGGCGCGGCTGAGCGTCCGAGGGAATCGCCGTGTGCATCCTGCTCGTCGCGATCGACCACGTGCGTGGCTGGCCGCTCGTCCTGCTCGGCAATCGCGACGAGTTCCATGCGCGTGCGAGCACCGATGCCGCGCCGTGGCGCGAGGCGCCGGATTGCCTCGGCGGGCGTGACCTCGTCGCCGGTGGCGCATGGCTCGGCGTGCGCAACGACGGTGCCTTCGCCGCGGTGACCAATCTGCGTTCCGGCGTGCCGGCGCGCGCACCGCGTTCACGTGGCGCGCTCGTGCGCGACTTCCTGCTCGGCAGTGCGGACGCGCGCGAGGCGTCCGATGCCGCGCTGGCGGGGCGTGACGAGTACGGCGGCTTCAACCTCGTGCTCGGCGACGCGCGCGGCACCTGGCTCGTCGACGGCGTGCGCGGCACGTCGCGTCGACTTGGCGCGGGCGTGCACGTGGTCAGCAACGGGGCGACCGATGTGCACTGGCCGAAGATGGAACGCCTGCGCGACCGGTTCACGGGCGCCACCGCGCACGGCGGGCGCGACGAGGACCGCCTGCTCGGCCTGCTGCACGACACCTTCCAGCCCGACGACGCCCGCCTGCCCGATACCGGCGTAGGCCTCGCGCTCGAGCGCACGCTCGCGCCGGTGTTCATCGAGGGCGAACACTACGGCACGCGTGCCGCGACGCTCGTGATGCGCGATCCCGACCGGCGCCTGCTGCTGCGCGAACGCAGCTTCGGCCCGGGTGGCACGCGCACCGGCGAGGTCGCCTGGGAGTGCGCCAACGCCGAGGCGGAGTGGCACGAGGCCTGAGTCAGAAGCCGACGATGCGCCGGATCGCCTTCTCGGCGGCTTCGAACGAGAAGTGTTCGTGCACGTTGGCGAGACCGTTGTCGGACAGCCGCGTCCACAGCGCCTCGTCACGGTCGAGCGCGAGGATCGCGTCGGCGTAGGCGCGCGGTGTCTCGGCGACGACGACGTCCTCGCCTGCACGCACATGCATGCCTTCGACCGCCATCGGCGTCGCCACGACCGGCAGGCCGTAGCTCATCGCCATGTTGACCTTGCCCTTGACGCCGGCGCCGTAGCGCAGCGGCGCGACCGAGAGGCGGCAGCCGTCCATGAACGGCGCGATGTCCTCGACGAAGCCGTGCACGATCACGTCGTCGGCGGCGAGCGCGCGGATCGCGTCGGGTACCTTGCTGCCGATCACGTGGAAGCGCAGGCCGGAGTCCGCCGCGCGCAGCAGCGGCATCACCTCGGCCACGAACCAGGTCACCGCATCGGTGTTCGGCGGATGCTGGAAGCCGCCGACGAACACGAGGTCGCGGCGTGACGCGAACGGCGCGCGGCGTCCGTAGACCTCGTGCACGTTCGACAGCACGTCGACCGCCGCGCCGGGCGCGTCGACGGCGAGGATCGCCTGCTCGACCGGGCTCACGACGAGCGTGACGTCGCACTCGCGCATGAGCTTGAGCTCCTGCACGCGCGTCACCGCGGCCTGGCGCGCGAGGTCGGGTTTGCCTTCGAGTTCGGCCGCACGCTGCTCGCGCAGGTAGTGCAGGTCGACCGTGTCGAACACGAGGCGTGCCTGCGGCGCGTGCAGGCGTGCGATGCCGACGTAGTTCGCCGCGACGTAGTGGCGCGACAGGATGATCGCGTCGAGCGCGGCACCGCGTTCGCGGAACCAGCGCACCGGATCGCTCACGTACGGGTGGTACAGCACCTCGATGCCGAGTTCCTGCAGGTCGCGCGTGTAGCGCTCGACCCAGGCGCGGTTGTCGGCCATGAAGGTCACGTGCACGCCGTTGGCGCGCAGCACGCGCATCAGGTTGACCATGCGCAGCGAACCCGAATCCTGGTCCGGGGCCGGCGTCGTCGCGTCGATGATCAGCACGCGCTTGCGCGCGCGATGCGTCGAGGCGACAGGGATCGGCGTGCCCGGGGACGGCTGGTCACGCAGCGCTTCGCGCCACTTGTCGAGGAACTTGGCCTGGTTCACCACCTGGAAGCGCTTCATGCCGCTGCCGGTGTCGGTGCCCGCGGTGATGCCCTCGAAGTGGATCACGCGCGAGGCCGGCTCGTAGAACACCTTGAGGCCGTGGGCGCGCACCGCGAAGGCGAGATCGGTGTCCTCGTAGTAGGCCGGTGCGTAGCGCATGTCGAAGCCGCCGAGCGTCTCGAACAGTGCACGGCGCAGCAGGATCGCCGCGCCCGAGCAGTAGTCCGCTTCGCGCCGATACTGGTAGGCCGCGTCGTCGGGATCGCCGAAGCGTCCCACGTTCCAGCCCGAAGCATCGTCGAACACGATGCCGCCGGCTTCCTGCAGGCGGCCGTCGGGGTAGACGAGCTGCGAGCCGACGAGGCCGGCGTCGGGTTCCTCGTCGAAGCAGCGCAGCAGCGCGTCGAGCCACTCCGGCGTGACCACGGTGTCGTTGTTGAGGAACAGCACGTAGTCGCCGCGTGCGGCGGCAGCGCCGGCGTTGCACGAGCCGACGAAGCCGAGGTTGGCCGCGTTGCGGACCGGGCGGATGCCGTCGATGCGTGCGAGGTTGTCCCAGGTCGCATCGGTCGAGGCGTCGTCGACGACGATGACCTCGAAAGGCGTTTCGCTGGCGTGCTCGGCCAGCGAGCGCAGGCAGGCGGCCGTGTAGGCGAACTTGTTGTGCACGGGGATCACGATCGACACGCGCGGCGTCGCGCTGCCCGGCACCGTGAATGGCTCGAAGGCCTCGCTCGGCGCGTCGTAGGTGCGCGCGGTGCGCGGTGCCGGCGTGCCGCCGCGCAGTTCGCGCAGGATGCGTTGCCACGTACCTGCGAGGCCATGGCGTGCGAGGCTGCCACGCACGCGGCGCGCGAGTCCGAGCGCGCGTCCGGCGCGGAAGCGCAGGCTCGCGCGCACGCGTCGCAGGAACGTCGTCGCGGCGCGCAGCGGCACCGTGACGCGCCACGAGCGGCTCACGAGCATCGCGTCGCGTTCGCGTGCGACCGCTTCGAGCACACCGATGCGCTCGCGCTGGGCGGCGACCTCGGCATCGAGGCCGAGCGCCCACTGCGTGCGTGTCTCGAGATCTTCACCGAGCGCGTCGATGCGCGTGCGTGCACCGGCGAGGTCGCGATCGAGCGCGTGACCCCAGGCGCCGCGCCGCGCGCTTTCGGCGCGCGCGCCGGCGAGATCGCGCTCGAGGGCGTCACCGTGTTCGAGCGCACGACGGTGTGCGGTGACGGCTTCGGCGAGCTCGAGCCTCAGCGTGAGGCAGAGGCCGGGCGTCGCGATACGTGGAGCGTCATCTCGCCAGACGCCGAGCGCGGCGTAGTCGGCCGCCATCGCCGCGAGGTCGCGCTCCTGGAACGTCGCGAGGCTCGTGCGGACCACGTCGAGCCGCGCGCGGTCGGCGGCGAGGCCGGCGATGCAGGCGACGATGGCATCCGCGTCGACGTCGGCGAGAAAGCCGTCTACGCCGTCTCGGATGCGCTCGGCGAGTGCACCGATGCGCGTCGCGACGACCGGCACGCCGAGCGTGCGCAGCTCCGACAGCGTGTAGCCGAACGTCTCCGACACGGTCGGCAGCAACAGTGCGGCATCGGGTGCGAGGGTCGCGAGCAGGTCGGGCAGGCGATCGCGACGGTAGTCGAGCACCACGTGCACGCCGCTGCGTCCGAAGAAGGCATGCGCGTCGCCGCCCGCACCGAGCAGGAACACGTCGGCATGCTCGAGCAGGCCGGGCAGCGCCTGTTCGAGCAACGCAGCGCCCTTGCCGCGCCGCACGCGGCCCGGCACGACGAGACGCAGACGGTCGCGCGAGGGCGGCGCGGATACACGCACCGTGCCGGCCGGCCATCCGTCGAGACCGTGGCCGATCACGTGAGCTGGCAGCAGGGCGAGTTCGGGCGCGAGGCGCAGGTCGTCGGCCAGCGCGCTGCGGCTCGGCGCCACGAGTGTCGCGTGGATGTCGCGCAGCGTGTTCGCGGTGGCGTCGCGAAGTGCCTTCCAGTGGGCTGGATCGTTGTTCGCGAATTCGCGGTCGGCGCCTAGCGCGGTGAGGTCGGCCACGCGCTGTGCGTCGTCGAACGCGAGCGACGTATCGCCGAAATCACGGTGCAGCACCGGCCACAGCGGGTAGTGGTCGTGGATCACGCGCACGGTAGGCAGGCCCGTGCGCAGCACGTCGAGCGCGTGGCCGATCAGCGACGAGACCACGACGGCATCGACGCGTGCATCGTCGACCCACTCGCGCACGATCGCGGCATAGCCGCCGTGTTCGATCGCGGTGTCGGCGATCGCGTCGGGCAGTGCGACGCGGCGCAGCGGCGGGCCTTCGAACGAGCCGTCGAGCAGCTCGAGCCACTCGCCGTGGCGTCGCCGCGCATGGCTGCCGCGTGCGACCAGCACGCGATGGTGCACGCCGTCGAACGACGCACAGAGATCACGGACCCAGCGTTCGGCGCCACCGCCCCAGCCATGCAGCACGTGCAGCAGCACGGGGCGACCGTCGAGTCCGGCGTAACCCGGTGACAGCACACCTTCGAGCGCCCGTGCGACGGCTTCACGGAGTGGCGCGAGCGGCGAGGGCGGCAGCGGATCGCGGGGATCCGTGCCGAGCGCGGGGCCACGCAGCGGCGAGGTGCCTCGCGCGACGTAGACACCGTCGACGATGACGTGGCGCCAGCGTCGGGTCGACTCCTCGTCACCGATCAGCGAGGCGAGGGCAAGCGCATGCCAGGACGAGGCGAGTGGCGACGGCGACGCTGCATCGGCGTACGTCCGCGACGAGAAGGCGTGACAGAGGCGGTCGATGCGTTCGGCAGAGGCCTCGGTCGTGGCGCCGGGTGGCAGCGGCGAGCGTGCGGGATCGACGTCGTCGAGACCGCCGGCCGAGCCGATGTCGTCCGTGGCGAAGACGGCGAGCAGCCGCTCGAACGCATGCGGCGGCACATACGCTCCGGCTTCGAGCAGGACCGCATGGTGGTTCGGGTGGCCGCGCGCGACATCGGCGAGCAGGTCGCGCGTCGCGGCGTCGATGCGTGCCCCGGCGAACGACAACGTCGGCGGCGATGCGGACGACGCGGGAGCGAGGAGGTGCGGCGTACCGGCGGGCAAGCGCGACAACACGTCGTCGAGCCAGCCTTCGCGCGTCGCCACGTCACCGCGGATGCACAGGCAGAAAGGTGCGGAAAGCGTTTTCGGCACGGTGGTCCCGACCATGGACGGACGCGGATTATCGGGGATGACCACCGGCGCTGCCAGCACGGACGGATCGGCTACACTCGCCGCCGCCGCAGGCGGGTCGTCACGGACGCCACGCGCGCCGTGCCACGGCCTGCGCGAACGGCGCTCCGTTCCCGCTTCCGAACACGATCCTTGGCCAAGAAGAAAACTCCTCCGCCGCCGTCGCGATCCCTGCGCCTGCTGTCCCTCGGATGGCGCGTACTGCGCGTGCCGCTGTTCGTCGTCGTCGGTGCGGTGCTCGGCTTCGGCGTCCCTTACGGCGTGTACCTCGACCAGCAGGTGCGCGCGCGTTTCGACGATCTGAGCTGGCAGATCCCGAGCCGCGTGATCGCGCGACCGCTCGAGTTCTCACCGGGTGCCGCACTCACCGCCGAGGCCTTGCTGCTCGAACTCGAAGCCTCGCGCTACGCGGTCGATGCCGAGGCGGGCACGCCGGGGACGTATGCCCGTGCAGGATCGCGTTTCATCATCGCGCGGCGTGCGTTCACCGGCCTCGAGGGTCGCAACGCGGCGCAGCGCATCGCGCTGACCCTCGAGAATGGCCGCATCGCCACGCTCGCCCATGCCGACAGCGGCCAGCCGTTGTCACGCGCGCAGCTCGATCCCGCACGCATCGCCACGCTCTACGGCGCCGAGCAGGAAGAGCGTCGCATCGTGCAGCTCGAACAGCTGCCTCCGCTGCTGGTCATGGGGCTGCAGGCCGTCGAGGACCGCGACTTCAAGAACCATCGCGGCGTCGACGTGGTCGCGATCCTGCGGGCGACCTGGGCCAACCTGACGGCGGGACGCGTCGTGCAGGGCGGCTCCACGCTGACCCAGCAGCTGGTCAAGAACCTGTTCCTCGACAGCGGCCAGAGCTTCGTGCGCAAGTTCAACGAAGCCTTCATCGCGCTGATCATCGAGTACCGCTACGACAAGCGCCGCATCCTCGAGGCCTACTGCAACGAGATCTTCCTCGGCCAGCAGGGCGGCCAGGCCGTGCACGGTTTCGCCGCGGCGAGCGAGTTCTGGTTCGGCCGCGATGTCGCCACGCTGCCGCCGCACGACGTCGCGATGCTCGTGGGACTCGTGCAGGGCGCGAGCTGGTACGACCCGCGCCGCAACCCGCAACGTGCGCTCGCGCAGCGCAACCGCGTGCTCGGGCAGTTCTTCGAGACCGGCCTCATCGATGCGCGCACGCTCGAGGCCGCGCGTGCACGGCCGCTCGGCGTCGCCGCGGCCGGCGCGTTGCCGCGCAACCGCTTCCCGGCCTTCCTCGATCTCGTGCGCACGCAGCTGCGCAGCGACTACCCCGACACCGAGCTCGGCACGGCCGGCCTCGTCGTGCACACGACGCTGTCGCCGTCGGCGCAGTTGTTCGCCGAGCAGGCGATGACGCGCGCGCTGGCCGGTCTTGGTGCACGCGACGCCGCGGTCGAGTCGGCGCTCGTGCTCACCGATGCGCGCAGCGGCGAGGTCGAGGCGATCATCGGCGGGCGCAGCACCGATGCACAGGGCTTCAATCGCGCGCTCGAGGCGCGCCGGCCGATCGGTTCGCTGGTCAAGCCGTTCGTCTACCTCGTCGCGCTGGCCCAGCCGCAGCGCTATTCGCTCGCGTCGATCGTCGAGGACGCACCGGTGGCCTTGCCGCAGCGCGACGGTTCGACGTGGATGCCGAAGAACGCCGACGGCAACGTCAACGGCCGCGTGTTCGTGCTCGATGCGCTGGTCGGCAGCCTGAACCTCGCGACCGTGCAGCTCGGCCTGCGCCTCGGCGTCGACAAGGTGCGCGGGCTGCTGCAGTCGTTCAATCTCGGTCGCGACATCAATCCGAATCCCTCGCTGCTGCTCGGCGCGGTCGACCTGAGTCCGTTCGACGTCGCCCAGCTCTACCAGTACTTCGCGGCCGACGGCCACGCCGTGCCGTTGCGCGCGGTGCGTGGCGTCGTCGATGCGAAGGGACGCACGCTGACGCGCTACGGCACCACGCCGGGCACGGGCGACTACGTCGTGCCGTCGCGCCTCGTCGCCCTCGCGATGCAGCAGGTGGTCGAGCGTGGGACGGCACGTTCGATCGTCGCGGCGGGACTCGGTCCGCTCGCCGCGGCCGGCAAGACCGGTACCAGTGACACGCAACGCGATTCGTGGTTCGCCGGCTACACGGGCAGCCACCTCGGCGTCGTCTGGGTCGGTCGCGACGACAACAAGCCGACCGCGTTGTTCGGCTCGACCGGCGCGCTGCGGATCTGGATCGAACTGTTCTCGCGCCTGCCGAACCTGCCGCTCGTCGTGCCGCAGGACGGCATCGAGCGCGCGTGGATCGAGCCGGCGATGGGCAAGCGCACCGACGAGGTCTGCGAGGGCAGCCGCGAGTTCCCGTTCGTGGCCGGCTACGCGCCGCGCGACAAGGAAGGTTGCCCGATGGACAAGCTGCGCAGCTGGTTCGGCCGCGACGGTGAGTGAGTGGTCGCATTCAGCTTGTGCGCGCAGGTGACGGGCGCGCGGAAATTCGAGATAGTGGCGGTTTCCACGCGACCCGCTTGCCGTCCATGAACGTTACGCCGAACGCCCGCATCGTCCTCGCCGCGAGCCTGCTCGCCGTCCTCGCCGCGTGCTCGTCGTCGACGCCGCCGGCGCGCCAGGAAGCGCCCGCCGCGCGGCCCGATCCCGATCGCGTCGCCGTCGTGCAGCGCATCCGCGCGCTCGAGGTCGAGGAGGATTCGGCGCTGCAGGTCACGCCGTTGCGCGATCCCGGTGTCGAAGGGTTCCTGCGCGACGCCCAGAAGGCCGAAGCCGAGCGCCGCTACGACGACGCCTTCGCGGCGATCACGCGGGCGCGCAAGCTCGCTCCCGACGCCCCGGACATCATCCAGCACGAGGCCGAGATCGAGTTCCTGCGCGGCAACACGGTGCAGGCCGAGAAGCTCGCCTACGAGAGCTTCAAGAAGGGGCCGCAGCTCGGCACGCTGTGCGCGCGCAACTGGCAGACCGCCGTCGAGGCGCGCACGATCTTCGGCGACGACGAGTACCGCCGCACTGCCGAAGGCAAGCGTGACGCCTGCAAGGTGAAACGTCCGGTCCGCATGTAGGCCGTGCCACGCGCATGACGGAGCGCGTCGACGACATCCTCGGGCCGGACGGTCCGTTCGCGCGCGAGGTGCCGGGCTTCGTCGCGCGCGAAGCGCAGCAGGCGATGGCGGTGGCCGTCGCCGCGGCGATCGAGGATCGCCATGCCCTCGTCGCCGAGGCCGGAACGGGCACCGGCAAGACCTTCGCCTACCTCGTTCCCGCACTGCAGTCGGGGCGGCGCGTGATCGTCTCGACCGGCACCAAGGCGCTGCAGGACCAGCTGTTCCATCGCGATCTGCCGCGCGTGCGCAGCGTGCTCGGTACGCGCGTGTCGACGGCGCTGCTCAAGGGGCGTGCGAACTACGTCTGCCTGCATCGCCTGGACCAGGCGCGCAAGGATGGCCGCTTCGGCTCGCGCGAGGAGGCCGTGCAACTGCAGGCCCTTCATGCCTGGTCGTCGCGCAGCGCGAGTGGCGACCGCGCCGAGTTCGCCGATCTCGCCGAGGACTCGCCGCTGTGGCCGCGCGTGACGTCGACGACCGACAACTGCCTCGGCAGCGAATGCCCGTCCTTCACCGAATGCTTCGTGGTCAAGGCACGTCGGGCCGCGCAGGAAGCCGACATCGTCGTCGTCAATCATCACCTGCTGTTCGCCGACCTCGCGATCAAGCAGGAGGGCTTCGGCGAGATCCTGCCCGGCGCGCAGGCCTTCATCCTCGACGAGGCCCACCAGGTTCCCGAGCTCGCCGGCCAGTTCTTCTCGGTGAGCGTCACCTCGCGCCAGCTCACCGAGCTCGCGCGCGACGCACTCGCCGAGGCGTCGGCGGCGAGCGGTGCGGCCGGTGCGCTGTTGCCGGCGGTCGAGACGCTCGCACCGGCGGTGAAGCGCGTCCGTCTCGCGCTCGACCGCTTCCCCGCGAAAGGGCCTTTCGTCGCGATCGAGCGTGACGACGACGTCGAGCGCGAGCTCGATGGGCTAGGTGATGCACTCGAAGCCCTGGCGGACGCACTCGCCGTGCACGCCGAGCGCAGCCGCGGGCTCGGCACGGTATTCGAGCGTGCCGGTGCGCTGGCCGTGCGTTTCGGCCACCTGCGCGACAGCGGTGCACGCGACACCGTGCTCTGGTACGAGCTGTCCCCGCAGGGCTTCGCCTTCCATGCGACGCCGCTGGACCTTTCCGCGCCGCTGACCCAGCTGCGCGAGCAGAGCCATGCGGCATGGATCTTCACCTCCGCGACGCTTTCGGTAGGCGGCACGTTCGAGCACTTCGCGCGCCAGATGGGGCTCGACGACCCGCACGTACTGCGCGTCGACAGCCCGTTCGACTACCCGAACCAGGCCTTGCTCTACCTGCCGCGCGATCTTCCCGATCCTTCCATGCCCGATCACACCGAGCGCGTCGTCGATGCGTTGCTGCCCGTGCTCGAGGCGTCGAGGGGCAGGGCGTTCCTGCTGTTCACCTCGCATCGTGCATTGCGCATCGCGGCGGACCGGCTCGAGGGGCGCGTCCCGTATCCGCTGTTCGTGCAGGGCAGTGCGCCGCGCCATCGCCTGCTCGAGGCATTCCGTACGTCGGGCAATGGCGTGCTGCTCGGCGCGGCGAGTTTCTGGGAGGGCGTCGACGTGGCCGGCGAGGCGCTCAGCGTGGTCGCGATCGACAAGCTGCCGTTCGCGGCCCCCGACGATCCCGTGCTCGTCGCGCGCCTCGAAAGCCTGCGCGAACAGGGCGCGCAGCCGTTCATGGCGTGGCAGGTGCCGAATGCGGTCATCGCGCTCAAGCAGGGTGCCGGGCGCCTGATCCGCGACATCCACGACCGCGGCGTGCTGGTGCTGTGCGATCCGCGCCTGCGTACGCGCGGGTACGGGAAGCTGTTCCTGGCGAGTCTCCCGCCGATGCGTGCGACGGCTTCCCTCGACGACGTCGCGGAGTTCTTCGGTGACGCGCGTCACACGATCGTGAAATGATGAGCCATGCAATCAATTGCATGACTACTGCACATGTGTGGAGATTCGAAGGATTCGTGCGGATCAGGGCAACGACAGTGCCGGAAGTTCGTTGAGAACGCGCGGCGCACGCTGCTATAACTCGACGCACTCAGGACGAGTTCATTGTTTCCTCCGCACTCGGACACCTGACCCGATCGATCCATTCCTACGCTCGTAACACTTCCTGCACGTTGGACCATCACGCGAGGCGCGCACGCGCATCGTGCGGTGGAGTGCACTCTTTCGCTGGAGGTTGCATGCACAATGCTGTTCGCGTGAAAGCGCTCGCCGTGCTCGTCACGGCAAGCCTCGGTGGCCTCGCCGCCACCACCGCGTGGTCGAATCCGTCCTTCAAGCTCGCCGCCGACGTGGCGGAAGCCTCGGCCGAGTCGATCTATCTCATCGAGTTCGCCGAGCCTGGCGCGCTGCACTACGACGGCGGCACCGGCCAGCTCCGCGGCACCGCTCCGAAAGCCGCTTCCGGCGAGCGTTTCAACGCCAAGAGCGCCGACGTCGCCGCCTACCGCCAGTTCGTGCAGCAGCAGCAGCAGGCGCACATCGCGTCGATCGCGAGCGCGCTCGGCCGCGAACTCGTCGTCACGCACAGCTACGACATCACGCACAGCGGCATCGCGGCGAAGATGACGGCCGGCGAAGCGAAGAAGATCGCCCAGGTTCCCGGCGTGACGTCGGTCAAGGTCGACGAACTGCGCCACCTCGACACGTACCGCGGTCCCGAGTTCATCGGTGCCGCCACCATCTGGAACGGCGCGACGCCGGGCGGCACCACCAACCGCGGCAAGGGCATCGTGATCGGCGTGCTCGACAGCGGCATCAACTCGACGCATCCGTCGTTCGCCAACGACGCGTCCTGCGGCTTCTCCGCAGCCGATCCCAAGCTGCTCAGCGCACGTGACTGCGCGAGCACGTCGGGTGGCGTCTGCAATGGTCCGAACGGCGAAGCCGTCGACTCGGGCCACGGCGTGCACACGGCCAGCACGGCCGGCGGCAACTCGGTGACGAATGCCGCGACGCCGTCGCCGAATCTGCCGGCGCCGTACACGCAGATGTCGGGCGTGGCGCCGTGCGCGGCGATCCGCTCGTACAAGGTCTGCCCGGGCACGACCTGCCCGTCGTCGGCCATCACGGGCGGCATCAACAACGCGATCGCCGACGGCGTCGACGTCGTCAACTTCTCGATCTCGGGTGGCACCTCGCCGTGGTCGGACGACGATCGCCGCTTCCTCGACATGGTCAACGCGGGCATCTTCGTGGCCGCCTCGGCGGGCAACACGAGCACGTCGATCACCAACCCGGTCGGCCAGGTCAACCACCGTGGTCCGTGGGTCATGACGGTCGCCGCGTCGACGCAGGACAAGGACCTCGGCCCCGGCCTCAGCGCCACCGGCCCGGGCACGCCGCCGGCGAACACGCAGAACCTGCTGACCTCGCTCGGCAGCCACATCAGCTCGCCGACCACGTTCACGAACCTGCCGATCCGCACGTCGACGAATGTCGAGGGCTGCACGGCATCGGGTGGCTTCCCGGCCGGCTACTTCACGGGCAGCGTCGCGCTGATCCGTCGTGGCACGTGCAACTTCACCGAGAAGGTCGCCAACGCCGCGGCCGCCGGCGCGCAGCAGGTGTTCATCTACAACAACACCTTCGGCGTCATCAACATGAACACCGACGGCGCGACGATCCCGGCGTACTCGATCACGCAGGACGCCGGCACGGCGCTCGCCGCGTTCATCGCCACGAACGGCGCGACGCCGACCACGGCCAGCCTGTCGGCCGGCATCGTGGGCGACGTGCAGGGTGACGTCCTCGGCGACTTCAGCTTCCGTGGTCCGACCCCGGGCACGCTCGCCGACCTCACCAAACCGGACATCACCGCGCCGGGCGTGAGCATCTACGCGGCAGGTCGTGCGGCGGACGGCAACTACTACCTCGAGAGCGGCACCTCGATGTCGGGCCCGCACGTGGCCGGTGCGGCTGCACTCGTGCGCGCCGTGCATCCGACGTGGACGCCGCCGGAAGTGAAGTCGGCGCTGCAGATGACCGCCAAGCGCGGCGGCTTCAAGGAGAACGGCACGACGCCGTGGGACATCGACGACGTCGGCAGCGGTCGTGCGGACCTGACCAAGGCCGCCGCGGCGGGCCTCGTGCTCAACGAGACCTACGCCAACTTCGTGGCCGCGAACCCGTCGGGTGGCTCGATCAACATCAAGCAGCTCAACCTCGCCTCGGTGCGCAACATGGCCTGCAACGGCAGCTGCACGTTCACGCGCACGCTGACCAGCAAGCTCGGCGCCGCGTCGACGTGGACGGCTTCGTACGTGGGCAGCGCCCCGGGCGTGACGGTGGCGGTGAGCCCGGCGACCTTCACGGTCGCGGCGGGCGGCACCCAGGCGATCACGATCACGGCGTCCGTGACCGCGACGCAGGCCAACCCGGCGTTCGGCTACATCGTGCTGACCCCGCAGGATGCCGCGCAGTCGCCGGCCCTGCACCTGACCTCGGCGATCAAGGGCCAGGGCGTCGTCGACCAGATCTTCAAGGACGGCTTCGACGGCTCGGGCGGCGGTGACGGCACGGCGGTCTGCCTCAGCGCCAACGGCAAGACCTCCGAGGACGAGTTCAACTCGGGCAACCCGGGCAACAGCATCGTCACGCTCAACATCGGCGCCGGCAATGCGATGACGGGCGCTTCGGCGGACGTCTCCCTCGAAGCGCTGAGCCCGAGCTACCTGTCCGAGACCGCGGTGACGTTCTCCTCGAGCGCCGCGGGCGACGAGGCGATCTTCCTCACGATGTCGGAAACCGGTGCGGCGGGGATCGAGACCAACCTCAGCACCGAAGGCGTGCTGTTGTTCGCCGATGCGGGCCTCGACAACATCGTCGCGGGCAGCGACGGCATCCTGCGCCTCGAATGGAACGAGTCGTACGCCGATGCCGTGTCGCCGAATGCGCGCTGGAGCAACTCGACCGCGCCGGTGACCTGTGCTGGCATCCACATCACCTGCACCAACCAGGCGGCGTGCGACGCCGCGGTGTCCGCCGCGGGCAACTGATCCGCCTCGGCCCACGCGTCACGCGTCACCAGAAGGCCCCGCTCCGGCGGGGCCTTTTTTTGTCACGCGCACGCCATACGGGGCGGTAGGGTCAGGTCGGGTACAGGTTGTTTGCGGTTCGCGACGGGGCGGTGCTATAAACGCCGTGTTCGACGTGCACATTTTCTGCACGTAGACGACATCCCTCGGCCACACCGAGGGGATCACCGCATTCCGAATGCTTGGGGACCCACATGCGAAAGTCGACTCGCGTCAAAGCACTCGCCGTGCTCGTTGCGGCGAGCTGCGCGGGCGTCACGGCCACCACCGTGTCGTCGCAAGGCATCTTTTCCGATGATCCGGCCCAGCCCTCCGCCGTTGCCGAGGAGCCGTCCTACTTCGTCGAGTTCGTCGAAGACGGCGCGCTGCAGTACCACGGCGGACTCGGTTCGCTGCGCGGCACGTCGCCTCAGGTCACCGGTGCGGCGACGTTCGATGCACAGAACGCCGACGTGCGGGCCTACGTCGAGTACCTCGAGTACGCGCTCTCGAACCACGTCGCCGCCATCGGCGCGCGCCTCGGCCGTTCGGTGAACGTCACCCACAAGTATTTCTACACGCACAGCGGCATCGCGCTGCAGCTCAGCGCCGCCGAAGCGACGGACGTGGCCCGCATGCCGGGCGTCAAGTCGGTCAAGCAGAGCGGTTTCGACCAGCTCGACACGTTCCGCGGTCCCGAGTTCATCGGTGCGGGCACGATCTGGGGCATGCCGCCGGTCGGCGGCATCAACACGAACTACGGCCAGGGCGTGCGCATCGCGGTCCTCGACAGCGGTGCCAACTCGGCGCACCCGTCGTTCGCGAACGACGCCTCGTGCGGCTTCAGCGTGGGCTCTCCCAAGCTCTACGCGGCGAGCTGCGCAACCGCCACCGGCCCCGGCGGTGCTTGCAACGGCCCGAATCCCGAAGCCGATGCCACCTCTTCGAGCCACGGCGTGCACACCGCCGGCACGGCCGGCGGCAACATCCTCGTCGCGGCGACCACCACGCCGGCGCCGGTGATCCCCGCCCCGTACACGCAGATCGCCGGCGTCGCGCCGTGCGCCGGCGTGGACAGCTACAAGGTCTGCAACACCGCACAGGGCACCTGCGCGACGATCGACACGATCGCCGCCGTGAACAATGCCATCGCGCGCGCGTCGCTGGGCGTCAAGGCGCTCAACTTCTCGATCTCGGGCGGCACCGCGCCGTGGACGACCGGTGAAAGCGACCGCGCGTTCCTCGAGGCGATCAACGCGGGCATCTTCGTGGCCGCCTCGGCCGGCAACACGCGTACCGAGACGCCCGACCCGGTCGGTCAGGTGAACCACCTCGGCCCGTGGACGATGACGGTCGCGAACTCCTACCACGACCTCAATCCCGCGGCGAAGATCTCGGTCACCGCGCCGACGGTGGCCGACGGCCTGCAGAACCTCATCATGAACAAGGGCAGCACGACGCCGGAAGGCACCGTGCTGACCAACCAGCCGACGCGCGTCTACACGACCAACATCGAGGGCTGCACGGCCTCGGGCGGCATCGCGGCGGGCACGTTCACGGGTGCGATCGCGGTCATCCGCCGCGGTACCTGCAACTTCTCCGAGAAGATCACCAACGCGGTCAACGCCGGTGCGGTCGCGGTCATCATCACCAACAACCAGGCCGGCGGCATCTCGATGGACACGACCGGTGCGCCGACCACGGCACCGGCGTACAGCATCTCGTCGCAGGCCGTCGGCAACCAGCTGATCAGCTACCTGACGACCAACGCGACGACGTCGACCGCCACGTTCGATCCGACCGGCCGCCTGCCGGACAAGCTCGCCGACAGCAGCCTGCGTGGCCCGACGCGTGCCGCGGTCGGCGACATCACCAAGCCCGACATCAGCGGTCCCGGCACGAGCATCTACGCCGCGGCCCGCGCAGCGGACGGCAACTACATCTACCTGAGCGGCACGTCGATGTCCGGCCCGCACGTGGCCGGTGCCGGTGCGCTGCTGCGCGCGGTGCGTCCGACCTGGACGCCGACCGAGGTCAAGTCGGCGCTGCAGATGACCGCCAAGCGCACGGGCTGGAAGGACACCGGCGCCGCGCCGTGGGATGCCGACGATGCCGGCAGCGGTCGCGTCGATCTCACCAAGGCCGCCAGTGCAGGCCTCGTCATGGACGAGACCTACGCGAACTTCCTCGCCGCGAACCCGACCGGCGGCACGATCAACATGAAGGCGCTCAACATCCCGTCGGTCCGCAACATGGACTGCAACCCGAACTGCACGTTCACGCGTACGGTCAAGAGCACGCTCGCGGGTTCGTCGACGTGGAACGTGACGTTCGAGACCACCTCGGGCATCGAGGCCACGGTCACGCCGGCCACGTTCACGCTGGCCGCCGGCGCGACGCAGGCGCTCACGATCGTCGTCAGCCCGGGTGGCTACGGCCCGTCGATGGCGGCGCCGAACGCGCCGGGCTTCGGCCACGTCGTGCTCACGGAGGCTGCCGCGCAGTCGCCGGCCGAGCACATCACGGTCGCGATCCGCGGCGTGCGTGACGGCATCTTCAAGGACGGCTTCGATCCGAGCGGTCCGGTCGGTAACCCGAACCACGTGACGTTCACGCTCAACGCTCCGGTGCACGACAGCCTCAACGGTACGTGCATCAAGTGGTTGACCGGCGTCGTGCGCGACAACCTCGCGTCGTGCACGGGGGACGATTTCAATCCGTACACCGTAACCGCCACGCCGCGTCAGCTCTCGTTCTTCTGGAACTACATCGGAGCGACCGCCAATCGTGGCGGCGCCGCATCGGGTTCGGCCTACGTCGTGGCGCCAGCCGGCACCGTCATCGGCCCGTCGACGACGTTCATCGACACGTCCAGCAGCGGGCCGACGTCGGCATGGCGCGTCACCGGCGGCATCGACGGCTACCTCGGCTTCCGCTTCCTGAACACGGCGACCAGCACGATCAACTACGGCTACGTGCGCATCAACAACGTGGGTGCGGTCGGCACGAGCGGCATGCCGGCGACGATCGTGAGCTACACGTTCGACAACTCGGGCGCGCCGATCACGGTGCCCGGTCCCTGATCCCACCGACCGGCTTCGGCCCGCAAGGGCCGAAGCACGAGGCGACACCGAGGCGGGGGAAACCCCGCCTCTTTTTTTGCGTGCCGGCCGGGGGGCATCCCCGGCATCCGTGGTCGCAAGACGCCGTACGTGCGGACACCCTATCCATGCGAGCGGGCGAGCGGCGTGCTCGGGCAGGCGTCGTGCGTGTCAGCACTCGATGACGTTGACCGCGAGGCCCCCGCGCGAGGTTTCCTTGTACTTGTCCTGCATGTCGCGGCCGGTGTCGCGCATGGTCTTGATGACCTTGTCGAGCGACACGCGATGCTTGCCGTCGCCGCGCATCGCCATGCGCTGGGCGTTGATCGCCTTGACCGAGCCCATCGCGTTGCGTTCGATGCACGGGATCTGCACAAGGCCGCCGATCGGATCGCAGGTGAGGCCGAGGTTGTGCTCCATGCCGATCTCGGCGGCGTTCTCGACCTGGTAGATGCTGCCGCCGAGCGCGGCGGTGAGGCCACCGGCCGCCATCGAACAGGCCACGCCGACCTCGCCCTGGCAGCCGACCTCGGCGCCCGAGATGGAGGCGTTCTCCTTGTAGAGGATGCCGATCGCGCCCGAGGTGAGGAGGAAATCGACGATGCCGTCGTCGTTCGCGTTCGGCGCGAAGCGGTCGTAGTAGTGCATCACCGCCGGCATGATGCCTGCCGCACCGTTGGTCGGTGCAGTGACGACCCGGCCGCCGGCGGCGTTCTCCTCGTTGACCGCGAGCGCGTAAAGGTTGACCCAGTCGAGGATCGTCAGCGGATCGCGCAGGGCCATCTCCGGTCGCGAGCACAGTTCGGCGAACATCGACGGCGCGCGACGCTGGACCTTGAGGCCTCCGGGCAGGATGCCCGGCTGGCGCAGGCCACGTGCGACGCAGGCCTGCATCGCCCTCCAGATCGTCAGCAGGCCTTCGCGGATCTGCGCCTCGCTGCGCCAGACCTTTTCGTTCTCCAGCATCAGGCCGGCGATCGAAAGTCCCGCGGCGTCGCAGCGGGCGAGTAGCTCGTCACCCGAGTGGAACGGATGCGGCAACGGGGTGGTATCGGGCACGATGCGGTCTTCGGCCGCCTCGTCGTGGTTGACCACGAAGCCGCCGCCGACCGAGTAGTAGTCGCGCGTGGCCAGCTCGTTGCCTTCCGCGTCGTACGCGGTGAAGCGCATGCCGTTGGTGTGGTACGGCAGTTTCTGGCGCTTGTTGAAGACGAGGTCGGCCTTCTCGTCGAACGCGATCTCGTGGCGGCCGCCGAGCAGCAGGCGCTTGGTCTTGCGGATGCGCGCGAGCTTGGGGTCGACGATGTCGGGATCGATGCGGTCGGGCCACTCGCCCTCGAGTCCGCACAGCACGGCCTTGTCGGTGCCGTGGCCGCGGCCGGTCAGCGCGAGCGAGCCGTACAGGTCGGCGCGCATGCGCACGGTGCGTTCGAGCACGCCGCGCTCGTCGAGCCAGCGCTGCACGAAGCGCGCGGCCGCGCGCATCGGGCCGATCGTGTGCGACGACGACGGGCCGATGCCGATCTTGAAGATGTCGAAGACGCTGATGGACATGCGCGTTCAGGTCCTTGGCAGGTCGCGTATTCTACGCCGCCCCGACGAACGCCCGCCCGATGAGCCTGCTGCTGTACCAGCGCGACGATTGCTGCCTCTGCGACGAGGCACTGGACATCCTGGCGACCGCACGCGCACCGTCGTTCGAGAGCGTCTTCATCGACGGCGACGACGCCCTCGAGGCGCGCTACGGCATCCGCATCCCGGTGCTGCGCGACGCGACGTCCGGTCGCGAGCTCGGCTGGCCGTTCGACGCCGCGCGCGTGCGCGCGTTCCTCGACGCGGAGTGACGATTCAGCGCGAGGTCCCGGCGCCGCGCAGCCGCGACAGGATCTCCTCGCGCGCCTCGCGCAGGATCGAATCGCGGTCGAGCCCGGCGACGATGTCGCGCACGACGCGCTTGGGGCCTTGCTCGCCCCAGGATTTCCCGGCCGCGAGGTAACGCTCGGCCGCGCGGCCGACGATTTCGGTCGCGTACCACGCCAGCGCACCCTGCGCGGCGGCGGTCACCACGGTCGAGACGCCGGCGCTGACGCCCTTGAGCGCCGACGCGACGAGGTGAACGCCCCAGACCGCGCCCATCAGCGCGACGAGCTGCGCGGCGATCGTCGCGAGCAGGCCGCCGGCCTCGACACGCGTCATCGGCAGTCCGTGCACGCGGGCGAGGTGCACGACGAGCGCGGCGTCGAGCGCGCCGGCGGCGAGCAGGTCCGCGACCGGGATCGGGTTGAGCGCGACCGCGATCGCCTTGGCGAGGCAGTACTGGCGGATGACCTTGCCCGCGAGTTCGCGGCGTGCCTCGACGATGCGCGAACCGACCGCGTCACTGAGACGCCCCGCGAACAGGCTCGCGTTGAGCGCCGACAGCGTGCGGCCTTCGCGTGCGAGCACGTCGACGAGGCGCTCGCGCAGCGCCGCGATGTCGGGCTCCGCGACGCGCTCGACGATGCGCTCGCCGCCGTCCGTGTCGACCTGCACGACGCGCGTCGGTGCGGGCCGCGCGGCGACCGCGACGACGTCCTCGGCGCGCACGAAGCCCTCGGCATGCTCGCGCAGGCGCTGCAGCAGGCGCGTGCGTTCGTCGTCGCCGTAGCGGTCGGCCTTGTTGAGGGCGAGCAGCAGCGGGCGCTCGGTACGCGCGAGCAGCGCGAGCGCGTCGCGTTCGCGGGTGGTCATGTCGCCGTCGACGACGAACACGACGAGGTCGCTGATGCCGGCCACTTCGAACGCGAGCATCTCGCGCGCCTCGCCGTCGAGTTCGTCGATGCCGGGCGTGTCGATCAGGTGCACGCCCCCGCCGGCGACGTCGCGCCAGCGCTTCGGCACCGCGTCGCGCGTCGTGCCGTGCAGCACGCCGACCTCGAAAGCATCCTCGCCGAGCAGCGCGTTCGACAGCGCCGACTTGCCGACGCTGACACGCCCGAATACGGCGAGATGCAGTTCGTCGCGCTCGAGCTTGTCGAGCATCGCCTCGAGGCGTTCGAAATCGGCCGCGAGCGAGGCACGGACGGCAGGCGGGATCGCGGTGTCGCCGACCAGCGCACGCAGGCTGTCGGTGGCCTGCGCGTGATGCCGCGAGGTGCCGTCGCGCGGTGTGTCGACGATGGCGGCAGGAGTACGGTCGCCACGCAGGCGCCGCCACAGCGAGGTCAGGACGTTCACGCCGCGATGGTATGCGCGGGCCGGCGGCGCGGGAAGCGCGACCGGCTCGCGTTCCGGGTCACTTCGCGACGAGCTTGAGGCTGCCCTTGACCTTGACCGCATCGGCGATCGTCGAGGTGTCGGCGTACTCGCCGGTGCCGACGTTGAACTCGAGGCGCTTCAGCGTCGTGGTCACGTCGAGCGTCGCGCCCGTTCCGGCAGGCGTGAACGTGACCGCGAGCGTGACCGGCTTGGTCACGCCCTTGAGCGTGAGCGTGCCCTCGGCGACGACGCCGGCGCCTTCCTTGCGGAACGCGGTGGTCTTGAAGTGCGCCTTGGGCGCCTTCTTGACGTCGAAGAACTCGGCATCGGGCAGCGCGCCGTCACGATCCGCGTCGCCGGTGACGACGCTGGCGAGGTCGACGTTCACGTCGAACGACGCCGTCGCGAGGTCGGCGGGGTCGTAGCGGATCGTCGCCTCGAACGTCTTGAACGTGCCGTCGAAGCTCTCGCCCTGGAAGCTCGAGGTGAAGCCGAGCGTGCTGCCGGCGCCGACCGTGTAGTCGGCCGCGAACGCGGGCGTGGCGACGAGCAGGCCGAGCAACGGGGCGAGGATGCGGGGTGTCATGGGGATGATTCTCCTTCAGGGCGCTTGCGCAGGCGCGCGAACGGGAGCATGCGCAGCAAGGTGTTGTCGCGTTCGAAGACATGGTGCATGAGCGCGCCGCCGACGTGCGCGACGAGCAGCGCGGCGAGGATCCAGAAGAACGCGACGTGCAAGGTGATCGCGAGATCGCCGAGCGATTCGTTCTTCTCGACCAGCGCGGGCAGGTTGAACTGCTTGAACCACTGCAGCGCGTACCCGCGTGCGGAATTGAACAGCCAGCCGCTGAGCGGGATCGCGAGCATGAGCAGGTAGAGCAGGCCGTGGGTCGCGTGCGCGGCGATGCGCTGCCAGCGCGGCATCGCCTCGTCGCGCGGCTTGCGGTCGACGAAGCGCCAGGCCAGGCGCAGCAGCGCGAGCGCGAGCAGGGTCAGGCCGATCGACTTGTGCAGCGCGAACGTGTTGACCTTGGCCATGCCGCGGTCCATGCCGGTCATGTACAGGCCGAGGATGCCGACGCCGATGATGCCGAGCGCCATGATCCAGTGGAACGTCTTGGCGACGCCGCCCCAGCGCTCAGTGCTGCTCTTCAGTGCCATCGGTGGTCTTCTCCTCTGCCTTGGCGTCGCGGATGCCTTCGACCTCGATGCGCAGCGAAACGTTCTCGCCGACCACGTCGGCGAAGCGCGTCATGCCGAAGGCGCCGCGCGCGAGCGTGGTCGTGGCGGTGAAGCCGGCCTTGGTGCGGAACGCGTACGGATCGCGGCCGATGCGGTTGAACGTGACCGCGAGCTCGACCGGCTGCGCCGTGCCGCGCAAAGTCAGCTCGCCGTGCAGGATGCCGGCGGCGTCGCCGGTCTTCTCGAGGCGCGATGCGGTGAAGCGCGCGGTCGGCCAGCGCGACACGTCGAGGAATTGCCCCGAACGCACCGCGTCGCTCCATTTCGCGTCGCCCATGTCGACGCTGGCGAGGTCGATCACGACCTCGACCTGCGCGGTCGACCAGTCGTCGGGATCGAAGCGGAACCAGCCTTCGCGCACGTGCACGCGCCCGATGCCGTTCGAAAGGCCCAGATGATCCGCGAAGAACACGATCTGCGTGTGGGTGGTGTCGAGCCGCCACGTCGTCGTGTCGACAGCGCGCGCCGTGGCCGGCGCGGCGGCGATCAGCAAGGGCAGCATCAGGGCGGCGGTCCGGCGCATGCGGCCAGCTTGGCAAAAACCCGTGGTCGCCGCCACCGGCGGCCGCGGGACGGTGTGTCGCCGCGGCGTGATCAATCCTTGCGCGGTGTGTCCTCGCGATCGCGCCAGCTCTCCAGCACGAGGCGCGCGACGCGCTCGAGCCGCGCCTGGCCCGGCTCGGCGAGCAGCGCGCGCACGCGTTGCTCGGTATCGGCCTGATCGAGGCGCGCGTGTTCGGCCAGCGTCGCCGCGACCGCACGGCCGAGGCTGTCGAACACGAGGCCGTAGGCGATCGCGTGCAGCACACCACCACCGAGTGTGCCGAGGCCCGGGAACGCCTTGAGCGCGTTGCCGGCGATCGCGAGCACGATCGCGGTGGTGTTGCGCACGGTCAGGCCGAGCCGCGCGAGCAGGGCCTCGACGTCGAGCTCGCGTACCGGCACGCCGTGCAGGCGCGCGAGTTCGCGCACGAGGCCGGTGCCGAGTGCACCCTGGATCAGCACGTCGCTGCCGGGCGCGACCGCGGCCATCGCCCCGACGACGGCGCGTCGCGTGTAGCGCGCGATCGTGGCCTCGGCTTCGCGTGCCGCGATGTCCGCGGCGATCGCGTCGCTGCGCTCGGCGACACGCGCGAGCACGGCGGCCTCGCGCGCGGGTTCGAGCGCTTCGGTGCCGCCGCGCGTGAGGCGCTGCAAAGCCTCGCGCAAGGCACCGACGTCGGCCTCGCGCTCGCGTTCGACGGTCTCGACGCTGCCGTCGGCGAGATGGCGCTCGATGCGCTCGCGGCCACCCGGGCGCGCGACCACGCGCTCGCGCACGACGTCGCGATAGCGCTCGTCGAAGCGCGCGAGCAGTTGCGCGCGTTCGTCGCCGCCGAGCTGGTCGGCCTTGTTGAGCACGAGCACCAGCGGTTTGCCGAACGTGGCCAGCCAGCGCAGCTCGGCGTCCTGCTGGCGCGTGAGGTCGGAGGCGACGACGTAGACGACCGCATGCGCGCGCAGGGCCTCGTCGCGCGCGAGCTGCTCGCGCTGCAGGCCGTCGACTTCCGCGGTGCCGGGCATGTCGGCGAGTACGAGGTCGCGGCCGTCGGGCAGGCGGCCGCGGAAATGGTGCACCGCGCGCGTGGTGCCGCCGAGGGCATCGACATCGGGAGCGGCGTCGGCGGCGAGTGCGCGCACGAGGCTCGATTTGCCGGTGCTGATCTCGCCGAACAGGGCGACATGGCAGTCGCCCTCGACCCGACGCCTGTCGAGTTCGGCGAGTTCGTCGCGCAACGAGGCCGCAGAGGCGTCGCGGGCCTGCAGTTCGGCGACGCGCACCTCGATCGCGTCACGCGAGGCCGCGACGGGACGTCCGACCGGGGCTTTCGCGTCGTCGCGCGACGCAGGCCGCATCAGCCGCCAGGCGAGCACGCCGGTCGCGACGACCGCGAGGGCCAGCGCGGCCAGCAGCGGCACGCGCAGCAGCAGCGGCAGCGCGGTCATGCGCTCGTAGAGCTCGAGCAGGCTGTTGGCGAGGCCGACGAGGAAGCCGACCAGCAGCACGCCGCCGATCGCGATCACGGCGAACAGGACCAGACGAAGGGGAACGCGGGGTGTCGACATGCGGCCGATTCTAGCCGGTCGCCGCACACTGGCCGTGTCGCGCGCGCGCTGGCACCATGGCCGCACGCACCATCGGGAGGACACGGAATGTCTTCGAGGATCGGCATGCTGCTGGCGTGCATGCTTGCGACGACGGGCGTCCGCGCGGAGCTGCCGCCGTCGCCGCCCTTGTTCGAGAGCCTGCGCGTCGCCGACGGCCTGCCGTCGAGCGTCGTCGCGGCGATCGAGCAGGATCCCGACGGTTTCGTCTGGATCGGCACGCGTGACGGGCTCGCGCGCTACGACGGACTGGGTTTCCGTGTCTGGCAACACGATCCGCGTGATGCGCACTCGCTGTCGGGCAACGACGTGTCCGCGCTCGCGATCGATGCGCAGGGGCGCGTCTGGTGCGGCGGCGAGGCGGCGGGCGTCAACCTGCTGCTGTCGGACGGCCGGTTCCGCCGTTTCCGGCATGTCGCAGGCGATCCCTACAGCCTCGGCAGCGACGACGTGTTCGCGCTCGCCGTCGATCCGGAGGGTTCGGTGTGGGCCGGCACCTACCTCGGCGGCCTCAACCGGCTGCGCGAGGACGGCCGTGTCGAACGCATCGTGCACGACCCGGACGAGCCGTCCAGCCTTCGCTCGGACGTGATCCTCGCGCTGCGCGTCGATGGTCGCGGCCGTCTATGGATCGGGACGGACCAGGGCCTCGACGTACGCCTCGACGACGGCCGCATCGTGCACGTCGCGTTGCCGCCGTTCGAACGGGCAGGACCGCGCGGCCTGCTCGTGACGAGCCTTCTCGCCGAACCCGACGGCACGATGCTGGTCGGCACGAGCCTCGGCATCGCGCGCGTCGACGCCTCGCTCGCGTTCGCGGGCGAGGTGTTCGATTCCTCGGGGCTCGTCGTGCGCGCGATGATGCGCGACGCCGCCGGCGGGTTGTGGGCGGGTACGTCGGGCGGCATCGTGCACGTCGACGGCGAGGGCGAGCACCGCTACGACTCGAGCGAGTTCATTCCGGGCGAGATGCCCGGCACGCAGGTCGCGGACATCCTGCGCGACCACGAGGGCGGCATGTGGTTCGCGTTCGCCGACGGCGGCATCGCACGGCTCGGTGCGCACTGGCGCAACTTCGCCGCCTGGCGGCACCGCCCCGGCCAGGACGACAGCCTGCGCCATGCGCGCATCCGCGGCGTCGCCCTCGACGGCGACGGCAACGTGTGGGCGACCAGTGGCCGCGACGGCCTCGACCGCATCGACGCGGGCAGCGGCCAGGTCGAACGCTGGGGTGGCCGGCTCGGCGTACGGGGCTTCGTCGTGCGCGCGGTCCTGCCGCTTGGCCGTCACGTATGGGTCGGCCATCAGGCCGGGTTGCGTCGCCATGCCCTGGAGAGTGGCGACACCTTCGAATTCGAGGTCGATGCCTCGCGTGCGGATGCCTTGCCGGTCGGCTACGTCGGCATCCTCGCCGAGGCGCCGGGCGATGTGGTGTGGGCCGCGGTGGTCGGCGGTGGCGTCGCGCGCATCGACGCCTCGACGCTCGGCGTGCGTCGCTACACACCGCGCGACGGCACGCTGCGCAGTGCCGACATCGGCGCGTTGAGAGTCGATGCGAAGGGTTCGCCGTGGGTCGCCGCGGGCACGGGCATGCAGCGTCACGACGAGGTGCGCGACCGGTTCGACGATGTCGAGGGAGGCCCGTCGGGACCCGTCGACGCGTTCGCGTTCGCGGTGGACGGCAGCCTGTGGCTGCATCGGCTCGGCACGCTCGAGCGCTACCGCATGGAGGCCGGGCGGCTCGTGCTCGACGATCGCGTCGGCGGGGACGAGGGCTGGCCCGCGATGCGCGTGACCGATCTCGTCGTCGCGCGCGACCACAGCGTGTGGATCGGCAGCGGGCGCGGGCTGTGGCGATTCGATCCGCGCACGCGCGACCTGCGGCGCTTCGCCGAACGCGACGGCCTGCCCGGTTCCGAACTTCTCGACGGTCCGTTCGCGCTCGGCCCCGGCGGCGAGGTGTACGCGGCCACGCTCAACGGCGTCGTCGCGTTCGATCCGTCGGCGATGCGCTTCGACGCACCACCGCCGCCGCTGCACCTGGTCGGGGTGACGGTGCGCCGCGACGGCGAGCGCGTGGAGCTCGATCCCGCGGCACCGGCCGTGCTGCGTCACGACGATCGCGATCTGACCGTCGAGGTGCGTGCATTGTCGTTCGTCAACGCGCGCGGCAATCGCTACCGCTTCCGTCTCGACGATTTCGACGGCGACTGGGTCGACACGGGCTCGCGTGGCGAGCGCGTGTTCCCGTTGCTTCCCGCCGGCGACCACGTGCTGCGCGTGCGCGCCGCCAACGCCGACGGCATCTGGAGCGAGATGGGCACGACGGTCGCCGTGCGCGTGCGGCCGGCACCATGGCGCACGCCGTGGGCCTATCTCGGCTACCTCGCCGCGGCACTCGCACTCGTGGCCGTGGTCGTCAAGGTGTGGCGCGCACGCATCTCGCGAGGCCACGCGCTGGCCCTCGCCGAACAGCAGCGCCGGTCGGCGGAACGCCTCGCCGAAGTGAAGTCGGATTTCCTCGCCATGATGAGTCACGAGATCCGAACGCCGATGACCGGCATGCTCGGCATGGCCGAGTTGCTGCGCGACACGCCGCTCGACGCCCGTCAGCAGCGCCAGGTCGAGGCGATCGCCCGTTCCGGCGAGCTGCTCATGCGCGTCGTCAACGACGGCCTCGATCTCGTGCGCATCGAAGCCGGCAAGCTCGCGCTCGAGGAGCGGCCGTTCGATCCTGTGGCCTTGCTCCGCGAGGTGGTCGCCCTGCAGGAGCCGATCGCGGCACGCAAGCAGCTCGTGCTGTCGACCGGGGTCGACGAGGACACCCCGGCGTACGTGCGAGGTGACGCGATGCGCGTCAAGCAGGTCGTGCTCAACCTCGTCGGCAACGCACTCAAGTTCACCGAGCATGGGCGTGTCGACGTACGCCTCGCGCGTGGCGAAGGCCTGAGGATCCACGTTTCCGACACGGGCCCCGGCATGAGCGAGGCGATGCGTGCGCGCCTTTTCGGGCGTTTCGAACAATCCGACGGCGTCCTGCAGCGCCATGGCGGCAGCGGACTCGGACTCTCGATCTGCCGCCAGCTCGCGGACATCATGGGCGGGCGCATCGAGGTCGACAGTCGCATCGGCGAAGGCACGCGCGTCACCGTCGACCTTCCGCTGGCCGCGATCGCCGTGCCGCCACCCGAGCTCGTCGCCGATCCCGCGGACGACACCTCCGCGTCACGTCGGCGCGGCTTGCGCGTGCTCGTGGTCGAGGACGACCCTATCGTGGCGGCCGTCGTGACCGGCATGCTCGAGGCGGCGGGGCATCGCGCCACGCACGTGCCGCATGCCCTCGCGGCGCTCGCCGAGACCAGCCGCCGCGACGACCTCGATGTCGCCCTCGTCGACCTCGATCTGCCCGGCATCGACGGCCTGCAGCTCGCGCGCCTGCTGCGCAATCGCGAGCGCATCGACGCACCGCAGCTGCCGCTGGTCGCGGTGACTGCGCGCTCGGGCGTCGACGAGCACGGCGACGTGCGCGCCGCGGGCATGAACCTGCTGCTGCGCAAGCCGCTGACGCGCGCGGCGCTCGAGGCCGCGCTCGACACGGTACTCGCGGGCTAGGGCGTCGCGGAGCCGCGGCCGTATTCGTGCACCGCGTCGACGAGCACGGCGACGTGCGCGGGGTCGATGTCGGGCGTGATGCCGTGGCCGAGGTTGAACACGTGCCCGGGGCCGCGTCCGAAGCTGTCGAGTGTCGCCTTGACCGCGGCGCGGATGCCGTCGGGTTGCGCATGCAGCGTGGCCGGATCGAGGTTGCCCTGCAGGGCGACGCGGTCACCGACGCGCCTGCGCGCCTCGCCGAGTTCGATCGTCCAGTCGACGCCGAGGGCGTCGCAGCCGCTCGCCGCGAGACCCTCGAGATGGCCGTTGGCACCCTTCGAGAACAGGATCAGCGGGATGTCGCGTGTCGTGGCGTCGGCCTTGAGCGACTGCGCGACCTGCACGAGGTAGCGCTGCGAGTACTCGCGGAACGCCGCCGGGGCGAGCATGCCGCCCCAGGTGTCGAACACCATGAGCGCCTGTGCACCCGCCGCGGCCTGCGCGGCGAGGTAGCGCGTGACCGCCTGCGCGTTGATGTCGAGCAGGTGGTGCAGCGAGGCCGGGTCGTTCCACATGAGCGCCTTGGCGCGTGCGAAATTCGACGAGCCTTCGCCCTCGATCATGTAGCAGGCGAGCGTCCACGGGCTGCCCGAGAAGCCGATCAGCGGCACGCGGTCGTGCAGTTCGCGGCGGATCAGGCGCACCGCGTCGGTGACGTAGCGCAGCTCGCCTTCGGGATCGGGCACGCCGAGGCGCGCGATGTCGGCCGCGCTGCGCAGCGGATGCGCGAACTTCGGACCCTCGCCCTCGACGAAATGCAGGCCTAGGCCCATCGCGTCGGGAATGGTGAGGATGTCGGAGAACAGGATCGCCGCATCGAGCGGGAAGCGTTCGAGCGGCTGCAGGGTCACCTCGCAGGCGAGCTCGGGCGTCTTGGCCAGCGCGAGGAAGCTGCCGGCGCGAGCGCGCGTGGCGCGGTACTCCGGCAGGTAGCGGCCGGCCTGGCGCATGATCCAGACAGGCGTCGTGTCGACGGGCTCGCGGCGCAGCGCGCGCAGGAAACGGTGATCGGTCAAGGCAACTCCTGGTCGCCGGCGAGTTCGGACTGCAGCGGGCCGATGCGACGCGGCCAGCCGGACGTGATCGCGGCATCGGATGGAAGCGCGTCGCGTGCGGCACGCGCGGCCTCCGGGGTGGGGAAATCGGACCACAGCGCGTGCACGGCGGACCCGGCGGGACCGTTCAGCACGACGAGATGGAGGGTTCCGGACGTCGCGCCGAGCGCATCGACGAGCGGTGCGAGCGCGGCGCGCGTAGGCGCCTGTGCGAGCTCTAGCGTATAGCGATCGCCGCGCAGCGCGCGGAACGCGCGCGCATCGGCGACGCGCATCGAGGTTCCGGAGGACGGGGGTCCCGTACGCGTCGTCGATGCCGCCGCAGGCGCAGGCGTCGCCGCAGGCGCAGGCGTCGCCGCAGGCGCAGGCGTCGCCGCAGGCGCAGGCGTCGCCGCAGGCGCAGGCGTCGCCGCAGGCGCAGGCG
>JASCPI010000045.1 GCA_029959555.1 Lysobacteraceae bacterium PS02065 | reverse complement strand
GGTCGGCTCGGCGTCGCCGGTGGCCGCCGGACGCGGTGCGCGCGGCGGACGTGCCTCGTCGCGCGGCGGCTTGCCGTCGCGGAAGGCCGGCTTGCCCGAGCGCTCGCGCTCGCTGCGCTCGGCGAAATCGCGGCGCTCCTTGCGTGCGGTCGGGTCGAACTCGCGGCGCTCGGCCGTCTTCGGCGCGGCCTCGAGCAGCAGCGGCTTGTCGCCCTGGGCGAGGCGCGCGAGCGCGGCGGCGATCTCGATCGCAGGCACGTCGTGCTCGCGTTCGTACTGCTCGATCACGGTGCGGAACACGCCGAGGTCGCTCGCCGCGAGCGCGGCGGCGATGCGGTCCTTGAAGCGCGTGATGCGGCGATCGTTGACGGTCTCGACGGACGGCAGGTCCATGACCTCGATCGGCTGGCGCGTCGCACGCTCGATCGCGCGCAGCATGTTGCGCTCGCGCGGCGTCACGAACAGGATCGCGTCGCCCTGGCGGCCCGCACGGCCGGTGCGGCCGATTCGGTGCACGTACGACTCGGTGTCGTACGGGATGTCGTAGTTGAGCACGTGGCTGATGCGCTCGACGTCGAGGCCGCGCGCGGCGACGTCGGTCGCGACGAGGATGTCGAGCTTGCCTTCCTTGAGCTGCTGGATCGTGCGCTCGCGCTGGGCCTGCGCGATGTCGCCGTTGATCGCCGCCGCGGCGAGACCGCGCGCCTGCAGCTTCTCGGCGAGTTCCTCGGTGGCCTGCTTGGTGCGTGCGAACACGATCATCGCGTCGAACGGCTCGGCCTCGAGGATGCGCGTGAGCGCGTCGAGCTTGTGCATGCCGCTGACCAGCCAGTAGCGCTGGCGGATGTTCGCGGCGGTCGTGGTCTTGGTCTTGATCGTGATCTCGACCGGCTCGCGCAGGTGGTTCTGCGCGATGCGCCGGATAGGCGCCGGCATCGTCGCCGAGAACAGCGCGATCTGGCGGTCCGGCGGGGTCTTCTGCAGCACGGCCTCGACGTCGTCGATGAAGCCCATGCGCAGCATCTCGTCGGCCTCGTCGAGGACCAGGCACGACAGCTGCGAGAGGTCGAGCGAGCCGCGCTCGAGATGGTCGATGATGCGGCCCGGCGTGCCGACCACGACGTGCGCGCCGCGGCGCAGGCCGCCGAGCTGCGGGCCGTAGGCCTGGCCGCCGTAGATCGGCAGCACGTGGAAACCGGGCAGGTGCGCGGCGTAGCGCTGGAACGCCTCGGCGACCTGGATCGCGAGCTCGCGCGTCGGCGCGAGCACCAGCGCCTGCGGCTTGGTCTTCGACAGATCCAGCCGGTTCAGCACGGGCAGCGCGAACGCGGCGGTCTTGCCGGTGCCGGTCTGGGCCTGGCCGAGCACGTCCTTGCCGGCCAGCAGGTGCGGTATCGTCGCGGCCTGGATCGGCGACGGCGACTCGTAACCGACCTCGGTCAGCACGCGCTGCAGCGGCTCGACGAGGGCGAGGTCACGGAATGAGGGGACGCTGGGCGCGTCGGAGGTCGCCGGATCGGACATGTGGGTGCTCGGAAGTCGCAGCCGCGGCAGGGGCGCGGGCGGCGCGGAGGAAGGGAAGGCCGCCATTGTAGCGCCTCGGCGTCCCGGCCGCATGCTGCGCGGCGCGGTTTGCGGTCCGTCGCGTTGACGCAGGCGGGCCCCGGCCTGTATGCTCCCGCGTCTTTTCACGCCCGGCCGTCATGCGGTGCGGGTGTGGAGAGCAGGCAGAGTCCAGAATAACTACAGAGGCATGGCCACAATGTACGCAGTCGTTCTCATCTCCGGTAAGCAGTACCGGGTCGCCCAGGGCGAGACCCTGCGCGTCGAAAAACTCGTCGGCGACGTCGACAGCAAGGTCGATTTCGACCAGGTGCTGCTCGTCGGTTCCGGTGACGGCATCAGCATCGGTGCGCCGCTCGTCGCGGGCGCCACGGTCGCCGCGACGATCAAGTCGCACGGCCGCGCCGAGAAGATCCGCATCATCAAGTTCCGCCGCCGCAAGCACCACATGAAGCAGCAGGGTCACCGTCAGCACTACACCGAAATCGAGATCACCGGCATCACCGGTGGCAAGAAGGCGGGCAAGGAGTAAGTCATGGCACACAAGAAGGCAGGCGGCTCAACCCGCAACGGTCGCGACTCCAACCCGAAGTACCTCGGCGTCAAGGTGTACGGCGGCCAGGCGGTCAACGCCGGCAACATCATCATCCGCCAGCGCGGCACGCGTTTCCACATCGGTCCCGGCGCGGGCCTCGGTCGTGACTACACGATCTTCGCGCTCGTGGACGGTGTCGTGACGTTCGCCACGAAGGGCGCGCAGAAGCGCAAGACGGTCAGCGTCGTTCCCGCGAACTGATCCGTTCTTCGCCAGCGTGATGACAGAGCCCCGCCTCGTGCGGGGCTTTTCATTGGCGGCGTACGCGCCCGCCGTCGCGCGATACCCTTCGGCAGGCCGTTCCGGCCACTGCCATCGCTTTTCCGATCCACGGAGTTCCCCCATGCAATTCGTCGACGAAGCCACGATCCGCGTCCACGCCGGCAACGGCGGCAACGGCTGCGTGAGTTTCCGCCGCGAGAAGTTCATCCCGTTCGGCGGCCCCGACGGTGGTGACGGCGCCTCGGGCGGCAGCGTCTGGCTGGTCGCCGACGAAGGCCTCAACACGCTCGTCGATTTCCGCCACCAGCGCGCGTTCCGCGCCGAGCGCGGCGAGAACGGCATGAGCCGGCAGATGAGCGGCAAGGGCGGTACCGACACGGTGATCCGCGTGCCGGTCGGCACGGTCGTCAGCGCGACCGAGACCGACGAGATCATCGGCGACCTCACCGAGCACGGCCAGCGCCTTCTGGTCGCCCAGGGCGGCCGCGGCGGGCAGGGCAACATCCACTTCAAGAGTTCGACCAACCGCGCGCCGCGAAAGGCCACGCAAGGCACGCCGGGCGAGGAGCGCGAGCTGCGCCTCGAGCTCAAGGTGCTCGCCGACGTCGGCATGCTCGGCTTCCCGAACGCGGGCAAGTCCACGTTCATCCGTGCGGTCTCGGCGGCGACGCCGAAGGTCGCCGACTACCCGTTCACGACGCTGCAGCCGCACCTCGGCGTGGTGCGCATCGAGACCGACAAGAGCTTCGTCGTCGCCGACATCCCGGGCCTCATCGAGGGCGCCGCGGAGGGTGCAGGGCTCGGCATCCAGTTCCTCAAGCACGTCGCGCGTACGCGCCTGCTGCTGCACGTCGTCGACATCGCCCCGCTCGACGGCGAGACCGACCCGGTCGAGCAGGTGCGCACGATCGAGAACGAGCTCAACGGTTTCGATCCCGAGCTGCTCGATCGCCCGCGCTGGCTGGTCTTCAACAAGATGGACCTGCTCGCTCCCGAGGAGCAGCAGAAGGCCGCCAAGGCGCTCGTGAAGCGCCTCAAGTGGAAGCAGCCGTGGTACCTCGTCTCGGCGATCTCGCGCGAGAACACGTGGCCGATCTGCCTGGACATCCAGCGCTTCTTCGACGAGCAGCGTCGTGACGCGGCCGAAGCGGCCGAGGCGGCGCGACCGTGAGGAGCGCCGTGCGCGGTGCCCTCACGCCGACGGATCGCCCAATGAAAAAGCCGGCTTGCGCCGGCTTTTTCGCATCCACCGTGTGGTCGAGCTCAGGCGAGCGCGCGGATGTGCGCGGTCAGGCGGCTCTTGTGGCGCGCGGCTTTGTTCTTGTGGATCAGGCCACGGGCGGCGTAACGGTCGACGATCGGCTCGGCGCTCTTGAGCGCGGCTTCGGCGGCCGCCTTGTCCTTCGCCTCGATCGCCTTCACGACCTTCTTGATCGCCGTGCGGACCATCGAACGGGCACTGGCGTTGCGCTGGCGAGCCTTCTCGGACTGGCGTGCACGCTTCTTCGCGGACTTGATGTTGGCCAAGGTAAAACTCCAGAATACGGGGATGTAAAAAGGCGCGGAAGTATGCGCGCACCGACCGGCTGCGTCAATCCCGGATCCGGAGTGCCGGCCGGAGTCACGCGATGAAGCCCAGCCTGCTGCGTTCGATGCTCGCCTTCAGCAGCGGCACGTTCGTGTCGCGCGTGCTCGGGCTCGTGCGCGAGATGGTCGTCGCCGCGGTGTTCGGCGTGTCGGCGGCGACCGATGCATTCCTGGTCGCGTTCCGCATCCCCAACTTCATGCGCCGCCTGTTCGCCGAGGGCTCGTTCTCGATGGCGTTCGTGCCGGTGCTCACCGAGTACCGCGAGAAGCGCAGCGCCGAGGAACTGCGCGAGCTCGTCGCGCGCACGGCCGGCACGCTCGGTGCGGTGCTGCTCGTCGTCACGGCGCTCGGCGTGATCTTCGCCGACGTGCTGGTCGGGGGCTTCGCGCCGGGCTCGCTCGACGAGCCCGGCAAGTTCGCGCTGACCAGCGACCTGCTGCGGCTGACGTTCCCGTTCCTGCTGTTCGTCTCGCTGACCGCGCTCGCGGGCGCGGCGCTCAACACGTTCAACCGCTTCGGCCTCGCCGCGCTGACGCCGGTCGTGCTCAACGTGTGCATGATCGCGGCCGCACTGTGGCTCGCGCCGCACCTCGAGGTGCCGATCATGGCGCTGGGCTGGGCGGTGCTCGCGGCCGGCGTGCTGCAGCTCGCCGTGCAGCTGCCGGCACTGCACAGGCTCGGCCTGCTCGCGTGGCCGCGCTGGGGCGCCGCGCACGAAGGCGTGCGCCGGGTCATGAAGCTCATGGTGCCGACCCTGTTTGGCTCGTCGGTCGCGCAGGTCAACCTGTTGCTCGACACGCTGATCGCATCGTTCCTGATCGTCGGCTCGCAGACCTGGCTCGGCTACACCGACCGCCTGCTCGAGTTCCCGCTCGGCATGTTCGGCGTCGCGCTCGGCACGGTGATCCTGCCGACGCTGTCGCGCCATCATGTCGCTGCGGATCCGGCCGGATTCTCGCGCGCGCTCGACTGGGGCCTGCGCACGACGCTGCTGATCGGGCTGCCGGCCATGCTCGGCCTCGTCATCCTCGCCGAGCCGATCCTCGCCACGCTGTTCCAGCACGGCAAGTTCACCGCGCACGACGTGCGCATGGCGGCGATGTCGCTGGCGGCGCTGAGCTTCGGGCTGCCGGCGTTCACGCTCGTGAAGACCTTGGCGCCTGCGTTCTATTCGCGCCAGGACACGACCACGCCGGTACGCGCGGGCATCGCCTCGATGGTCGCGAGCATGCTGCTCAACGTCGTCTTCGTCGGTGCGCTGTTCGCGCTGTGGAGCACGCCCGAGCAGCGGGCGATGGGCTGGCGCGAGGCCCTGGCATCGGTGCCGGGCCTGCACGTCGGCCTCGCGCTGTCGAGCGCCTGTGCGAGCTACCTCAACGTCGCGCTGCTGTGGCGTGCGCTGCGTCGCGACGGCGTCTACACGCGCGAAGCGGGCTGGGGGCGGCACCTCGTGCGGCTCGTGCTCGCATGCGCGGCACTCGCGGCGACGCTGCTGGTCGGCGTCTTCATCTGGGACGACTGGAGCGCGTGGTCGGTGACGACGCGGGTGTGGCGCCTCGGCGTACTGATCGCGGCCGGCGGCGTGGCCTTCGCGGGCGTGCTGTTCGCGTTCGGTTTCCGCCTGCGCGACCTGCGCGGACCACGTGAGCAGCGGGCCTGACGCGTACCGGCGGACGAGCCGTCAGTCGACGTCCGTCGACGTGCCTTCGCGACCGAGCCGCGCGAGCTGCACGGCCAGCGTGGTCGCCGCGATCAGGCTGCCGGGGTCGGCCTGCCCGGTGCCGGCGAGGTCGAGCGCGGTGCCGTGGTCGACCGAGGTGCGCACGTAGGGCAGGCCGAGCGTGATGTTGACCGCGTGGCCGAAGCCCGCGTGCTTGAGCACGGGCAGGCCCTGGTCGTGATACATCGCGAGCACGGCATCGAAGCGCGCGAGCTGCTGCGGCACGAACGCCGTGTCGGCGGGCAGCGGGCCGGCGAGATCGAGGCCTTCGCCGCGCAGTTCCTCGATGACCGGCTGGATCGTGTCGATCTCCTCGCGGCCGAGATGGCCGCCTTCTCCCGCATGCGGGTTGAGGCCGAGTACGGCGATGCGCGGCTGGGCGAGGCCGAAACGCGCGACGAGGTCGCCATGCAGGATGCGCAGCGTGTTCGCGAGCGAGGCCCGCGTGATCGCGGCAGGTACCTTCGCGAGCGGCAGGTGCGTCGTCGCGAGCGCCACGCGAAGGCGGCCGGCGACGAGCATCATGACGACGTCGCGGTTCGCGCGCGCGGCGAAGAACTCGGTGTGGCCGGTGAACGGCACGCCGCCGTCGTTGACGACACCCTTGTGCACGGGCGCGGTCACGATCGCGTCGAAGCGGCCGTCGCCCGCGCCGTCTGCGGCGCGGGCGAGCGTCTCGAGCACGTAGGCGGCGTTGCGCGGATCCAGGCGCCCGGGGATCGCGTGCGCACGCAGCGCGATGTCGACCACGCCGAGCGTGCCCGGCGGAAGCGGCTCGCCGGGCCGGTCGGGTTGAAGCGACACGGCGAGGCCGATCGAGGCGGCGCGCTCGGCGACGAGATCGGCCGAGCCGACGAGGATCAGGTCGGCTCCTGCATCGAGCGCGGCGAGATGCGCGACGAGCTCGGGGCCGATGCCGGCGGGTTCGCCGGCGGTCAGGGCGATGCGCGGGCGGCGATCAGCCGCTCGTGTTGCTGCCGGTGCCACGATCGCCTCCCGGGAGGCGGATCTCGATGTAGGCCTCGGCGCGCACCTGGCGCAGGAAGTTCTCGTACTCCTCGTCGGCCTTGCGTGCGCCGAGGGTCTGACGGGCCTGGTCGCGCTCGGCCTGTGCCGTGCGGTCCTGCGTGCGCGTGCCGAGGCGCTGCAGCAGATGCCAGCCGATGTCGGTCTGGAACGGCTGGCTGATCTCGTTGTCGGCGAGCGTGTCGATGACTTCCGAAACACTGGTGCCGTAAGCATTCTTCGCGAACCAGCCCATGTCGCCGCCGATGTTCGCGGTCGGGCCGTCCTCGGAGCCTTCGCGGGCGAGCTTGCCGAAATCCTCACCGGCGACCGCGCGTGCACGCAGGGCCTCGACCTTGGCGCGGGCCTCGTCGGCCGACACGACTTCGGTCGCCTTGACGAGGATGTGGCGCGCATGGAACTCGGTCACGAACTGCTGCGCGGCCTCGCGCTTCTCGATGACGCGGATGATGTGGAAGCCGTTCGGTCCGCGGATCGGGGCCGAGGTCTGGCCCGGCTGCATGCTCTCGCTCGCCTGCACGAACGCCGGCGGGATCTCGTCGAAGCCGCGCCAGCCGAGGTCGCCGCCCTCGAGTGCGTTCTGCGCGTCCGAGTAACGGATCGCCGCGGCCGTGAAGTCCATGCCTTCGTTGATCTGGCGCACGACGTCCTCGGCCTTGGCCTGGGCCTCGTGGATCTGGTCCGCGCTGGCGCCGTCGGGCAGCGTGATCTGGATGTGGCCCAGGTGCACCTGGCCGCGCTGGATGCCACCGTTCTTGAGCAGCAGCTCGATCTCGGTGTCGCTGACCTGGACGCGGCTCTGCACGACCCGCTGGCGCAGGCGCTGCACGACGGTCTCCTCGCGCACGTTGTTGCGGAAGCCCTCCCACGACAGTCCCTGCTGCTGGACCGCCTGGCGCAGCTGGCCGATGTCGAGGTTGTTCTGGCGGGCGATCTGCTGGATCGTCTGGTCGACCTCGGCATCCGACATCCTCACGCCGGTCTGGTCGGCGCGGCCCACCTGGAGCTTGAGCAGGATCAGGCGGTCGAGCACCTGCCGCTGCAGCACGTCGCGCGGCGGCAGCTGTTGCGGATTGGAGCGGTACTGGTACTCGACGGCGGCGACCGCGCGGTCGAGCTGGCTCTTCAGGATGACGTCCTCGTCGAGCACGGCCACGATGCCGTCGAGTGGTTCGGTCGGCATCAACTGCGCCTGCACGCCGGGAGCGGCGAGGGCGGACGCGAGGAGCAGGGTGGCGAGCAGCTTCTTCATGCGGATCGGGATTCCGGTGGTGCCGGGACGCGGACAGTCGCCCATTCTAGCGGGCGATCCGGCGCGGCGGCGTTAAAACTTCGCGCATTCGCTTGGCGGCGTCCGGCCGCCAGGGCGGCCTCAGCGGTAGCCGGTGACCGAGCGGCGCAGGAAGTCGCCGGCCTTCTGGCCGAACGCGCCGACGCCCTTGAACTCGACCTCGAAGTAGATCGCGTTGGTCGCGTCGCCCTCGATGTTGTGCACGTAGCGCCGGCCGAGCACGCGCCAGGCGACGCAGCAGCTCTCGTGCTCGAAACCCGCGAACGCCTCGAGCGTCTTGTCCTCGAGCAGCGAGAAGTTCCAGCGTGCGATCAGGCGCCACGAGGGGCTGAGCGGTACCAGCACCGAGCTGTCGAGCTGCTCGAGGAAGTCGCGGCGGAAGCGGTACGAGAAATTGAACACGCCTTCGCTGCCGAAGCGGTTCTGCAGGCCGATCGCCGACAGGTCGGTGCGGTCCGTGTTCGGGTTCCACTGGTTCGAGAACGTCGCGCGCCAGCGGTCGTTGAAGCGGAAATCCACTTCGCCGACGTAGGTCGAACCGTTGTAGTCGGTCGGCGGGCGTCCCGGCAGCTGCACGCGCTGTTCGTCGAAGTAGCGGATCTGGCCGAAGCTCGCCGAGACGCGCTCGCGACCGTCGGCGGCGTCGAGCAGGCGCGAGGTCAGCGCGAGCGTGAGGTTGTTCGCGTCCATCTGGCGGTCGGCGCCGACGAACCGGTTCGGGCGGAACAGCTGGCCGAACGTGAACGGCACGTCCTGCGTGTCGAACACGGGCAGGTCGTCCTGGTCGCGGTACGGCACGCGCAGGTAGTAGGCGCGCGGCTCGAGCGTCTGCGTGTAGCCGTTGCCGAACAGCGACACGTCGCGTTCGAAGATCATGCCGGCGTCGAGGCTCGCGATCGGCACCGCGCGGTGCGGCGAGTCGTTGGTGTCGCGGTCGAGGTCGTAGCCGGTGTAGCGGTAGCCGAGCTCCGGCCGCACGAACCATGCCGC
Source organism: Lysobacteraceae bacterium PS02065 (assembly GCA_029959555.1). Lineage (GTDB taxonomy): Bacteria > Pseudomonadota > Gammaproteobacteria > Xanthomonadales > Rhodanobacteraceae > Dokdonella. Next base: position 31,941 of record JASCPI010000045.1, on the reverse strand, counting down.
GCGCTCGATCGGCAGCGCGATGTAGGGATACAGGTCGAGGCGGCGACCCTCGAGCGACTCCTCGCGCGAGAACGAGACGAGCTCGGACTTCACGCCCGCGTCGAACATCGACCCGAAGCGCTGTTCCGCGTCGAAGGTCAGGCGTGGCAGGCGACGGTACGGTGCCGCCGATCCGGGCAGGGTCGGATCGGTCACCTGGTACTCGTCGCCACCGATGCTCGCCGACCACCACGTGCCGTTGCCGGTCAGGTAGGCGCTCGACGGCAGCAGGCTCGTCGCGGCGATGTTGAGGCTGCGGCCGAAATCCTCGAAGTAGCGGTCGTCCGAAGCATGGTTGATGTTGGCCGAGAAGCCCCACGTGCCGTCGATGCGCGTGCTGTTGTCCCAGTGGAACAGGCTGCGGCGGCCACCCGACTCGCGGTCGTCGGGCAGCAGGTTGAGCTCGACCATGCCGCGGCTGTGGTCGAACAGGTAGCGGAACTCGCCACCGAGCATGAGGCCGCGATAGGTCATCAGGCGCGGCGTCAGCGTCGCGTCGTAGTTCGGCGCGAGATTGAGGTAGTAAGGCGCGGTGATGTCGAGGCCGCGCGTGTCGCCGTAACTGAAGTCGGGGAACAGGAAGCCCGACTTGCGGCGGTCGTCGAGCGGGAACGTCGCATAGGGCAGCCAGAAGATCGGCACGTCGCCGACGCGGAACGTCATGTCGCGTGCCTTGCCGACGCCTTCCGCCTGGTCGAGCTGCATCTCGCGTGCGGCGAACGTCCAGCCCGGCGTGTCGAGCGGGCAGGTGCTGAAGGTCGTGCCGGTGAGGTCGGCATGATCGGCGTCGCGCATGACCGCGACCTCGGCACGGCCGTTGCCGCGCGAGGACAGCAACTGGTAGCGCACGCCGTTGAGCGTGCCCTGGCTCGGCGTGGTCGTGCCGCTGCCGTCGTGCGCCGACATGAGCATGTCGCGGTCCTGGTAGCGCACGTTGCCGGTCGCGGTCCAGCGCGTGGAGGTCTGCTCGTAGGTGAAACGGTCCGCGCGGATCAGCTGGTCGAGCTGGCGGATGCTCGCGTCGCCGTCGAGCTCGTAGGTCTCGCCGTCGGTCGAGCGCGAACGGTCGGCGTGCACCTGCGTGTCGGCGGCGGCCCGGTCGCCCTCGGTCGGCAGGTCGGCGACGTAAAAGTCGAGCAGGTCGTTCTTCGGACACATCGAGAAATCGACGGACGGCTTCGCGCACACGAACGTGCCGAGCGGGCAGGCGTGTGCGGGCGCATCCGCCGCCCAGGCCGGGGCCGCGAGGCCGAGCACGACGGCCGCGCACAGCGCGCGCCGCACGGGTACAGCAGGGAAGAAGGACGACACGTCGGGCGCTGGCCGGTTGCGGGGACGCGCTAGCTTGCCGAAACGCCGTCGCGGCGGCAAACGCCGCTCAGTCCTCGAGCAGGGCGGTCATGTGGGCGGCGGTCGCCTCGCGCAGCGCGGTCAGGCTGTACCCGCCCTCGAGGCTCGACACGATCCGGCCCTGGGCATGGCGCTCGGCGAGCTCGACGAGGCGCTCGGTGACCCAGGCGTAGTCGGAGGTCTCGAGGTTGAGGTTGGCGAGCGGGTCGAGCTTGTGCGCGTCGAAGCCGGCGGAGACCATGACCAGCTGCGGCGCGAAGGCCTCGAGTGCCGGCAGCACGGTCTTCGTGTAGGCCTCGCGGAACTCGACCGAGCCGGCTCCGGGATCGAGCGGCGCGTTGACGATGTTGCCGGCTCCGCGCTCGCGCGCCGCACCCGTGCCGGGATACAGCGGCCACTGGTGCGACGAGGCGTACATGACGCGTGCATCCGACCAGAAGATGTCCTGCGTGCCGTTGCCGTGGTGGACGTCGAAATCGATGATCGCGACGCGTTCCACTGCACTGCCGGCGAGCGCATGCGCGGCACCGACCGCGACGCTGTTGAACAGGCAGAAACCCATCGCCGTCTGCGCGGTGGCGTGGTGGCCCGGTGGTCGCACGGCGCAGAAGGCGCGCCGCGTGTTGCCGGCGAGGACGAGATCGACCGCCGCGCAGACCGCGCCTGCCGCTCTCAGGGCGGCATCCTTCGAGCCCGGCGACATCGCCGTGTCCGCATCGAGGCGTCGCAGTCCGTCGGCCGGCACGCCTTCGTGGATGTCGTCGACGAGACGCGCATCGTGGACGCGCAGCAGCTGCTCGCGTGTCGCGCGTGGCGCCTCGATGCGATCGACGCGCGCGAAGCGGTCCGTATCGAGCGCCTGCAGCACCGCGGCGAGCCGCGACGGCGATTCGGGGTGCCCGGGGCCGGGCATGTGGTCGAGGCAGGCGGCGTGCGTGAACAGCGCGACGGTCATGCAGGCGGTTCCCGGTCAGCGCGCGACGCGCTCGTGGTTCCACAGCACCTCGCCCTGCGCCGACGCACGCGCGAGCACGCGCGCGACGACGAACAGCAGGTCGGACAGGCGATTCAGGTAGCGCGACGCCTCGGGGCGGACGGCCTCGTCGCGGCCGAGCGCGACGACATCGCGTTCGGCGCGCCGGCAGATCGTGCGCGCGAGGTGGCAGTGGGCGGCGGCGATACCGCCGCCGGGCAGGATGAAGTCCTTGAGCGGCGGGAGATCCTCGTTGAAGCCGTCGAGGTCGTGCTCGAGTCGCGTGATGTCGGCGTCGTGCACGAGCGCCATGCCCGGGATGCACAATTCGCCGCCGAGGTTGAACAGCTCGTGCTGGACACGCACGAGCACGTCACGGACCGCCTGCGGAACCTCGCAGGCGAGCACGATGCCGATCGCGCTGTTGGCCTCGTCGACGGTGCCGTAGGCGCCGACGCGCGCCGAATCCTTGCCGACGCGCGTGCCGTCGCCGAGGCCGGTGCTGCCGTCGTCCCCGGTACGCGTGTAGATCTTCGAGAGGCGGTTACCCACGCCCGACGCGCTTGGTGCCGACCGGCCCGGCCTGCTGTGCGAACAGGCCGACGATCACGTGCAGCAGCGCAGCGACGCCGACGTAGCTCGCCGTCGTCGTGAGGTAGGGCAGGTACCAGTGACCGAGGTTGGTCATCCAGCCGCCCATGCTCGGCGACGTGACGGTCGCACTGAGCCAGTAGAAGCTGCCGTTGGTGACCAGGAACGTGAGGCTCGTCGTAACGAGTACCGATGCCGCGAGCAGGCCGAGCGCCTGCGGTCGCAGCCCGCCGTGGTGCGCGTTGAGCCAGGCACCGCCGAACCAGAGGATGCCGTACGAGGCGAGCAGGAAGCCGTAGGCCGGCGACATGCAGTAGTGCGACCAGAACGACAGGCCCTGCGAGGTGATCACCGCGTAGTCGATCGCGACGGCCAGCGCGAGCAGGGCCGGGAATGCCCAGCGCACGGCGTGGCGCAGGTAGAAGCCGGCGATGAAGAAGACGGCCCACGAGGCATCGGGCACCACGGCGAAGTGGTTGATGCGGGTCGCCGCCATCAGGAGGGCGAGGATCGCGAAGACGGCGAAGCGTTGCGGCAGGGTGAGGCTCATCGGGACATCCGGCGGGTCGGTCGCAGGCGGGCATCTTAGCGCAGTGCCGGCACGGCTTGGCGGCTGCCGGCGTTCAGGCCGTGCGTGTGCCCTCGCGAGGCGGCGCTAGAATGCGCGCCTCCGGAGTCGCGCGATGCGCGCGATCATTCCCGTCATTTCCAAGGTTTCCCGAATCATCCCCATGCTCGAGCTCATCGGTTTCGACGGCGACGACACGCTGTGGCACAGCCAGGATTTCTACGACGCCGCGCAGGCCGAGTTCGAGCGCATCGTCGGCCAGTACGTCGACCTCGCCGACGCGCGCGTCCACGAGCGCCTGCTCGCGATCGAGGCCGGCAACATCCACGTGTTCGGCTACGGCGCCAAAGGCATGACGCTGTCGATGATCGAGGCGGCGTTCGACATCACGGGCGGCTTGATCAGCTCCGGTGACCTGCATCGCCTGGTCGGCATCGGCAAGGAAGTCCTCGCCCATCCGGTCGAGCTCCTTCCCGGCATCCGTGCTGCGGTCGAGGCGGTGGCGGCCTCCCATCGCATCGTGCTGATCACGAAGGGCGACCTCATCCACCAGCAGGCCAAGGTCGCGCGTTCGAACCTCACCGACCTGTTCCATCGCATCGAGATCGTCTCGGAGAAGGATCCCCCCGCGTACGCGCGCGTGCTGCGCGAGTGCGGCGTCGTGCCCGAGGCGTTCGCGATGGTCGGCAATTCGCTTCGATCCGACATCGCGCCCGTCGTGGAACTCGGTGGCTGGGGCATCTACATGCCGTACCACTCGACGTGGTCGCTGGAGCTCGATACCGCATTCGCGGCCGACGGTCCGCGCGTCGTCCAGGTCGGGGAGCCGCTCGGCATTCCCGCCGCCGTCGAGCACCTGCAGCGCGTGGCTTCGGCGCCGACCTGAGGCTTAGGATCACGGACGCAAAGAGGCCGGGCACGAAGGCCCGGCCCCGGATGACGGTAGCGCTGGATCAGCGCTGCTTGCGGCTGTCGAGCCAGGTCTTGTACTCGGACTCCGAGATCTTGCCGTCGCCATCGGTATCGATGGTCTCGAACTGCTTGAGCACGCCCGGGAACGGGATCAGTTCGTCCTTGCTCAGGAAGCCGTCGCGGCTCGTGTCGGATTCCGACCACGTCGGCGCGCGTTCGGTGGTCGGCTCGGTCATCGCCGGTGTCTGCGCGAACGCAGCGGCCGAAAGGGTCGCCAGCGCGACGACGAACAGCGGGTTGCGGATCTTCGGGGTCTTCATGCGGGTTCTCCTCGGTACGGCCCTGACTCGGCCTTGGCGTGGGAACGACCCTAGCGACGTCGTTTCGACTCGATGGTGAATACGCGGCCCGGCGGCGAATGGCGTTCAGGCCGCGGACATCCGCGCGGCGCGAAGCAAGGCCTCCACATGCGTCGTCGCCGCGTGGCCGTCGGCGCGCAGCGCATGCATGCGCGGCGCGGCGCCGGCGAGCTCGCGTCCGATCGCGATCGTGACGGCGTCTTTCGGGCACAGGTCGAGGCATCCGCTCGCGACGACTCGCACGTAGCGTGTGCCCGAGGCCTTGAAGGCGCGCTTGAGGTCGTCGCGCAACGATTCGCGGTCCTGCCGCTTCATGCACTTCGTGCAGACGAACACGACATCGCGCCATGGGACGTCGTCGTGGGGATCGGAAAGTGGGCGGGCCATCGGACCTCCGCGTGTCGTGCGCCCTCGATCGGGGCGGTGGACGCGGTGATCAAGTCCGTTGCGTGACTGGCGGGTGACCGCACGCGTAAGCGCCCGGTCAATGTCAGGACGCATTCACCGCGTCGGGCCTATCCATGAGGCTCACGGGGTGCATTCGTGGTGCGGATCGGGCATCGGTCGACGCTGCGGTCATCCCTGAGCCGTGCCCACGGGACGCGACGTGTCCCTTCGATGTTCAGCCCCGGACAAGGACAAGACCATGACCGTTTCGACCATTCTGCTGATCGTGTTGATCCTGCTTCTCGTCGGTGCACTGCCGGCGTGGCCGCACAGCCGTCGCTGGGGTTACGGCCCGAGCGGAGGACTGGGCCTCGTCGTGGTGATCCTGATCATCCTGCTGCTGCTCGGCAGGATCTGACGATCCGTCGCCGTCGCCAGGGCGGAGTACCGGCAGCGACGGTCACAGCGGATCGGAAAGTCGCCGCGATTCGGGCGCTCGTCCGCGAAGGCGAGCGCTCGCTCGTCTCACGCGGCCTGCGGAACGAGCGACGCGGTCAGTTCCTCGACGCGGGCGCGAGCCGAATGCATCGACGGGTGGAACTCCATCGAGGGGGCCACTTCGGTGTCGCGCGTCGACCACCAGGTCAGGACGAAGTTGCCGTCCGGCCAAGGACCCGAGATGCCGGCGACGGCGACGCCCTGGATGCTCGCCACGGCCAGCAGGCCGTCGTAGCGGACTTCCCAACCGAGGCTTTCCGGCGTCGAGAACTGGATGAACTTGCTGACCTTGCCCATGGCGTCGTCCCTATCGTGAAGCGGAAGTGGTGGATCGGATATTGTGGACAAAGCAAGCGGCGTGCCATGCTTGATTGGATGGTAAGTCTTTGAATTGTAGTGGTATTACTGGTTGGTCATGTCAATTCCTGACAGGCGTGTCGTGACAGGCTCCGCATGTCTTGATCCTGCCGGGCTGGCCCTCTAGGGTGTGACGATGCGCACACCGACCCTGATCGTCAGCTTCCTCGTCCTCTCCGCGTGCTCGCGGGAAGCCCCTCCTCCCGTAGCCGAGGGGCCTGCCGGCACGGCGCCGGCGAGTACATCCGTTCCGGCCGCCACGACACCGGCCGACGCCTTCTTCGCCGGCCTGGCGTCGGCGTGCGGCAAGGCTTTCGGTGGCGCGCTCGGCGCGCACGAGGAAGGCGACCTCGCCCTGTTCGGCGGCCCGCCCGTCATGCACGTGGCGTCGTGCACGGCCGACGAGATCCGCATTCCGTTCCATGTCGGCGAGAACCGCTCGCGTACCTGGATCGTCACGCGCACGCCCGCGGGCCTGCGCCTCAAGCACGACCACCGCCACGAGGACGGCACGCCCGACGACCTCACGATGTACGGCGGCGACACGGCCGGCGCGACGGCCGGCACGGCGCAGCGCCAGGAATTCCCGGCCGATGCCGAGTCGAAGGCCATGTTCGAGACCGCCGGCCTCACTGCGTCGGTCGGCAACACCTGGGCGATCGAGGTCGAACCCGGCAGCCGCTTCGTCTACGAGCTGCGTCGCCCCGAGCGCCACTTCAGCGTCGTGTTCGACCTGACCACGCCGGTGGCTCCGCCGCCGCCGCCTTGGGGTGCGAGCACGCCACCTCTCGCACCTTAGTTTCGGCGAACCAGTTCCAGTCGGGTCAGGTCGTCGGTGATGGCTTTCATCACGGCTTCCGTGACGTGGTGAAGCAGTCTCCTCAGCAAGAACTCCTGAACATAGCGCTTCGTGGCCGCGAACCTGCCACCCGTGCCGAAGGTGAGCTCGCTGAAAATGATGCGTTTGAGGCGGTCCCTCACCAAGCGTCTGAGCGCGACCATGTTGATGTCCGCCCGTGGCCAATCCGGCTCCGGCAAGCGGACTCCGTTTCCTCTCGGATTCATCCTGTCCATCAATGGAATGATCGGTAGCTCGGACTGTCGTCCGGGATGATCGATGGACCAGTTTCCTCGAGGTGATTTCGCCGAAGACGGCCAGCGGGCGAAAAGCGGATTGTTTTCGGGTAGGCTCAACCATTCGGATAGGAAAAGCTGCGCATTCGAGCGTCCCAGCAGATAGTCGTGCACGCGGAAGTCCCTGTGCAGGAAGCCTCCGAATGCGCCGAGCGCGCTGCTCGCCAGATGGGCCTTGCGTGCACCGCGACCTGTTGGGTCACCCGGACCATCCGTCCTGTCCGGCGCGATCATGTACATGTGGTATTCGGATGTCTCCGATCGCGCGGCCTCGATATCGCTTTCGCGGAATCGTGACTGGTTCTTCCACGCAGTCATGAGCCGGAGTGCCGTATCAGTGATCCTGGGCGAAGGTGTATCCCACGCGCCTGGTGCGTCCGGGAACGGATCGATCAGTAAAAGTGCCTTGGACGCCGTCCGTCCTCGGGTGTCGGGATCCAGATCCTTCCAAAGCGCGTTTCTCGCGAGTACCACAGGTTCATTGTCGAAGACGCCGCCGTCCACGAACCAAGGCTCCGTGTAGCTCGTCGACCCTGACCCGAGGTTCTTCACTTGCACCTTGCGCGGCGGCAACCCGATCGGAAAGGCGCTCGATGCCAACGAAGCGGCGATGAGTGCGTCGAACTCCGGGCTGCCCGCCTCCACGATGTGCTCGAGACTCAGCGACGTCGAGTCGCCGATGCGGGACCGCTGTCCGTCATGGAGCGCGTGAATCCGGAACTGGAAGGCGTGCGAATGGCGGCGCAGTCGATGCCTGGCGATGCCGGCGGCCCCGGGGGCGTCGATCTCGACGGGAGTGCCGTCGAGATCGCAGGCCGTGAAGGCCAGGTCCAGCGGATCGGCGAGATAGGCGGTGGTCGTGGTTCCCTCCGGCGGCGGACGCGAGCGGAGAGAGGCGATGATGTCGTCGAGCGCGACGCTGTTGAGCAGGGATGAAAGTCTGCCCTCGGCGTTCGTGTCCCCTTCCGTGTCGAGCAGTTGCTCGATGTCGATGCCGCGGACCCACGTATCCAGGAGCGGTGAGACGTCGCTTCGCGCATTCGGCGCACCCGCGTAGGTTTTCACTTCGGTGTCCGTCATGTTGACGTACTTCTTGCCCATGCGTCTCGTCAGGAGGGCTGCGCTGATGCTGCCCGCCGACGCGCCGGTGATGACGCGGATCTTCACCGAGTGGCGGGGCACCCGTTCATCCTCCAAGGATGTGTTGTTTTCCCTTTCTTTCCTCTTGGCGTCCTCCCATGCTTCGAGGGCTTCGACGAGGAAGTCGAGCACGCCGGCCTGGTAGGCGCCGCCAGACACCGCGCCTGCCATCACCAGGCCGAGTTCGAAGCATGGAAGATCGTCGCGTGACGCGGTATCGGAGATGTTCACCTCGGAACTCCTCAGGGTTCTGTGTAGGATGTCGCTGCCTTCCTCTATCGCCGGAAAGGCCGTCCTTACGGAAAGCCACGCCACAGCGACAGCAGGTAGCCGACGATGCCGCCGGCGCTCTGAAGCACTCCCGGGTTCTGCAGCAGAAGAAGCGCGGCTGTCAGCGCCAGCAGCGGAAGTCCGACCATGGCGAACAGCCAGCCGGACCAGAGCGTCGGTGTCTTTCGCTGGCACAGGAGCACTCGGAGGATGGCGTCGTGCTCGAGCGCGTGCGCGGAGTAGCCACTGGACAATGCGGCGAGCAGGATGAGGGACGATGCCGCGATCGCGGCATCGTCATGCCGCGTGTACGGCGTCAGCCACGCCATGACGATGACCAGCAATCCGCAGGTGACGGCGACTCCCAGCAGCGCGCGCATGCGCGTGATCGAGAAGCCCAGCACGCTGATCAATGCACCGATCTTCCGCTCGTCGGGTGTCTCCGAGAGCGCCCCGCGGATCAGCCTCGACCACTCGACAGGGTTGGACGGATGCTCGGCGAGCTCACCGATCGAGGACGATTGCACCGCGACAGGCGTGGCCGAGGGCGGCACGGTTCCCGTGATCGCGGAGAGCAGGTTTCGCTCGAGCGTTTCGTCGTCTTCGTTGGCCCGCTGGGAACGTGCGAGCAGAACGCGACCCAGCGCACTGCACATGCGCAGCTCGCGGCGCGCTGCGTTGAGGGCGATAAGCCCAAGAGCCAGCATGAGCAATGCGGCGGCAAGCAGCGCCGCCGAGCCCAACGTGCCCGAGAGGGATGGCTTGTGTGACAGGAACAGCACCAGGAGTATGGCGGCGAGCGGAATGCCTTCGCTGGGAACAGCGAGATCGGGGCGGTACCGCAATGCGATCTCGCGGAGCTCGCGGTAGCGCATGCGTTCGATCGCCCTCGAGATGACCGCGCCATGGAATCGTTGCTCGCCGAGAACCGTCCCGAGCCATGCGACGAGCAGAGGTAGCGCGATCACGATGGCGATGATGGCCAGCGCCGTCGCGATGCCCGATCCGGCGTCGAGCAGGATGCGCAGCGGTATCGTCGGAGCACGTTCATGCCCTGATTCCGCGAACAGTTGATCAAGACTGAAGGCTCCGCCCAAGGCCAACGTCGCGACCCCCGCCAGGTACGCCAAGTGGGACGTCGTGATGGACTCGGGGCCGGTGAAACGGATGCCGACGGCATTTCGTGAAGCATCCGCCGTCTCGAGCACTTTTTTCATGAGCCAGAGACCGGGCAGGACCACGAGCATGGGATAGAGCACGTCGCAGCTGCTGATCCAGCTGACCGGTATCGCCAGAATCAGTGCGAGGCCACCAAGCCGGAACGCGAGCGCTGGCCAGCGCGCTCCCACGGAGGCCGCCAGCCCGACCACGCGGCAAGCCATCGCCAGCGATGCGACGAGCAGCAGGATCCAGAACGTCCCGGCCGCGAGGCCCATGCCCGATTCTGTGGCGACGAGTCCCTGGCGCGTCGCGACTCCAATCGAATCCACCCTCTTTCCCACGATCGACGCCGGGGTGCTCTGCTTTCCGGATGTCGCTTCCACGCTGCTTTTGACGGCGTCGTGCAGCAGGGCTTGTCGATCGGTCTGGAACACGTCAATCAGGTTGTCGGAGTCCAGAGGCTCCAATCGCTGCGACCACATCAAGGGAACACCTCTGGTCGCGTGGATGACGTCGGGATGGCTCAGCAGCGAGTCGGCTTCGAGATCGACGAACAAGGCGTCGGGCAGCGATCGCCTCAACGCGTCGAAGAGAAAGAGCCGATCGCGGATCTCGGTGGCCCCTACCACCACGGCCCGTACGTTCCTGCGGCGCAATTGCTTGATGATCCCGTTCATCTCGAGCTCGGCGCCGTTGCGTGTCAGCGGCGACTGCTCGCTTTCCGGGTATTCGGATCCATTCTCAGCGCCGTCCTGGATCTTGAGGTTCGACGACAGCCCGGTGAAGTCGGGCATGGACGACGACATGCGCGCGCGGCGCTCCGCGAGCTGTTGGGCGCGTCCGTGCCGGATGTCGGCGATGTTCGCGCGGAAGGGAACCTGCAGCGCAAGCCCGCAGAGCTTGACGGCCCCTGTCGGCGGACACAGTTCGCTGCCGAAGGTCGAGGCTTCCGAGAGGAAAGCGACCTGGTCGTGACGGACGCCGTTGCGATCCAGGATGCGCTCCAGCGTGCGCAGCTTCTTGTTGTCGTATTGCGCGAGCGTCCTGGGTATCAAGGTCCGTTCGGTGCGGCACGTCTCCGATACGGGATTCGGTGACGCTGTTCCTGTGCGTTCCTTGTCGTGGGAATCGCCGTCTCGGCATTCCTCGAGTATGCGGCTGTTGCTTTCGACCGTCGTGGTCGCCGACAGCAGGCACAGCGAGCCCATCGCGGGGTTCCTGAGCAGGGCATCGCGCGCGGACGCCATCGAACCCGAGAAGGTGGGACCCCACGCGAGCATCGATCCGGCGGGCCCATCTGGCATGTGTCCACAATCCGGGTGGACTGCATTCTGGATGCGTCCCCCGGTCGGAGATGACCGCATGTTCGAGACGTGCGCCACGGCGGCGTCGAAGCTGACCGGATCGACGCCGAGCGTCGCTGTCTCGGGAACCACGTACACGGCCCAAAGGTGCTCACCGAACGTTTCACCGCAGTCGTTTCCGGGTGGGGAATCGGTGTTCCGCGTGGCGCAGACGCCGTGGCGCCAGGCATCGTTCCGGTACAACAGGAGGCCGAACCTCTGCCGCAGCGGTTTGACGGGAAGGGTCTGTCCCTGCGCACCGCTGAGGTCGTGCGCGTACAGTTGGAACCGGTTGGCATGCATGCCGCTGCTGATCGCCTGCACACTCAGTTCGAATGCCCTGCGGTGTCTCGGGACGCGCTTGTCGGGCACGATCGCTAAGGTCGTCGTGATGCTCGAAGCGTTCGGGAATCGGCGGAGCAGGTCTTCGTTGGCCGCAAGCTGTGTTTCGACGCCGGGCTCCTCTTCGGTGACATGGTCGACGAGACGCTTGAGGTTGCCGCCCAGCGTCTCGATCGTTCTGGCGAACTCGGTCGTTGCGGCCTCGTGGTGCCACTCGAGATGGACGCTGGCTGCGGTATCGGCGCCCGACGCCGGTAATTCGGCTTGCTTGAGTGCATCGATCTCCTTTCGCAATCCATCGATCCTGGCGATGCAGGTGGCATCGCAATACGTTCTGCGAAGCATCTCGACGTCGGCGCGCATGAGCGCGATGCCGTCGCATGCCGGATCACGCGGAGCCTGCGGCGTGCAGCGCGGCATCGCGCGCATGGCCTTCGCGATGTCTTCCAACGCCTTGACGGTGGGTTGCACGGCCCCCGGGGGCACGTTCACCCACAACGGTGCATCGGCCGAATGTCCCTGCAGGGGCCACGACGAAATGCCGACGTTCAATGGCGTCTTTCCTTGGGATACATCGACCTTCCACGGAGCAGTTCCGGGCGAGATCTCGAGGCTCTTGGCGCGGGTCAGGGGCCATCTGAGGCCTGTTTCCGTCGCGGACGCCGTAGTCGGTGTTCCACCCTGCGTCTCGCTGCCGGGCACTTTCGAATCATCCGCGTAGGCGAGCGGGGGCGAGAAAAGTGCCGTGAGCCACGCTGCGGCTGTCAGCGCGAACGGTGTCCGAAGCATGACGATGGTCCCCTGGACGTTCTGGCGAAGGTCGGAACCACGGATGCGCCGAGGTGCGTAACCTCGCACCTTGCATGCGACGAGGTTCCGCAACGACAGTCATCCGTCCGTGGGATGGGAGGTTTGGCACGCGGGTGCATCCGTACGGACGTCTTCACCAATCAGGGGATGTGCCGTGCTCGATCCGATCCGTTGGGTTGTCCTGCTGTTTGCCGTGCTCGCGAGTGGGGGGTGCTCACTCAACCGTTATGTGACCGATCAGGCCCAGGTCGATGCGCTGACCTACTGCAAGGCGGTCGACGGGCTGACGATGGAGCGATGGGGGCGGGTGAAACGCGAGGGGCAGGGTGTCGATTGGTCGCATTTCTCTCTCGGCACGTTCGCATGCCGGACCCAGGACGAGTGGCTGTGCCGTGCCCGAACGGGGGAGGGAAGCGCCTGCTTCGCTCCCGAGGGTGCCAAGCCCGACGACTCGCTCGCTTCCGCGGTGAACCTGACCGATCCGCAGCGTCGCTTCGTGCGCAACGAAACGCAGTCGGAGATGCTCATGCAGAGCGACCGCCTGTGCGACCGTTACCTTGCATCGGTCTTCGGCACGCATGCGGGTCTCAATCTGCAGATGGATGTGGCGGGCAGCCTTCTCAGTGGTGGTTCCGCCATCGCCAACGGCATCGCGGCACGCAATCTGGCGGCGGGGGCCGCGATGGTCGGGGCCACCAAGAGCCACATCGACGCCAACGTCTACCAGGGGCAGGTCGCGACCGCGATCAATCTGGTCGTCCGCAAGAACAGGGACGCGATGAGAGAGACCATTCGTGGCAACCAGGCGTGCTCGCCGGATGCCTATACGCCCGTACGCGCCGTCCAGGATGCCTTGATCTACCACAACGCCTGTTCGTTCGAGTTCGGTCTCGGCGAGCTCGTGCGTGATGCCGCGAGCACGAGGCCGAACGGCGCAGTCGCTGCCAATGAACTCGCGCGACTGCGGGACGAACTCGACCAGATGAAAACGCGCGCCGAGGCGGCAGACCCATCCGAGAAGCCTGCGCTCGAGGCGCGTATCGGGGCACTCGAGGAACTCGTCCGCATCCATGTCGCATTCGGTGGCGCAGCACCTGTCCAGCCCGCCTCTCCGCAGAAGGTCGATGGAGCCGGCGCACCGATCGCCCGGCAGTCCTGCGGTTGAGACGCACATCGGCGTCCGATCCGTCGCCGCCGGGGCGACGAGGTCGGTGTCCCTGTGGCGACGACCCCAGTAATTTTTCGTTTTGACGCTTTTTCCAATTGAACATTCCTTTCGCGCTCGTATGATCGAGCGCGTCTCTCGCTCCATGGACAGGGAATGAAAGGCACCGCGCTTTCTATCGCCGGCATGCTCTTTTTCATGTGCGTGCCGGCATCCTGGTCGGTGACGTCATGGGCGGCTGACACCTGCTCCGACGGCGTCGGCCGTGCGTCCGTCACTCCCGTGGCGGCCGGCGATGTGGTGCTGCTGCCGCCCTCACTCGTGCATGCCGCGTTGCTGATCGAGGAGCGTGGGAGCGATCTTCAATACCGTATCGACGGCACCGGAGCGTTCCACGAGATCGCTTCGAAGCCACCGCGGCTCGGCGTCGCCGCGATAAGCGGTGCATCCTCGATCGAAGTGCGTATCGTCCCGGGGCAGGCCGGCGGCGTGATCGTCTCGAGACCGGCCTGTGATGCCGAAGAACTCGCATTCTTCGCCGATCTGGAACGCCGGTACACCGGGCAGATCGAGCGCGACGCCGCAACGGCCTCGGCGTCGATCGCGGATCTCGAGATCCTGCATGCGAAGGAGGATCGGCCGATCCGAAGGGCATGGCTCGTTCACGCACTTGCGAATGCCCGCTATTCCGCCGGACTTCACGCGGCCGCCGCGGACACCTTCGTCGAAGCGCGTGACGCCTGGCTGATCGCAGGCGATCCTGCGCGTGCCGCCGTCGCGTGGATGGCGGCGGGCGAGGATGCCTCCCGTGCCGGACGCTACGATGAGGCCGAGGAACGCTTCGGGAAGGCGGCCGACGCCTTGTCGGGACTAGGCCTCGCCTACTACGAGCTCCGCATCGACTCTGCGCAATGCCTGTTGAAGTCGCGTCGGGGTGACGTCGTCGGCGCGATCGCATGCGACGAAGCCGTACTGAAGCGCTTCGAGGCCTTGGGGGAGTGGTCGGAAGCCGGTGTCCGCGGCATCTCGCTCGCCAATCTGTGGATGAAGCGTGGGGACTTTGCGAGAAGTCGCGAGTTGCTCCTCCACGTCGACGAGCGGTCCGAGTTCCTGCCCACGGCGGCACGCGTGCGGCTCGGCGTCGCGTTCGGAAACCTCTACAGCCGCCTCGGTGATCTGGATGCCGCGATGCGCGAGTTCGGCGAAGCCGCCGCGCTCCTCGGAGAATCGGGTCTGCCGAAGGAGCAGGCCGACGTCGACACCAAGCTCGCGCGTATCGCCCGTCTGGCCGGCGCCCAGGACGAAGAGATCCGTCTGCTTCGAAGCGTCGTCGCCCGCCTCCGGGTCAAGGATTCCCCGGATGTGCTCGCCACCGCGTCGCTGCGGCTGGCGCATGTGCACGCGACGCGCGAAGAAGCGGGCGAGGTTCGGGCGATGCTCGACGTCGCGGCTGCGGCGTGCGCTTCGTCGGGAAGCGCGGAGTGTCGCGATGCACTGCTGATCGAACGCGCGCGACTCGCCATCCTCATCGGCGACCTGGCGGATGCCAAGGCCCGGTACACCGCTGTGCAGGCGCCAGATTCGGCGGTTCGAGTGCCGGCGTGGCAACTGGTAGGCGCGCGTCTGGTTCTGGCTGAAGGCAGGCCGGCGGATGCGGTCCGTGACCTGTCGCGCGTGGAGCGTGCGGGACTCGAGCCCGGCGAGGCCTTCGAGTTGGCGTCACTGACCTCCCGAGGTCTGTTGCAGTCGGGTCAGGTGGAGGCCGCCGCTCAGCCGCTCATGGACGGCATGAAGACTCTTGTCGCGCAGACGAGCCGATGGCCGTCTGCCGCCCTGCGCTCGGGCGCTCGCGTGTGGATCGCGAAGTATCAGCGTGAACTCTTCGATGTCGCAGCCTCGCCAGCAGCGCAGCAGGCCGGCATGACGACATCGTTGCTGCGGGACGCGATCGCAGGTGGCGTTCCACGACGATCGCGGGAATCGCCCGCAGGTGTGACACGCGTGCCCGATGCGATCCGCGACGCGATGTCGCGCGCCATCATCGCGGGTACGGATGCCGATCAGCGCGCGCTGTTCGTTGCGCTCGCCACGGTCGAACCGCTCGATCAGGTCGTCACGCACGACCGAGTCGAGCCGTTGCCCATCGATGCTGGTCCGGGCGATGAACTGGTCTTGCTTCCGCTGTCGGGGACGGCTCGCTTCCGGCTCTATGCCGTGATCGAAGGCGAGTCGCGGGTGTGCATGGACGTACCCCGTGGCGATTACGAGTCATTGGCGTCACGTTTCGAACGTGCACTCAACGGTCATGATGCGGATATCGCAGTGCTCGACCTCGAAGCGGCGCGATGGCATGCGGCGGTCGCCGCGTGCGCGCCTGGCGATGTCGCGACATGGCGTGTCGTCGTCACGCCGGGCACGAACCCATTGCCCTGGTCATGGATTGCAGCGCGTACCGGCGAAGCGGGCCGGTCGGAACCTGCCGTGGTCCTGCAGCTCGATCCCTCCCGCGACGTCCCGTCGCGCACCGCCGTGCCCGTATCGCTGGCGATACTCGCGCTCGACCTGCCCGGAACGCGTGCCGCGCTTCCGTTCGCGGGTGCGGAGGCGTCGCGCGTGCGCAGCGCGGCATCGTCGATCGCGCCGGGCGGCCTCGGCGACATCGACGTGTCGGACGCTGGGGCAGTGCTCGGTGGACTAAAGGACGAGCGTGGATGGGTCCACGTGATCGGGCATGGGCAGCCGCCTTCCCGAGGCAGCCTGTACGCGGGGCTGTGGCTTCCGGGCCGTCAACGTCCGCTGTTGCTGACCTACGCCGAAATCGCCTCGACGCCGATGCGCGCCGACATGGTCGTCCTCAGCGCCTGCGGAGGCCCCACGATCGACGCACCGGCCGGCGCATCACGGATGACCCTGGCGGCAGCCTTCATCGAGGCCGGTGTGCGAACGGTCGTCTCGGCGTCGAACCCCGCGAGCGACAGTGCGTCGGCGTTCTGGGCGCCACTTTTCTACGAGGAGGCATTGAGGACTGGTGATGCTCCGAGTGCGGCGAAGCTCGTGCGCGAGCGGCTCAGATCCAGTCCGCACTATCGGAATCCGAGATTCTGGGCGGGAATCGATGTTATAGACAAGGGGTAAAGAAGCGCGACTCGTGATGACATGAAACGGCATTCTTAAAAAGGGATGGTCATGATTTCTATTATTGCATCTGTTTTCCTGCTTTCCTCGATGAGCGTCGGAAGTAGCACAAATGGTGCTGGGTCGGGGGCCACTCATTGTAGGTTGGAGAAGGGCGGAGCTGGTTTTTTCTTTCAGGAGGCAGGAGTGGATGATATCGCTTGGGGGGTCGATAGAAATTATAGCTTGAGCGGCGTGGTCGCGGGGAATAGTCGATATTCAATTGGCCTGAATAACGGGAATAGAATAAAGATTTTCTCCAACAAGGGGTCTATTTACGCGGTTGTTGGATGGAAGAGGGGCACTTCGCATGGTTACGATTTTAGTGATCCCATGAAGATGGTTTCCGATACGGGCGTTCCCTGGTTGTCATTTGATGTGAAAAAGAAGGATCGAGAAGGTAAGATGTATATCTACCTGACGGATGCTGCCGCCACCTGCAAGCATCCTGATAATTTAGGAAACGATTGTCATAGAATAAGAGTGGAATATTTCGATAAAAAAGATGGCCAAAATTCGAAGTGGCATCCTTCGTTGTCGTCTGATAAGAACGTCTTTCTCATAAGCGATTCCGAATGTGGAAAATTATCGACAATGAAAGATGTGCGTGTAAGAAAATTTGAGTCAAGTCATGGTGATGGCGACGACGGTCCGGACTGATTCGGCCGCGATCGATGAAGGATCAGTGGATCATGCGCGGATGATGCTGTTCTTAGCTTTTCATTTCGAAATAGGGTTGGACCTGGTTGAGAGGCTCGTGAAATGGATGGAGCGTCCGCTTATGTCCCGTGTGAACAGGACGTCCTCCGCTGCCTGCCGGGCTTGCGTGCCGTCGTCTTCCGGATCACGCGCAACCCGGAAGCGACCAACGATCTCGTGCAGGACGTAGTTCTGGCGGTCATCGTGGCGTTGCGCGCCGGGCGCCTGAACGATCCGGGGGCCTTGCTGCCGTACATTCTGCAGGCGGGCCGCAACGCTGCGCTCATGTTCGCGAGGGGCAAGCCCTGCGTGCGCTTCGAGGACATCGCGGAAGGCCCGCTTCCGCTGATGGACCAGCCGCTCACGCCGCTCGAGTTCTGCGAGCGGCGTGAGCTCGCGGAGCTGGCGAGGCAGGTGCTCGACGAATTGCCGACCGAACGCGATCGCGCGATCGTCTCGCAGTACTACGTGGCGGGTATCGGCAAGCCCGACCTCATGGCACGGTTCGGACTCGGCAAGGAGCAGTTCGACCGGGTGATCTCGCGTGCCCGCCTGCGCATGCGGGATCGGGTGCGCGCGAGGCTCGCGGAACCCGTGCCGTTACCGCAGGCATGTCGCGGCACGCCCCACGCCGCATCCATCCCGGGAGGTGCGGCATGAGCATCTTCGAGCACGCGCTGCTGCGCGCCTATCTCGACGGTGATCTCGACGAGTCGGAATCGCAGGCGTTCGAGCTCCTGCTGCTCGAGCGTCCCGACCTGGCCGAGATCGTCGAGTCGGACACGGCTTTGCGCATCGGTCTCGAAGCCTCATCGGCTGCGGTCGCCACGAGCGTTGCGGGCGGCAGCGGCCCGGAAGGCGATGTTCCGACACGCGTGACCCGCGCCGGTCACGATCGCTCGGGTGTCCGCCGGCATGAGGTCTCGCCACGACGTCCGCGATCGCCGTGGATGGGGCGTATCGCGGCGTCGGCGGTCCTCGTAGTGGTCGGATTTGCGGGTGCATCCGTGCTGCGCACGCCGGGACGCACGACATCGCCGGCGACGCTCGCGTACGTCGACAAGACGCGCGGTCTCGCCGATGTGGTCGAGATCGCCCTTCCGGCCGACGGGGCACTGGTGATGCTCGTACCCGTGCCGACGCCATCGGGGTGTACGTCGGTGATCGAGATCCGGCAGGCCGGTGCGCGGGCCTTGCAGGCGGACGCTCATCCCGACGCGTACGGCTATGCCGGTGTCGTCGTGGGGGAAGGCGCGCTCGTCGGCGGCGACGCGGAAGTCATGGTGACGTGTGCGGGGCAGGAGACGGCGCGTTACGACGTGCGATTCGTCCTGCCCGGTCCCAAGAGCTGACGTCCGTCGGTGGCCCGGGTGACTGAACGCTTGTGGGAGACGGAGTGTTCGCTCGTGGACACATGATGGGTGTCGGCTACCGGACACCTCGCGGCAAGTCATGAGAATCAGCTATTTACGTTGATTGCATGATTTGGCATGCCTCGTGCTGAAGCATGTCCATGGACATCGCACGCCCCGAACTGAAGCAACGCAAGCGCCGCCGCCAGATCATCCTCGGCACGGTCGTCGCCACCCTCATCGTCGCCGCCGGCGTCGGACTCGCCTCGCTGGGACCGGCCATGCCGTCGGTCGAACGCACGAGCCTGCTCGTCGACACCGTCAAGCGCGGCGAACTGCTGCGTGAGGTGCGCGGCCCCGGCACGCTTGTGCCGAAGGAGATCCGCTGGATCGCCGCCGAGACCGCCGCGCGCGTCGAGCGCATCGTGGTCAAGCCCGGCGCGAAGGTCGAGACCGATACGGTCATCCTCGAACTCAACAACCCCGAGGTCGATGACCAGCTGTTGTCGGCGAAGTCGGAGGTCACCGCTGCCGAGGCCGACCTCGCCGTGCGCCGCGCGACGCTGCAGTCGCAGCTGCTCGACCAGAAGGCCAGCCTCGCCAGCATCGAGGCCGAATACGAATCCGCGCGCCTGCAGGCCGAAGCCGAGGCGACGTTGCGCGACAAGGGCATCATCCCGGGCATCCAAGCCAAGCGCAGTGCGCTCGCGATGGGCCAGCTCAAGACGCGCCTCGGCATCGAACACGAGCGCATCGACCAGTTCACCCAGAACATGCGCGCGCAGCTCGCCGCCGACCAGGCGCGCCTCGCCCAGCTCGCGGCGACGCGCGACCTGCGCCAGCGCCAGGCCGATGCGCTCAAGGTGCGTGCCGGCATCGCCGGCGTCCTGCAGCGCATCGCGGTCGAGGAAGGCCAGCAGGTCGCCGCCGGTTCCAACCTCGCCCGCGTCGCCCGTCCCGGCGAACTCATGGCCGAGCTGCGCATCGCCGAGACCCAGGCCAAGGACATCGTCATCGACCAGCCCGCGCGCATCGACACGCGCAACGGCATCGTCGCCGGCAAGGTACTGCGCGTCGATCCGGCCGTGCAGAACGGTACCGTGCAGGTCGACGTCGAGCTGACCGGCGATCTGCCGGGCGGTGCGCGTCCGGACCTTTCCGTTGACGGCACGATCGAGATCGAGCGCCTCGCCGACGTGCTCTACGTCGGTCGCCCCGCGTTCGGCCAGCCCGAGACCGAGGCACGCCTGTTCCGCGTCGATGCCGACGGCGTCGCCGAGCGCGTGCCGGTGCTGCTCGGCCGCAGCTCGGTCAACCTCATCGAGGTGCGCCAGGGCCTGCAGGCCGGCGACCGCGTCGTGCTCTCCGACACCAGCGCCTACGACCAGGCCGACCGCCTGCGCCTCAAGTGACGCCTTCCGTTTCCCACCGCATCCCATCGCCGACCGACACGAGCCCGCCATGACCGACGAATCCCTGCTCCGCCTCGACAACATCAAGAAGGTGTTCCTGACCGACGAAGTCGAGACGCATGCGCTGGCCGGCGTGCACATCGCGATCGCCAAGGGCGAGTACGTGTCCATCACGGGCCCGTCGGGCTGCGGCAAGTCGACCCTGCTGGCGATCCTCGGCCTGCTCGATACGCCGAGCGAGGGCACCTACCGCCTCAACGGCCGCGAGGTCGCCGACATCGGCGCGAGCGAGCGCGCGGCGATCCGCAACCAGGAAATCGGCTTCGTGTTCCAGGCCTTCAACCTGATCGGCGACTTGACCGTGTTCGAGAACGTCGAGCTGCCGCTGACCTATCGCGACGGCGTCTCGAAAGCCGAGCGTCGCGACCGCGCGATCGCCGCGCTCGAGCGCGTCGGCATGGCGCACCGCGTGAAGCACTACCCGGCGCAGCTCTCGGGCGGCCAGCAGCAGCGCGTCGCCGTGGCGCGCGCGCTGGTCGGCCAGCCCTCGATCCTGCTCGCCGACGAACCGACCGGCAACCTCGACTCGAAGAACGGCGAGGCGGTCATGGAGCTGCTCGACGAACTCCACAAGGCCGGCTCGACGATCTGCATGGTCACGCACGATCCGCGTTACGCCGACTTCGCCGACCGCAAGATCTTCATGTTCGACGGCCGCGTCGTCGACGAGGCGACCATGCACCGCCTGCGCCACGAAGAGGACCAGCGCCTCATGCGCCCGGCGCGTGCCGCCGCGAACGCCGCGACCTGATCGCGTCGACGAGGCCGGCCGTGAACACCTTGCGCTTCGCCCTGCGCCAACTGGCCCGCACGCCGGGCTTCACGCTCGTCGCGGTGCTCACGCTCGCGCTCGGCATCGGCGCCTGCGCAGCGATGTTCGGCATCCTCGACGCGGTGCTGCTCAAGCCACTGCCGGTACGCGCGGCGGACCGGCTCGCGTTCGTCGAAGGTGGCGGTCCCGCCGCGGGCGGCCTGTCGGCGCGCACGATGCAGGTCGAGACGCTGCGCACCTGGCAGCAGCAGAGCCGCGCGTTCACGGCGCTCGGCGGCTACTACGCGTTCTTCGACTTCCAGCGCTACACGCTGGCCGGCCCCGAGGGTCCCGAGCGCATCCGCGTGGTGCCGGTCACGCACAACTTCCTCGACGTGCTCGGCGTGCACGCGCAACTCGGTCGCGGCTTCGTCGAGAGCGAGGCGAACTTCGACACGCCGACGGCGATGCTCAGCGACCGCTTCTGGCGCACGCGCTACGGCGCCGACGCCGGCATCGTCGGCCGCACGCTCGACGTCAACGGCACGCCGTCGACCGTAGTAGGCATCCTGCCGGCGAGCTTCGACTTCGGCTCGATGTTCGCACCGGGCCGCGACGTCGACGTGCTGACCACGTTCCCGCTGACCGCGCAGACGCAGCGTTGGGGCAACACGCTGTTCGTCGTCGGTCGCCTCGCCGACGGGGCGACCGCGGCGTCGGCACAGGTCGAGCTCGACACGGTCAACGCGCGCCTGCGTGCCGAACACCCCGAGCGCGGACGCGTCGGCGCCGTCGTGTCCGGCCTCGAGACGCATGTGCGCGGTCCGTTCCGTACCGCCTTCCTGATCCTGTTCGGCGCGGTCGTCTGCCTGCTGCTGATCGTCTGCGCGAACCTGTCCAACCTGCTGCTGACGCGTGCGCAGGCACGCCGCAAGGAATCGGCCGTGCGCATCGCGCTCGGCGCGAAGCTGTCGCACCTGGTCCGCCAGACGCTGGCCGAGAGCCTCGTCCTCGCGTTCGTCGGCGGCGCGCTCGGCGTCGCGGTCGCGGTGTTCGCGACCGATGCGCTGGCCGAGCTCGGCACGTTCCCGATCCCGCTGCTCGATACCGCGCACGTCGACCTGCCCGCGCTCGTGTTCGCATTCGCTACGGCGTTGTTCGCGGGCGTGCTGTGCGGCGTCTGGCCCGCGTTCGCGCTGTGGCGCGGCGACGTGCAGGCGGCGCTGCGTTCCGGCGGCGGCGCGGGCGATCTCGGCCCCGCAGCGGTACGCACGCGGCGCGGCCTCGTCGTCGCCCAGGTCGCGCTCGCCTGCCTGCTGCTGACCGGCGCGGGCCTGCTGATCCGCAGCTTCGTCGCGGTCATGAACGTCGACCTCGGCTTCGATCCACGCCAGGCCGTCGCGTTCCGCGTCGACGCGGCGCGTTCGTTCGCGAGCGATGCCGAGCGCATCGCCTACTACGAGCACCTCGTCGAGCGCGTGCTCGCCGTCCCCGGCGTCGCCACGGCGGGCCTGTCGGACACCTTGCCGCTCGGCCGCAACCGCAGCTGGGGCGCGGGTGCCGAAGGCGTCACCTACGAGCGCAACGCCTATCCGAGCGCCTCGCCGCGCCTCGTCGACCATCGCTACCTCGCCACGCTCGGCGTGCCGCTGCGCGCGGGGCGTCACTTCGACGCGCGTGACGGCCTCGATGCGGCGCCGGTCGTGATCGTCAACGAGACGATGGCGCGCCAGCTCTGGCCGGACCGCGATCCGCTCGGCCAGCAGATCATGGGCCGCGGCAACGGCGGCGGCAGCTATGGCACCGTGGTCGGCGTCGTCGGCGACGTGCCGCGCGCGATCGAGGAAGCGCCGACGCCCGAGATGTACTTCGACCTGCGCCAGAACAACGACTGGGGCGCGATCGAACTGCTCGTGCGCGGCGAGGGCGGCGACGTCGCCGCGCTCGTGCCGGGCGTGCGCGCGGTCCTGCGCGACTTCGACGCGACGCTTGCGACGGGCGACTACACGACGCTCGATGCCGTGGTCGGCCAGGCCGCCGCACCGCGTCGCCTGACCAGCTCGATGCTCGGCGGCTTCTCCACGATGGCGCTGCTGCTCGCCGGGCTCGGCGTCTACGGCGTCATCGCGTACTCGGTCGGCCAGCGCACGCGCGAGATCGCGGTGCGCCTCGCGGTCGGCAGCCGCCGCGTCGACGTGCTCAAGCTGGTCGTCGGCGAAGGCCTGCGCCTGGCGGTGCCGGGCGCGTTGATCGGCATCGCCGGCGCCCTCGCGTTCACGCGCGTGCTCGATTCGCTGCTGTTCGCGACGAGTGCGTTCGATCCCGTCGTGTTCATGACCAACGCCGCGCTCGTCGTCGCCGTGGCCGTCGCCGCATCGCTGCTGCCGGCCTGGCGCGCGGCGTCGGTCGATCCCGCCACCGCCTTGCGCTGAAACGGAGCCTGCCCATGCCCGCGATCACCGCCGACCTCCGCCACGCCTGGCGCAACCTGCTCGCCAAGCCGACCTTCCTCGCCGTCGCCGTGCTCACGCTCGCGATCGGCATCGGGGCGATCGGCGCGGTATACAGCGTCGTCGACGGCACGCTGCTCAAGCCGCTGCCGTATCCGCAGGCCGAGCGCATCGTGCGCGTGGATCGCGTCGCCGAGCCGTTCGGCGGACCGGTGTCGGCGAACCTGTTCGGCGAGTGGCGTGACGGTTCGCGCGAGGTGTTCGCGACGTTCGGCGCGTTCGCGGGCGCGACGCTGCATTTCCAGGCGCCCGGCGCGAGCGCGGAGCGCCTGACCGCCTACGCCGTGACGCCCGGGTTCTGGACGACGATGGGCCTGCCGGCGGCCGAAGGCCGCTACTTCGGCGAAGAGGAAGAGGCGCGCAACGAGCGCGTCGTCGTCGTCGGCCACGCGTTCTGGCAGCGCCAGCTCGGCGGTCGCGCCAACGCGGTCGGCAGCGACCTCGTGCTCAACGGCACCGCCTACCGCGTCGTCGGCATCACGCCGGCGAGCTTCCGCTATCCCGACACGGTCGACGTGTTCGTGCCGACCGCGCTGCGTCCCGGTGCGTCCACGGACGACACGAGCTACCTGTCGGTGGTCGCCCGGTTGCGCGAAGGCGCGAGCGTCGCCCAGGCCGACACCGCGCTCGCCCAGGTCAACGAGCGCCTCTCGCGCGAACGCGGCGACACCGCGAACCCGCTCGGCGCGCGTCTCGTCACGCTGCCCGACCGCCTCGTCAGCGACGTGCGCGAGCCGCTGCTGATCCTGCTCGGTGCCTCGTCGCTGGTGCTGCTGATCGCCTGCGCGAATCTCGCCAGCCTGCTGCTCGCGCGCGGCGTCGAGCGCCAGCGCGAGCTCGCCGTGCGCGCCGCGCTCGGTGCGTCGAAGCGCCGACTCGTGCGCCTCGTGCTCGCCGAGGTCGTGCTGATCGCGCTGCTCGGCAGCGCGGTCGGCCTCGTCGCGGCCGCGTTCGCGGTGCCGATGCTGCTCTCCGCGGCGCCGGGCGTGCTGCCCGGGCACAGCGTCGTCGGCGTCGATGCCGGCGTCGTCGCGGCGTGCGTCGCGGTCGCGATCGTGACCATGCTCGCGTTCGGCCTGTGGCCGGCGCTGCGTGCGTCGCGCGCCGATCCCGCGCGGGCGATGCAGGACGAAGCGCGCGGCAGCGTCGGCGGCCGCAACGGCGGACGTGCGCGCCACGTGCTCGTCGCGGCCGAGCTCACCGTCGCGCTCGTGCTGCTCGCCGGCGCGGGCCTGCTCATCGAGAGCCTGCGCCAGATCGGCCGCGTCGACACCGGCGTCGACACCACGCACGTGCTCACCGCGTCGATCATCGTGCCGACGCCACCGACCACGCCGGGCGAGGATTTCGAGGCCGCCTACCATCGCAACACGGCGATCTTCCAGTCGCGCATCGAGGCCGTGCTGACGCGCCTGCGCGCGCTGCCGGGCGTCGAGGTCGTCGGCGTCAGCGACGCGCTGCCGCTGTCGGGCGCCGACAACGCGAGCTCGACGATCGAGGTCGTCGGCCAGGCCGCGCCCGACGGCGGCGCGAGCCGCACCGGTGCGAACTGGCGCTTCGTCAATCCGGGTTTCATGGACACGCTCGGCATGCGTCTCGTGTCGGGCCGCAACCTCGTCGATGCGGACGCACGTCCCGGCGCGTTCCCGACCCAGGTCGTCGTCAACGAGACGTTCGCGCGCCGCCTGCTGCCCGGCGTCGATCCGCTCGGCCGCGAGGTCGTGTTCCTCGGCGGGCCGAAGACCATCGTCGGCGTCGTCGCCGATGCGCGCATGGGCGTCGAACGCGAGCCCGATGCCGAGGTCTACATGCACCACGCGCATTCGCTGTTCCCGCAGTTCGAACTCGCGATCAAGGTCGGCGGCGAGCCGATGGCGATGGCCGAGCCTGTGCGTGCCGCGCTGCGCGAGCTCGATGCCGCGATGCCGGTGTTCCGCGTGCGCAGCATGGACGAGCTCGCCGCGGGCGGCGTCGCGATGCGCGCGTTCAACCTGCGCCTCATGGGCGGCTTCGCGCTCGTCGCGCTCGTGCTCGCCGCGATCGGCGTGTACGGCGTCATCGCCGGCTCGGTCGCGCAGCGCCGCCGCGAGATCGGCCTGCGCAAGGCCGTCGGCGCGAACGTGCTCGACATCCACCGCCTCGTGCTCGGCTCGGGCCTGCGCCTGATCGTGCCGGGCCTTGTCGCCGGTGCGCTCGGCGCGCTCGCGCTGGGCCGGCTGCTGGCCTCGCAGCTCTACGGCATCGGCGCCGCCGATCCGTTCGTGCTCGCGACGACGATCGCCGTGCTCGCGGTGGTCGCGTTCGCCGCCTGCATCGTGCCGACGCTGCGCGCCGCGCGCGTGCCGCCGATGGAGGCGCTGCGCGACGGCTGACGCGCCATTCCCCCAGGTCTTCTTCACCGCTTCACCACCGGAACACACGCACACCGATGAACACGCTGCACGACGATCTCCGCCACGCCCTGCGCGCCTTGCGCGCCCATCCCGGCACGCACGCGTTCGCGATGCTGACGCTGGCCTGCGGCCTCGCCGCGGCACTGGCGATCCTGTGCGTGGTCGAGGCGGTGCTGCTGCGCGGCCTGCCGTTCCCGAATGCCGACCGCGTCGTGCAGCTGCGCGAGCTCTCCGACGACGGCCGCCCGATGGCGCTCGCGATGCCGAACTACCGTGATCTCGCCGCGGGTACCCAGGGCGTAGCGAAGACCGCCTTCATCTCGGAAGGTCCTTCGCCGGTCGGCTTCGGTGGCCAGCTGCGCAGTACCCATGTGGCTTGGGTCGGCGACGACTTCTTCGGCGTGTTCGGCCTCGCTCCGTCGCTCGGCCGCACGTTCGATCGCGACGAGCGTGGCGCCGTCGCGGTGATCTCGCACGCGATGTGGCGCTCGCAGCTCAACGGTCGCGAGGACGTGCTCGGCCAGCGCCTCGACATCGACGGCACGCCGGTCACGATCGTCGCGGTCATGCCGGCGGGTTTCGCCTATCCCGGCGACACCGCCGTATGGACGCCCGCACCGGCCGCGTGGACCGGTGGCGAATCGCGCACCGCGCACAACTGGGATGCCGTCGCGCTGCTCGATGACGGCGCCGCACTCGGAACCGCACGGCTCGCCGTGGCGGCGCTCGCGACGCGCCTGCAGCGCGAACACGCCGGCGACGTCGATGCCCACGGCTTCGAGGTGACGCCGCTCGCCGACGCGATCGCCGCGCCCGTGCGCAGCGCACTGCTCATGCTCGCCGCCGGCACCGTGTTCCTGCTCGCGATCGCGATCAGCAACGCACTCAACCTGCTGCTGACCCTCGCGGCCGCGCGTTCGAAGGAGTTCGCGGTGCGCACCGCGCTCGGCGCGAGCCGCGCACGCCTCGCGCGCCAGGTGTTCCTCGAGAGCCTCGCGGTCAGCCTCGCCGCGACGCTGGCCGGGCTCGCGGTGGCGTGGGGTGCGCTGCGCCTGCTCGTGCATCTGGCCGGCGAGACCTTGCCGCGTGCGCAGGAGATCCACGTGTCCGTGACGTCGACCGCATCCGCTTTCGTCGGTGCCGTCGTCATCGCCGTGATCCTGTCGATCGCCGGCGTGCTCGGCGCACGTGCACGTGCGCCGATGGAGACGCTGCGCGAAAGCGGGCGAGGGCAGTCCTCGAGCCGTGCGACGCTGCGCTCGCGCAAGGTACTGCTCGTCGCGCAGACCGCGCTCACGACCGTGCTGCTGGTCGGTGCGGGCCTGCTCGGCCGCAGCTTCCTCGGCCTGCTCGCGGTCGATCCGGGTTTCCGTGCCGAAGGCGCGATCGCGATCGAGCTGTCACAGCCCGGCATGGCCGAGCCCGCCGCCGCGCAGCAGGCCGCACGCCGTTACACCGCGATCATGGACGCGCTCGCCGCGCAGCCCGGCATTACCGCGGTCGGTGGCTCCAATCGCCTGCCGCTGACCGGCGGCGCCAACGGCGCATTCTGGGACGACACCGTCACCTCGTTCGACACGCCGCCGCCGACGCAGCTCGGTTACGCCGAGTTCCGCGCCGCGAGCGCGGGCTACTTCGACGCCGCCGGCATTCCGTTGCTGTCGGGCCGTGCCTTCGACGCGCGTGACCGCGAGGACAGCCAGCACGTCGCCGTGATCAGCGCGACGGTCGCGCAGAAGACCTGGCCAGGCCGTGATCCGATCGGCCAGCGCATCCAGGTCGGCAACATGGACGGCGACCTGCGTCCGGTCACGATCATCGGCGTGGTCGGCGACGTGCACGAACGCCGCCTCGAGCGCACGCCGATGGGCGCCGTCTACGTGTCGATCGCGCAGCGCCCGCGCATCGCCGGCGAGTTCAGCGTGGTCGCGCGCACGACGCTGCCGCTCGCGACGACGCTGCCGGCCGTGCGCACGCTGCTCGAGCGCGAGGCCGTCGACGTGCCGAGTCGCGTCTACCCGCTCGCCGAGGTGCGCGAGCGTGCGGTCGCGCAGCGCCGCTTCAACCTGATCCTGCTCGGCGTGTTCGCGGCCGTCGCGTTCGTGCTCGCGACCGGTGGCCTGTACAGCCTCATGGCGTTCGCGGTCGGCCAGCGCCGCCACGAGTTCGCACTGCGTCAGGCGCTCGGCGCCTCGTCGCGCGGCGTGCTCGACCTCGTCCTGCGCGACGGCATGCGCATCGCGGTGGTCGGCATCGTCGCCGGTCTCGCCGCATCGCTCGCGACCACGCGCCTGTTCGCGGGTCTGCTCTACGGCGTGCCCGCGACCGATCTCGCCACGCTCGCGACGGTCGCCGTCGTGCTCGCCGGCACGCTGCTGCTCGCGAGTCTGCTGCCGGCGCGTCGCGCCAGCCGCGTCATGCCGCGCGAGGCGCTCGCGTGAACCCCGCATCCAAGAGCCCTGGCATCGGAGGCGCGCCATGACGACCTTCCTCACGCTCGTGCTCGACGAGCTGCGCATCGGCGCGCGCAACGCGCTGCGCCGGCCGGGCTTCGTCGCGCTCGCGGGCTCCACGCTCGCGCTCGGGATCGGTGCATTGGTCGCGGTGTTCGCGCTCGTCGACGCCGTGTTGCTCGCACCGCCGCCGTATCCGCAGGCCGAGCGCCTCGTCGTGCTCGGCAAGAGCGACCGCCATGCCTGGTCGACGATCGCGCCGCGCCAGTACCAGCGGCTCGACGGCATCGCCGGCGTCGAGCGTCTCGGTTCGCGCTTCGTGCCGAAGGACGTCAACGTCGCCGGCGGCGGCGATCCCGATCTCGTCACCGCATGGCCGGTCGATGCGGGCCTGCTGCCGACTCTCGGCGTCGCCCCCGTGCTCGGTCGCAACTTCACGGCCGAAGAGGATCGCCCCGGCGGCCCGCGTGCGGCGCTGCTCGGCCACGCGTTCTGGCAGCGCCATTTCCAGGGCGACACCGGCGTGATCGGTCGCGACGTGCTCGTCGACGGTGTCGCCACGCCGGTCGTCGGCGTGCTGCCGCCGACGTTCCGGCTCGACGGCTCGCCCGACGTGCTGCTGCCGCTCGCGCTCGCGTCGGCGAGCACCGACGGCGCGACCAACCTGCTGGTCTTCGCGCGCCTCGCGCCCGGTGCTGCGATCGACGCGGTGCAGGCCGCCTACGACACGCGCCTGCAGGCGCTTTCGGTCGAACTCGGTCGCGAGCAAGGCGACTGGCGCCCGCGCTTCTTCGCGAGGCCGATCGCGGGCGAACTCGGCGCCGCCGCGCGTCCGGTTCTGCTGCTGTTCCTCGGCTGCGCGGCCTGCGTGCTGCTGCTCGTCGCGGTCAACCTGTCCAACCTCATGCTGCTGCGCGCCCTCGCGCGCAGCCATCATGGCGCGGTGCGTTCCGCGCTCGGCGCCTCGGCCATGCGGCTCGCGCTGCCGGCGCTCGGTGAAGGCGTGCTCGTCGGTGTCGCGGGTGCGGTCGGCGGCCTCGTGCTCGCGTGGGCAATGCTGAGTCTGGGCCGCGCCTGGTTGCCGGATGGATGGATCGCCGCCGATGCCTCGCTGATCGGCCTGCGTGCGTTCGCCGTCGCCCTGGTCGCTGCCGTCCTGGTCGGTGTATTCGCGGCGCTGCTCGGCGTCTGGCGCGGCGGCAGCACGCCGCGTGACCTCGTCGCGGGCGGACGCACGGGGGCGAGCCGCGGCACGCAGCGTTTCGGGCGCGTGCTCGTGGCCACGCAGGCGGCGCTCGCGACGCTGCTGCTGGCCTCGTCGGCCATGCTCGCGCACTCGCTGTGGAAGCTCTCGCAGGTCGAGCTCGGTTTCGATGCGCGCGGCGTGCTCGTGCTGCGCCTCAATCCGGCCGCGGCGACCTATCCCGACACCGCGGCCGTGCACCGCCTCGGCGAGCGCATCACCGAGCGGCTGCGCGCCGAACCCGGCGTGCGCGACATCGCGCTGACCACCAACCTGCCGATCGGCTCGCAGCTCAACATGTCGATCAGGCGCTCCGACGGCCTGCCGATCGACGAGGCGCCGCAGTACCGCGCGGTCGGTCCCGGCACGCTCGCCGCGTTCGGCATCCCGCTGCTCGCCGGGCGCGACATCGGCGATGGTGACGTGGCCGGCAGCGAACCGGTCGTGGTCGTCAACGACGCCTTCGCGAAGGCCTACCTCGGCGGCCAGGCCCTCGACCAGACGCTGACCGTCGATTTCGGCGACGGCATGCCGGCGATGCGCGTGGTCGGTGTCGCCGCCGACGTGCGCGACTTCGGTCCGCAGCAAGCCTCCCCGCCGACCGTGTTCGCGCCGATCGCGCAGATGCCCGATCCGATGCTCGCGCTGCTGCGCCAGTTCGTGCCGGTCAACGTGGCCGTGCGCGTCGAGGGCGATGCCGCCGCCTACGCGTTACGCGTTCGCGCGGCGCTGCGCGATGTCGATCCGGGCCTCGGCATCGCGGGCCTGCGCCTGCTCGAGCGCGATGTCGCGGCGGCGACCTCGGTGCAGCGCATGAACGCCGCGCTGGTCGGCGTGTTCGCGGTGCTCGCGATCGTGCTCGCCTCGGTCGGTCTGTACTCGGTCACCGCGGTCGCCGTGGCCTCGCGTCGCCGCGAGTTCGGCGTGCGTGCCGCGCTCGGAGCCTCGGCGCCGCGGCTCATGCGCGGCGTCGTCGCGCGCGGCCTTGTCGATGTCGCGATCGGCCTCGCTGCCGGTCTCGCCCTCGCGCTCGCCGCGGGACGCCTGCTCGAGCGCTTCCTGCACGGCGTCGGCGCCGCCGATCCGCTCGCCTGGATCGCGACGCTCGCCGTGCTCGGTCTCGCCGGCCTGCTCGCGACCGTGCTGCCGGCCGTGCGTGCGGCGCGCGTCGCGCCAATGGAGGCCTTGCGTGACGACTGATGCCCTCTCGAGCACACCCTCGATGCCGCGCGGAGACGTGCCATGATCGCCGCATTCGCCGACGACCTGCGCCTGGCCTGGCGCGGCCTGCGCGCGCAGCCGACGTTCCTTGTGACGGCCGTGCTGACGCTCGCGCTCGGTATCGGCGCGCTCGCGGCGATCTTCACGGTCTACGACGCGGTACTGCTCAAGCCGCTGCCGTTCGCGCACGGCGACCGCCTCGTGAGCGTCACGCGCGAACAGCCGCCGTACCGCGGCAGCGACAGCCCGGTGCCGCAGTTCGAGGAATGGCGTGAACGCAGCACGGCCGCGTTCGATGCGTTCGGCGCGTATGCGCCCGAGACGATGAACCTCGCCGGTGACGGCGAGGCCTTGCGGCTCGCCTCGTACAAGGTCACGCCGGGCTTCTGGGACGTGTTCGCACGGCCGCTCGCGCTCGGCCGCGCCTGGGGCGACGACGAGGAGCGCCACAACGTGCGCGTCGTCGTGCTCGGCGATGCGCTGTGGCGCACGCGCTTCGGTGCCGCCGCCGACATCGTCGGTCGCGACGTCGTGCTCAACGGCGATGCGTACCGTGTCGTCGGCGTGGCGCAGGCGGCGTTCCGTTTCCCGGCGGATGCGCAGGCCTGGATGCCGACCTATGCACCGGGTCATGCGCAGAGCCGCCGTGACATGAGCTTCCTGCGCGTGGTCGCACGGTTGCGTGACGGCGTCACGACCGCGCAGGCGGGCGACGTGCTGCGCGGCGTGACCGACTGGCAGGCGGCGACGTTCCCCGATACCGATGCGGGCCTGTCGGCCGCGGTCGAGCCGCTGCAGGACGCGATCGGTGCGAAACTGCGCACGCCGCTGCAGATGCTGCTAGCGGCGTCCGCGCTCGTACTGCTGATCGCATGCGCGAACCTCGCCAACCTCATGCTCGCGCGTGCGCAGGACCGCCACGCCGAACTCGCGCTGCGCCGTGCGCTCGGCGCGGGCCAGCGCCGCCTCGCACGCCAGCTCGTCGCCGAGGCGCTGGTCGTGACCGCGCTCGGCGTGTTCGCGGGCCTCGCGCTGGCCTGGCCCGCGACGGCCGCGCTCGCGCAGCTCGATCCCGGTCTGCTGCCGGGCTACACGGCACCGTCGCTCGACCTGCGCGTCGTCGCCGTGACCGGCCTCGTCGCGGGCGTGACGATGCTCGCGTTCGCGCTCGTGCCGGCATGGCGTGCAGCCGCTGCCGATCCCGCGCTCGCGTTGCGCGGCCTCTCGCGTGGCCAGGCCGGCACGCGCGGCGCGGCACGTGCGCGCCGCGTGCT